>JAXKEA010000044.1:0-105090 GCA_036551635.1 Collinsella sp.
CGGATATGAGACTGAGCCGAAGGCGTCGACGACATGCCGGGGGCGGACCGGGACGGGTTCAACGGCAGGCCCCGCCGACCGATTGCAAGCGGTCGGCGGGGCCATTGTGGCTCTTGACAGCGGATTGGGTCATATGAGCGAGGACGTCACATTCCAGCCACCGTTTGAGTTCAGGCTGCGGGGATGGTAGCCTCGAGGAGTCTTGTAGTAGGCAAAATAGTCCTTCACGAACTGCGGCGCATCCTCCGGTAGTGGATCGACTACGCCGCCCGCCAGCGCATAATTGCCGTTTTTATAGTCCTCGATGCGCTGCGCGTTCAGCGCTTTCCGCTTATCAAAGCGTGCCTGCTCGGAATCCTCGGCGTCAAAATAGCCGTTTGCGGTCACGCGGGTCATGTCGTACATGGTCATAGCAGCAGTGGCCTTGATACGGGTATCGATGGCCGCGGCGTTAATCGCCATGCCACCCCAACCGCAGATACCGATGATGCCGATACGCTCCGGGTCGACACTTTCCTGCACAGAGAGGAAATCCACCGCTGCGCAGAAGTCCTCGGTGTTGATGTCCGGCGATGCTACATAGCGGGGCGTGCCGCCGCTCTCGCCGGTATAGGACGGGTCAAAGGCAATTGCAAAAAAGCCCAGCTCCGCCATTTTCTGCGCGTACAGACCGGAGGACTGCTCCTTCACCGCGCCAAAAGGGCCGCTGACGGCGATGGCGGGCAGCTTGCCTTCCGCGTTCTTAGGCACGTAGACGTCAGCCACCAGCGTGATGCCGTATCAGTTATGGAAGGTCGCCTTGCTGTGCTCAACCTTGTCGCTTTTGGGGAATACTTTGTCCCATTCCTGCGTCAGATTCAACTGTTCCATACCTAAACCTCCTTGTCAGTCGCTTTAAGGTATTGCTCGTCGTCCACGGGCTCCAACCACTCGTTGGAGGCCTCCTCGCCCGGAACCTCCACCGCGAGATGGGAGAACCAGCTGTCGGGCGCCGCACCGTGCCAGTGCTTTACGCCTGCGGGAATATTTACTACATCGCCGGGGCACAGCTCCTGTGCCGGTTTGCCCCATTCCTGGTAAAACCCTCGGCCAGCCACGCAGACGAGGATCTGCCCGCCGCCGCTTTTGGCGTGATGGGTGTGCCAGTTGTTGCGGCAGCCGGGCTCAAACGTCACGTTGTAAACGCCGACTTGCTCGGTGGAAAGGGGTGAGAGGTAGCTTTGACCGATAAAGTACTTCGCAAATGCGTCGTTGGGGGCACCGATGGGAAACGCCATCTCGTTTTGGTGCTGCGCCTTTGCGTCGGCAGCGTCTTCGTCCGCCCAGACCTCCTTCGCCATGCGAAAGGCCGCCCATGCCTTGGGCCAGCCTGCGTAAAACGCCGCGTGCGTAAGGATTTCTGCTATCTCCGTCCTGGTCACGCCATTGTTCTTTGCGGACATCAGATGGTATTGGAACGAGGAGTCCGTCAGTCCCTGCGCCATCAGGGCCACAACCGTCACCACGCTGCGATCTCGAAGGGAAAGCCCGTCTTCTCGGCTCCACACCTCGCCGAACAGCACATCGTCATTGAGCTGTGCAAATTTGGGGGCAAAGTCCCCCAAGGCATCTCTGCCCGCCGTCTGTTTAATTGCCATGATTGATTTCCTCCTGTCGATAATCCTGGACACAAATCTCTTTCCGCGCGGCCAAGCTGCCCGTCTAGATTCCCATGCCTATTCGTCGCGCCTGCCCCAGAGCAGGATGCCCGGCGATATCGCCCACACCGTTCACGCCGCCGGCGAAAACCGTTCCGGCAAGCGTGCGTCTTTGGCGAAAATCCCTTGCGCTCCCGATTTGTATTGACGAAAATAAACGTAATACCTAAACCTAACTTTAGGTCAAGGAGTAAATTCTAGATTTGTCCGGAGGGACCATGTATACAATCGGACAGGTGGCGGAGATGTTCGATCTGCCCGTTTCCACGCTACGTTATTACGACAAGCAGGGATTGTTCCCGGAATTGGAGCGGACGTCCGGCATTCGCCGATTCGGCGATACGGAACTCGAGGCGCTTCGGGTCATCGAATGCCTGAAGAAGGCCGGAATGGAGATCAAGGACATCCGGCTGTTCATGGAATGGTGTGCGGAGGGCCCATCGACATATCCCAAGCGCGAGGCCATGTTCGAGGAGCGGAAAGCCCACATGGAGTCGGAGATCGCGAAGATGAACCGCGCGCTGGACATGTTGAAGTTCAAATGCTGGTACTACGAGCAGGCGATTCAGGATGGCAACGAGGATAGACTGAAGGCGCTGATTCCCGACAATTTGCCGGAAGAGATCAAAGATACCTACGATAACGCCCACGCTCAACAATGCCGCCCGATGCTCAAGGGGCTTTGGCAAGGAGTCGTTTTAGGCAGACATGCAAAAAGAAAGCCTCCGAACCAGAAGGTTCGGAGGCCATTATTCCCGTTATTCCCATAGGCATAAGCGCATCTGCTCGCGATTGCCTATCGATGCTTTGCCTCGAGCGCGGCAGACACCGCATCGAGGAACTCCCGCACATGGTCGGCGGGGTGCGGCGAATGAAGCAGCCCGTAAGACACGAGACAGTCCCAATCGGTAGGGACGGTTTTGAGCATGGGGTGGACGTTGGCCCACAACGGCAGCGTCGCAAGCGCGAGGTCCTCGTTCGCGCCGCGATTGAACACCTCCGCCCGATATTGCGGGAAGTCTACGAGCGCGATTTGAGGATGATGCAAGAGTATCTCGTCGCGTACGCGGTCGATTTCGGCGTTCCAGCCCCGGCGTATAAGCATAAGACCGTGATTGTGGAGGTCGTCGAATGTGACGATGTCGCGTTTGGCGAGTTCGTTGTCGACGGGAACGGCGCACCAGAGCGGCTCGCGCGAAAGCTCGAGGCCCAGGCACCCGCGCTCTTTAAGAAAGGCATCGTCGAAAATACCTACCACGATATCCATGTCTTGCCCGAGGTTCGCCAAACCGCGCGCCGCCGAGGGTGTGTTTTCAAACGTGACCACCTGAAGGCTCATGCCAGGGCAACGTTCCTTCACCTTCGGCCACAGCTTCGTGAGCGGCGTGCTGGGCGTCATGAGCGACACTCCCACGCGGATGATGCGCTTCTCTCCACGCTCGGCGACGCGGGCGCGTGCGATTGATTCTTGAGAGTACTGCACGATATGGCGGGCGTCGGCGAGCAGCGACCTGCCTGCTCGCGTAAGCGAAAGCCCCTGATGCGATCGGTGGAACAGCGTAAGGCCTAGCCGCGACTCCAGCAGGTTCATCTGCTTGATGACAGCCGTGGGCGTGATGAAGGACTCTTGTGCCGCCTTGGAGAAGCTGCCCGCCTCCGCCACGCGGATGAAAGTGTCAAGCTGTGGGTTGTACATCGATCCTCCTGTCACGCATTATGTGCCGTATATACCCCATGGTTATATCCATCATTCCAACGTGAACTTCTCGCACGTCAGCAAACGCCGTAGCCTTGTATTCGAAAAGTCACCATTAAGGAGGAGACCATGGAGTATCTGAAGCTCAACAACGACGTAGAGATGCCCATCGAAGGTTTGGGTACTTTCCTCATGACCCCGGCCGAGGCCGAAGCAGCCGCAACCGCCGCGCTCGCGGCTGGCTGCGAGCACATCGACACTGCCAACGCCTACATGAACGAGCGCGCCGTGGGCCGTGCCATCGCCAAGAGCGGCATCGCGCGCGACAAGATCTTCGTCTCCACCAAGCTCTGGCCGAGCGTCTACGACGCGGGCATGCCGGCGGTGGACGCCACGCTCCAGCGCCTGGGGCTCGACTACGTCGACATGCTCATCCTGCACCAGCCGGTAGGCGACTACCTGGCCGCGTGGCGCACGATGGAGGAGGCGTACCGTGCGGGCAAGGTGCGCGCCCTCGGCCTCTCCAACTTCCCGCAAGACAAGATCGCCAAGGTTATCAAGGTCGCCGACATCAAGCCGCAGCTCGTGACCGTTGAGTGCCACCCCTACCACGCCCAGCGCGACCTGCGCGCCTACCTCGCGCCGTACGGCACGGTGATCGAGGCGTGGTACCCGCTCGGCCACGGCGACAAAGGTCTTCTGGAGGAGCCCGTCTTCGTCGCTCTCGCCGAGAAGTACGGCAAGACCCCGGCCCAGGTGATCCTGCGCTGGCACGTGCAGATGGGCACCTCCATCATCCCCGGCTCCAAAAACCCCGCCCACATCGCCGACAACGCGAACATCTTCGACTTCTCCCTCACCGAAGACGAGATGGCCGAGATTGCCAAGCTCGACGGGACCATGACCTACTACACCGCCACTGAGGAAGCACTCGAAGGCTACCTGGCCATACGCCCCGATTTCGACGTGCAGGAGTAGCGCTCAGACGATAACGGACCAACCAAGCCGCCGCCGAGGACCAGTCGGCTGTCGAGGACGAGCCCGCTGCAGCGCCCGCTGCAGACGGCAACGTCCTCGTGGCCTACTACTCGGCACAGGGCCACACCGCTGTCGTAGCCCAGGCCATCGCCGACGAGCTCGGCGCCGATCTCTTTGAGGTGACGCCTAGAACCCGCGGGTTATAACCCCGTGCGCACCCCAGCGTTATAGAACCCTCACCAACGGAAACTTCCGCCGGCGCGGCGCCCCTCGTATGGTGGATACGTCAAGTTGCGAGAAAGGAAGGCACCATGGACTACATCACCTTGAACAACGGCGTCAGGATGCCGCAGCTCGGCTTCGGCGTGTACCAGATCCCGGACGCCACGGAATGCCAGCGCGCCGTGGAGGACGCGCTCTCGGTCGGCTACCGGCTGCTCGACACGGCCGCGAGCTACGGCAACGAGCAGGCGGTCGGGGCCGCCATTCGTGCGAGCGGCCTGCCGCGCGACGAGGTGTTCGTGACGACCAAGCTGTGGATGTCGGATGTGAGCTACGAGGGGGCCAAGCGCGGCTTCGACGCGTCGCCCAAGCAGCTGGGGCTCGACTACGTCGACCTCTACCTCATCCATCAGCCGTTCGGCGACGTCTTCGGCGCGTGGCGCGCCATGGAGGAGCTCTACGAGCAGGGCGTTATCCGCGCCATAGGCACAGCTAACTTCTACCCCGATCACCTCGCAAACCTCATCTCGTTCAACCGCATCGCCCCCGCCGTGAACCAAGTCGAGTGCAACGTGTTCTTCCAGCAGCGCGAGGCGCAGGAGTACATGGCCGGCAAGAAGGTGGCCATGGAGGGCTGGGCGCCCTTTGCGGAGGGCAGAAACGACCTCTTCTGCAACGAGGTCCTCGCTCGCATCGGCGAGGCGCACGGCAAGACGGTCGCCCAGGTCGTGTTGCGCTGGCTTCTGCAGCGCGGTGTGGTCTGTATCCCTAAGAGCACGCACCGCGATCGCATGGAGCAAAACTTCGACGTCTTCGACTTCGCGCTGGGCGACGACGAGATGGTCGCCATCGCCGCGCTCGACACCGGGCGCAGCGCGTTCTTCGACCACCACGACCCCGCCACCATCGAATGGCTGTCCGGGCTCGTGCGCAACGTGTAGACGAGCAGTCAGACCGCACTGATAACTTACTAGGAGGAATTGCCATGAACTCATTCACGTACGACTACCCGGTCAGGAACTACTTCGGCGAGGGGGCTATGGACCAGGCACTCGACGCCGAGATGGGTGCCATGGGCAGGACAGTGATGCTCGCCTACGGCGGAGGCTCGGTCAAACGAACCGGCGTCTACGGCCACGTGGTCGATAAGCTCACGAGCGCGGGCAAGCGCGTGGTGGACTTCGGCGGCATCATGCCCAACCCGACCTACGAGAAGTGCCAGGAAGGCGCCGCGCTCGCACGCGAGGAGCAGGTCGACTTCATTCTCGCCGTCGGCGGCGGGTCGGTCTTCGACTGCTGCAAGGTGGTCTCCGCGCAGGCGATGCTTGACGAGGACATCGAGACGTTCGAGCACGCCGACGGCAAGATGCCGAGCTCGTTCATCCCCATGGGCTGCATCGTGACGCTCTCCGGCACGGGCGCCGAGCAGAACAACGGCGCCGTCATCACCAACGAGGAGACGCACGTGAAGGGCGCCTATCTGGGGGCGATGCCCATGTGGGCGGCGCTCGACCCGGCGCTCACGCTCACCGTGCCGCACGCGCAGTTCATGAGCGGCGCGTTCGACACGCTCTCGCACTGCATGGAGAGCTATTTCGGAAGCCCGCGCGGACGCAACGTCACCGACGACATCAACCTCGCCATCCAGCGTAACGTCATCCGCAACATGCGCCTCATCGCGGACGACGACCAGAACCTCGATGCCAGAAACGAGCTCGTATACGACTCCGCCATGGCCGAGAACGGCGTGCTCAAGATCGGCAAGTCAACGGACTTCCAGGCGCACATGATCCAGCACCAGTACGGCGCGTACACCCACACCAACCACGGAATGGGCCTCGCGGTCATCCACCCTGCGCTCTACCGCCACCTGGCCCCCGAGGCGCCCGCGCAGTTCGCCCGTTGGGCGAGCGAGGTGTGGGGCGTCGACGCCAAGGGCAAAGACGACCTTACGGTGGCACTCGAGGGCATCGACCGCCTGCAGACGTTCATCGGCGAGATGGGGCTTCCCGCGAGCTTCGCCGAGATGGGCTCCGACGCGTCCGACGAGACGCTGCACAAGGTTGCGGACACCTGCGTGCTCACCGGCGGCTGCGCCAAGAAACTGGAGCGCAGCGAGGTGTTCCAGATTCTGACCGAGTGCCTCTAGATCGGCAGCGGGTCCCGATCCGCCCGCGCCGAAGGAAACAGGAAGGCTCCTCGTTTTTCACGAGGAGCCTTCTGAGTTTTTACCCGATTGTGAAACCATGTGGCTTGCAGGTGCGGCGGTTGCGAAACGCCCCCATCGGTCGCCATCGGACCGTACGAAACCGTATGAAATACAAGAACAAGTGTTCTATTACTATTCCCGCTCAGTGACTAATCCAATCCGAGTGTTGTCGATGCGTGTCGCGTCGTACCGCCTAAGGGCCAATTCGTGCCCAATTTGGGCGAATCAGGCCCTTGATTCGCGATTTCGGGAATGACTCAATTGATTCGCGAAACCGCAGGTCGCTTCTTTAATCAATCCCGGGTTTCCACCGGGGTTCGTAGCGAGTGGCTTGAAAAGGAGTGATTCAAAGGGTCGGAGAGATGCGTCTTGGCCAAGAAATAAGGTTAGCCTTATCTTACTTCATGATTCGTGTGTTATAGTTAGATTGCTCTAACTGTTTGGGGGCGATAGCCATGCACGAACGCAAGGGCTTCTGGGACAAGAATGCCGGTCGGTACGAGCGTTTCATGCGAAAGGACCGGGCGGCGTATGAGAAGATGTATGAGCTGATCGGGCCGGTTGTGAAGGCAAAAACCGTACTGGAGGTTGCCACCGGCACGGGGCTTATCGCAAAGAACATTGTGAATGCGGCGGCGCACATCGAGGCTACGGACGCTTCTGCAAAGATGATCCTAGAAGCAAAGCGGGACAATCAATCCGCAAAGCTGCACTTTTCCGTACAAGATATGTTCCGCCTGCCCTATGCACAGAAGTCCTTCGAAGTGGTGATCGCGTCCAACGCGCTTCACATAGTGCCGCATCCGGAAAAGGCCCTGCAAGAAATCAGGCGGGTGCTGGAGGACGACGGCGTGCTCATTGCGCCAACCTTCACCCACGCGGGGAACTCGGTTTCCGGCAAGGCAAAAGCCTTTTTCATGAGTATGGCGGGATTCCCCCTCCACAGCAGGTGGACAAGCGAGGAATACCTGCGTTTCCTGCGTCAAAACGGCTGGACGGTGCAGAAAAGCGCGGTGCTGAAGGCCTCGTTCCCGCTGACCTATGCGGAATGCACGAAATCGGAGGGACCAGATGTCGTTCTTTGAAAACACCCGCAAGCCCGTGGGCCTCGGCGGAAAACTTATGGTTGTCATGATGAATCTGGGCCACAGCCCTGTGGCGCAGTGGGGACTTCAATTTCTACGACTTGCGCCAAATGCCAAGGTGCTGGATTGCGGCTGCGGCGGCGGGGCGAACATAAAACGGCTGCTGAAAAAATGCCCGCATGGCGTCGTCAAGGGCATCGACTATTCGCCCGTCAGCGTGGAGAAGGCTAGAAAGCTCAACCGAACTGCAATCCAGGAGGGGCGTTGCGCCGTTCTGCAAGGCAGTGTGGCGGATATGGCGTTTGAGGACGCCATGCGGGCATTTTTGCATCCATCCCGCACATGGCGATAGGCATGACGGCCATAGCGGCTGTGCTGGCGGCAATTACGACAGTTTTTATTCACTGAGGAAGGGACCTATGAAATGTAAAATCGAGAAAAACACCGTGCAGGAGACGCTGATCCTCCCGCTGTATTCCCGGAAGCTGTGTACGGAGCTGTACCCGAACCTTTACAGGGATGAAACAGCGGTTCGTCTGCTCGACCAGATCGACTACGACTTTTCAAAGGCAGAGAAAAACTCCCGCAGCCTGATACAGCGCTTTGGTGCGCTGGAGGTGGCAATGCGGCAGGGTGATCTTGCTTTCGAGGTACAGGATTACCTGAAAGGCCACCCCAATGCGGCGGTGGTCAATCTGGGCTGCGGACTGGACAACACCGGCAGAACCTGCGACAACGGTAGATGCAAGATTTACAATCTGGACTTCCCGGATGTGATTGCCTTGCGGCAGCAGCTACTGCCCGCCGGGGATCGAGAACAAAATATCCCCTGCGACCTGAAAGACACCACATGGTTTAGCAAAATCGATGCCTCCGGCGGGGCGGTGTTCTTTGCCTCCGGGGTGTTCTATTACTTTCTGACCCAGCAGGTCCGGGAACTGGTGCGGGAGATGGCGGACGCTTTCCCCGGCGGTGTGCTGGTCTTTGATGCTGCCAATCGGACAGCAGTAAAGATGATCGCAAAAACATGGCTTAAGACTGCAAAATCAAGGATGTGGGGGCATATTTTGCGGTTTCGGATGCCGCCAAGGAAATCGGCACGTGGGACAGCCGTCTGCAGGTCACAAGTCGCGGCTATATGCTGGGTTATAACGATTTGAGAGACCCTTCTGTCAGCGGCTTTTTCCGGTTTCTCGCAAGGGTCGGTGACAACGGGATGAAAATGCAAATCGTGAAAATAAGATTTTGAGAGACAAAAATGCAAAAGACGGGCACTTCTTGCCGCTCAATTGGCAAGAAGCGCTCGTCTTTCCTTAACGCGTTGTATGGCGGAGAGAGCGCAAGTTACGCGAGCGCCCTTCTTGCCAGCTCGGCCGCGCCGAGGATTCCTTGGTCGCCGCCGCAGCCCGGGGCGCAGATGTAGCGCTCCATGTCCTTAAGCTCGGCGGTCTGGATGTAGCCACCCAGATATTCGAGGGTTTTCTTGCGGACGATGCCGTAGAGCTGCTCCTGGTGCATCACGCCGCCGCCGAGGACGATGCGGCGAGGCGAGTACATGAGCACGAGGTTCGCGCACATCTGCCCCAGATAATCCCCCTCGAGCGCCCACACCTCATCGTTGTCCGCGAGCTCGGCCGCGGGCTTTCCCCAGCGCGCGGCAATGGCGGGGCCGGAGGCGAGGCCCTCGAGACAGCTCGCGTGGCTCGGGCAGACGCAGCGTCCCTCCTCGGTGGGACGGGTCCTTACCAGCATGTGGCCGGCCTCGGGGTGCAGCATGCCGTGAAGGAGCCTGCCCGCGCACATGACGCCCGCGCCCACGCCGGTGCCGATGGTCACGTAGGCGGCGTCCTCGAGCCCCTTGCAGCAGCCGTAGACCACTTCGCCGAGGCAGGCAACGTTCACGTCCGTGTCGTAGGCCACCGGAATCCCGAGGGCGTCGGCGAACGCGGCGCGAAGACCATGGCCTCGCCACGCGAGCTTGGGCGTCTGGAGGATGGAGCCGTAGCGCTCGTCGTTGGGGTCGACGCAGGTCGGGCCGAAGGCGCCGATGCCCAACGCGTCCACATCACGGACGGTGAACCACTCGATCATCTGCGGGACGGTCTCGGCGGGCGTAAGCGTCGGGGTCTCCATACGGTCGAGGACCTCGCCGTCGCCGGACACCACGGCACAGACCATCTTGGTCCCGCCGGCCTCGAGGGCGCCGAGCCTCATTTGCTTTTCGCTCATGTGATCCTCCTTACAAAGGGACGCCCGCAGTCATGGTCAACCGCGGGCGCCCATAACGTTGGCTTGTTTCGAGGCGACCCTACCTGGGCACGCGGTCCTGCCTTGCGGCAAACGGGGCGAGCACGGCGTGCGGCTCGCTTTGGTACCAGTAGGCGACGGTGGAGATGTCGTCCTCGCGCTCGTAGAGCTTGATGTCGTCGTTGCCGAGGTCCTGGAACGTCACGCGCAGGTCCTCCTTGAACGAGATCGGGTCGGGAAGGTGCCACCTGTAGAGGCCGTGCCTGGGCAGCGCGTCGTCGTTGGTCGCGAGCATCGGGTTCGGGTTCGGCTTGCCCGCGCTGAAGCGGTCGCGCGTGGCGTCGCGCGTCGAGCGGTACGGGTAGCCGGCGAACAGCGTGTTGAAGCACTGCGCCTCGGGCAGCGCGTGGGGCGGCCTGTCGAGGAAGGCCCAGGCACCGCCGAAGTAGTCCTCGGCTCCCGTCGAGGTGACCGTGGGGAACTCCTCGTCGCCGTCGAGGAAGAACTTCATCTCGCCCTCGCCCCACCAATAGCGCTCCAGGGCGCACAGGGCCATGTAGGTGCCGACGTAGTAGCCCTTGCCGCGCACGCCGTCGAGCACGGTGTAGTCGACGCCCCTGCGGGTGCTGCGCTCGCGGTTAAAACGGGCGTGGAAGTACATGGCGTCGTCCGGCACGTCGGTGAGCGCGTAGTTGAACGTGTAGAAGATGTACTTAATGAACCCGGGGTGCTCGCTCGTAAGCGTGACCTTGGCGTGCTTCCTGAAAGGCATCTCGAAGTAGCAGTTCATGCCGCCCGTCGGGTTCACGCAGATGGGCATCGAGTTGACGATGGCGCGCTCACCGAAGCCGTTGCAGAAGAAGTCGCCGACAGGGCACTCGACCGAGGGGGTCTCCTCGTCGTCCCAGTAGAAGCGCAGCACGAGGTCGCGCATGACGAAGCTGCCGGCGGCGGTCTTGTCGGGGACGGTCATCCAGATGTGGCGGATGATGCCGGGGCCCTCGATGTCCGCGAGCGTGATGGTCTCGCCGGACTCAAGGGGCACGCAGCACGAGCCCTTGCGGCCGACGCCGAGGTGGCTGGCCGACATGGCGGCACGGCCCTTCTCGCCCGTGATGTTCTCGGGGGTGATGGCGCGGCTTTCCTCACCGCCGTGCATCCACACGTCCTTAAGGAACTCTCTCATCGTCGACCTCCTCTATTCGTCGTCTTCGCACTCGGCGGAACTGGCACCGTTCACGTAGACGATCTGCTGGCGCGCCTCGTCGACGAGGGCGTCGAAGTCGAGTTTCTCGTCGGGGCGCGCGAGCGCGACCGTCATGGCGAGCGGGAGGTTGACACCCGCGATCACGTGGATCCGGTCGGAGGCGAAGCGGGAGAAGCGCTGGTTCACGCTGCCGCCGAGCGCGTCGGTGAGGACGACGACCTCGTCAGTGCCCGAAAGAGCCGCCTCGACCGCCGCGTCGAGCCCCTCGCCGTTGTCGTTCACGTAGGCGCACACGGCGTTGACGGCGTCGCTCTTACCCGTAAGGAACTCGAGGGTGTCCTTGAAGCCCTGGGCGAGAAGGGAATGGCTCGCCACAACTATCTTTCTCATTGATTCACCAATCTCTTGGGTCGAAGCTAGGCAAGGATGCCGGCGGCGGAGGCGACCATCGCGAGGACGATCACCACGAGGATGAGGGCCGTCATGCTCGCGTTCTTCTTGGTAAGAAGGTAATACGCGCTTCCCGTGATGGCGGCGGGGATCATGGCAGGCAGGATCTTGTCGAGCAGCGGCTGAATCTCCATCGAGACGTCGCCGAAGCTGAAGCTAATCGGGCAGGTGACGCCGATGACCGAGGCGATGAGGCAGCCGACCACGGTGAGGCCGAGCACGGAGGCGGCGGCAGTGAGGTTGGGAAGCTTCTCGCTGAAGTCGGTGACGAGCTTCACGCCCTGCTTGTAGCCGAACTCGAGGGCGTGCATGCGGACCCAGAAGATGGCCAGGATGAGCGCGAACCAGATGCCGGCTCCCACGGGGTTGCCCTCGATGGCCATGTAGGCGGCGATGGAGCCCATGATGGTCGGGATCATGGTCATGAGCAGGGAGTCGCCGACGCCGGCGAGCGGTCCCATGGTGCCGATCTTCAGGTCTTGGACGGCGTCCGCCGCCGCTAGGCCGTCGCGTTCCTCCATGGCCACGCAGGCGCCGAGGATGATGGCGGCGAGCCAAGGCTGGGTGTTGTAGTAGCGGAAGTGGTTGTTGAGCGCTTGCTTATAGTCCTCGTCGTTCGTATAGATCTTCCTCAGGACCGGCGAGAGGGCGTAGGCGACTGAGGCGCCCTGCTGGGTCTGGTAGTTGAAGGTGCACACGCTCATGAGCCAGCGCCAGTTCGCGTTGCGCAGGTCCTTTTTGGTGACCTTGTAGCCGGAGGGCTTGCCCTCGGCGACGGCGGTGATGTTCTCGTTTTCCATGGTTACTCATCCTCTCCGATGAAGGCGTCTGCGGAAGCGTGGGCGGCGAGCTCGGTGTCCCTCTCGGCACGCTGGTAGAACGCGATCGCGAGGGCAACGCCGACGATGGCGGCGCCGATGATGGGCACGTTCAGGAAGGCCGAGAGGAAGAAGCCGGCGAGCAGGTACTGGAAGTACTTGCCAGTGGGCATGTAACGCAGCAGCATCGCGATGCCGACGGCCGGGAGCATCTTGCCGGCGAGGGTGAGGCCGGAAAGGAACCACTGGGGCATAACCTCGAGGAGCCAGTTGACGGCGGGCTGGCCGAGGGTCACGGAGACAAAGACGGGCAGGGCGGCGCACAGGCCGAAGAGCACGGGGCAGACCCACAGGATGGCGTTCATCTGCTTGAACTTGCCCTCGTCGCAGAACTTCTGGGACTTCTCGACGACGAAGCCGTTGAGGATCTTGACGATGACGTCGAGCTGGATGCCGAGCATGCCGACCGGCAGGCCGATGGCGAGGCCCGTGTCCGCGCCCAGGGTCACGCCGTAGGCGGTGGCGATGATGGCCATCGTGCCGTAGTCGGGAATCGACGAGCCGCCGAAGCCCGCGACGCCGAGCTGCATGAGCTGGATGGTGCCGCCGATGACGAGGCCGGTCTGCCAGTCGCCCATGACGACGCCGGTGATAAGGCCCCAGAAGACGGCATAGTTGACGAAGATCATCGGGATGCCGTAGTAGTCCACGTGCTTGATGAAGGCCAGCAGGGTCAAAAGGACGACTTGCAGGATAGTGAAGTTGACCATGATCCCTCCTTAGATGAGGTCGGCGACGGAGACGGGCTTGTCGGCGGGCACGAACTGTGCCGTCACCTTGACGCCGCGGGCGATGAGCGCCTTGTAGCTCTGGACGTTCTCGGCGGAGGCATAGGCGCGCTGGGTGAGCTGGACGCCGCCCTCCTTGACGAGCGAGCCGCCGACGATCAGCGACGGGAGCTCGATGCCCGACTCGACCAGGTGAAGGATCGTCTCGGGCTCCTTGGCGATGACAAAGACCTTCTCGCGGTCGTACTTGCCCGCCGCGAAGTTCTTGAGCGCGGTCTCCTCGGAGATGATCGAGACGGCCATGCCCGCGGGGCGCGCCATCCTCATAGTGGATTTCAGGACCTCGTCGCCGGCGACCTTGTCGTCGATGACCATGACTCGGGTCGCGCCCGACACCGGGGCCCACTGCGTCACGATGATGCCGTGAAGCAGGCGATTGTCGATTCGTGCCATAACAACACTCATGTTTGCTCCTATCAAATGAAGTTTTACGTTCGGTACTGCCTCGGCGCTATCCGGATTCGCGCCGGGCAAGGGGTTATCGGATTATTGAGGACGCGCAGTCAGCTTGCGGCGGCGCGGGGAAGGTCACTCGTCGAGCAGGAGGTCCGAGGAGCCGAGGCGCTCTTCTCGCGCCGGGGCGGCGCTCACGCTTATGTAGTCGAAGACATATGCGATCTCGCTTACGGGAACCTCTACGCGATAGCGCGTCGAGATGCTCGAGAAGCTCTGCCTGAAGGACTCGATGAAATCGGCACGCTCCTCCTCGAAGCGGTCCTGGCCAACGTAGGTCTCAATGGGGTTTCTGGTAACAAGGCGCTCGACGAGACAGCAGAGGTGGACGTAGAGCCCAATGATGGCGTTGCTGCCGATCTTCTCGCCTGTCCTGCGCTGAAGCTCGTGCACGGCGCTCTCGATCTCGTGGAATAGCCGCTCCGGGTCGAGGATGGTGATGGAGCGGATGACGTTCTGCAGCGTCATGTTCGAGAGCAGCTTCTCGTGGAAAGAAGAGAGCTCGGAAGCGTCAAGCCACCTGCCGAACACGGCATCGACCTTAGAGGCGGACGCCGTCGACATGATGTCCTCGAGGGCGACGAAGGGGATGGAGGCGACCCCGGGGTCTCCCGTGCCGATGACGGCGCAGACGCGGTGCTCGGAGAAAACGGCGTCGTTCGACCCGTTCGCGACGAGCTGCTTGAAGGGCCTCGTGAGCAGGCGCGCGCCTATGGTGCGCGGGAGGCTCTGCGAGACGAGCTGGCGTATCCTCTCCGCGGCGTCGACCCCGGACTCGGAGCAGAAGACGATGGCGTCCTCACGGTTGACGCGCTCGATCACCTTGCAGTGCGTCACGCACGCGGCGGTCGCATCGCCAAGAACCTCGGCGATGGACTTGCCGCCGAGCAGCCCGACCCCGATCTCGAGCGCAAGACCGGTAGAGACGTTGTTCACCACGCCGATAGTGGAGTCGGTAACGTTCTCGAGGGCCTTATAGGCCTCCTCCAAGGAGCCCATGTCGACGAGGAACACGACCCCGGTGCAGTAGGAATGGCGGTCGACGAGGTGCTGGAGCGGACCGACGATGTCCTTCAGCTGCTGGTCGTAGGGCATGTCGACAGCCTCGTACACATGCATGCCGAGCATACGGTTCGCCGCGTCGGCGATGCTCGTCGCCGTTGAGTAGCCGTGGGACAAGATGACGCAGAGCGTCCGAAGGGCCTTCGCATCGCGAGACTCCGATGCGACGCACAGCGTCAGAAGCGTCTTCGTGAAGTGATCGAGCGAGATTCCCAGCGCCCCTTCCACGTCTGCGGCGACCTGATCGGAGACACTCGAGGCAAACGGCAATTCGGAGGTCACGGCACCGAGGAGATGGGAGATTTGCTCCGCACAGGCAGACTTTCGCTTAGCCAGGCCGATACCCGGCCACAACTGCAGGCAAATCTCCTGGGCCAGTAGAAAAGCGACCTTCCTCGAAAGCTCGATGCCATAAGAAGAGCCTGCGTCGGCAAGGACCGCGCCCACGACGCGCTCGAAGGCGCGCGACCTCGAGGAGGCGACGCCGTGGTCGAAGATCAAGTGATCCTCAACGCCGCGCACAGCGGAGACAGCTTGCGAGACGAGCTCGGAGACAGAGAGCTCCCCGGCGCAGAATCGCTCATCGAGGGAGCACAGGGCATCGAGCGCCTGCTCGACCGGCCCTGTGCCCTCGGCGGCATCCAGGGACGCGTCGATCAGAACGCCATCGTCGGGCTGTTGATCGATCTGCGCGGAGGAGAGGAGCCCGCTGGGAAGAAGATACGGGCGAACGACGACGTAGTCGCCCTCGCGATTGAGGAACGCTTTGGCGCAGCAGTTCGTCACGCAGGCGCGCAAGCCGGCGATGTTATCGGAAAAGTCCGCGTTCACGAGGCAACGGTATGCGCCGCGGCTGATCTTCACATCAGAACCGATTCGGCACCCCTCGCTGCGCAGGAAGCTCAAGATGAGATCCTCGCGCTCCTCGGGGGTCCGCTCCTTGAGTGAGGGGACGCGGGCACAGATGGGCATTTTGCTGTAGGCCGAGGAAACCTTCAGGTCATCGGCGGAAAGCGTCGTCGAAAGAACGAGGCGAGCGCGCGGCGCATCCTGGGAGGCATCGAGCCCGAGGGCCGTCGCAAGGCAGTGCTCCATCGCAGAGGGAGAGAGTGCCTCGATGCCGTTGACAAAAACCACACCCCCGCGCGATTTCGCGATCGACTCGTCAAGAAGCCCGTTGAACGAGGCGGCATCCGGGACCCCGGCGCAGTCGATGCGCACATAGGAGGAGTCGCGGGACAGCAAGCCCTGGTTCTTGCCGTACTCGTACACAAGGCGAGAAAGGAAAGACTTACCGACACCCACGCCGCCGCTCAAGAGGATGGGCAGGCCAAACGGAGGGTACTGAACCGCAGCCTTGCACTGCTCGACAACGGAGCTGAGGCTCAGGTCGAAGCCCACGGCACGCGCGAAGTCGCGGTGATCGGCGATTCCCGTCGCCTGGATGAGGTCGGCGAGCGAGGCGTACTCGCTTGCAGAGAGCTTTACCTGAAAACGCTTCTGGAACGCGCGGCGATGAAAATAACGGACAGGCCTGCCCGCCACCTTAACCACAAGGCCGGCGCGAACAAGGTCGTTGAGGTACTGGCTCGCCAGGCTCCTGGAGATGATGAGCGTCTCGGCGATGTCGGAGGTGGACAGACGGGCAAGGTCGTCGAGCGAGACGGCAGAGGTGAGGGCCTCGAGATGCTCGAGAATCCTGTCCCTCATGTCGACGGGTTTCTTTGCCAAGCTGTCCTGTGCGGTCTTGTCCATGACTTCTTACCTCCTCGTACAAGGAGTATAAGGGGAGAACAGAGAACGGAAGGGGGCGCGTGGGGGAATCAACAGCTCCGAGGAAAAGTCCACCACTTGAGGGGCAGAAAACAACGGTCATTGAACATTCAGGGCCGACGCTCAACACTTCGGCTCGACACTTCGCTTTGGAAAGGGCCCTGCACGATGGTGCAGCCCTCCATCTCGCAGCACAGGTCGCTGAAGGTCGCGAGGATGCGCTCCTTCTGTTCCGCGGGCGAGACGACTCGGTGGGCAAGGTCCTCTCAAAAGGGGTCGTCCGACGCCGCAAGACCTCGATGACCGACTACCGCCTCGAGCAAGTGGCGGATTACCTCTACACTATCGAACTTGCCTTGGTCAAGTGCGAGGCCAAGGAGAACGGTGAGACGTACAACAAGTTCTTCGGAGGTATAGGCTCTTTCAAGAGGAACTGGCTCAAGCAAGCCCGCAGCAAGCGGATATAGCTGGTCTCGCGGTTTCGCAAGGAACGGTCAGTTCTCCTCTGGCGAGGAACCCCGGGCGACGTGCTTCGAGCAGCGGAAGCTGAAGCGCAAGCAGAAGCAGCGCGGGCATTGATCGGTGCCGACATGGGCCCAGACGTGAACAGTGCTACATCCCCTGTTCACGGGGCGCGAAACCGCAAAGGTTGCACAGAGGTTGCAAAATAAGAAGCCCCCGACCTGTTTTCGCAGGTCAGAGGCTTGAAATCAACGAATATCGTTTATTCCCACTCAATCGTCGCGGGCGGCTTGGACGTGATGTCGTAGCACACGCGGTTGGCACCGGGGACCTCGGCAACGATGCGGCCGGAGATGCGGGCCAGCACGTCGTAGGGCAGCTTGGCCCAGTCGGCGGTCATGGCATCGCTGGACTCGACGGCACGCAGGATAATCGGGCGCTGATAAGTGCGCTCGTCGCCCATAACGCCCACGGACTTGATGTCGGGCAGGACCGCGAAGTACTGCCAGCAGCTGTGCTCGGAGTTGCGCTCGCCGGTCTGCTCAAACAGACGCTGGTTGTAGGCGTCGAGCTCCTCGCGCACGATGGCGTCAGCGTTCTTGAGGATCTCGAGCTTCTCCTTGTCGACCGCACCGATGATGCGGATGGCCAGACCCGGGCCCGGGAAAGGCTGACGGAACACGATGTGACCCGGCAGGCCAAGCGCCAGACCAAGTGCGCGGACCTCGTCCTTAAAGAAGTGGTCGAGCGGCTCAATAAGGTCGAAGTGCACGCCATCGGGGAACGGGATCAGGTTGTGATGGCTCTTGATGGTGGCCGTCTTGCCGCCCGTCTTGCGAGCGCCGGACTCGATGATGTCGGGGTAGATGGTGCCCTGAGCCAGGTACTTGACCGGCTTGCCATCGGTCTCGAGCTGCTGAGCAACCGCGAAGAACTCTTTCCAGAACTGCGTACCGATGATGCGGCGCTTCTCCTCGGGCTCGATCACGCCGGCCAGAAGCTCGGCATAACGGTCCTCGGCGTGGACGTGGATAAAGTCGACGTCAAACTGCTTGGTGAAGACCTCCTCCACCTGCTCGGGCTCGCCCTTGCGCAGCAGGCCGTGGTTGATGAACACGCAGGTCATCTGCTTGCCCACGGCGCGGGCGCCCAGCGCGGCCACGACGGAGGAGTCGACGCCACCGGACAGGGCCAGAATCACGCGGTCGTCGCCGACCTTCTCGCGGAACTCGGCCGTCATGGTCTCGACCAGGTTGTCCATGCTCCAGTTGGGCTCCAGGCCGCAGATCTCAAACAGGAAGTTGCTCAGCAGCTGCTGACCATACTCGGAATGCTTGACCTCGGGGTGGAACTGCGTGGTGAAAATCTTGCGCTCGACGCACTCCATGGCGGCAACCGGGCACACGTCGGTGCTGGCGGTAACGGTAAAGCCCTCGGGCACCTCGGAAACGGCGTCGCGGTGGCTCATCCACACGGTCTGCTCCATAGGCGTGGAGTTAAAGAGCTTGGCGCCGGCCGTACGCGTGATGGTGGCGCGGCCGTACTCGCCTACCTCGGAGTGGCCGACCTTGCCGCCGAGCGTCACGGCCGTGATCTGATGGCCGTAGCAAAAGCCCAGGACGGGAAGGCCCAGGTCAAAGATGGCGGGATCGATGGACGGAGCGTCCTCGGCATACACGGAAGCCGGGCCGCCGGAAAGGATGAGCGCAGAGGCGTTCATCTCGCGAATCTCGTCGGCCGAGATGTCGCAGGGGACGATCTCGGAATACACGTTGAGGTCGCGGACGCGACGGGCAATGAGCTGACCGTACTGCGCACCAAAGTCGAGTACGAGGACCTTTGCGGAAGCCTTTTGATCCATGGTTCCCCCTCTTGTTGGCGGGGAGCCGGTGCCCACCCGCGTGAATGAACGAAAATAACCTCCATAGTGTACACGTTATATGGGGTTTCTCGCCCCTCGCGGCCATCAGCGCACGGCAAACGCACGACCTGGGCCCCTATTTGACGGCAATTGAAGTGTTACCAAACGTTACAGATGATGTAATACGTTTGAACATTGGACGCCCTGTGCCACAATACTGCCGAACGACTCCGCCTCTGGGGCGGCAAACACGATAGGAATACCAGCATGAAGCGCATCCTTCTCATCGCCACGGGTGGCACCATCGCATCGACCGAGGACGGCAACGGCCTCTCCCCCGCCCTGACCGGTGAGGAACTCGCCCAGAGCGTCCCCGAGATCTCGGGCCTCTGCGAGCTCGACGTCGTGCAGCCCATGAACATCGACAGCACCAATATGCGCCCGAGCGACTGGATGCGTATCCGCGACGTCATCGTCGAGGGTTATGCCGACCACGACGGTTTCGTGATTCTGCATGGCACCGACACCATGAGCTACACCGCGGCAGCGCTTTCCTACCTGATTCAGGACAGCCCCAAGCCCATCGTACTCACCGGCTCGCAAAAGCCCATGGGCAACCCCTTTACTGACGCCAAACTCAACCTGTACCAGAGCCTGCTCTATGCGCTCGACGAGCATTCGCACGATGTGTCGATCGTTTTTGGCGGCGTTGCCATTGCCGGCACGCGCGCCCGCAAACAACGCACCATGAGCTTTAACGCGTTCATTAGCGTCAACTATCCGCCCATCGCCTATATCCGCAACGACCGCATCGTGCGCAACGGGCTTCACGGCACGCATCAGGGCGAAAACCCGGTGCGTTTCTACGACAGTATCGACCCGCGCGTATTTGTCCTTAAGCTGACGCCCGGAGTGAACCCGGGTATCCTGGACGCCCTAGCCGATAGCTACGATGCTGTAATTCTTGAGACCTTTGGCATTGGCGGTATTCCCGAGTTTGGCGAGTCGGGCGAGTCGTTCCAGGAGGCGATTTTCCGCTGGGTCGATTCGGGCCGCACCGTCGTTATGACCACGCAGGTCCCCGAAGAGGGCCTTGACCTGGGTGTTTATGAGGTCGGTCGTGCCTACGCCGATCATCCGGGTATTTTGCGCGGCGACGACATGACCACCGAGACGCTCGTAGCCAAGACCATGTGGGCACTCGGCCAGTCACGCGATGCCGCCGAAATCCAGAGCCTGTTCTACAGCCAAGTCAACCACGACCGCGTCCCGATGGCGTAATCCCTAAGGCAGCTCCACTTATCGCAGCCTTAAACGACAGGTGGTCCCCCTCGGGCCGTGCAAAAATCGGAGTATTCTGCAATTTCTCCTCCGGAGGCATAGAATCGGCCGATTGTTAGACGTACTTTTAGGACAAAGGGGCCGTCTAGTAAATATTTATTCCTCATTTTTATTTAGCGTGTGGATTATCTACTGTCAAAAAGGCAAAGCCAGCCGCTCGAGCTACCATCTACGGCCGAACTAGTGCTGAATACTCGCGATTTTGCACATCGCAACCAGGGGGACCCGCCCAAAGAGCGTCAAATACAGCGGGGGAACGCCCTATCCGATACCCTCGAGAAGCTCTGACACCGTCATGCCGAGTGCGGGCGCGATCTTAAATAGAACCTTGAGCGTGAAATTTGCCGTCCCATCTTCGATTCGGTCGAGGTAGGGTCGGCTGATTCCTGTCGCCACACAAAAATCAACCTTGGAGATACCAAGGTCCCTGCGCGTCTCTTCGACCCGCCTGCCAAGAATCTGTTTCGCACGTTCGTCCATGCAGCCGAGTTTGAAATGGAGCCGAACATAAACGTAAACTATAGTTTACGTTTTGCCGAATACACAGGAGTTTTCTATGTCGGGTTCTTCGGTCCGCATGTACCGAGCCACGCTTCGCACAAACAGCGCACCGCCCAAGCTCGTCGTCGTTGAAGCAGAATGCCTTTCGCCCGATGAGCGCACAGCATTTGCATTGCTATCAAGTCGCGTCGCCGCCGTTCTGGTCCCTTGCCCGGCGCAAGGTGAACTTGCCATCCAATGCCAAACGCATAGCTGCTCGCTCAATCAGGCCGTTGTAATAGCGACCAGCCGGCGCGGCCTGCCGCTCCTTTTAGAAGCCGGCATTGCACTCGCCCTTCGCGGCGCCGGATACGAAAACGAGGCCGCCGCCGACATGGTCTTTAAACCACGATCGAGCGGCGGCCTCGCAGCAGCCATTGAATATATGTGCAGGCTCGTTGCCTAAAAGAACAAGCTAGAAACCAAGGCCAAAGCCCGTTCCGGTAATCGCCGAGTACATAAAGTAAACGTTGATCACGTTGAGGAACACACCCGTGATGCAACCGTTGCGCAGGTAGCGCTCGCACACGACGCGCGCCATGGCGGCGGAGTCATCATTGTTTTTAGCCTGGCGTCCTGCCGTAAAGTACGTCGCCACGCTCAGCAGCAGGTTGAGCACCGGCAGTGCCAGCAACTCGTAGCTCTTGCCCCAGCGCGTCGCCTCGCCGGCGGCATTAAACTTTGTTGCCACCTCGGGACCAATGTTGGGGATAACACACGCTGCGACCACCAGCGGAATCACCGCAAGCACGAGCAGCGCAATACCCATATAGCCGGCTTTTTTGCCATATTTAAACATGTGCGTCGTCCTTACACGTTAAAGCGGAAGTGCACAACGTCGCCATCGGCCATGACATAGTCCTTGCCCTCAATACGCAGCTTGCCGGCGGCCTTGGCGCCCTGCTCGCCGCCGAGCTCGATGTAGTCGTCATAGCCAATGACCTCGGCCTTAATAAAGCCGCGCTCAAAGTCGGTGTGGATGACGCCGGCAGCCTGCGGGGCGGTCGCACCCTGACGCACCGTCCAGGCCTTGACCTCCATCTCGCCGGCCGTAAAGAACGACTGCAGACCGAGCAGCTTATAGGCCGCCTGCGCGAGCACGTCCAGGCCGGGCTGCTCCAAGCCCAGGCTCTCCAGGTAGTCGGCGGCGTCCTCGGGATCGAGCTCGGAAAGCTCAGCCTCGATTTTGGCGCAGATGGGCAGCGGCTTAACACCATCGATGGGCGCCAGATCGTCGTTGAGCATATCCTCGTCCACGTTGGCCACATACAGGATGGGCTTCATAGTGAGCAGGAACAGGCCCTTGGCAGCGGCGCGCTCCTCGTCGGTCATCTCCATAGACGCAGCGCGCTTGCCCTCGTTGAGCCAGGCAAGCAGGCGCTTGGCGACCTCAAACTTGGGCATGAGCTCCTTGTCGCGCTTGGCCTCCTTCTCGAGCTTGGGCAGCTGCTTCTCAAGCGTGCCCATGTCGGCCAGGATGAGCTCGGTCATGATGGTGTCGGCATCGCCGGCGGGATCGACGAACTCGCCCGTGCGGCCCACCTCACGCATAACGTTGGGGTCCTTAAAGTAGCGCACGACCTCGCAGATGGCGTCGGTCTCGCGAATGTTGGCCAGGAACTGGTTGCCCAAGCCCTCGCCCTCGTTGGCGCCCTTCACCAGACCTGCGATGTCGACGAACTCGACCGTCGCCGGCACGATGCGACCCGGGTTAACGATGTCGGCGAGCTTTTGCAGGCGGCTATCGGGCACGTCGACGATACCCACATTGGGGTCGATCGTGGCGAACGGATAGTTGGCGGCAAGGACGGTCTTTTTGGTAAGCGCGGTGAACAGCGTCGACTTGCCCACATTGGGCAGGCCCACGATACCGATGGAAAGGGACACGACAGCTCCTTTTGGTACAGGTACTTCAAACTGCATAAGTATAGCGCCGCCGCAGCATCTGGGCGAACCCGGACGCCACGGCGGCGCAAATGAAGCAGAGATTGGGGTCGCTGGCTAGTCCGCGAGCTTCTCCACTTGGTCGAGCATCTTATCGAGCTTGGCCTTTGCCTCGGCCTTGACCTTCTCGGCCTCCTCGTGGGCCTTGGCCTTCTGAGCGGCCTTTTCCTCGGCCTCGGGATCGACGACGACCAGGTTGGATGCATCATGCTCAACCAACTTAAGCGCATGCTCGGGACACACCTTGACGCAGGCCCCGCAACCTAGGCAATACGTGGACTCCAACGCAAAGCGACCGCTTCCAACCAAATCGCAGGCAAACGTGGGGCACACGTTGACGCACTCGCCGCACGACGTGCACTTGTCAAAATCGCACTCCGGCGTGCTCACCTGCATGTTCTGGGCAAGCTCGGGATGGTTCTGCAGCGTCGAGAGCACCAGCTGCCGCCCGTGCGTGAGCGAACGGCGACGCTTGGTCGTCGTGGTGCCGCACATGGTGTTGAGCGTGCGCTCCAGCTGGGTAATCTGATGGCGATGGGCTTTGAGCTTCTGCGTCACCGAGGCCAGCGCCGCCGTCGCCGGGTTGAGCTTGGTCACTGTCAGGCCCGTCGTGCGGGCGATCTTTTCCATGTACTCCTTGCGCTCGTACTCGCGAAGCTTATGGCACTTGAGGCTCTTGGGGTCGACCTCCAGACCCATACCCGTGCCAGACCACTCTTCGGCCTTCGCGATCGCCTCGCCCAGAATGTCCTCACCACCGATGTTGCGGCATTTATCGCACACGCCCAACGGCAGATACACACTCACGTTGGGATAGTCGGCCAGTACCGAGAACCAAGTCTCGGCCGTAATATCGCCCACGCAGGCAACGACGACTTCGTTTTCGCGCGGCATGCGCTTGAGGGCGCGCGTGCAGGTGACGTAGGCGGTCTCATGGCTCGTAGCCGCCGAGACAATGTCGTCATACAGGTTTTTGGGCGCCAGGCGCGGCGAGATGATTGCCTCGGTCGGACAGGCGGCGGCGCACAGGCCGCACTTGCGACAGGAGTCGAGGATCTCGATGGCGTCTTCCTCGACCTCGATAGCGTTGACCGGGCACACATCCATGCACGCGGTGCAGCCGCTTTTCTCGTTTTTACAGGTCAGGCACGGAATGGTGTTGCCGCGCGGACGCTCCTTGTAGTCGGCAGGATTCCACTGCGGCGCCGATGGATCGAGTGCATCGGTCACGCCGCCAAGCGGGTTTTTAAGAAAGTCGAAACCCTTGCTGATCTCGATAATGTCATCAAACAGATCGTGTTCCTGCGCCATGCGCGGCCCCTCCCTGAGCAGTGCAAACAAGCAAGAGATAATGATACGCTATCGGCCCACGCCTCGGGCAAATTACACGCGGAGCATCTTTGCGGCAAATAGCCCATGGCCTATCGCCGCCTCGATCGCACAAGGTCGATCGAGCGCCAAGCTATGCCTCGCACATGAGTTGCACGAGCTTTTGTTCGGTCACCTTGACCTGCTCGTTGGCCATATTACGCTCGTTTCTAAAGACCGCATTTGCAACACCCTGCAGGTCGGCATCGGAAATCTCGCCAAGGCCCAGTCCCTCGAGCGTCGTCGGCAGACCAACGCGCTGGCAAAACTCAAGCACCTGATCAAGCTCGGGCGCACGCTCCAGGCGCAGCTGCACCACTAGGCCAAATGCTACGGCTTCACCATGCATGGCCTTGCACTCGGGCAAAATCGTCAGGCCGTTGGCGATGGCATGCGCCAGCGCCAAACCACCGCTCTCAAAGCCAACACCCGAGAGCAGAATATTGCACTCGATCAGACGCTCAACTGCCGGCGATGTACGGCCCTTTTTGAGATCGCGCTTGGCAGCGACGCCGCACTCCATGAGCGTGTCATAGCAGGCGCGAGCCGCAACCAGAGCCAAGTGCCCTGGCGCGCCACCGTGCTCGTTGGTGCCCCGCGCCGCGGCGCACGAACGCGCCTCGAAGTACGTTGCCAGCGCATCGCCCATACCAGCAACCGTCATACGCAGTGGGGCCGCCGCGACCACGTTGGTATCGACCACGACCAGGTCTGGATTCTTCTCGAGCATCAGATAGCGGTCGAACGACCCATCCTCGTGATACAGCACCGAAATCGCACTGCACGGACCGTCCATCGAAGCCGCCGTGGGGCATACGCACAACGGCAGCTCGGCATAAAACGCAACGGCCTTGGCGATATCGAGCATCTTGCCGCCGCCAATACCCACCACCATGTCACAATACTCGGCCTGGGCTTCCTTGGCCATTTTTACAACGGCCTCTTCCGTACACGGACCGTCATAAATCTTAAAGAACGGCTCGCTCAGATCGTCGTCCAGAAATCCATCGTTGATCTGTTTGCACAGTCGATTCTCGGTACCTTGGTCAAACAGGACATAGGCGGAGCATCCCAGCCATGACAGATATCTGCCTTGACGCGAGAGCTCGCCCGGCCCTTGGACATAACGGCCCGGACCGCCATAAACCATGGGAAGCGCCATACGAGAATCCGCCCTTCATCAAGCAACGATTGGTGCAAAGCAACCTGACCCCTTTGCACCATAGCAAATAAGGGGCAAAGCCATCTGTCGGCTTTGCCCCTTCCTTACCTTAGTTTACTCATCCATAAGGTAGTAGTGACCCAGCGCGTCGGCACCCAGGATGGCGTTTGCGACCATCTCGGGCGTCACCTCAAACGGCATGTTGCACATGGTGTCATCGGGTGCGCAGGCGGCCTCGGCAACAATCATGGCCTGCTCGCGCGTAAGCTCGGCAACGCCAAGTTCCTTCATCGTAACCGGCAGGCCCAGCTCAATGCAGAAGCCCAAGACTTCCTCGAGCTTCTCGGTCGGGGCATCCTCGAGTACCAGCTGGACGATGGTGCCAAAGGCGACCTTCTCGCCGTGATACATGCCGTGGCACTCGGGCAGCATCGTCAGGCCATTGTGGATGGCATGAGCAGCAGCAAGGCCCGAGCTCTCAAAGCCAATGCCGGAAAGCAGCGTATTGGCCTCGATGATATGCTCCACGGCAGGCGTGAGCGCACCCTTCTCCAGCGCGACCTTGGCCTTGACGCCATCGGCCATAAGCGTCTCGTAGCAAAGCTTGGCGAGCGCCAGACCGGCCATGCCGCCCTTGCCGCCAGCGCAGGTGCCACCGTCGGCATCATGCGTCGCCTGGGCCTCAAAGTAGGTTGCGAGCGCATCGCCCATACCGGAAACCGTCAGGCGCACCGGGCTCGCCGCGATAACCGTCGTATCCATCAGGACAATGTTGGGGTTTGCCTTAAGGAAGAGATATTTATCGAACTGGCCATCGTCGGTGTAGAGCACCGAAAGCGCCGAACACGGGGCATCGGTCGAAGCAATGGTGGGGCAAATGATAACCGGGGACTCCAGGTAATAGGCGACGGCCTTCGCGGTGTCGAGGATCTTGCCGCCACCGACGCCGACGATGATGTCGCAACCGTTGTCGCGAGCGAGCGCGACCAGGCGATCGACCTCACCCTTGGAGCACTCGCCGTTAAAGTCCTCAAACAGCAGCTCGGCCTTAGCCTCGGCAAAACCGCCCTCGATCTTGGCACCGACGCGCTTCTTGCCCGAAGGCGTCACGATGACGAGGGCCTTAGCGCCGAGCGGCTCGACATAGGAGCCGAGCTTGGCGAGCTCGTCCGGACCCTGGATGTACTTGCTGGGGCTATTGAAAATTGCAGCCATAACTATCCCATTCTCTAAAAGAAAAAAGAAAGGGGCTCCGTACAGATACGTGCGGAGCCCCTCGTTACGATAACAAGAGTCGATTAGAAATCGATGTCGGTGTCGTAGTAGCAGGCCTTGAGAATCTTCTCGAAGTCGGCAGCCTTGGTCTCACGCGGGTTCTCGGGCGTGCAGGCGTCCTGCTCGGCGTTCGCGGCGATCTCGGGCAGCTTGGCGAGGAACTCCTCCTCGGAAACCATCTGCGGGTTCTCGGCGTCGACCTTCACGCCACCATTCGCGTAATCCTTGATGGACTGCGGGATGTTGAGCTGGTCGTTGAGGTCGCGAATCTTCTGGACGAGTGCAGCGATGAGCTCCTCGTTGGTCTCGCCGGGAAGGTGCAGGATCTCCTTGGCCACGTAAGCGTAACGCTCGGCAGCACGGGGATCCTTGGAGTTCCACTGGATGACCTTGCCCAGGTACATGGCGTTAGCGGCACCGTGGATGATGTGGCCGTTCTCGAAGGCAGCACCGGTCTTGTGAGCCATGGAGTGAACGATGCCGAGCAGGCCCGAGGAGAAGGCGATACCGGCGATGCACTGAGCCTCGTGCATGTGCTGACGGGCCTCATGGTCGCCAGCATAGGACTTGGGCAGCCACTCGACGATCTCGCGGATGCCGTGCAGAGCATTGGCGTCGGTGAACATAGAGGCGCAGGTGGAAACGTAGGCCTCCATGCAGTGGGTCAGAGCATCCATGCCGGTGTGAGCGCACAGCTTGGCGGGCATGGTGTAGGTGAGCTCGGGGTCGACGATGGCGACATCAGGGGTGATGTTGAAGTCGGCCAGCGGGTACTTGATGCCCTTGGCGTAGTCGGTAATGACGGAGAACGCGGTGACCTCGGTAGCGGTGCCGGAGGTAGAGGAGATGGCGCAGAAATGAGCCTTCTGACGCAGCTCGGGGAAGCTGAACGGCTGGATGATGTTATCGAAGGACTCCTCGGGATACTCGTAGAAGACCCACATGGCCTTAGCGGCATCGATGGGCGAGCCGCCACCGATGGCGATAATCCAGTCGGGCTCGAACTCGCGCATGGCCTCGGCGCCCTTCATGACCGTCTCGATGGACGGGTCGGACTCGACGCCCTCGAACAGCTTGACCTCGAAACCGCCTTCCTTAAGGTCGTTCTCGACGTCCTGCAGGAACCCGCCGCGGCGCATAGAGCTGCCGCCAGAAACGATGATGGCCTTCTTGCCCTTGAGGTTCTTCACCTCGTGGCGAGCGCCCTCACCAAAGTACAGATCGCGAGGATTGGTAAAACGTCCCATACTGTGCCTCCTAAACAAGCCCCTCTTAGACTTGCGTATATAACGGAGCACCCAATTGGCTCCGTTAGGACCGGTTTGCGCGTTGCCGGCGATGACAATGCGCGATGTCTAAACGTCTCAACGCTCAGACAAACACTATTTTACCGTTCTGGTTGGTCAGTTATTCACCTAAAGCCGCCAATGATGAAACGTTTTTTCTATCCCTGAAGACCCTTGTGCGGCATTCATACTCCCAAGCTGGGCAAACGTTTTATCAAGGTTGACTACATATCCCGGGCAGGACGGTGCCCCTCCAAAATATGCACCGTTCGCCGCCAAAAATCGACCGTTTGCGGCACCGTGATACCACTCGGTCGTCCAAGGTGCCGACATTTGTGCGACATCCGTCTTCGTGGTGCAAAGGTGCAAGTCCAAGTGCGGCACCCCCGGTGTGCCACATGCGGGTAAACTAGAACCTTATATAGAGATATTTGAACCCTAACCGCAGCAAAGGAGGCCCCATGGCATTCGATCCCATTCAAGAGGATTGCCATCGCCTCGTTCTTGAGGCCTTGCGCCGCGACAATATCCCGCTCACCGACGCTGCCGCCGTAGAGCATCTGATGGAACAATTCACCCGCAACCCCGCACCGCTCATCGTGCACGACCGCGACCGCGCCGGGCACCTCATTGCCAAGGTGGTCGAGGCTGTCGACTACCGCATTCCCTTTATCCCTGACGATACCCAGGCAGAGCAAGAAGAGGCAGCTGCCGAGAACATGCTCCGCGAGGCAGCCGCGCTCGACCCCACCAACTGGGACGCTCAGCGCATGCTGACCGCCCTCACCGCCGAATCCAACGAGGAATACGTGCAGTATCTGGTGTCCAAGTGCGACGAGGTGGAGCATGACCTGGCGCTCAAAATCGCCTCGGCGCAGGACCCCTACGAGCGTGAGGCCGCAGGCGACCTTACGCGCCGCCCCTATCTGCGCTGGCTTGCCGCCCTTGCGTCACGCGCGCTCATTAGCGGCCGCTATCGCATGTCGCTCGAAGCCGCAAACCGCAGCCTCGACTTTGCCCCCAACGACCCCGCCGGTGTCCGCCACACCGCGATGCTCGCCATGGCAAAGCTCGAATACCCCGCCGAGGAGCTCAAGCGCTTTCGCTCTGCCCACTCCGTCCCCTATCTCGCCAACACGCCGCTGCGCCGTCGTCCCAAGGATGCGGAGCGCGACTTGGACCCGTGGACGCTCATCGCGCTGATGAGCGCTGCCTGGCGCGAGCTGGACTACGAGGGCGCCGAGCACTATTTGCGCATCCTTGCGCGCTCGTGTCCGCACGCAGCCGAGGCACTCTACTTCCAAACCGAGTTTCCCGATGGCGTCTATGCCCGCGTCAACGTGGGTGTGGGCTCCACCGACGAACTTGTCCTTGCGCTGTCCGAGGCGACGCCGGTACTGCAGGAGGGCCTGGGCGCCCCCGACAACGCCAGTTTTGCCGCCTGGGTCGCCACCAACGATATCGTGCGTTCCCAAATCGATGAGCGCATACTGCGGGCGGCCGAGCAGGGTTTGCCGTTTAAGGGAGGAGACCTCTAATGGATCCGAGCGTCTACATCCCCGCCTACCTGGAGCGCACCTATCTGGCGTCGCACCCCGAACTCACCGATGCAGCACGCGAGCTTGTCCATAACGACGTGAGCGTCAACCCTCATAAGTATGCGCAGACCGAGCATGCCCAGGCACTGCTGTCCTATGCCGGTGTTCATCGCCACCTGCTCGACGAGCTCCATCGCATCGAGGACATGGGCAGTGACGAGGAGTTCGAACAGACGCGTAATCACCTGTTCGACGACATGCGCGATGAGCTGCTCAAAATTGTCCGCGTCGATGCACTGGCCGTCGACGCGCAGCTGCTCGCCATCATCCTGGCCGACACGCCCGTTGACGCCTGCCTGGGTGACCTGATGAAGCTCGAGGCGACCACGGCCGATTACCTGCAGCAAAGCGTGCCCGGGTTCGACATGGAGGCCCCGCACTACTGGGCCAATAATGTTTTGGCCGACGGTGTCACCGCGGCAGACCTTACCGTGAGCGAGCCGGCCCTTATCGGGTGGCTCCACACGCTCGAGGCCATCTCGCAGCTGTGCATGGCGAGCGCTCGTTACCGTGCTGCCGCCAACTACGCCCGCCGCGTCCTTAAGGCAGAAGGCTATCCCACCCGGGCCGCAGGCACCGTGCTGCTCGCCCTCGCTCGTCTGGAAGACCAAGACGGCTTTTTTGCCCTGGCCCACCAGCTCGAGGAACAGGTGGGAGCCGATGCACTCGAGAACTCCCCCTGGTACCTGCTCGCCCGCACGATTCTGCTGTTCAAAACGAACAAGATGCGCCCGGCGACACGCGCGCTGCGCGAGTTTGCCAACCGCTGCGAGGGCGGCGCGTTCTTTTTGCTGAACCCCATGTATCAGACGCCGTACCTTCCCTGCCGGCCCGAACCGCACGACCCCTGGGACCTTTCGCATCAGGCAGTTTGGGAAGCCGACGGCATCATCTCGGATACTCCCGACTTTGCCCCCTGGGCCAACGCTTGCGAAGACGTATCGCAACTTGCCCAGGAATTTGCGCGCCGTTATGGCTTTTAACGACACAATCGCCACGACCATGTCATTCACGTTAGGAACGACTTCATGAACTTCCGCTCATCTCTCGCCTGCACCTCGAGCGATATCGCCCGCTGGGGGCTGCGCTCCGTCCTTAAGCGCCAGGGCGGCGTACTCCCCGGCCGCATCGCCATGAAGATCAACCCCGAGCTGCTACGCGACCTCGCGGGTCTTGTCGACCGCAGCGTGGTAATCACCGGCACCAACGGCAAGACCACCACCTCCAACCTCATCGCCGACGCCGTTGCCGCCAGCGGCGCCACCGTGGTATGCAACCGTGCCGGCAACAACATGGAGCCGGGCGTGGTGGGCGCGTTGCTCGAGGCCCGCAGCGGCCTCAAGCGAACCGGCGGCGGCGAGCGCGTGGGCGTCTTTGAGTGCGACGAGCTCTACACGGTGCGCGTCCTGCCCAAGCTCAAGCCGACCTACTTTGTGCTGCTCAACCTGTTCCGCGACCAGCTGGACCGCTACGGCGAGATCGACCACACCCAGGACGTCATCGCCCACGCGCTGGAGCTTTCGCCGGCAACGACACTCATCTATAACGCCGACGATCCGCTGTGCGCCTCGATTGCCGCGCGCGTCCCTAACACGAGCATCGCCTTTGGCATCGACGGCGCCACGGGCACCGAGTCCGATCGCATTAGCGACTCGCGATTTTGCTCGCAGTGCAACGCGCCGTTGGAGTACGACTATGTGCAGTATGGTCAACTCGGCGCCTACCATTGCCCCTCGTGCGGTTGGGCACGCCCCGCACTGGTCCGCCGTGTGACGGGCGTGGAGCTCGGCTGCGACGGCTACGGCTTTGACCTGGTCTTTGGATCTGCGTCCGACGCAGCTGCCGTACACATCGCCACGCGCTACAACGGCCTGTACATGGTCTACAACGTTGCCGCTGCATTCTTTGCCGCACATGAGTTAGGCGTGGATACGGCGCACCTGCAGCCCACGCTCGATGCCTACGTCCCCGCCGGCGGACGCATGGGCCGCTGGGATATCGCCGGCCGCACCGTCGAGGCCAACCTGGCTAAGAATCCCGTAGGCTTCGATCGACAAATCCAGTCCATCAAGACGGCAGGCGGCAGACTCTGCGCTTTCTTCCTCAACGATAACGATGCCGACGGCCACGATGTATCGTGGATCTACGACGTCGACTTTGAGCGCATCGCCGACACGCCGGGTCTTGTCGCCTTTGCCGGAGGCACGCGCGCGCACGACATGCAGGTGCGCCTCAAGTACGCCGGCATCGATGCCGCGATTATCTCGGACGTCGCGCAGGCAATTGGCGCCGTGGCAGACGAGGCCGCCGATGACACCTTCTACGCCGTCGCCAACTACACGGCCTTCCCGCCGCTGGTCAAGGAGCTCGACGGGCTGAAAGGCGCCACCGCCGACGCTGTTGCTGGGCGCGCCGTAGCCCGTGCCGACGGCAGCGCTCTTCCTGTCGGTATCGCGCCAGTCGAGCTTTCGCGCCCGCTGCGCATCGTCTACCTGTATCCCGATGCCCTTAACCTCTACGGCGACGGCGGCAACGTCATCGCCCTCGAGCGCCGCTGCGCCTGGCGTGGCATTCCCGTGCGCGTGGACGAGGTCCGTATGGGCGAGTCACTCGATCTCACCGATGCCGATATCGTCATGATGGGTGGCGGCTCCGACCGCGACCAGCTAGCCGTGGCACACGAGCTGCTCGCCCAAAAAGACAAGGTCGCGGCCTATGTTGAGGACGGCGGCACACTGCTTGCCATCTGTGGCAGCTATCAGCTGCTCGGCCGTTCGTACTACATGGGCGAGGATCGCATTGAGGGCCTGGGCGTCATTGCCGCCGAAACCGTACGCGGCTCCGACCGCCTGATCGGCAACGTAGCCGTCAAAACCGATCTGGCACCTGAGCCCTTTGTGGGATTCGAGAACCACGGTGGCCGCACGCTTTTGGACGCCGAGGCCACGCCGCTCGGAACGTCCGTCGTCACGGGCACCGGCAACAACGGCGACGATGGCTTTGAGGGTCTCATCTACAAGGGCGTCATCGGCACGTACCTACACGGACCGGCACTGCCCAAGAACCCCGAACTCGCCGACTGGCTGATCGCGCACGCCCTCGAGCGCCGCGGCGATGCGCAGGCCACGGCCCTGCTGCCGCTCAAAACCCTCGACGACACCTACGAGCACGCCGCCCACGACGCCGCCATGAAGCTCCTCCCCTAACGCCCCAACCACCACAAAGGGGACAGGCACCTTTGTGGTGGTTTTGACCCATCCCAGCGGTTTGTCTCAATCTGTAACATCTAGACCGTTAAAAGTCGTCTTACTGTTACAGAATGAGATGTTCGTCCCGACGCCTACCTTTTGTCTCGATCTGTAACAGATAGAGCCAATTTGCCCGCCCAGATGTTACAGATTGAGATATTTGAAAATCGGAATAGAAGCCTACTCCTTTGTGGTGGTTTTCCAGTTTGCCAACGATATACGCGACGGCAAAAAAGTCTGCTATACTCTTTCCCGCTGTCCCCATCGTCTAGCGGCCAAGGACGCCACCCTTTCAAGGTGGATATCGCGGGTTCGAATCCCGCTGGGGGCACCATTCCAATTTTCCTCGAACCCGCTGGATGTCAAGTCTGGCGGGTTCGTTGCTTTCCGTGTCGTAGTTCAGTGTCACGAGCACGTCTTCGTCGGATACGCTCACCTGCCATACGAACGCCTTCAATAGCGTTGCGTCATCGAGCTTCGCGCCGCACTGCAGGAAGTCCGCGAAGCGCTCCGGGTCTATCTTCTGCTCCTGGATGGCCTGCAGGTCGTAGTTGGCGCGAGCCTTCTGCTGCTCAAGCTCGGCTATGCGCTCCTTCACGCCCGGCGCTATGATTCCCTGCTCGATGGCGTTCAGGATGTTCTTCAGCCCGCGCTCCGCAGCTGAAAGGGATTCCGCCGCCTGTTTTCGCCTTGTGGCAATCTCCGCCCCGTCTGCCCTGTCGGCGACCATGCGGGCTATCCTCAAGGCCTCCTCGCGGTCGGAAAGCAGCTCGCGTAGGGCACCGACGATAGAGCCCTCAAGCTCCTCTCGGCGAACGTTTCTCATGCAGCCGTCAACGCAGCTGTAGTACTCGTATTTGACGTTGTGCCGCCCGCGCCCGCTCACGCCCTGCAGGTTGCGCCCGCAGCCGGCGCATATGGCCTTACCCGCCAAGGCGAAATCGCCCCAGTCCTCCGAAGAGCGCTTCTTGGTTCCCTGCACCTGCTGAGCGTCCATGAAAGTCACCTCGTCTATGATCGCGGGCATTCCGCCCTCCTTGACTATGCCGCCCCACTCGTAGCGCCCCGTGTAGCGCCTGTTGTGGAGCATCTGGTAAACCATCGAGTAGCCGCACGGGTTGCCGTTGGAGGTCTTCACGCCTCGCTGGGCGAAGTCCCGAGCTATCGAGTTCACGGTCTCGCGGTTGATGCGCCGCTTGAAGGCCTCGCGCACGAATGCGGCGTCATGCTCGTCTATCTCGTACTCGTCGTCCTCCGACCTGCGGTAGCCGAACACGCGCACGCCGTTGGTCTTGCAACGGAGCGCGTTGCCCTCCATTCCGCGCTTGGTGCGTATGGCGGTCTTCTTCGACTCGCAGGCGGCAAGGCCTTCCAGCAGCTTCTCGTAGATGATGCCCTCGGGCGAGTCGGGTATGGCCTCAAGCGCCGACACGAGCTTCACGCCCTTCTTGGCAAGCTCGCGCTTGTATATGGGCGCGTCGTACTCCCCACGGGAGAAGCGATCCATCATGTACACAAGCACTATGTCGGATTCGCCCGCGTTGGCTATCATGCGCTGGAACTCGGGGCGGTCGTCGGTGCGGCCCGATATGGCGTAGTCGCAGTACTCGGCGGCGATGGCGTAGCCCTCGCGTTTGCACCAGTCGCGGCACACGCGCAGCTGGTCGTCTATCGAGGCCTCGCGCTGTTTGTTGCATGAAAAGCGGGCGTATATCACCGCTGTTTTTGGCATAATAAGAAACGGCCTCCTTTCAGAGGTTCTGTGGAAATCCCCACGGGTAGCGCTGCAACGCTGTGACCCCGTGGGGCTTCTTTTTTTCTTTACCTATATAAGACGGTAAACGAGTACAGCATCATGTCGCTGTCGCGCGTGTTGGCGCTGACGGCCATCTTGACATCGACGACCTGACAACCTTTGTCCTGGATGCGCGACAACGTTCCGTCGATGCGCTCGGTAACCTTGTCCTCAAGCTGCGTGGCGGTCGAATACATGGCCTTGCCCGCGACCTGGAACACGAGGGCGTGAACCTTCCCGTCGCTCACGATGAACTCGTCAGCATCGCTAGCCATCTTCTTAGCGGCGCTTTTGTTGAACATTCCCATGCGCTACTCCCTTTCATCCTCGTACGACTCCGCCCTATCGAGCAGAGCGTCAACCGATATGCCCATAGCGTGTGCAATTTTGTATACGATGCTCGCTTTTGGGTCTTTGATCTTGCCACTGAAAATCTGCGACACGTGAGCGTCTGACATACCGGACGCCCTGCACACATCCGCTTGCTTCATGCCAAGCTCGTCGAGGTAGTCGTTCAATGCGCGTGATAGCTGCATCTTTAGCCCCCTCTCACCTAAAGACTATTCGAGTAAATCCTAACAGAAATTAGGAAAAACTCAATATGCTATTGATTCCTAATGTCCATTAGGATATTGTTTTGCTCGTACCTAATGGGCATTAGGAAGAAGGGAGGATCAATGAACAGCCTGCAAGGTCTCGTTGCTGCTCGCATTGCCGAGCTGCACATCACGAAGCAGAGCGTAGCCGACGCAATCGGTTGTTCCCTCGTGACCTTCAACAAGAAGGTTAACGGCGAGAGCGACATGACGATTACGGAAGCACGAAAGCTCGCGAATGCAATCGAGGTGACGAGCGATGAAGTCTGCCGACTCGCGCCCTAGCGCCGAAGCAAAGCGCGAAACGCTTCGCGAAACCAGGTTGGATCAAATGGTAACGACGCTCACCAAGGCCTACAGAGATTGGGAGCGCGAGCAGAAAGGCGAGAAGCAGGCGTAATGAGGCAGTGGTCGACACATGAACTCATGTACCTCGAAGAGCACGCGGGCGAAGGCGCTAAGGCGATAGCCAAGGCGCTGGGACGTTCGGAAGACTCTGTTAAGTGGCAAGCGCAACGCTGCGGACTCTCGCTCCGCAAGCGCAGCCAGTGCCCCAACTGCGGCAGATGGACGTTCCGCCCCCTGAACCGAATCAACGGCTGGTGCATCGAGTGCACGAAGGAACTTCACATGTCCGACCTAGCCGAGCAGGCCAACGCCATGCGAGAGGAGGCGATCAGGGAGAAGAGGAACAACCAGGAGCGACAGCGCTACTACAGCGCAAAGAGCCGCGCCAAGAAAAAGCAGAAATAGGCACACCAAAAGCCACACGTGCTATGACCAGCGGAAACATCAGAAAGGAGCACGAAATGCAAAGCAAAAAGAAAGCGAGCGCCCCCAGCTACCACACTCCGAGCGCCCGCATGAACCGCATCGAGAACGATGCTTCGACCATCATACCATTCGAACGCAAGCAGCGCCCCACCGCGAAGGAGATGCAGGACGCCTCCCAGTTCAAGGCTGGCGTTTTGGTCGGCTTCCTAGCCGCCACGCTCATCTTCCTCATCGTCCTGTGGGCGTGGATCATCCCCACGATGGACGGCGCGGTGGCAACCGCCCAGCAGGCCTACGAGACCACGGCGGGTGTCGTCCATGCGTAACGACGAGCGCTACAGCCCCAAGCCGCAGAGCAACCAGCTTGAGATATTCGGCCTCGGCTTCGCAGGCGAGCAGGACTTCCAAGAGGCCCGCAAGTGGATCGAGAACAACCCCGGCGCCTGGAACTTCATGGTCGAGAACGCCGTGAGGCTCAACCGCAAGGGCTACGTGTCGGTCAACTACCTGGTGAACATGGTGCGCAACGAGCTGCACGTGGCCTGCAAGAACGGCATCGCCCCGAGCCTGGCCCGCATCATGGAGGCCCGCTACCCGCAGCTGAAGGGCGCTTTCAACAAGCACCGCAGCCAGTCGGACGGTTTCAGCGAATGAGCTGGGTTCAAACGCTGGCAGCGACGGCGCGGGTCGTGGTTCCGGTTCGCGAGGTCGTGGGCAAGCAGCGCCCCCGCACCGATTACCGAAACCGCCGCACCTACACCCCCACCAAGACCTTGAAGGCCGAGAAGGAGGTGCGCGACGCGTGGCGGGCCGAATACGGCGAGACCTTCGCCGGGCACGACGGCCCCGTGAGGATGCGCATATCCACCTACCGACCGCTCGCTAAGAGCAACCCCAAGTATTGGGAAGGGCGCTCTGACATGGGAAAACCCGACTGGGACAACGTGGGCAAGCTCGTCTGCGACTCGCTCAATGGCCTCGCATTCAAGGACGACCAGCAGGTGATCACCTGCACCGTGGACAAGCGCCCGAGGCCCTGCCACGGGACGCAACCGTTTATCAGCATCTACATCGAGTACTTCGTCGAGGAGTACGTGAAGGAGAAGAAATGAAGCACTTCGAGAACAACGTGAACGACGGCATGAGCCGCACCGACAGCATCGAGACGCTTATCGACCTCACCAGCTGCATCGCCGTGAACGCCCTCATGGTGGCGGGCGGCGAGGCCGAGGCCGACGAGAAGGACGCGGGCGCTTGGTGGGCCACGATCGCCCTGGCCGAGGCCGCGCTTGAAAGCTACCCCGAGGACGTGCGCGCCAAGGGCTACCAGGGCGTCAACGAGAACACCAACCGGGAGCTTGTGGAGCAGGCGCGCCGCAAAGAGGCCGAGCAGGCCGCAAAGCACGTCATGAGCATCATCTTCGGCGTGAAGAAGGAGGACTAGCCATGGCGCTGATCACGACGCAGCCGGTAAGCGCACGCGCCCTGTTCAAGCAATCGACCATCAAGGGCGACGAGGCGGTCTTGCAGTTCACCGTCCGAATGGACAGCGAGAACGCCTTCCCCCTGATGAAGAAGACGGGCGGCTACGTGATCCTGACCGTTGAGAGCGAGCAGAAGACCATCGAGTTCGACGACGAGACCGGGGAGGTCTGGGATGAGTAACGAAGCCGAGAACGTTGTGGCCGAGGTCATCGAGGAGCAGGACGCATCGAGCCTGACCGTGGCCTACAAGCCGTCCGTCATCGAGGCGAACTTCGACGCGCTCGAAGCCCACGTGCGCAAGACCGTCGAGGCCTACGATGGCGCGACCTACGACCTCACCAAGAAGGAGAACATCGCAGAGGCCAAGCACGACCGCAGCTACCTCAACGGCCTCAAGAAGGAGATCGACGAGCGCCGCAAGGCCGTGAAGCGCGAGTACAGCAAGCCGCTCGACGCCTTCGAGAAGCGCTGCAAGCAGATCACGGCCATCATCGACGAAGCCGCCGACAACATTAAGGCGCAGCTCGACCAGGCCGAGGAAGAGCGCAAGGCCCGCGCTTACGCCAAGTTGCAGGAGCACTACGAGGAGTTCGCCGGGCTTCTGGCCCCCGTCGTGCCCTACGAGCGCTTCCACGAGCCGCAGTGGCTCAACAAGACCTTCGGCGAGATCAAGGCTTACGAGGCGCTTGAGGCGAAGGTCTCCAAGCTGGCGGGCGACTGGGAAACGCTCAAGTCGCAGTTCGAGGGCGAGCCTTTCTATGCCGAGGCCGAGCGCGAGCTGTTCGCGACCCTCGACCTGGGCGCAGCGCTCACAGCGGCCCGCAAGGCGGCAGAAGAGGCCGCGCGCATTGCCGAGCTGAAAGCCGCCATGGAACCTGAACCAGAGCCGGAGGCCGCGCCCGAACCCGCCGGCAACTGGTATCCGGGCGGAAGCCCCATGCAGGAGATCGGCGACGAGCCTATCGGCCCCGCGCCCATTGCCGCACCGGCGCCCGCGCCCGCACCAGTTGCCTCGCCGGAGCCCGTGTCGAGTGGTCCCGCAACCCCCTGCGTGATGCTCATCGACTCCGCCACGACCGACCAGATGCAGGCCATCGGGCGCTTCTGCGGGAGCATCGGTGTGAGCGGCGTGTTCAAGCGCGGCACCCTGCAGCAGGTCTACGAGCGCACGATCCGTTAGGAGCATCGAATGGCAGACGACAAGCACATGACAATCGACCAGGCGGTGGCGCAGGTTCAGCGCTCCGTGGTCGTGCCGAAGGCGCGGTACAACGCGCACGGCAACTACTACTACCGCTCGATGGAGGACATCGTTGCCGCGCTCAAGGAGCCTTGCCGTGACGCGGGCGTGTTCTTCACCCTCAACGACTCCATCGAGCAGGTGGGCGACCGCTTCTACGTGAAGGCCACCTGCCTCGTGAAGTTCGAGGACGGCGCTCCCGGCGAGATCGTCATTTGCGCCTACGCCCGCGAGCCGCTCGCCCAGAAGGGCATGAGCGAGACGCAGCTCACCGGCTCGGCGTCGAGCTACGCGCGCAAGTACGCGCTCTGCGGCATGTTCGACATCGACGGCACGAGCGACCCGGACTCCCTGAACGGCGTGGAAAAGCCCAAGAAGGAGCCGCCCGTGCAGGGGCCGTTCGACGCCAAGTGCAAGGCCTGCGGCACCGCCTACCGCTTCAACAGCCGTGAGCAGTACGAGCAGTTCATCCAGAACCCCGGTTGCTGCGCGACCCCGACGTGGACGGTCTTGTAGGCCATGCAAGACCTGTACGGAGAGCGCGAGCAGCTTTTCGACCAGCTCATGCAGGAGCTTGAGGCCCTGCGCAGGACTGGCCAGCAGTACGCCGAGAACGAGGCCGAGTACCGTAAGGCGCTGCGCATAGCCATCTTGGAGGAGCGTTCCAAGGGCACGCCGGTCACCGTGATAAGCGACCTGTGCCGGGGACGCCCCGACATAGCCGAGAAGAAGCAGCTGCGCGACTGCGCCGAAGCGCTCTACAAGGCCTCGAGCGAGGCAATCATGGCAATCAAGTTGAGGATCAAGACCGTTGACGCCGACATCCAGAGGACGTGGACGAGCGGCGGCACCGGAGAAGGGAGCTTTTTGTGAGCATCAACCGAGTGAACATTACGGGCAACCTGACGCGAGACCCCGAGCTTCGCAGCACGGCGGGCGGCATGGCGGTTCTCGGTTTCGGCGTTGCGGTCAACGACCGCCGAAAGAACCAGCAGACGGGCCAGTGGGAGGATTACCCGAACTTCGTCGACTGCACGATGTTCGGCAACCGCGCCGAGGCCCTGAGCCGCATCCTGCGCAAGGGCATGAAGGTGGCCATCGAGGGCAAGCTGCGCTACAGCTCGTGGGAGGACAAGAACGGCGGCGGCAGGCGCTCGAAGCTCGAAGTCATCCCCGATGAGGTGGAACTTCTGAGCCAGAACCCCAACGCCCAGCAGGGCCAGCCGCAGCAGTACGCGCCGCAGGGCTACCAACCGCAGGCCTACGCGCCCCAGCAGGCACCGCAGCAGGCGTACCAGCCGCAGCAAGCGCCGCAGCAGCAGGCACCCCAGTGGGACGCTCAGCAGGCCTACCAGAACCCGCCTGCCGCCCCGCAGCCGCGCCAGCAAGCACCAGCACCCGTGCCGCAGTACGCGCCCCAGCAGACACCGCAGGCCCCGCAGCAAGCGCCCCAGCAGCCCGTGCAGCAGTCGATGGACGTGTACGACGACGACATTCCCTTTTAGGGGTGACGGCGGCGTGCAAGTCCTGGACTCGCTCATCGACGGGCCGCTTAGGCTTCGCAACCGCAGGGAGGGCGACGAGCTTATAGGCATGATCGTCCGGTACCTGCGCACGGGCGAGGAACCCGAGCCGCGCACCGACACCCAGGAAGCGGTGCTAACGGCCATACGGCCCGTCATGGAAACCTCCCGCTCGCGCATCGTGGCGGGAGGCAACGGCGGCAAATCGTCAAGCAACGACGCAAGCAAAGCCGAAAGCAAACGGCCAAGCAAAACGGGAAGCAAACCGCAAAGAAAAAGCGGAAGCAAAACGTCAAGCGAGCTGGCAAGCAAAGCCGAAAGCAAACGGCCAAGCGAAGAGGAAGTAGGAAGAGGAATTAAGGAAGAGGGAAAAGCGAGTGCGGCGCGTTTCCGCGCCCCCTCTCCCGAAGAGGTAGCCGAGTACGCAGCCGCCTATGCGGCGTCCAAGGGCATCGACCTCGCCTCGACCGACTTCGACCCAGAGCGGTTCGTCGACTTCTACGCCCAGAAGGGCTGGATGGTCGGCAAATCGCGAATGAAGGATTGGAAGGCCTCTGTGCGCAACTGGGTGCGCACCTCGAAGCCGATACGCGAGACGAAGCAGGAGGTGAGCGAAGGTGACGACTTTTCCCAGTACGACTGAGTGCCCGCATTGCGGGGCCGTGCTCAACGCGCGGTACGCCCAGCTGGGCCTCAAGCGCCTGTTCTGCGGTTACGAGTCGTGCGGCTGCGAAGGGGCCGTCGCCGAGCGCGCTGCCATAGCGGCGCAAGAGCAGGCTGAGGCCGAGAAGGCCGTCGCCGAGAAGCGCAGGCGCTCGCTTGTGCGCTGCGGCGTGCCCGAGCGCTACCTGGGGCTTGACCACCCAATGGCCGACGAGCTTGCGCTTGCCATGGAGGGCGGCCAATGGCTCTACCTGTGGGGCGACGTCGGCACCCGCAAGACGACCTGCGCCGCAGCCGTGGCCATGCGTTTGCACGACCGGGGCAAGTCGCCGCTCATGGTGCCGATGTACCGCGTGCTCGACGAAATTCAGCGCAGCTTCCACGACGGCGGTGACCCCTTGAAGCGCTATGCCGAAGCGGGCTACCTGCTCATCGACGACTTGGGCAAGCGTAGGCCCACGGGCTTCGTGCTCGACAGCCTGTTCCAGCTCATCGACCAGCGCTACTCGGCGATGCGCCCCACGCTGGTCACCACGCAGCACAGGCCCAGCGACCTCGTGCGCAGGCTCGCCGAGCAGGGCGACGCCGACACGGCCAAGGCCATCGTGTCGCGGCTGCGCCACGGGGCAAGGGTGGTCGAGTTCGACGGCCCGGACGGGAGGCTCGCATGATCCTGCAAGCAAGCCAGCTGCGCGGCTGGCCGAAGGAGCGCGCCGAGCTTTACGGAAAGCCACACCTCGGGGCGCGCTACACGGGCAAGCGGTCGTACGAGCTTCTGCAAGACCGCTGCTGCGTCTGCGGCAGGCGCGCACAGAGCTGCCACCACGTGGCGCACCGAAGCTGGGGGCTTGAGTTCGAGCTTGTCACGCCGAACGGCACGTGGAGCCTGCGAAGCCCGCTGTTCGCCCTGTGCGGCAGCGGCACGACCGGGTGCCACAACCAGTTCCACGGCGGCGCGGGCCTCAGGGCCGAGTGGCGCTGGCGCTCCAAGGTGTACGAGGAGGCCTGGTGGACGGGCCAACTGCTGGAAGTCTACGAGCCGCACCACCCGGGGCTGTACGAGTACGGCTATTGGGCGATAACCGACGAACACGGAAACGAAATGATCCGAGAAGGGAAATGACCATGGAGATCAAGACTTGCGAGCAGTACGTGCTCGCGCAGCTGTTCGACCAGCAGGACGAGAACGACATGCTCAACCGCGAGCTGAAGTACCGCGGCGAGCGCATCGACGAGCTGACCGGGCAGATTGATGCCATCGAGGCGGCGCACGGCTCCGCGATGCAGCAGGCCATCCGCAAGGCCGGGCGCGATGCGCTCATGAGCCACTGCACGGGATACGCGTGCGAGGTGACCGACGGCGAGACGTTCGAGGACTGGTGCCTTGAGAATGTGCGCAAGTACTACCTGCCCGAGGGCATCAGCGTGCTTGCGTTCATCAAGGAGTTCGAGCCTGAGCTTCGCGCGATGTACGACAAGCAGGCTGCCGAGGCGCGCGAATGATACGCATCTACGAGCGCTCGCTCTGCCAGAGCTACGCAAGCGCATACCGGCAGGGCATCGAAATCGCCACCACGGGCACCGAGGAAGAGGCGCTTTCCATCGTCGAGGCCCTGACCGACGACAGCTACCAGTGCTTCGCACTGCTGGAAGACGGAACCGTGCTCGACCTGCGGGGCCGGTTCCCCGGTTGCGTGGAGTTGGGCTGTGAGGAGGAACGCGATGGCAACCGAGATTGAGCCGCTGATTATGCCGTTCGACCCGCTTTGGGTCACCACCAGCAAGGGAGAGTACCGCGAGGCCGTGCGCAGGATGGGCGAAGAGCCGGGAGACACCAAGGGCAAGGACGGCCTCACCAGCTGCATCCCGGGCAAGGGGTGCGTGATCTGGATCAGCCGCAAGGTGAAGGCCCCGGACCTGTACGCGCTCGCCGCCCACGAGGCGACGCATGCGGCGTGCGACATGCTTGCCAGCATTGGGGAGGACACGCCCGCCGCCGAGGAGCTGGCCTACATGGTGCAGTCCATCACGGCGGGAATCATCATCGCCTGCGAGGGCCGCAGCGATGGCTAACGCCAAGGTGTTGCGGAAAGCGCAACTGCTGCGCCTGATGGTTGACGAGTTGTGCGACAACATCGAGGCCCGAGAGGCTAGCGAGTCGTGCCTGCACACCTACGGCAGCCTCGGCTACGGCCTGGAAGACGGGCAGGGCAAGACCCAGATACAGAACGACATACGCAGGTGCAGGAGAACGCTCCTCGACCTGTGGAAGCTGATAGGAAAGGAAATCTGATGACCGACGAGAAGAAAACCGAGACCGCCAAGGAAGCCGCAACCGTGAAGAAGGCCATGATCTCGCAGCCGATGGCCGGCAAGACGGACGAGGAGATCATGGCCACGCGCGACCTCGCCGTGGCGAAGCTGCGCCAGATGGGCTACGAGGTCGTGAACACCCTATTCACCGACGAGTGGTACAGCGACGAGGCCATGAAGGAGCGCGGCGTGGTGCAGGTTCCGCTGTGCTTCCTTGCGAAGTCGCTTGAGAACATGAGCCTGTGCCACGCGGCCTACTTCTGCAAGGGCTGGGATGACGCCCGAGGCTGCAAGATCGAGCATGAAGCCGCCGAGGCCTACGGGTTGGAGGTGCTTTATGGAGACTAGTTTGACGCCCGACGAATTGTCCCGCGTAGCCTCGGCCTTAAAAGACGCAATCGCCTCTATCGCGGATGCTTTCACGAAATTCTTGCGCAAGGTCATCCGATGTTTCCGAAAGCTGGCGAAGCAGCTTGACCCGAAATGGCAGCGTCGAAATCGACGCGCCATTGCTCGGTCGCGCCGCAACAACTTGTATTTGAAGAGCGTTGGGAGGTGCCGGTAATGATTGACGACGCAACTCGTCACGACGTTGCTAAGCAGTTGGAGCACGACGCCGTTTACCGCGACGGTTCAACGCTTGGCGAATGGTGGGAGCGCCTTCAGTCGGTCGTATGCGACTGCGACGACTTCCCCGATCCGCGCTCCCTTTTCATGAGACTTGCCGGGCTTATTGAGCCAAACCCCATCGACGGCAGCACGTCTGACGGCTACCACACCTTCAACGAGCTTTACCATCACCGCGCCGTCCTCTTCTCCGTTATCGTTGCGGCCTTTCCCGGCAAGGCTTGGAAAGCGAAGGCGCACAGCGACGGCACCATGTATGGCGGCATGTTCATCGTCGGCATCGACACGCCAGACGGCCAGGCCACCTATCACTACGACATCGAGCCGTACTGGGGTATGTTCCGCTGCAAGGAGCTTGACCGAGCGCCAGAGTGGGACGACCACACGCCAGAGCAAGCTATTGAGCGCATAGGCAAGCTGACCGGCCTTATCGACCGCGCGACCACGCACCTTGTCCTCGATGAAGACGGCCGCACGTGTTGCGCAAAATGCGGATGCGACTACCCATGCATGAGCAGCGCGACGTATTGCCCAGATCGCGGCGCGAAGGTCGCCAAGAATGGCTAGAGGCAGGACGAAGCGGTTTACCGAAAGCGAGCTGCGCGAGAGGCGAAACCGCCAATGGTGGGAATCCCGCGCCCGCTGCGGCTATGCGACCGTCTGCCATCTGTGCGGCGGGTACACACTCTCGAAAACCGGCTATCACGCGGTCTGTGCCAAGAAGGCAGGGATCAAGATTCCAAGGCAGCGAATGAAGCGAGCTTTATTGACCGCCAAAGAGCGTCAGAAGATTCCCGTTGCCCGGATGGCTGGCCCGGTGGGCGCCGTTGTCCGTGACGATGGCGTGCGATTCGAGTCGGCTGGCGCGGCGGCGCTCGCGACATACGGGTATTGCGGCAGCTCGAACATCGTGAGGGCCGTCAGAACGGGATGCAAGGCCGGAGGTCATTACTGGAAACGAGCCGACGAGGAGGATAAATGACCGACCAATACGTATTCAACCCCGACATACACGACGAGTGGAAGCCGCCTGCGCACCGCTGCGAGAACTGCGCCCACCACGAGCACGACGTTGTGCCGATCGTTCATTTCGACGTGGACGGCAACGAGGTCGGCAGCACTACCGGCACGCGCTGCTACTGCAATCACGGCGGCAAACACTTCGTGACGGGCGACAACAACCACTGCGACTACTGGGAGGAGGCGCGATGAGCTACGACATACGCCTGTGCGACCCCGTGACGCACGAGGCGCTGCAAACCGACGTGCTTCACGACATGCGTTGCGGCACCTACGCCATGGGCGGCACTACCGGTCTCTGGCTGAACGTCACCTACAACTACGGCAAGCACTACTACCGCGTGCTCGGCGACAAGGGCATCCGCACCATCTACGGCATGACGGGCGCGGAGTCCATCCCCGTGCTCGAAGCGGCAGCGGCCAAGCTGTCCGACGAGGTTTCGGACGACTACTGGGAGGCCACCGAGGGCAACGCCAAGCGCCCGCTGCTTCAGCTGGCGGCGATGGCCCGCATGCGCCCAGACGGCGTTTGGGACGGTGACTGACGATGGCGAGGGTGATCGCGACGCAGGAGGTGCCGGAAAACTGCTCGACATGCCTTTACGGGAAGTTCTACGGCTGCAGCCATGCCGACCGCCAGAAGGATTGGACGTACTACCGCTTTTGGCAAGGCCTGAAGCACTGCCCGAGCTGGTGGCTCGACCAGAACCGGTTCGAGAGGGTGTGGTGAGATGGTTGGCTACGAGCCGCCTAGTGGCTGGAACCTCCCGCCGGGGTGCTTCGAGGGAGACCCGAACGCGCCGTGGAACCGTGAGGAGCCGAAAACCTGCGGGGACTGCCCGCATCTGCTGGAAGGCTGCTGCGACTACGGCATCTGCGAGTTCGAGTTCGAGGAGGCGTTCGACGAGGAGGAGGGCAAGCGCCCGCTTCCGGCATGGGAGGCCGCCTGCTGGGCGCGTGACTGGATCGTCGAGCATTACAAGGACATGCAGGAGGACACGTGCGAACGATGCGATGGCTAGCCGCCTCCGGTGTGGCGCTGCTGCTCGGAATCCTGGCGCTTGAGGCCTGGGTTGTTCGGATGCTCGCGGCAGGTCTGATCCTGCTCGCCCTGTTCGCCTGCGGTTAGGGGAAACGCTTGAGAAACGTGAACTGGGGCTGCCTGGCGCTCCTCGCCGTGGCCCTGATTATTGATGCTTTTGCCGTGTGGGCGGCTTCGTCGCTCGCGCGCTGGATGATTGGAGTATGACATGCAAGACTGCGTGATCTTGGGCAGCGTCGCCACGTTCGACGGCGTCACGCCCGACAAGGCCCAAGCCCTGAAGGTGCTTGAGGAGGCTTCCGAGGTGTACAACGCCTGGCAGGTGTGGGACGAGTGCCGCGACGACGAGGCAAAGGCCGAATGCCGCCAGCCCCTCATGGAGGAGTGCGCCGACGTCGTGCAGGCGACTGCCAACCTCGTAAAGGCATGCGGCTGCGACGACATGCGCCTGCACCTCATGGACTGCAAGGACAGAAACCGCAAGCGCGGGCGCATCACCGGCTCGAAGCCCTATCCTGGTGCCTGCGGGCGCGAGGGTTGCAAGCGCTTCGTGTTCGTGCCAATTCCTCGCCCCTATGGGGTGCTGAGCAAGATCAAGGCCAAGATTGGGGGCCTGAAGTGAACCGCGCACAGAAGATCATAGCCGCCGTGGTGTATGCCGGTAGCCTCGTGGCTGTGTCGCTCGCAATGATCGGGGTTTGTTCCCTGCTGGCTCGCTGGGTTGCCAGTATATGGGGGCTTGTGTAGCCACTGAAGGCATGAAGAATCCCCCTAGAATCGAATCTAGGGGGCTTTCTGCTGCCTGCTGCTATCTGCTCTGCCCTGTGGCCTTCTCGGCTGCTATAGCCTTCTCTAGGTCTCGTTTGGCCTCGCTGATGATCTGCAAAAGCTCGTGCCACTGCTTCGGCTCTCGGTCTTTCATGGCTTGCCTTTCTAGTTGTATGTGTCGCAGATGCTCGGGGTGCCGTCCCATAGGGTGAGCCGGTACCCGCATAATTCGAGTTCGGGGCCGTTCTTCGCCCTGCCGTAGTCCCTGACCTTGAGGCGCTTCCCGTTGTCGCTCGCCTCTCGGCCCATGATCGGGTCGTAGGTGAAGCAGTTCGGCAGGGGCATGTACTTGCGCTCCCACCCGTAGGCGTCGGCCAAACCCTCGAAGGTGCTTTCTATGGGCCTGATCGTGGCTGTTTTCGCTGTGGCCTTGATGGCTTGGTAGAAACTGCCCTCGCATTCGAAAATGTCGCCTGCCTTTACCTGCATGGTGTGCCCCTTTCTAAAGATCGGGGCAAGGCCTGAAGCCCTGCCCCTATGTCGTTCTGCTATGCCGGGAGGAGGTTGCCCCTCGGGGCCTCCACGCGCCGGCTGCGCACCGCGTCGCGCCCCTGCTGCATGCCTCGGCTTATGCTGTCGTTGTTGGATGCCTTGAGGCCTCGCCTATGGGATCGCCCAAGCCCCAGGCCCTCGAAGTAGTCCTCAACCTCCTTGGGGCAAACGATCATCAGCTCGAAGCACTGCTTCTCAAGCTCGGCGCGCACCCCGGCGATGAAGCCGATAACGAAGTTCGAGTAGGCGTCGGGGTCGGTGTACGCGAAGTCCTGATACTCGTTTGCCAGCTTGTGGCAGGTTTCGAGCAGGTTCGCGTAAACGATCTCCGCCGCCTCGCTGTCGGCCTTGTAGCCGACGAACACGAACTCGTACTTGCGGGCCGTCACCCTGCGCTGGTACACCTTGCACCTGAAGTTGTCGGCGATGGTCTGCGCCAGGCTCGGCGCCCACGCCTTTGCCGTCCACCCGGTGGTGGTCTCGGTCACCCGCTTCACCTCGTCGGCAAGCTCCCACTCCTCCACGTCGTTGTCCGCGATGAGCTTCTGGGCCTTGAGGGCGAACTGAATCGCCTCGGCCTCGTTGCAGCCGTTCTCGACGCTGTGCTCACGCAGCTTCTTGATCTTCTCGATAATCCTCTCTCGCTCCATCTTGTAGCCTCCTTAATGGGAGGGGCGAGGCCCCTCCCGGTAGTTGTCCGTTACTTTTCCCATAGGTAGCCGAATGCCTCGGCTATCCTCGGGATCTCGATTGCCCTCTTCGGCGTGAAGTAGGTCTCGCGCTCGAAGAAGTTCATGCCGTACTTCCTGTTGATCTCCTCGAGCTCTGCCAGGTTGAAGTAGCCCATCTCGGGGACCGCCCCGAAGACGAACCCGAACATGTCGCCCGTCTCCTCGTCGTACTCGGTGGCGTATAGGTCCCAGCCGTTTATGCAGCTGAACCAGTGGCCGTACGCGATCGTGTCGGCCTTCTTGCCGTCCTGTGAGTAAAGGGGCGGGAGCTTCTTCTGCAGCTCTTTCGTGAGTAGCTTCTGCATGGTATGATCTCCTGTGTGTTGTTGCGGGAGGCCCCTTCTCGGGGCCTCCTGCTTGCTTTAGGCTGCTTGCTCTGCTGGTCTGATGGGGTTCGTTTCGCCGATGTTCCAATCAATGGCCTTGGCGTTCTGCCACTTGCCCTGATCGTCCATGTAGTAAAATCCATGCTTGCCGAAGTACTTTCGAACCTTCAAGGCCCCGGACTCGATGCCATCGGCTATGACCTGCTTTCGAAGGTCTTTCACCATGTAAATAATGGCTTCTTCGTCGCTGTTGGCCTTGAATGCCTCGGTTACCTGTGCAAGGTAGTTATCGCAAGCCCTCATGATCTCCACTTGCTCGTAATCGGCTCGGGGGATCTCGTTAATTGGCCTGTGCTTCGTGGCCTCTACTGTGTACCTGCCAAGCTCTGGAAAAGCCATGTACTCGTTTACAAGCTTCAAGGCTGTTGCAAGCTCTAGGCCATCCTTTCGGCCCTGGGGGCCTTTTCTGAAGTAGCCTCGTGCTCGCATACCCTCAACTATGGCTAGGATCGTGTGGTTGCTCACCAGCTGACCACTTACCACCAGATCTAAACTCTGCTGCTCTGCCATCTCTGTAGCCTCCTTATTCGGTTCTAAAGCTGCTTGCTAGCTCTGTGGGCTTTGTGGCCCTCATTGCTGACAACTGAATTATTGCACAATAATTAGTGTGCTATAGGCACAAAGCACAATAGCTATTGTTCTACACAATACCTGCACAATTGCTATTGTTGCATCCCTATTGCTATTGCTGTATCATCGGGGGATCAGATCAAGGCATGAAGGGAGGTTGCATGACACCGACTGAGGCGCTTAAAGAAATGCTCGACCGTTCCGGCATGAGCATGTACGCGCTTTCAAAGGCCATGGGCAAGAGCAGGAACTACGTTCAGAATACGATCAAACAAGGTTCCGACCTAGGCGCGGGAAACCTCGCGCTCATGGCTTCTCACATGGGCTTTAAGCTGACGTTGAACGGAATGGGCGAACCCATCGAGATAACGGAGAGGAGCGAAGATGCCGACGATAATCAAGGGCCAGCCGACTAGCGCCGAGATTCGCAAGCGGCTCAAGGCGGAAGGACGCCCCGTGGTGCTTTCCTGCTCGCTGGGCAAGGACTCGCTGGCCGCCTGGGTGGCGCTTGAGGACGAGGGTATAGAGGTCGTGCCGATCTACTACTGGTCTATCCCGGGCCTTCCGATGGTCGAGCAGAACGTGCGAACCATCGAGAAAGTGTTCGGCGTGAAGATACACCAGTACCCGCACCCCAGATGGTCGAGGACGCTCAACAACTGCGTGTTCCAAAGTCCGGCGCACTGCGACGTGATCGAGGCCGCGAACATGCCGGTCTACAGCTACGACGACATGCGCCCCTACATCCTCGAAGACCTCGGCCTGCCCGATGACACGTGGTTCTGCGACGGCGTGCGCGCCTGCGACAACCCGTACCGTCGAGCCAGCCTCACCAAGCACGGCCTCATGAAGCAGACCACGCACAAGGCCTCGGTGGTTGCGGACTGGACGAAGGCAGAGGTCATGGATGCGATCGCCCGCAGGGGCATCGGCCTGCCTCCGGACTACGAGCTGTTCGGGCGCAGCTTCGACGGCCTGGACATGCGCTTCATGAAGCCCCTGCGCGAGAAGCGCCCCGACGATTTCGCCGTGGTCAAGAAGTGGTACCCGTTCATCGAGGCAGACGAGAAGAGGTGGGAGCACTATGGGCTTTAAGTTTGAGAAGCCGCAGAAGGCGCGTAAAGAGGCTAAGGCGGCCGAGGAAGCGCAGCTGTCCGACCACCAGAAAAGCTACCGAGACCGCGAGAAGCGCGAGGAGAAGCGCTTTCAGATGGCCGTCGATTCCGGCTTCTGGATCTGCTTCTGCTTCCATGACGCCGAGGAGCGCGGGCGCTTCGCCGATCTGGTCAAGGCCGATGCCGAGGGCTGGACGTTCGGCGACGTAATCCGCCACGTGTTCGAGGAGCGCATAGGCCTTCAGAACAAGCGGCAGTTCAAGCCGAAGGAGCAGAAGGGCACGCCGATGCCGAACCCGCTCGATTCGGTCGAGACCACCGACAGCCTCGAAGGCGACAGCTTCGCCGAGGCCGATGCCATACTCAAGGCGTTCGAGTCGCTTGAGGTTAAGCCCTACTACGACAACGTTTGGAGCAGCGCCTACTACGTCGTGTGCGTGTTCCGCGACTCCGACGACCTCGAAAGCTTCATCAGGGAGTATGCCCTGGCGAAGTACGGCGACCTGTACATGGACGGGTCGAAGATCCTTGAGGCCCTTGAGGCCTAAGGCCAATCTCACGCGCATAGGAAAATCAAGGCGTCCTTCGGGACGCCTTTTTTGTTCCCGAAAACGAGAGGAGGCAGGCATGTTCGGTCGTATTCGCCGCGCAGCGGGAAACATCGCCAACCGAGTGCGCTCCGCGTTCAATCGCGGTCGCGGCAGCTCTTCCGGCCGCTCCTCCTACTAAGGGGGAGCCCAGGGCCAGCGCGATCATAAGGCGCTGGCCCTTTCCATCGTCAAAGCAAAACAGAGAGGAGTGAACGCATGGCAGCCAAGCGAGAGAAGCCCACACTTCCCACCGACACAGACTGGCCCGCCGAGACCGTCACATGGTTCAACGCGTGGCGCGACGACCGTTGCAGCGACCGCTGGAACGAGCGCCAGTGGCAGTACGTCATGGATACCGCCATCGTCCACGCCCTCGTGTACGGCTCCAACGACTTCGGCGCGCTCGCCGAGCTTGACAAGCGCCTGCGCTTCATGGGCCTCACGTTCGAGGACTAGCCATGAACGACCAGAACCTCATCAAGCCGAAGCGCGACCAGACGCCCGAGCAGCGCCGGGCCGCTGCCTCGAAGGCCGGCAAGGCCGCCGCCAAGAAGCGCCGCGAGAAGAAGCAGCTGCAGGAGATCGCCAAGACCGTGCTGCACATGCCGTTCGAGGGCACCGACGCCGAGCTGGACGAGCTGGAGGGGATGTCCTTCGAGGACTACCCCGACCGCAAGCTCACGGTCTCCGAGATAAGCGTGCTCAAGGTCGCCAGGAAGGCCATGAAGGGCGACATAGCCGCGCTTCAGTTCCTTCGCGACACCGCAGGCGAGAAGCCCGTCGAGAAGGTCGAGGTGGCAGCGGACGTGTCGCGCGCGGCCTATGAGATCGGCAAGCTGATAGAGGCGAAGCGCCATGCCGACAAGGGCTGACCTCATCGACCTGGTGTACGACTGCCCCGCCGACATAGCCGTGAAGCTGGGATACGACAAGCTCACCGACCTGCACAACAAGTGGATCAAGGACATGGTGTTCGGCACCGAGGACGAGACCATCCAGGCGCACCGAGGCTCGTTCAAGACCACGTGCCTGCACATCTCGTTCGCCTTCATCCTCGTGCTGTTCCCCGGCGAGCGCGTCATATTCCTGCGCAAGACCGACGACGACGTGGCAGAGGTCATGACGGCTACGGCCAACGTTCTTCAATCGGAGTGGTTCCAGGCCCTCGGGCGCATGCTCTACGGCACCGACCTCGTGATAACCAAGGCCACGCAGTCCTCGGTGTCGACGAACCTCAAACAGGGCGTGTCGGGCGCTCCCCAGTTGCTGGGGCTTGGCTGCGGCGGCTCTCTCACGGGCAAGCACGCCGACAAGGTGTTCACCGACGACATCGTGAACGTGAAGGACAGGGTGTCCGCAGCCGAGCGCGAGCGCATCAAGCTGCTGTACATGGAGCTTCAGAACATCCGCAACCGAGGCGGGCGCATCTTCAACACGGGCACGCCGTGGCACAAGGACGACGCCTTCCAGCTGATGCCCAACATCCGCCGATGGAGCTGCTTCGAGACGGGGCTCATGAGCCGCGAGGACATAGAGCGCGTGCGCGCCAGCATGTCGCCTTCGCTTTTCGCTGCCAACTACGAGCTGAAGCACATCGCCGACGAGGACGCCATGTTCACCAACGCGCAGTTCTTCAAAGAGCCGCAGCTTTTGGCGGACGGCATAGGCCACATAGACGCGAGCTACGGCGGCGCTGACTATACGGCCTTCACCTGCGTTAGGGAGAGGAGCGGCATCTGGTACGCGCACATCCGCATGTGGCATAGGCACGTAGACGACTGCCTCGACGAGATCCTGAAGGAGTGCAAGGCCCTGCGCATCGGCACCGTCTTCTGCGAGTCGAACGCCGACAAGGGCTATCTGCGCAAGTCCATCATCCGCAGGGGGCACCCGTGCTGCTCCTACCAGGAGGCGGAGAACAAGTACATCAAGATAAGCACGCACCTGCGCAGCCAGTGGGCCAACGTGAGGTTCCTCGACTGCGACCAGTACCCGCTCGACGCGGACGCATTGAACCAGGTGCTCGACTACAGCGAGAACGCAGCGCACGACGACATGCCGGATTCGCTCGCAAGCGCGATAAGGCAGTGGCAGAGCAAGCCGGGCGTGAAGTTCTTCAAGGGAGGCATATAAGTGGCGCACGAGTTCCATTCCTTCTACTACGACCAGATGCAGCGCGAGCCTGAGACCGAGGACTTCCGCATGCCCGCCGGCACCGAGATGACGCCCGAGCTGCTTCAGAGGCTCATCGACGAGTTCGAGCAGGCCCACAAGCCGCGCTACGAGTACCTGGACGCGGCCTACAGGGGCCATTACGCCATCTTCGACCGCGCCTGGCGCAGGAAGCCCGACTACAAGCCCGACAACCGCATGGCGGCGGACTTCGCCTACACCATCACGCAGACGTTCGAGGGCTACTTCATCGGCGTTCCGATGACGCTTTCGGTCAAAAAAGCCGAGGGGATGCCCGATTCGCGGAAAAGCTCCGTGGAGGCGTTCATCGCCGAGTTCACGGCGAGAAACCTTCAGGAGGACGTGGACGCAGAGCTTTCGAAGATGGCCTCCAAGTTCGGCCATGCCTACGAGATGCTTTACCAAGACGAGGACGGCATGCCGCGTTCCATCGCGGTCGCGCCGCTGACCGCCTTCATGGTGTACGACGACTCCGTGCTGAAGCGCCCGCTGTTCTTCGTGCGCTGGTTCTACGGCGACGACGGGGCCATCAAGGGCAGCTGGTCGGATGCCGCGCAGGTGGTCGATTTCGCCCGCACGAACGATGGCTTCGCCTTCGGCGAGCCTAGCGCGCATGCGTTCGGAAGCGTGCCCGCGGTCGATTTCCGCCAGAACACCGAGGGGCGCGGCCTCTACGAGGGCGTGCTGTCGCTCATCGAGCAGTACAACGCCGTGCTGTCCGAGAAGGCCAACGACGTCGAGTACTTCAGCGATTGCTACATGGTGGTCAAGGGCAAGGAGCTTGACGAGTCCGAGATAGAGAACATCCGCGAGAACAAGATCATCAACCTGTTCGGCGAATCGACTGAGGGCCTCGACGTGATGTTCCTCGTGAAGCCGAACGCCGACGGCGTGCAGGAAAACCTCATCAACCGCCTGGAAACGCTTATCTACAAGACCGCCATGGTGCCCGACATCACCGACGACAACTTCGCCACGGCCTCCGGCATAGCGCTCAAGATGCGCATGATGCCCATGAGCAACCTGGCGCGAAACAAGGAGCTGAAGTTCAGGCGCGGCGTGCAGGAGCGCATGCGCCTTCTGGCCGCCTACCCCAAAGCCGATTTCGCGGGCGACGACTGGCAGGCCGTGGAAGTGACCATGCACCGCAACATGCCCGACGACCTGCAATCCGAGGCAAGCGTGGCCGGTCAGCTCTCTGGCATCGTGTCCGAGGAGACTCAGCTTTCCGTGCTCTCGTGCGTGAGCGACCCGAAGGCAGAGATGCAGCGCAAGCGCGACGAGCAGGAAGAGAAGGCCGACGCCATAAGCGGCGGCATGCCCACCAATAGGACGGCTCAGGCCGATGACACCGAAGAGAAAGGAACCAACGATGAAGGTAGCGATCTATAGCCGAGGCAAGCGCCTTGCCATCCGCGAGCAGCCGAGCGCAGAGGCGCCAATTATCGGAACGATGGGCAGCGGCTGCGCCGCGCACGTCGAGGATGCCGCACCCGGCTGGCTTGAGCTTACCATGGGCGGCTACATCCGCGAAGACCTCGTGACGGTCGGCTCCCTGGTGGATACGACAACGTACGCAATCAAGGAGCAGCCGAGCGGTGCGCCGCGGCCCGAGGCGGAACAGCAGCAGAAAGCGCCTGCGCAAGAGGCCGAACCCGAGCCTGCCGAAGAGCAGCCCGAGGCGGACGACAACGCCGGCCTGATGGCCATGAAGATCAACGAGCTGCGCGAGCTTGCCAAGGGAAGCGGCGTGACCCTTCCGAAGAACGCCACCAAGGCGCAGATCATCGAGCTTCTTATGGGCAGCGATGAGCAAGCCTAGCGACGAGTACTGGCGCGGGCGCCGAGACGAGTTCCTTGCGCAGCTTGAGAAGGACGAGGCCGCCTTGCGCAAGCGCCTTGAGAAGGTGTACGCGAGCGAAGCGGCCAAGCTCGACCGCCTCATAGCCGCCTACTACGCCCAGTACGGCGAGGACAAGGTGATAGAGTACCGCCGCCTGCTGCAATCCATCAGCGCGGAAGACCGCACCCTGCTCATGGAGCGCATGGACGACTTTGCCAAGAAGTACCCGCAGTACGCCGACCTCATGCCCGTCCGCGAGTCCATCTACCGGCTGAACGAGCTTGAGGCCATCCAGCTTCAGATACGCATCCAGCAGTACGAGATAGGGGCCATCGAGCAGGCAGAGCTTCAGCGCCACTTCTCCGAGCAGGCGCGCCGCGCGGCCAACATGGCCGCCGAGGAGCTGGGCTTCGGCAAGGACTTCTACCGCTACGACTCCGAGGTGGTCAAGGCCACCGTGGGGGCAGCATGGGCCGCCGGTGAAGACTTCTCGGCGCGCATCTGGGCAAACCGCGAGAAGCTGGCGAACTACCTCAACGATGACTTCTCGAAGCTCATAGCGCGGGGCGTCTCCTATGACGAGATCTCGCGCGAGCTTCGGGCGAGGCTGAACCACAGCGGCACCCGAACGGCTATGCGCCTCGTGTACACCGAGGGCACGTACCTCTTCAACGAGGCGCAGGCACGCGTCCACCAGTCAGAGTTCGAAAGCTACGCCATCAGCTGCATACACGACGGCAAGGCCTGCGAGGTGTGCCGAGAGCTTGAGGCCTACCAGAAGCAGCACCCCGCCAAGTTGTCCGAGCGCATGCCAGGCACGAACTTCCCGCCCATGCACCCGTGGTGCCGCTGCTCATACACCCTTGAAGTGGCCGATTGGGACAAGTGGATAGACGAGTACGTGCAGAAGCGCGGCGGCGATTCAGCCACACAGGCCACACGCCTGCGCTCCGACGCCATGGTGCGCGAGCCTGAAACCACATCGTTCCTGCAATCGCTTCAGCGCGTAGGCTCGACGCTCGCGGGGCTTGATTTCAGGCTCAAGGGCCAGCAGTCGCTTGCGCGCAAGATACGAACCGACTCGTACAAAGACGTTATCACCGAGCAAGAGGCGGCTGATGGCATCCACGACGTGCTGCGGTACACCTACCAGCTGAAGACATCCAGCTTCGCCGACGAGTTCGCCCGCATCCGCGCCGAGCTTGAGAAGGCGGGCTATACTCTGATCAGGGTCAAGAATACGCTGCAAAGCACGGGCGTAACCTATCGCGGCGTCAACTGCCAGTTCGAGACGCCAGACGGCTTCAAGTTCGAATTGCAGTTCCACACGCCCGAGTCGCTTGCCCTGAAGGAGGACGAGCTGCATAAGCTGTACGAGGAAGCGCGCTTGTCCGAAACCGACCCGAAGAGGCGCGCCGAGCTTGTGCGCCGCATGATAGAGCTGTCCGACGGGCTGGCTACCCCGCCCAACATCGAGGAGGTGCGCAAATGACCTACTACACCGACGACACGGGAAAGCGAGTCTCGCGCATCGACCTTGAGGCGGGAACCGCCGAGACATATAACTTCACGCTTGGCAGATGGCACGATGATACCGAGCTATGGGACATGCTTATAGGCGAGCTGTGGCTGGACGAGATCAGCCAAGAGCAGGCCGAGGCCATCATCCGCAAGCGCAACAAGGAACTCCACCGCTAAAACCGAACACCCTTCTCACCTCCACGGTAGAACGAAGCCCCCGGACATGGGGGCTTTTCTTTTTTCGATTGGAGGAGACGTGATAAGAGCCGAGTACATCACGCGCCGGGGCTGCCCCGCGTGCGAAGCCTACCGAAAGGCGGTCATAGAGCCGCTTGCAGCCGAATACCCCGGGCAGGTGCGCGAGCACTGGGCGTGGGACGGTCTCATGGAGCGGCTGAACAACTCCGAGCGCATAACGCGCATCCCCATGGTGGTGATAACCGACGAAGGTTCGGAGGTCATGCGCCTTGCCGATCTGCCGACGCTAGAACGCCTCGAAAACATCCTAGACCCCTCGTAGCGGGCGAATCTCACGCACGCGGGACACTGGCTTGGTCAAAAACCGACCGAGCGTTGAAGTCGCTAAAAGCCACGGCATCGGGCAGGCGTGGAACCCGCTAAAAGCTACGGCGAAACGTGCAGGCATGAGCCACGAGAAACCTTATGGAGGGTGCGAAACATGGCGAAAGACGGAAACCGACAGAAGTTCACTGGCGTAGCGGGCGGAAACCTCACGCCGCCGCAGGGCGGAAGTGCCGACCCCGCAAGCGATGGTACAGAAGGCAATGAGGGCACCGACCCAGACCCCGAGCCTAGCGGCAACGAGGGCAACGGCACCGACCCCAAGCCCTCGGGCAAGACGTACACCGACGACGAGGTGAACGCCATCGTGCAGCAGAAGCTCGCGCGCGAGGGCAAGAAGCTCGAAAAGCGCATCCGCGAGGAGCTTGCGCAGCAGGCCGACGACAAGCGCTCCGAGGCCGAGAAGCTGGCGGGCATGAACGACCTGCAGCGCGCGCAGTACGAGCTGAAGAAGGCCCAGGGCGAGAAGGCCGAGCTTGAGCGTCGCATCAACCTCGCCGAGCAGATGGGCGTCGCGCGCTCCGAGCTGAAGGCCGCAGGCATCGACCTCGGCGACGAGCTGCTGTCCATGTTCGTCACGGAGAAGGCCGACGACACCAACGCCGCGATCTCCAAGATCAAGGAGCTGTTCCCCAAGGCGGTAAACGCCGCCGTGCAGGAGGCGCTGAAGCGCCAGCCCCCGAAAGACGGCGCGGGCACCAAGCCCAGCCAGTCGTTCGCGTCGAAGTTCGCATCCGATTACAGCAACCGAATGAACGGAGGAAAGAAAGATGGCGCTCAATAAGGCGTTCACCTACGGCGAGTCCCAAAGCATCCTCGATTCCGAGGTGGGCATCGTCGCGAAGACCCGCACCGCCACGCAGGCCATGGCCAAGGAGGTCGATGGCCGCAAGCTCATCAAGGCGGGCGCACTCTTCACGGGCACGTCCGAGTTCGGCGTGTTCCTTGAGGACTACGACATGACCGACACCGACAAGTGCCCGGCTGCGGTCATCTTCCAGGGCCGACTCAAGGCCGACAAGGTATCCGCCGAGGCCAAGGCGAAGAAGGCAGACCTCGCCGCAGCAGGCCTCTACCTGGTTTAACGAAAGGAGCAGCGCAACATGCGTCTCATCTCTGAACTCATCACCGAGCGCGACATGCTCGACTTCTCGCAGGGCTTCAACGTCCAGCGCAGCTACACAGGCTCCCGCCTGTTCCCCGACCGCAAGACGCAGTACATCGAGGCCGAGTACACGCGCCTTTCCGAAAACGGCAACCTGCCCACCGTGGCAATGATCCACGGCTTCGACACCGAGGCCCACATCGGCTCCCGCGTGCCGTTCGAGCGCGTGACCACCGAGTCCCTGCTCATCAAGGAGAAGATCAACCTCTCCGAGCGCCTGCGCCGCATCACGCGCGGCCTCGACATGCAGATGGACTCCGTGCGCCGCTACGTCTTCGACGACGTGGCCCGCACCGCAGAGTCCGTCGTCACGCGCGCCGAGAAGGCCAAGATCGAGGCTCTGACCACGGGCAAGATGGTCATCGCCGAGAACAACGTCTCCATGGAAATCGACTTCGGCGTGCCCGAGGACCAGAAGGTCACCGCCAAGTGGGCCGTGGCCGACGCCGACATCCTGGGCGACATCGACAATTGGGTGGCCATCGCGCAGGGCAAGGGCCAGACCCCGACCGTGTCCGTCACCTCCAAGAAGGTGTTCTCCCTCATCCAGCGCAACGCCGCCGTGCAGAAGGCCATCTTCGGCGTGAACGGCGCGGGCATCCTGCCCAGCCTGGCGCAGGTCAACAACCTGCTCGCGCAGCAGTTCAACGGCCTCACCATGTCCATCGATGAGGAGCGCTACGGCATCATCGGCGCGGAGGGCGGAAGCGTTTCGCAGGGCCGCTTCTTCCCCGAGGGCAAGTTCGTCATGTGCTCCGTCGGCTACGACGGCTCCGTTGGCACGGGCCTTTGGGGCGTCACCCCCGAAGAGCTTGAGCAGGGCGGCGCCTTCGACGAGAAGCGCCAGATGCAGTTCGTCACCTGCACCCGTTGGGACACCCCCGACCCCGTTGCCACGTGGACGAAGGCCTCCGGCGTGTTCATCCCCGTGCTGCCCAATGTCTACGGCCACATCATCGCGACCATCGACACGACATCCACGCAGGCCCTTGAGGCCTCCGACCACGTGGAGGGCTAGCCCATGGCCGCGCTCGTAGACCGCGTTAAGGCGCGATACCTCCCAGACGAGGCCATGCCGGACGACTCGGCAATCGAGGAGATGATCCAGACGGTCACCGACCGCCTGCTCATCCGCCTTAAGGCCGACGGCCTCCCGCGCCTGGCCGAGTCAATCGCCGTCGATGCGGCGGTGAAGGCCCTGCGCCTGCGCGGCTACGAGGGCAGCACCTCCGAGTCGGCATCAGACGGCGGCAGCATGTCGAACTCCTTTGTCGATGACGTGCTTTCCGCCTATTCCGACGACATCGAGGCCCTGCGCGAGGCGTGTCGCCCCAAAGGCATCAAGTTCATGGGAGCACGCCGATGAAGTGGTACAGGGCAAAGGCCTATAGGCGCGAGCAGACGGGCATCGACGAGCTACACAACCCCATTTGCTCGACGGTCGAGGCGTTCGACTTCTTCGTGCGCTTCGGCCCAAGCCACAAGGCTCGCAGCGCCGAGGCGGGAAACGCCTTCGACAGCGTTTCCCGCGCCCTGCTCACCAAGCGCCCGGCAAGCGGCTTCGCCGGCATCTGTGGCGTCGAGGTCAAAGGGGCTTCTTACGAGGTCGAGAACGTCATGGCCGACGGCGACGCAACCGTCGTGAGCGTCAAGAGGTGCAAGCCATGGGCCTCGTGATACGCGACGTGAACGGTCTTGCCGGAAAGCTCAACCGCCTTTCGCACGTAAGGTTCGAGGCCGTGATCATGAAGAACATGGCCCAAATCTACAACCGTGGCAAAGCGGACGGCGGAACGCCCGTATCTACCGAGAAGACCAGGCCTGGTGGGCCACACGGCGAGCTGCGCATGTCGCTGGGGCAGTCCGGCGACACCGTCGGATATGCGAAGGACTACGCGCCTCACGTCGAGTACGGCCACCGCACGGTGAACGGCGGATACGTGGAGGGGCAGCGATTCCTGCAGCGCAACGTCAAGGCGCAAGAGCCGATATTCAGACAAGACCTAATCGACCAGATACGGAAGCTCTAGGGAGGGCGCGATGATCCAACGATTAAGCCTCGCGGTGTTCCTCGGATGCCTCATCGAGGCCATCGAGGCGGGCACCGGCACCGCGTACTACGACAGCCCCGAGAACCGCAAGTCGCCGCTTTATAGCGTAGAGCTGCAATCTACGCAGCCCGAGAACACCAAGACCATGTACATCGACGCCATCACCGTTTGGGTGCACTGCATCAGCGAGCCAGTGCGCCCATACAGCAACGCCAAGGTGTTCGGCATGGTGCAGCGGCTCGAACAGGCGCTTGCTGACGGCTTCGAGCTTCCAGCGCCGTTCAGCCTCTACCGCACGACCTGCAACGGCGTGCAGACCGTAAAGAAAGACGAGACCGACGAGGGCCACGCCATCGCGGAGTTCACCTTCCGCGTTTGCTACGGCCTCCGCGTCAAGAACTAGAAAGGAACCGAGATGTCTACTGCTAAGCAGGACACCAACCTCATCGGCTGCGACTTCGACGCAGCAACCGCCAAGGCCCTCAGCGGCAACGACATCGTTGCCCTCGTTACCGACAAGACCGGCACCGAGCTGCTCGCCGTGAGCGGCCAGCAGGGACTCAAATTCAACATGAGCCAGGACAACACAGAGGCCGCGACCAAGGACGACGCCATCGGCGGCTGGACGCTCAAGTTCGCCAGCTCCAAGAGCTGGGACGCATCCATCGACGGCCTGTACTCGCCCGACGACTCTGCCACGAAGACCGTCGCCAAGGCGCTTGCCGAGGGCGAGTACCTGTGCCTGAAGGTCTGCAAGCGCATCCGCACGAGCGCGAACACCAAGTACGTTCCGCTGCGCATGGGCCTCGCGCTCGTGTCCTCCGACAGCTTCGAGGCGCCGAACGACGACAACGCCACCTACTCCATGGAGTTCCAGGGCACGGGCAAGCCGTGGCTCTACGAGACCGCATCCGAGGAGCAGATCACCGCAGCCACCATCACCGTTTCCAACAGCTAAGGAGCCTGACCAATGGCAGAAGACACCGAACTCGACGCATTCCTTGAGGATTCCGCCGCAGACGCCACGGAAGCCGAAGACATCGTGAACGAGCTTGAGCAAGACCCCGAGAGCATGGAGCCGCAGACCTTCACCGTGCGCGGCCACGTCTGCGAGATCCGATTCTCGCGCAAGCGCATCGACCTCTACGAGGAGCGCCACACGCCGATCATCGCCTCGTTCTACAAGAACGACGGCATGTTCACCTTCAAGGAGCTTGCGGCCATCGCGGGCTACGGCCTGAAGGTACAGGGCGGCGGCTACTTCCTGCCGCAGAAGGCCGAGGAAATCGTGAACAAGCTCATCGACACGAACGGCTACCCCGTCGTGTTCCAGGCCGTGATGATGGCGCTTCAGCGCGACTGCGCTTTTTTATTCAAGGGCGCAGGGAACTAGCCCTAACGCGCCTCACCGGCTTCGACTACTTCACCGCCAAGCCGAAAAGCGGCGAAGCCGCGCAAGACGCCGCCCTGTTCCGCAGGGAGGCCGACTTCGCGTTCTTCGCCGCCAGGCTCGGTTGGGATTACGAGCAGTACGCGCAGCACACGCCCGTGCAGCTCGCGTTCGTGCGCAAAGAGCTTGAGACCGTGACCGTCGACCAATCGAACCTCTTCAAGGACGCCGTACAGGTGGCGGTTGCCAACTGCCTGTCCAAGAAGCGCCACAAGCTCTGGAAAAAGCGCAACGGCTCCTTCCGCGAGGACTCCTTCACCTACGAGGAGATCGACGCGCTGAAGGAGCAGCACCGAAAGAACCCGCCATGGACGCCTTGGGGAGGAGGCAAGCTGAATGGCTGATTACGTTCTCTCCGCCAAGGGAACCTACGACGGCTCGAACTTCGACTCGGGCGTCGATGGCTCCGCATCGAAGCTCAAGGGCCTCACCGAGACGGCCAAGGGCGTCGGCTCGCAGGTGGCGGGATACTTCGCGAACAGCTTCGGCAGCGTTGCGAAGTCAATTGGCAACGCCATCGGAACGGTTACCGCAGGCGTTACCACGCTCGCCGCCACCGGCGGCATGAGCCGCGCCTTGAACATCGAGAAGGCCCAGACGATGTTCAAGGGCATGAAGCTCGAATGGAGCGACTTCTACAGCACAATCCAGCAATCAGTTGACGGAACGGCGTTCGGCTTCGACACCGCCGCGCAGGCGTGCGCCCAGCTCGCCGCATCTGGCGTCGCCGCCGGCAACGACATGGAAAAGGCTCTGAACGGCTGCGTGGGCACAGCCGCCACGTTCGGCCAGGACTTGGGCGACCTCTCCTCGATTTGGGCCAAGGTGGCCGCGAACGGCAAACTCTCAGGCGAGCAGGTCGCGCAGTTCACCGACCGAGGTATCAACGCAATATCAACGCTATCGACCTACTTGGGCAAGTCCTCCGACGAGGTTTCCAAGATGGTCACGGCTGGCAAGATCGACTTCCAAACCTTCTCCGACGCCATGTATTCCGCGTTCGGCGATTCGGCAAAGGCGGCGAACGAGACCTTCACCGGCTCCATGGCGAACATGAAGGCCGCGCTCTCGAAAATCGGCCAGGATTGGATGACTCCGCTCAAGGACTCCGCCATCCCCGTGTTCAACTCCATACGAGGCGTACTGAACTCGTGCCGTGCGGCGCTGAAGCCGCTCACCGTGGCCTTCGGCGAGTTCCTGGGCGTCACATACGACGCGCAGGGCAACCTGACGCGCACAGGCGGCGCGGTCGAGAAGGTGTGCGGGTTCCTCGACAGCCTGGCCGAGAAGATCCAGGGCGTAGACCTCTCGCAGCTCGGAACGGGCGGTAAGGTGGCCGCCGCCGCTTTGGCCGGCCTAGCCGCCGTGTCGCTTGGCGGCCTCATCGGGCAGATTCCCGTGCTCGGCGCGCTTGCCAACTCGCTTACGGGCGGCATCGTTCCGGCTCTGAAGGGCGTTGCCACTGGGTTCCTGGCGCTTTCCGCGCCTGCTGCGGTCGCTGTCGCGGCAATCACCGCCTTCGCGGCGATCTTCGCCTACAGCATGGCAACCAACGAGGCGTTTCGCAACTCCATGGTCAGCATCGCTTCGAGCATCGCGTCGTCGCTCGCCCCGGCGTTCCAGAGCCTCACGGCTTTGGCCGAACCCCTTCAGGGGCTTTTCGCCGCCGCCGTAATCGTCGTGAACAGCTTCTCACTCGCCATCGGCGGGTTGGTTGCGGCAATCGCGCCGGTCATCGCCTCGATCGTATCGGGCCTCGTTCCCGTAATCGGAACGATCATCGACGCGGTAGGCCAGGTGGCGCTAGCCATCACGACGACGGTTTGCCCAATCATCCAGCAGGTGACCGACCTCATAACGGCCAACATGCCGCTAATCCAGCAGGTCATATCTGACGCATGCACGCTTATCCAGACGGTCGTCTCCACGGTGCTTCCCGTTTTGGTCGAGATAATCACATCGACGATGATCGCTATTCAGGGCGTTATCGACGCCGTTTGGCCGTACATCTCGGCCATCGTGACGTCCGCCATGCAGGCGATCCAGGACATCATCACGATTGTCTTGGGCGTCATCAACGGCGACTGGGGTTCCGTTTGGAGCGCCATCCAATCACTGGCAGCGAACGTGTGGAGCATCATCCAGAACGTCATCAGCGGCGGCGTTGCGCTCATCCAGGCGGTCATACAGAACGGCCTCGCGCTCATCCAGAGCGTGTGGGACTCGATTTGGGGCGCTATCGGCAACTGGGTGACCAGCACGTGGAACAGCATCAAGACTGCCGTGCAAGGCGGCATCAACAACGTGAAGTCGTTCATATCGGGCGGCCTGTCCACGGTGCAATCCATCTGGTCGTCAGCATGGAACGCGGTCGGCAACATCCTGAACAACGCGTGGAGCAACATCCGCAACGGCGTGTCGAACGGCATCAACTCCGTGGTGAGCTTCGTGTCGTCGATTCCCGGGCGAATCGTGAGCGCGCTGGGGAACCTCGGCTCCCTGCTCTACAGCGCCGGCAGCTCCATCGTCAGCGGCCTGCTCAACGGCATCAAGTCGAGCATCGGCGGCGTGTACGACTTCGTTTCCGGCATCGCGGGCAAGATCGCCAGCCTCAAAGGCCCGAAGCGCAAGGACTTGCGCCTACTCATCCCGAACGGCGGCTGGATCATGCAATCCCTCGAAACGGGCCTGAAGAAGCGCTTCGAGGGCGTGAAGGCAACCGTATCGGGCTTCGCCGACGACCTGAGCATGTCGTTCGGCGGAAACAGCGTCACCTACGAGACCGGGGCGGCGGAAGCCGTCGGCTCGGTCTCCGGTGGCGACACCTATTACCTGTCAATCGACGGGGCTACGGCGAACGCAGACGTGGCGGTGGCCGACGCCATCGACACCTTGGTTGCCGCAGCCCGCCGCTCATCCACAGCGAGGAGGTAGCCCGTGGGAGAGCACACAAGGGAGATACAGATCGCGGGCCGCAACCGCTGGTATCGCGGCTACATCTCCGTTGACAGCCAGTGGAACGTCAACGACACCACGACTCGCCTGCGAGTCACCGCAGCGATCGACGACAAGTACGCCGCCGAGTACGGAACGCACTACGACGTCGTGGTGAACGGCTCGGTGCGCAGCTCGCGCGACGTCGTGCTGAACAACTACGGCAACTGGGCGACGCGCGACGCGGTGACATTTGACGTGGACGTGCCGCGCGGCGCGAGCGGCTGGAACTGCCCGGTGCAGGTGCACGTCTACGGCAAGACGTACAACAACTACTACGGCTCTGCCGGCGGCGACGCGTGGGCTACCGTGTACGCATGGGTGCCGCAGCGCGGCTACTCGCAGCCGCATCCGCCCAAGAACTGCAAGCTGCAGCGCGTGTCCGACACGTCGCAGAAGATAACCTGGGACGTCGATTACACGGGAATGGACGGTGCCTACCCGTGGGCGGGCGTCTACGTTGACCGCCGCACCGACGATGGCTCATGGGTGAACATCGCCGACGTTTCGTGGGACGTCCAGAACTACACGGACAACTCGACCAAGGCCGGGCACAAGTACGAGTACCGCCTGTGCGCGCACGGCCCCGGCGGCAACTCCGTTCACGCGTCGGTTGGCACGACCTACACCACGCCCAACGCGCCGTCGCGCGTTGAGGCCGTGAAGGCCGGCGCTACCGAGGTGACCCTGCGCGTGTACGGCGCCGCGGCGTACGCAAACGCGTGGGGCGTCCAGCGATCTGTCGACGGCGGCTCGACGTGGGCGGACATAACGACGACCACCGAGGGCGAAGACCCCGCATGGCTCGACCTGCACGACAAGGCCGCGCCAGCCGGAACGGTCGTCTACCGCGTTCAGGCGAAGCGCGGCTCGCTCGCCTCGGCGTGGGTGAAGTCGAACTCGGTAACCACCATCACGCCGCCGCTCGCCCCGAAGGTCACCGCGCCGACCGTGGTGGCCACCGGAAGCCAGGCGGCGGTGTCGTGGGTTCCGAACCATCCGGACGGCTCGCAGCAGACCGCCGCGCAGGTCGAGTTCAGCGGCCCGAGCGCGATCACCGAAAGCGTCACCACGGCGAAGAGCATAAAGAAGTCGCTCGCCAAGGGCAGCTGGAGGGTGCGCGTTCGCACCAAGGGCCTGTACGCCGATTGGGGCGCGTGGTCTGACTACGTGCCGTTCGTGGTCGCCGATTACCCGTCGTGCTGGGTTGCCTCGCCTGCGACCGACGGCGTGCTCATCGACTCCGTGCCGATGACCGTTCAGGTATCGGCCTCCGACGAGACAGGGATAGCCGATGCCACGCTGACGCTTTCCGAGGTCGGCGGAGCGACGATAGCCACGGCCGACGTGACGAGCATGAAGCCCGTTGAGCTTGGCAGCTACACGACCATCAAGAACGGAATCGACTACCTGCTCACCTTGACGGTGACGGGCGGCTCGGGCCTGTCGAAAACGGCCAAGCGCCGGTTCAAGACGCACTGGGCGGAGCCGGCAACCCCCGTAATCACCGTGACGTACGGCGATGACCTCACGTGCCACGTGAAGGTGGAGAACGGCGTTTCCGCCTACAACGTCGAGGAGACGACGATCATAGGCCCGATGGCCTACGACGAGGACACGGGCGAGATACCCATGCTCGGCACGATCACGTGCGACGGCGACGAACTGGTGCTTGGCTACGCGTCGAAATGCGTCGGCTTCGTGGTCGAGCGCGTGCTGGACGAGGGCGACCACCTTCTCACGTCGAGCCTGCTCGATGCCCAGGAAACCATCGACCGCGTGCCGCCGCTCAACGCCGACTTCAAGTACCGCGCAACTGGCACTGCGGCGAACGGAACGTCTTCCTACGCCGAGGCCAAGGCGAACCTGCACGCCGAGTGCATGGCGCTCAACTTCGGCCAGGATGCCTCGACGCTGCTCAAGATGGAGCTTGACGCCAAATACTCGACATCTGCGGCGCGAAGCTTCAACAGCTTCCATTTCGCCGACGGCGGGGAAAACGGTGGGCTTCCGCAGTCGTATGCGCTCGATGAGGCAGACCTTGCGACATCGGCCTCTTGCCTGCTTGAGCGAGACGGGCACGACCTGTTCCGCAAAATCATGCGCACACAGTGGCAGGGCTGGTGGCGCGGCCTCGCCGGTGAGCGTGCGTTCGGCGCGATGACGTTCAACGAGTCGCTTAAATCTGCGGGGCTTTGGTCGGCATCGGCGAAGGTCGAGCACGATGTGTTCGAGGAGCCGAGCAATGCCTGATTGGAAAAAGCGATTCGCGGCCTCGTACCGCTTTATGCGCGTTGACCGAAAGACCGGCCTCGATGTCGAGCGACTGCGCAACATCCGAAACGGCGGGAGCATCGAGCGAAACCAGGACACCAGCTACGAGACGGGCAAGATCGACTACCTCGGAACGCTCGACCTCGGTAGTGACCTCCTGCGCATCTACCTCGATGCCACGTTCCCGGACGACACAACGGTGTCGGAGCCGCTTGGTACGTTCGTCGTATCGACGCCAAAGCGTTCAACTGGCTACAACTCGTCTGAAGCAGACCTATCAGGCCGCTTGTCCGAGGTTGCGGAAGACGAGTTCGACGCCCCGCGCTCGCTTGCGGCTGGCAGCAACGCCGTCGGCGAGGCGGCGAAGCTCCTGCGCGAGGTCGGCCTTGAGGTTATCGCCGACCCGTCCGACTTCACGCTAACGACCACGTGGGTTATCGGGGCAATCGGCAACGGGGAGAGCAACTACGCCACCCGCCTGAAGGCCGTAAACGCCCTTCTCGATGCGGCGGGCTTCAGCTCGGCGTCGTGCGACCCGATGGGGCGCGTGCTGCTGCGCCGCTACGTCGAGCCTGACAAGCGCGCGCCAGCGATGGTCATGGAAGAGGGCAAGTGGGCGCGTTTCGAGGACGGCGGCATCGAGGAGCTGGACAAATCGGGCGTGGCGAACGTCGTGCACGTCGATTACTCGACATCCGACGAAAGCATAAGGGGCACGGCAATCGACTCCGACCCCAACAGCCAGTACTCGACCGTCACGCGCGGTTGGCGCAAGTCGGCCAAGTACACGAAGAGCGAGCTTCCGGCAGGCTCCACGGCGGCTGAACGGCAGGCCAACGCCAACGCCGAGGCGGCGACCCTCCTGCGCACCCAGCAATCCGCGATCCACCGCCTGAAGGTGACGCACGTCTACGCGCCCGTGGGCGTTTCCGACGCCATCGAGGTTCGCTGGCCGAGCGCCGGCATCTTCGGGAACTTCGCGATACGTAAGCAGACTCTCACCCTCGTGGGAGGATGCCCGATGGAATTGGAGATGAGGCGATTTGAACGCTAGCACCATAGCCGACGCGGGCGAACAGCTCGCCGCCCTGTTCTCGCCGCAAGGCGGCTCGGGGCACTCCGTGGGCTTCGGCACCGTGACGTCCGTCTCGGGCGCGACGCTCGCGGTCGCCATATCCGGCACGACGCTCTCGGGGCTTCCGATGACCACGGCATGCTCGGCGGCCAAGGCGGGCGACCGTTGCATCGTCGAGACCATCGGCCCGCAGGCTATCGTCACGGGCCTAATAGCCAAGTAAGGGAGGTATTGATGGCAGAAACGACCCAATACGCCGCCCTGATGCTCGACGCCAACGGGAACGTCGATAGGGTGCGCACGACCGACGGCAAGATCTACTACATTGCATCGACCATCGCCATGGATTCGGCGGAAGCGGCGCAAGAGGCCGCAGCGAACTGCAAGACGGCCATGGACAACGCCAACGCCGCCGAGGAAAAGCGGGTTTCGGCCGAGAAAACAAGGGCTTCGAACGAGACCTCGCGCCTCAACGCAGAGGTGAACCGCGCCAACAACGAAGTGGCCCGCGTCAACAGCGAGAACGCCCGCAAAACGGCCGAGTCCTCGCGAGCAAGCGCCGAGAGCGCCCGCAAGTCTGCCGAATCGACGCGCGAAAGCAACGAGGCCGCCAGAAAGACGGCCGAGTTGAAACGCCATGACGAGCACATCGCAGACCAACAGGCCTCGTCGAACGCCGCAGCTGCCGCCAGTGGCGCGGCCTCGCGCGCCGACGCGGCGGCAAACCAGGCCCTACAGATCGCCAACTCGATCGCCCAGGGCAGCGTCGGCGATTCCAACATCGCAGACCTGCGCAGCCAGAACGAGAAGCTGGCCTCGATGCTCGCGAACGCCACGGGCAAGTTCTTCTTCATGGGCGGCACCGTCTACGCCCCGTCGGCGAAGGCGTCAATAAGCAACGGAACCGTCACGCTCGGCTCCACCTGCTCGGTATCAGGCACGACCATCGTGCTCGCATAGAAAGGAAACTCAAATGGCAACAGTGAACGCAGAGCGCTTCGGCATTGACGGGCAAACCTACACGCTCATCGACGGCACGGCCCGAGAGAACGCCCAGCTGGCGCTCAACAACGCGGAGTACAACCGCCAGAGCCTCATCGGCAAGTACGGCGGGCAGAACATCGCCACCATCCTTGCCGGGGAGATCGGCAGCGGTACGGTGTACGACGCCCTGCACAAGCGCATCGCCGCCGGCAACTTCGCTGGGCTGCGCGTCGGCGACTACATCGACGTGCCGCTCGTGAGCGCGTCAAATGTGGCGGCCCAGCAGTCCGTGCGCTTCCTGCTTGCGCACTTCGACCCGTACTTCCAGTGCGGCGACAGCGCCAAGGGCCACCACATCGCGTTCGTGGCCTCCGCGCCCATCGCCGTGGCCAAGACCGTGACCGGCGTTGCCAACGACAGCTTCCTGATGTGGAACACCACCAACACGAACCAGGGCACCGCCGACCAGAAATGCCCCTACCCCAACAGCAACCTCAAGGCGTGGGAGACGGCCTTCGAGGCGTGCCTGCCCGAGGGGCTGACCAAGTACCTGCTTACCCAGCGCGTGCTGCTTGAGGAGCGGTACAGCGCCAGCGGCGCGCTCAACGATTCCAACTCGTGGAGCTGGCAGGATATCGGCAAGGTGTTCTCGCTGTCGGAGATGGAGGTGTACGGCTGCCCGGTGTGGGGCACCAAGGGCTACAGCGTCGGCTTCGACTGCCAGTTTGACCTGTTCCGAGACACGGCGCACCGAGTCAACGGAAATCGGTACGATTGGTGGCTGCGTTCCGTCGTGGGTGGCTCCTCGTCCCACGTGTGCTACGTCACTCACAACGGCAATGCCGACTACTCTTCGGCGACGAACACCTGGGTTCGCCCCCGCCCCGGCTTCCTCGTCGGCTAGCCAGCCGAGTGCTCTATACTTCTCTTTCGATGCGACCGCCTTGCGCGGTCGCATCCCTGCCCGCGCAGCGGGCCGTTTTTTTGCCACTATTTCCGGGAGGTGCCATGAGCGGCGTCTACCAGCGAAACCGCGAGGTGTCCGAGTACAAGTTCTTCACGCAGGCCATCGCCATCCGCGTGGAGGTCAACAAGCTCATGGCCTCCTCGTCGGTCGTGCCGAAAGCCTACAGGCTGCTGAACGCAGTCCCCACGGTGGAGACCGCGCGCAGCATCGTATACAACGTCAACCGCGCCGACTGCTTCTACCCCAACAGTTCGTTCAACGCACTTGAGCGCAAGCGTTACCTGACGCTGGCGATAGCCGACTGCGAGCAGCTGATGCTCGACATGCAGTGCCTCATGGACATCGGCCTGCCCGTGAACGCCAACCGCTTCGAGGCGCTGGCGGGCATGGTCGAGGAGGAGATCAAACTGCTCAAGGGCGCGCGCAAGAACGTACGCGTCACCGGCAAGAAGACGACCGACGAGCGCATAGCCGAGGCCGAGGCCGAGCTAGAGCGCCTGCGTTCGTTATAATGGGCGGCGGTCCCGCCTTGTATATCGGTACAATTGGTGGCTGCGTTCCGTCATGGGTGGCTCCTCGTCCAACGTGTGCTACGTCAACAACAACGGCAATGCCAACTACAATTCGGCGACGAACACCTGGGTTCGCCCCCGCCCCGGATTCCCTTACTGCCAGACCGAGTAGGCCAGCGGGCCGAAAGCAGAGCGCGGAGAGGAAGGAAGGCGCGACCATCGGGCGCGAGCCCGTAAATACGCACCCCGCGAGGGTGGCCGGACGCTGCTTGCATGGCGCGGCGCTCCGTGGCTTCGCCGCGTTTCATGGCCATACCTCAAGCGGCTGTCAGAGCCACATTGCAAGCCGTGCGGGGTGCCTTCTATGAACTCGGAGCAAAGGCGGGCCGCACGCCGGAAGCGCCGCGAGGAGAAGCGCGCCAGGGCCAAGGCCGAGCGCGTCAAGGCGTGCACCCTTGAGACGGTGGCCGACCTCAACAGCCTGTGCAAGGCTTCCAAGCAGGCCGCGCGTGGCGTCATGTGGAAGGCCTCGACGCAGCGGTACATGAAGGACTACCTGCGAAACGCCGTGAAATCGCGCCAAGACCTTTTGGAGGGCCGCGACATATGCCGGGGTTTCATCCGCTTCGACCTGTGGGAGCGCGGCAAGCTGCGCCACATCAGTGCAGTGCACTTCCCCGAGCGCGTGGTGCAGAAGTCGCTGTCCCAGAACGCCCTCGTGCCCGCGATAGTCCCCACGCTCGTATCCGCGAACTCCGCCAACATCAAGGGGCGCGGCACCGACTACGCCCTTAAGCTGCTCAAGCGCCACCTGGCCGACCACTGGCGGCGGCATGGGCGCGAGGGCTACATACTGCTGGGCGACTTCTCCGACTACTTCGCGCGCATTGCCCACGAGCCGGTCAAGCGGCAGGTGGCCGACGCGCTGCTCGACCCGCGCGTGGTCGCCCTTGAGCACCGCCTGATAGACGCGCAGGGCGAGGTCGGCCTGGGCCTGGGCAGCGAGCCAAACCAGATATGCGCTGTGGCGCACCCCAACCGCATCGACCACTACGTGGCCGAGATGCTGCGCCCCGAGGCCTACGGGCGCTACATGGACGACTTCTACCTGATCCACGAGTCCAAGGAGTACCTGCAAGTGTGCCTTCTGCTGATAGAGCACGAGTGCGCGAAGCTCGGCATCGCGCTGAACCCGCGCAAGACCCGCGTGGTGAAGCTGACGCGCGGCTTCACGTGGCTGAAGAAGCGCATCTTCTACACGGAGACGGGCCGCATCGTCATGAAGCCGTGCCGCGACTCCATCACGCGCGAGCGACGCAAGCTGAAGAAGATGGCCCGCATGGTGGCCGAGGGGGTCATGACGCCCGAGCAGATGCAGCAGAGCTACCAGAGCTGGCGCGGCGGCATGGCTCACTTGGACGCGCACCGCAGCGTGCTGGCCATGGACGCGCTGTACCGCAGCCTGTTCGAAAATCTCGCGGGGGGGGTTGCTCAATGCAGCCAAACCCGGAAGGCGATTCGAGCGGAACGCCCTCGCCATAGCGGAAGGGCGGCAGCTCAAAACGGCGGCCTAGACAGGTCGGAAACGAAATAACCAGCTTATTGAGGGCGTGCTGCGGCGCGCCCTCTTTTTTGCGCGCGTTCAGGAAGCTCGGCAATCTCACGGCGCTAATACGATGGCGGCACATCCCCCGACACGAAAGGAGTCCGCATGAACACTGAGGAGAAGCGTCCCGACACCGTGGACGACGGCACGCAGGCCGAGGTGAACGCGCTGCGAAACCTGCTCTCGCAGCTGGGCGACCCCGACGCGGCCCATGAGGCGGGCGTCATCGACGACGACCTGCACATCGAGCAGAAGGCCAAGAAGATGGCCTATACGGCGGCGCTCGCCGCCTACGACAGAGGCGAGACGCCCGACGTGCCGGCGCTGCTCGGCCAGATGCGCGAGCAGGCGTCGAAGCCGACGCAGACCGAGCAGAACACGGCGAACATCGACTACCTGCTCATGACGGTCGGAGGTGACCAGTAATGCCGACGAAGAAGACCGAAGAGCATTCCGAGCACTTCGCGCTCGTCAAGAAGTACTACGACCGACCTCTTTGGAGTAAGGCGCGAGTGCATAAGGCCGTCAAGTGCAAGTGGATCACCGCCGACGAGTACAAGGAGATCACCGGCGAGGAGTACACGGCCGAATAGGCGGAAGGAGGGCGCCTAGGATGGAAGTGCTCAAACTTTTTGCGCCTTACGGACCGGCTTGGCTTGGAGGCGTGCTCCTGACGCTCGTTGCGTTCTACTTCGGGAGACAGTTTCTCGAGGAGTACAAACGCCAAAACCAGCGGAAGGGCGAGCTCGACCTGAAACGCGAGGAGCGCAAGCAGGCCGAAGCCGACGAGAGGGCGCAGCGCGACCGCGAGCGGTCCCAAATGGAGGGGCGCATCGCCGCCCAGATGGAGCGCAGCAACACCCTGATTGAAGGAATGAAAACGCTCATGGAGTCGGTTGTCGCGTCAAATGACGTCCTTCACGCAGACTTGGTCCACAGCCAGGCGCGCAGCCAGGGCATGGCAGAGAAGGTCGACCATATCTACGACCGAGTTGACCTCATGTACAACAAGGAGACAGGGAGATAGAGATGACTGATATACAGGCAGGGCTCACGGTGCTGACCGTCCTCGTGGTGCCCTATATCGTGCAGGCTATCAAGACGAAGGCGATGACTGGCAATGTTGCCCGCTGGACGGCCATTGCAGTATCGGCGCTGTGCGGCGCATTGACGGCCATGGCCGGGGGTATGCCGACTGACCCCACGGCGTGGGTTACGTCCATCTTCGCCGCGGTAGGCGGCGTGCAGGTGGCCTACGCCGCCTTCAAGAGCGTTGGCGTTACCGACAAGTGGCTCGACGCGCTCTTGGCGCTCGGCGACGTGAAGAAGGAGGGCTAGCCATGGATGACGAGACCTTTGAAGAGCTTAACGACGGAAGGGGCGACGATGACGAAGAGTAGCCTCTGCACCTACGCCAACATCACTGGCAACCGCAACAGCGGGCGTTCGGGCAATCGCGTTTGCAAGATCACGCCGCACTACATGGCGGCCCATTGGACGGGCAGGCAGTGCGCCGACTACTTCGCAGCGACCGCGCGCCAGGCAAGCTCGAACTACTGCATCGGCTACGACGGCGACATCGCCATGAGCGTGGACGAGGGCGACCGCGCCTGGACTTCCGCTAGCAAGTGGAACGACGACCGCGCCATCACGATCGAGTGCGCGAACAACGCAGACTCCTCGCTCACCGACGCCACGTGGGCCGCGCTCGTCAACTTGTGCGCCGACATCTGCCGCCGCTACGGCTTCCGCCTCGCATACGACGGAACGCGAAACGCCACGCTCACCGAGCACCGCATGTTCTCCTCGACCGATTGCCCCGGCGCGTGGCTGCATGCCCGCATGGATCAGCTCGCATCCGAGGTGAACGCGATTCTCGACGGCGGCAGCGCCCCGACCGTCCCGCCATCGGTACCGGCAGAGCAGCCGAGCGCCACCGGCAAGGAGGGTACAGGCTTCAACGGAACCTACCGCTGCACAGTCGATTGTCTGAACGTCAGAGACGCGCCGGCGCTTTCAGGCTACGTGGTAGCCTCCTACGGCAAGGGCGAGACAGTCAACCTCGATGACTGGTATTGCATCGCGGACGGCTACGTGTGGGGACGCTACACCAGCGACAGCGGTCATACTCGCTACATCGCCGTCGGCAAGCCCACGGGAGGCTACGACCCGAACGACTACCTCGTGCGCGTCGGCACCGCGCAGGCGCAGACCAGCAACTCGGCGGGAACGTACCGCATCTGCGTCGATGCCCTGAACGTGCGCTCCGGTGCTGGCACCGGCTACTCGACCGTCGCAACCTACCATCGCGGGGAGACTGTGACGCTCGACGGCACGTTCGCATCGGCCGACGGCTACGTTTGGGGCCGCTATACGGGCGGTTCCGGCTACAAGCGCTGGATCGCCGTGGAAACCGCCTCCGGCGAGAAGTACGCAGAGGAGGTGTAGGCGATGCCGTACCCAAGCCCTGCCGACGAAGACCGCAACGGCGGGTGCGGCCCGCTTGTGGCGGCGGTAATCCTGCTGCTCATCGTGTTTGCCGCCGCCTCGTGCGCCAGGCAGGCCATGGGGGCGCAGGACATGACGGTATCGCCCGCGCGAACCGATGGCCCGATTTACGATTTGCCGGATGGCGTGCACCAGGAAATCGTGTGCGATAAGCTCAACCGCGAGTACCTTCTGCTCACGACAGACGAGGGCGGCGTGTACCTCATGCCGTACCTCGACGAGCACGGTGACCAGGCGATTATGCCGCAAGCCTAGTGCGTGGTATCCTAAGAAGAACGATCGTCCCGAACGAGCAGATCTCGGTTCGAGAAGTTGTTCGAACGGGGCACCATTTGAAACGAGAAGCCCGTTACCCCCGCGGTGACGGGCTTTTTGCTACCCCAACGCCGGGATTCGAACCCGACAGGGTGCGGAGCTGAGGAAACGCGCAAGCATTTTCCAGCGCAGCACGCAAGGAGCGGAGCGACACAGCGAATGCGGGCGGCGCCAGCCGCACGCGGACATCCCGCTGGGGGCACCACAGAATCTGAGAAGCCCGTTACCAATTCGGTGACGGGCTTTTTGCTACCCATACGCCGGGATTCGAACCCCAAAGGCATAAAATGACACTGTCATCCAAGGGCCCGTGGACAAAAAATAGCAAATATGAGTACTGTTACCAATTTAGTAACAGCGATTTCATGCCCTCAGAAGGCGATTTGGACACAAGGCGTCCTACGGCGGAGGAATTGCAGGCATTTATCAGCTAAGTACTTGGACATATGTTGCGTAACACTGCATATTTTGCAAAAAGATAATGCTACAGGGCTTGTGACAGTACTCATATTTGACGTTTTTTGCCCACGACCCCTTATTGCGTGGGCGAATCAGTTGCAAAGCGGGATCCAAAGCGTCCTTCGCAAACAAATAGCCGGGGCCCGCGCGATGCGGACCCCGGCTCAATGCCGTGACGATATGTCAGTTACGCCCTACACGTAGAACAGGATGTCGTCGTAGGTCGGGACCGGCCAGTAGTCGGCTGCCACGATCTCCTCCATGGCATCCACGGCGGCGCGCAGCGTATCCATAGCAGGAACGACCTCGTGCGCGTACACGTTGGCCTGCTCCTGGCCATCGAGAGCCTCGGCCTTCTGATGTACGGCGTCGAGCGCCTTGATGGAGTCGTTGATGGCGGTGATGCCGTTGCAGAGCTTGTTGAGCGTGTTCTGCTCGCACTGCATGGCGGCCTCAGCACCGGCGGCACGAATAGTCTCAAGGCCCTTAGCGACCTTGGTGGCATAGGCGGTAATGACCGGACGATAGGTACGACGCGCCTCGCGAACCATCGTGGTGGCCTCGATGTTCATGAGCTTGTTGTACTTCTCGAGCTTGCAGTCATAGCGGCACTGAGCCTCGGCCTTGGTCAGGACGCCCGTCTCCTCAAAGAGCGCGATAGCCTTATCGGAAACAAAGGCGGGAAGAGCGTCGGCCGTGGTCTTGTTGTTGGCAAGGCCGCGCTTCTCGGCCTCGATGGGCCACTCGTCGGAGTAACCGTCGCCGGAGAACAGGATGCGCTGGTGATCGGTCAGCACCTTCTTGCAGTACTCGAGCGCGGCGTCCTGGAACTTATCCTCGGGCGTACCCTCGAGTGCGTCGGCGAAGGACTTGAGCGACTTGGCCACGGCGGCATCGAGCACCAGGTTGGAGTCGGAGACGTTCTGCTCGGAGCCGCAGGCACGGAACTCGAACTTGTTGCCGGTGAAGGCAAACGGGGAGGTGCGGTTGCGGTCGGTGTTGTCCTGCATCAGCTTGGGCAGGGTATCGGCGCCCAGGTCAAGCACGCCGCGCGTGGCATGGACGGAAGCCTTGCCATCGATGATCTTCTCGACAACCTCGGTGAGCTGGTCGCCCAGGAAGATGGACATAATCGCCGGAGGAGCCTCGTTGGCGCCCAGACGATGATCGTTGCCGGCCGAGGCAACGGAGGCACGCAGGAGTTCCTGATAGTTATCGACGGCCTCGATCACCGCGGTGAGGAAGACGATGAACTGCAGGTTGTCGAGCGGAGTGTCGCCCGGGTCGAGCAGGTTCTCGGACTCGGTGCCAAGCGACCAGTTGTTGTGCTTGCCCGAACCATTGATGCCCTCGAAGGGCTTCTCGTGCAGCAGGCAGACCAAGTCGTGACGGGAAGCGATGAGCTTCATCTTCTCCATCATGACCAGATTCTGGTCGATGGCTTCGTTGACCTCGCCGTAGACAGGGGCGAGCTCATGCTGGCAGGGAGCGACCTCGTTGTGCTTGGTCTTGGCAGGAATGCCAAGCGCCCACAGTTCATCGTCCAGGTCCTTCATATAGGACGAGACGGTGGGGCGGATAGCGCCAAAGTAGTGCTCCTCGAGCTCCTGGCCCTTGCAGGGAGCAGCGCCAAAGAGGGTGCGACCGGTGATGACCAGGTCCCTACGCTTGCGGTAAGCGTCCTTCTTGATCAGGAAGTACTCCTGCTCATCGCCCACGGAAGGAACGACCTTCTTGGGGGTCTTGCCAAACAGCGCCAAAACGCGCTTGGACTCACGCGAGAGCGCAGTCATGGAGCGCAGCAGCGGGGTCTTCTTGTCCAGGGCCTCGCCCGTGTAGGAGCAGAAAGCCGTGGGGATGCACAGGACATCGTCCTTAATGAATGCGGGGCTGGTGGGATCCCAAGCGGTGTAGCCACGGGCCTCGAAGGTGGCACGCAAGCCGCCGTTGGGGAAGCTGGAGGCGTCCGGCTCTCCCTGGATGAGGTTCTTGCCCGTAAACTTGGTAATGGCGGTGCCGTCGTGGTTGGGCTCGAGGAAGCTGTCGTGCTTCTCGGAAGTAATGCCCGAAAGCGGCTGGAACCAGTGCGCGTAGTGCGTCGCGCCCTTGGAGATGGCCCAGACCTTCATGGCGTGGGCAACGGCGTTGGCCACATCCAGGTCGAGCGGCTCACCGCCCTCGAGGGTTGCAGCAAGGCGCTTCCAAATGTCCTTGGGGAGGTAGTCCTTCATGACTTCCTCAGAGAACACCATGGTCCCGAAGCGGTCAGTAAGTTCGGCCATACGGAACTCCCTTCGTATCGGCACCGCGTGAGAAGCGGTGTTGATTACTAACGAACGAGTCATAGCTTAGACTCGCCGTGTTTCCGCGACATTACCGTTATGTTGCTGTCGCGAAACCAATCAATGAGGTTACCCTATCGAGGCGGCGTTGCCACCCTCAACAGCCAATCAACTGCATAAATTGCAGACCTCTCTCCATGGTTTAAGGGTAGTCAATTTGGGATGGGGCTCTATTAACTGGTATTTCGTATCAGATACCAGTCTTTATAGCCCCATCCTAGATTGACCGCTCTGCTATAGGAAATGTCGATAGCAAGGCATCTTTGATTGGTATCCCCGAATAGCGAGTGAAACTCCACCGTGACACAGTGGTGCTGTAGAATCCTTACAACACATCACACTATTTAAGTATCTAAAGGAGCACGATATGCGCGTCGACGAGGTTTTTAAGCAGGCAGCATCCCAGGGCACCGCACCCGTTTCGTTTGAGATGTTCCCGCCCAAGGGCGAGCTTACCCTCAACACGGCTCGCGAGGTGGCAGGCAATCTGTGCAAGCTTTCGCCGAGCTTTGTCTCGGTCACCTGCTCTGCCGGCGGCTCGGGCAACGGCGCCACCACCGCCCCCATCGCGCATATGATTACGAGCGAATTCAATACGCCCTCGGTGGCGCACCTCACCTGCGTGGGCCGCTCGCACGCCGATATCGCCGCCAAGATCGACGAATACCGCTCCGCCGGCGTAGAAAACATCCTGGCCCTGCGCGGAGATCTGCCCGCTGGCGCGACCGAGGATGACAAGCCCGCCTCGGACTACGCCTACGCCCGCGAGCTCATCCCCGAGCTCGTCGACGCCGGCTTTTGCGTGGGCGCCGCGGCCTACCCCGAGGGCCACATTGCCTGTGAGGACCTCAACGCTTCGGTCGAATACCTCAAGCAAAAACAGGACGCCGGCGCGAGCTTCTTTGTGACGCAGCTCTTCTTTGACAACGAGTGCTTCTACCGTTTTCGCGAGCTTGCCGACAAGGCGGGTATCACCGTGCCCATTACCGCGGGCATCATGCCGTTTATGGGCAAGTCGCAGATCAGCCGCATGGTCTTTATGTGCGGCGCGTCGCTGCCCTCCCCCGTCATCAAGATTCTCGCCAAGTACGAGAACGACCCCGAGAGCCTGCAGGCAGCCGGTGTAGATTATGCCGCCCGCCAGCTTTGCGACCTCAAGGAGCACGGCGCCGACGGTCTGCACCTGTACACTATGAACCGTCCTGCAATCGCCGCAACCATTATGGAGCGCTTGGGGTAATGGAAAAACCGCACATCGATACAACCGCTGTCGAAGTGCCGGCCGACCTTGCGTCGCCGGCGCTTTACCGTGTCGATGCTGCGCACCATCCCCGTGTCGACCGTGCCGAGATGCTGCGATATCTGGGTTACGGCGGCCAGCAGATTGAGCCCGAGCTGTCACGACGTATTGAGCTTGTGGTCGAGCACCTTGAGCTGGACATCGAGCCCCGTGGCGTGCGCCGCGTATTTGCCATCGATGCCACGGGCGTGGACGAGCAGGGAGAGCCTTGCATCCGTCTGGTTGGCACTAACGTTGAGTTGCAAGGTCGCGATATCTATCGCCATCTCAAAGACGCCCGCTTTGCCGCGCTCATGGCATGCACCCTCGGCATGGACGCCGAGCGTCGTCTGCGCACCACGGGAGCCCAGCAGCCCCTGGAGGGAGCCGTGCTCGACGCCGCATGCTCTGCCTATGTAGAAGCCGCCGTTGAGCAAATGGACCAGCAGGTCAAGGCTGCGGCCGCCGCACACGGGCTCGCCGGCAACTGGCGCTTCAGTCCCGGCTACGGCGACTGCCCGCTCTCGGCCCAGCGCTCGATCGTCAATGCGCTCAACGCCACGCGGCTCATCGGGCTTACCGTCACGCCCACCAGCCTGCTCATGCCCACCAAAAGCGTGACCGCGGTAATCGGCCTGTTCGACGGCGAGGTCCACGACGCCCAGAGCCGCCCCACCTGCACTATCTGCCGCATGCGCGAGCACTGCCGCTTCCGCGCCGCCCACACCACCTGCTATTCCGGCCATTAGGAGCCATCGATGTTTACTCCGCTTATCACTCATGATCTGGACGGTGCCGCGCTGGCGGCGCCCGTTGATGCCGCACGTCGCAACGGTGCCGCGTACAAAACGCGCACGATCGACGACCTGCGCATTAAGGACGATCGCCTGCGTGCGGCCATCGAGGGCACGGGACACCTGCTGTTCGACGGCGGCATGGGCACCATGTTGCAGGCCGCCGGCATGAAGGCGGGCGCCCTGCCCGAGCTGCTCAACTTTGAGGAGCCCCAGGTCATTACCGACATTCAGCGACAGTACGTCGAGGCCGGCTGCGACGTGATCACCGCCAACACCTTTGGTGCCAACGCGCACAAGCTCGATGGCGCCGCCACCGTGGCAGACGTCTTTGCCGCCGCGGTCTCTTGCGCCCGCGCGGCCGGTGCCCATTACGTCGCCGGCGACATCGGCCCCATCGGTGCGCTGCTTCGCCCCCTGGGCACCCTCAGCTTTGACGAGGCCTATGACCTCTTTGCCGAGGAGGTGCGCGCCGGCGTCGCCGCGGGTGTGGACCTCTTTATTATCGAAACCATGACCGATTTGGCCGAGATCAAGGCGGCCGTCCTCGCCTGTCGCGAGAACTCCGACCTGCCCGTCTTTGCCACCATGACCTTTGAGGAAGACGGCCGCACCTTCTTGGGCACGAGCCCCGAGGTCGCCGCCATCACCCTCGACGCCATCGGCGCCGACGTCCTGGGCATCAACTGCAGCCAGGGCCCGGCCGAGCTCCGAGGACTCGCCGCGCGTATGCTCACCGTCACCGACAAGCCCGTTATGGTGCAGGCCAATGCGGGACTGCCCCGCGTGGACGATGACGGCAATACCGTCTTTGACATCCAGGCCCCCGAGTACGCCAAGGCCGTCGCCGGCATGATCGAGGACGGCGTGAGCGTCGTGGGCGGCTGCTGCGGCACCACGCCGGCGCACATGGCAGCCTTGCGCACGCTTATCGACAACCACACGCCCAGCCCGCGCCGCCGCAAGCCCAGCATGTCGGTCACGAGCGCCCAGACCGTGGTGGACCTCCCCTGCGACGGCCACAAGATCGCCGTCATCGGCGAGCGCATCAATCCCACCGGCAAAAAGCGCCTGCAGCAGGCCCTGCGCGACGGCGACCTGGACTACGTCGTAAGCCAGGGCATCAGCCAGCAAGAGCAGGGTGCCGACATCCTGGACGTCAACGTGGGCCTGCCCGAGATCGACGAGGTCAAGATCATCCAGCAGGCGACCGAGCAGCTCCAGGGTTCCACGCTGCTGCCGTTGCAGATCGACTCCACCGACCCCGCAGCCGTCGAGGCCGCCGTGCGCCGCTACGCCGGCAAGCCCATCATCAACTCGGTCAATGGCAAGCAGCAGATCATGGATGAGATCTTTCCGTTGGTTGCCCACTATGGAACCAACGTCGTCGGCCTTACGCTCGACGAAGGCGGCATCCCCGATACCGCCGAGGCTCGCTTCGCCATCGCCGAGCGCATCGTGGCCGAAGCTGCCCGTTACGGCATTGGTCCGGACCGCATCCTCATCGACTGTCTGGTCATGACCGCCTCGACTAATCAGCGCCAGGCTGAGCAGATCCTACGCGCCATGTCCCTGTGCAAGGAGCGTCTGGGCGTCAAATGCGCGCTCGGCGTGTCGAACATCAGCTTTGGCCTGCCTGCCCGCCCGCTGCTGGGTTCGGTCTTTTTGGCCGCCGCCTTCGGCGCGGGCCTGGACGCCCCCATCATGAACCCGGGCTCCAAGCGCTTTATGGATACCGTCTACAGCTATCGCGTCCTGAGCGTTGAGGACGAGGGCTCGACCGGATACATCGAGCGCTACGCCGGCTGGACCGATCCGTACAAGATCGCCGCAAACCCGGCAGCAGCTCAGGCCGCATCGACCGACACCGTGTCCGCTGCTGGCACCGCCGGCACCGACGGCAACGACGACCCAATTCGTCGCATGGTCGTCTCGGGCCGTAAGGGCGAGATCGCGACCGAGACTGAGCGCCTGCTGGCCGACCACGACGCTATGGATCTTATCAACAACCACTTTATCCCCGCCCTCGACGAGGTGGGCGTCCTCTTTGACCAGGGCAAGTTCTTCTTGCCGCAGCTTATGGCCTCGGCCGAGGCGGCACGCGTGGGCTTCGACACCATCAAGCGCCTGATGCCCGCCGGCGAGATTGCCGACAAGGGCAAGATCTGCGTGGCGACCGTCAAGGGCGACATTCACGACATTGGCAAGAACATCGTCAAAATGCTGCTCGATAACTACGGCTACACCGTCTTTGACCTGGGCCGCGATGTCGATCCGCAGGAGGTACTCAAGACCGTCAAGGAGCGCGATATCAAACTCGTCGGCCTCTCGGCGCTTATGACCACCACCGTCGTCGCCATGGAGGAGACCATCAAGCTGCTCCATGCCGAGGTTCCGGGCGTCAAGATCATCGTGGGCGGCGCCGTGCTCACCCCCGAATACGCCAAGCAGATCGGCGCGGACTACTACGCCAAGGATGCCGCCGAAAGCGCGCGCATCGCCGAAGAGGTCTTTGGGCAGTAACACAACGGAAACAACCGAGCACTAAAACGTGCCGCACGCGCCACTTGGCACGTGCGGCACGTTAGAATAGAAAAGACTATGCTCGTTTTGGCAGATAGGAGCGCAAGGATGGCGATCACGCCCGCAGAAATCGCGGAAACCCGCGGCATGGTTGAGGAGCAGAACCTCGACATCAGGACCATCACCATGGGTGTCTCGCTCATGGGTTGCGGTGACGAGAACCTCGACCGCATGTGCACGAAGATCTACGACCACGTGACGCACACGGCTGAGCATCTGGTCGAGACCGCCGAGAACCTCGAGCGCGAGTACGGTATCCCCATCGTCAACAAGCGCGTTTCCGTCACCCCGGTGGCCCAGATCGCCGCGTGCTGCAAGGATGAGGACCTCACCCCCATCGCGCACGCCCTCGACCGCGCGGCCGAGACGCTCGGCATCGATTACCTGGGCGGCTTCTCCGCGCTCGTCCAGAAGGGCATCGGCGACGCCGACCGCCGCGTCATCCAGTCCATCCCCCAGGCGCTCGCAACCACGAGCCGCGTCTGCTCCAGCGTCAACGTCGCCAGCCTGCGCGCCGGCATCAACATGGATGCCGTGCTCATGGCCGCCCAGACCATCATCGATGCCGCTAAACTCACGGCCGACCAGGATTCCGTCGGCGCTTCCAAGTTTGTCTGCTTTGCCAACATGGTCGAGGACTCCCCGTTTATGGCGGGCGCCGTCCACGGCGGTGGCGAGGCCGACGCCGTCATCAACGTAGGCGTCTCGGGCCCCGGCGTTATGGCCGCAGCCCTGGAGACGCTGCCCGATTCCGCATCGATGATGGAAGTCGCCGAGAAGATTAAGCAGACCGCCTTTAAGATCACCCGTGCCGGCGAGCTCATGAGCCGCGAGGCCGCCCATCGTCTGGGTGTCGAGAAGGGCATTGTCGACCTGTCGCTGGCTCCCACGCCTGCCATCGGCGACTCCGTTGCCCGCATCCTCGAGATCATCGGCGTGGGCACCTGCGGTGGCCCGGGCACGACCTGCGCGCTCGCCATGCTCAACGATGCCGTCAAGAAGGGCGGCGTCATGGCCAGCTCCAGCGTGGGCGGTCTCTCGGGCGCTTTCATCCCCGTGTCCGAGGACGCCGGCATGATCGCCGCCGTCGAGGCCGGCGCGCTTTCGCTCGAGAAGCTTGAGGCCATGACCTGCGTGTGCTCCGTTGGCCTGGACATGATCGCCATCCCCGGCGACACCCCGGTCGAGACCATCGCCGGCATCATCGCCGACGAGATGGCCATCGGCGTCATCAACAACAAGACCACGGCCGTGCGCGTGATCCCCGCCATCGGCAAGGGCGTGGGCGACTGCGTCGAGTACGGCGGCCTGTTTGGCCGTGCACCCATCATGCCGGTGAACCCCAACGCCGGCACTGTGCTTGCCCACCGCGGTGGTCGATTCCCGGCACCACTGAACTCGCTGAAGAACTAGCTGAGGGGTTCGGGCGAGGAGCCCCGGGGAGGGCAAATATATAAGGTCGCCTGCTCGGACAGTCCTGACTCGCACGGAGAGCACATTAAGTGCTCTCCGGCTCGTGCGGAACTCGCGATCGACCTTATATATTTGCCCTCCCCGGGGCTCCCGCACAACGGGACCTCAGTTGGGTTCTATCCCTGTTGCAGTTGCTTCGCTCCTGCACCACTTGGCTGGTGCGGCGGTTTGGCGTTGGAACGGTTCTTTTTCTGATATATGCTTGTTGCGGCTCTTCTTTTGGGAGGAGTCGCTTTTTTGTTGCTAGGAGGTTGGCCCGTGGCTGATGGGGACGCTCGCTCTGAGCTTCTTTCTGCGGATTGGAATGGCGAATGGATGCGCCTGCAAGCTGGTCGGCATCGGGCTGATGATTCTTTTGAGTGGGATAAGCGGGCTCGGCATTTTCGGCCGCTTGAGACTGCTCCGTATGCCCGGGATTTTATAAAGTTGTTGGCGCTTGAGCCCGGCGAGTCCGTGCTGGATATGGGGTGTGGGGCTGGGTCGATTGCTATTCCGCTTGCTCAGGCTGGGCATCCTGTGATTGCTGCTGACTTTTCCCCTGCTATGTTGGGCACGCTTGATGCTGGTATTGAGTACTATGGGCTCGAGGATCGCATTACGCCGCTTGAGCTTGCTTGGGATGATGATTGGGATTTGGTTGGACCGGTCGCGAAAGCGGTGGATGTTGCCTTTGCCAGTCGGTCGGTTACGACGACCAATCTAAAAGGTGCACTTGTCAAGCTTGACCGTACGGCTCGTCGGCGTTGTGCTGTCACCATGGTCGCCAACTCCAGCCCGCGCTATGATCTGCACTTGATGAACGCTATCGGTGCCTCGGTTACCTGCAGTAATGGCTTTGTGTATGCTTTTAATATCCTCATTCAGATGGGTGCCCTGCCGCAGGTTACGTACTTTGAATCGCCTCGTCGCGATACCTTCAATAGCCTCGAGGCAGGCGTGGCGGACTTTTCTCGCATGCTTGAGCATGGCAACGAGGATAAGATCGATCGCCTGCGCGACTACATCGCCCAGCACATGATTGAGAACTCCCATGCCGGTGAGCCGGGCTCCAAGGGCGTGCCGCAGGGGCGCTACATGCTCGATCATGTCCGCAAGGTTCGTTGGGCGTTTATTGCATGGGAGCCGGTCTCTGCGCCCAGCTCATAGCCTGCTCACAGCCCGCACTGCCCACTCGCTCGGCATCCGCATTCTTTTTGAACTGGGCAAACGCGCTCCACACCGCGCCGTTCCTGCGCTATCGTGGGACAGCTCACGTAGATTAAGGCCCCGTCGCGGGGCGCCCCATACATAGAAAGCGAGAACCCATGGCACTGACAGGAGCCCAGGTCAAGCAGCTTCGCAGCATGGCCCATCACCTCAACCCCGCCATCATCATCGGCAAGTCCGATGTCAACGAGGGCACCGTCGAGCAGACGGTCGCCTACCTGGAGAAGCACGAACTCGTTAAGTGCTCCGTGCTCGATGGCTCCAGCCTTTCCGCCCGCGAAGCCGCCGAAGAACTCGCTGAGCGCTGCCACGCCGAGGTCGTCCAGGTTATCGGCCGCAAGTTCTCGCTGTATCGCGAGTCCTCGCGCAAGGATATCGAGAAGATCAAGCTCGTCTAAGAGCCAATAATCCGGCGAGCCAACACATAGCAAGCTTACGGGTGCCTAAGTACTTCGGGCGCCCGTTTTTTATCGCTCGACCAGCACGCGATTGAGCCGCCCCTCCACCAAGCGCTCGTATAGACGCCGCGTCTCGGGCTCGGGCACGCCATTGACCTGCTCCCTCAGGTGGTGCATATGCCCGCTGTATAGCTCGACGATATCGCGCCGCCGCCCCGCCGCACTGTAGACGCGCATGGCGCAGCGCACCATATCCTCACGCGCCGTTTCCTGTCGAAGCCCCGACTCCGCCAGCCAAATCGCCGACTGCAGATCGTTTTCTTCTAGAGCGGCATTTGCTCCCTTAATCATGCAATCGATGTACTTTGACTGCATAATGCGTCGCATACGCAAAAAGTAGGTGGGATTACAGCCATTGGGAACATACAGCGGTCCGGCATAAAGCTGCTCAATCTTAAGGCACAGCTCAACTAAATGGGGCCCGCGCGCACCCGTGCGATTTCCCAAAACCTCGCGGCTTATCTGGTCAAACAGCCGTACATCGGTCTTGACGTAGTCACCGTTGAGTCCGATGCATTCATTTTGGATGAGCACACACGACTTGCCATCCGGCGTCGGTCCCAAAGCTGACCGCAAGCGCGATATCGTCGAGTACAAGTTGTTGCGAGCGCTATTGAACTCGGCATGGGGCCACAGCTCCATGGCCAGCGTCTCACGATCGACGAGCGCATCCATGCCCAGCGCAAGCCGCTCGGCAAGTGTCGCTGCCTTCTTGCGGCGCCACATTTTGTCCGTGATGGGAAACCCGTCGCGCTCGGCGCGAAACGCACCAAACATGCGAATCTCGATATGGTCGATGGTATCAACGGCTTCAACCTCGCCGGCCTGGAATAGGCGCTCGCCCTCCCCTTCCAAATCGTCGCGCAGCGAGTACCGCGACAACTCGCGCACGGGAAGCTTCTTACGTATCCTGGCCGCCGGCTCGCCCAGACAATGCATGGCAAGGCGCGCAAAGAGCCGATACGATGGCTCTAGAATCCCCGCACGATTCATGGACATCCAGGCCGCAAGATCGCTGTCTCGGCCCGCACAGGCCAAATGCAGCGCCACCATCCAGGCTTCTGCGCCACCAACCTGCGTCTGGCTTATATCGAGCAACTCCGCTTCCTCGCGCACCGAAACCATCGAGGTGTTACGCAGATATGCCGCGCGCTCCAGCAGCAATGCGTTATCGCGCATGTACGCAATCGACTCCTCGGCAAGTTTGAGCACTTGGACCGCACGGAACTTTGCATTAACCGGCCGTCCCTCTGCCAGCGACTGCCAGCCTTCTAGCAACAGGCCAAACAGCTGAATCTGGTTGTCGCGCATGCGCACGGCAAAACGATCGAGCTCGTTGAACGCCGCATCGTCGGTTACCGGCAAGCCGGAAAGGAGCCGCCGTGCCGCCAACACCATACGCACCCAGATAGCCATCGCCTTAAGCCCGCGTACATCGAGCGCCTCCCGCACCACCGTCATCTCGTCGTCGCGCTCGTCGGTTCCCGCAAACGACCCGTCAAAGAGCTCCACCAGCATGCTATCGGCCCGTATAACAATCCCCGCGATGTCGAGCTCGCAATCGTAGGCCTTGCTCGTTTTGAGCTGCTGTAGAACGCCGCCGTCATCTCCCCGCTCGGTCAGACAGCGCTTGACCTCGATATGCGCAGACAACATATCGAGTGCGGTATGGGATGTCTCGATTTCTGGCACGGCCAGGTTCGTAGGGAGCCCAAGCCCGTTGTCCCCATAGCAGACAGCCGTCAGTGTCTGGGCCACCCTCCATGAAACAGGGTCTATTTCGCAGGCCGCCCGTTCGCCCCCGCGCTCGATGACCGATGCCATATAGCGAGCGAGCTTTGTATTGGACACGCTGACCGCTGCCAGATATACGCCGAGCGCCTCGGCAGGCGTTGGCTCTGGAGCCGGATCGTCGGCATCGATCGTGCCCAGCGCCGCTCGGCAGATATCGGCCCCGTGCCCCGTCAGAGCCAGATCGACCCCATACTGCCCAGCAAGTTCAAGGACCGCTTCACGGTCCAAAAAGGCGTCCGCCAGGCCCATCGCCGCATCGCATCGGCCCGCCTTAAGCAAAATCCGGGCCGCCCTCGGAACAAGTTCGGGGCGAACCTCGGCCACCAACTTACGCAAGCGCAAGCGTCCGTTATCCTCCGTGCCCAGACACGTAAAACTCCGCTCGGCGGGATCCAAGCCAAAGATCGGGTAGTCGCGTACAAAGTAGGACTGGTCGACCATCGACAGCCTCACCCCGCAAGCCTCGAGTTCTGCGATATTGCCCTCGCCCATCAAAACCATGAGACATGCCACGCAAAACAGCGCATTATTGTCGAGCGAAGCCAGATCGACAAGTGCCGCGCCATATACGTTGACAATCTCGTTTTCGAGCAGACCGGCTACGTCACCTTGGCCATACAGACCCGTCTGCAATGCCGAGACGAGCTCGGGCACGCCCTGCGTGAGCTGATAAAAGTCAAGCGATGTGCTGATCGAAAACGCCGATGCCCACGCCGAATACTCATAGGCATGCACCTTGAGCATCTGCGCATTGATCTTAACCGAATCGCCCAGCCCATGAATCAGCTGACGATTTGAAGGACGGCAGGAGATAAAGACCCCTACCCCCATAGCGCGCAGCCCGCGAATCCTGTCGATGAGGTCTTCGGTATCATGCTGATCGAGGTTTGGCACATTATCAATCGCGATAAGGGAGTGCGGTTTGTCTTTGAGTTCTTCGGTAACCACCTCGAGCTGCATAAACACCTCGCGCCCAGTGGCGCGATCGGCCTCGATAATCCGCACGGGGCCTCGCGTCGGGTCGCATTTAACCTCATGGGTGTACTGCAGCAGCACCGAGGTCTTCCCAAACCCGTCGGGCGCATAAAGAACCACGATGCCGGCCTTTCGGCCCTTGGCGATAAGCTCATTCATCAAGCGTTCGCGTCGCACCATATAGCCTCCGCCCAGCGGCATCAACTCGAGCTCGTCTATACTGCTCAAATCGTTTACCATGCCCGCTCCTCAACTCGACCGTATGGACACTGTAGCCGCAAGACCATACAAGCCGCGCTATGAATAGAGCGACCTTGTGTTTTAGGTTGTCTTTTGGTACGCAAGCGGCAAGTTTTTGTACAGCGAGGGCCGACTGTTATTAATCCCCCGACTAATCGGTCTTTAAGCAGTTAAATGAGCTTGTCAGCTTGTCCCATCTAAGCGGCAGTGTAACGCAGATGAACAAGGTTCAGCCATGTCATTCAACTCGCCTAGCACCCGCTACCGTCTACGACCTTCTAGTGGCATTTTTGCATAGAATCTGGTATAGAATGAATCAGGCTGTTGGATATCCGGCATTCGTCAAGCTTGCGGCAAGATTTTGGTCAAGTGGGCGGAAAGGGACAGCAAAAAGGCCCCCGCAAAGCGGAGGCCTTCGGCAAAGCTATGTCGAGGTGACGGGCTCGCGCTACTCGCAGAGCGAAAGGGCGGCCTCGTCGGCAACGACAACGCAGTTGGTGTGCAGCTGCAGGATCGAAGCCGGGCACTCGGGCGTAACCGGACCATAGCACATGTCATGCACGGCCTGAGCCTTGGCCTCGCCGTTGGCGACGACCAGGATCATGCGGGCATACATGATGGTCTGGGTGCCCATGGTGTAGGCCTGACGGGGAACATCGTCGATGCTGTCGAACAGGCGGCTGTTGGCCTGAATGGTGCTCTCGGTGAGGTCGACGCAGTGCGTGCCCTTGGAGAAGTGGTCATCGGGCTCGTTGAAGCCGATGTGGCCGTTGTTGCCAATGCCGAGCAGCTGCAGATCCGGGTAACCGGCGTCGGCGACGATCTTGTCGTACTCAGAGCAGGCAGCGGCGGCGTCGGGGTTGGAACCATCGGGCACATGCGTGTTGTTCAGGTCAATGTTGATGTGATCGAAGAAGTTCTCGCGCATGAAGTAGTGATAGCTCTGGGGATCGTCATGCGAAAGGCCGCGATACTCGTCCAGGTTGTAGGTGCTGACCTCGGCAAAGTCGACGTCGCCCTTCTTGTACCAAGCAGCGAGCTGCTTGTAGGCACCGATCGGGGTGGAGCCGGTGGCAAGGCCCAGCACACAGTCGGGCTTGAGGATAACCTGCGCCGAAATGATATTGGCGGCCTTGCGGCTCATATCCTCGTAGTCTTTAGCTTTAATGATCTTCATTACGCGTCCTTTCTCGTACAAGAGAGGCAAGGCTCCCCTTACAAGCACTTGCCCGCGGCCCGCGTCGGCCGCAACCAACGTGTGCGGCCACCAGGGCGAGGTCGCGTAATGTATGTGTCTCGTGTCTAGCCGCGTCGAGGCCCCTGCCCGTCCACGGTGACCCAAAGCTGTTTAGCCTCGGACGTTTCCCATCTTGCCACGGAGGGCGCCCTCTTTCAAGGGCGCCCTCCGTAAACGTGTTTGAATTGTAGGCTAATGGCCACGTGCACTTGCTAGCGCTCGCGAGCAACGATGAGCTGGTCCATCTCTTCGACATGCACGCCAACGGAGCCCTTGATGCTCGAGAACTCAACGGAGTTGCACACCAAGATGGGAACCGTCACATCGTAGCCCTCGGCAGCAATTGCCTCGCGATCGAACTCAATGAGCACATCGCCCTTATGGACGATGTCACCCACTTGCGCATGTACGGTAAAGTGCTTGCCCTCGAGCTGAACAGTGTCCAAACCAACGTGGATGAGCACGTCCAGACCATCGACCGTGTTAAGCGCAACAGCGTGTCCCGTGGGAAAAATGGCCTCGACCTTGGCATCAGCCGGTGCAATCACACGCGTTCCGGTGGGCTGAATGGCAACGCCCTGGCCCAAAAGGCCAGTGGCAAACGTCTGATCGTTTACCTCGGAAAGCGGAATGACGTCGCCCGAGATGGGAGCATCCAGCGTAAGGACTCGACCACGCATACCAAAAGACCTTAGGACTTTAGTGAACATGCTCCCCCTCGGACATACCAATCAATCAAAATAACCTTATCAGTTTACCACTTGGCAACGGTTTTTGACCATTAGGGAAGTTCGCGCTTGACAACCTCGACGATGTCGTCGACAACGCGCTGGGTTAGCTCGTGCGTCTCGGCCTCGGCCATCACGCGGACCAGCGGCTCGGTACCGCTCGGGCGCACCAGAATGCGGCCGCGGCCGTCAAGCTCCTTCTCGGCAGCAGCGACGGCGTCCCAAATGGGCTGGCAATCGTCCAGACCAGCCTTGTTGTCCGAATGCACGTTGACGAGTACCTGCGGGTACTTCTTCATGATGCCGGCAAGATCGGTGAGGGTACGACCGGTGCGCTTGAGCACGGCCAGCAGCTGCAGAGCCGTCACCAAGCCGTCACCGGTGGTGTTGTGCTCCAGGAAGATGATGTGCCCGGACTGTTCGCCGCCGATGACGGCGCCGTCCGCGAGCATGCGCTCAAGAACATAACGGTCGCCCACGGCGGTCTGAACCATCTCGAAGCCCTGCTCCTTCATAGCGATGGAGAAGCCAAGGTTGCACATGACGGTCGAGACGATCTCGGAGTTGGCGAGCTTGCCGCGAGCGGCGAGGTCAGAACCGCAGATAGCCAGGATGTAGTCGCCATCGATCTCGTTGCCCTCGCTGTCCACGAACAGTACGCGGTCGGCGTCGCCGTCGTGGGCCAGACCGATGTCAGCATGGGTGCGCAGCACGAGCTCGCGCAGGGGCTCGAGGTGCGTAGAGCCGCACTCGACATTGATGTCGGTGCCGCAATAATCGGTGTTGATGGCATGAACCGTGGCACCCAGGCGCTGCAGCGCGGCGGGCGTAGTCTGGCAAGAAGCGCCATGGCCGCAGTCGACGGCAACGACTAGGCCATCGAGCCTCAGGCCATCGAGCGTATCGATGGCGTGGTCGACGTATGCCTTGCGAGCATCCTTCATCTTGATGATGTGGCCCACACCGGTGCCAGTCGGCAGCGTGTCAGCAGCCATGGCCTCCTCGGACATGACCCAGGCACTGATCTCCTCCTCGACGGCGTCGGGAAGCTTCATGCCCTTGCGGCTAAAGAACTTGATGCCGTTGAACTCCGGCGGATTGTGCGAAGCGGAAATGACGATGCCGCCATCGAGCTCATTCTGAACGGTGAGCAGCGCCACAGCCGGCGTAGGGATAACGCCGCAGCAGTGCGGACGGCCGCCCTCGGCCATGATACCGGCGGTCAGAGCGCTCTCGAGCATGGTGCCCGAAAGACGCGTGTCGCGACCGATGCAGATATCCGGACCAAGGAACTTGGTCGCCGCGCGGCCCAGGCGAAACGCGAGATCGCACGAGAGGTCGGCATTGGCGACGCCACGAACGCCGTCGGTACCGAAGATGTTCTGGGGCATAGGATTGCTCCTTCCCTAGCGGGCGATATGCAACCGCCCACCCTAGTCGAAAAAGAAAAGCGGGACCCGCCGAGGAATCGGCAGGCCCCGCTTGTACATTGTATCTCGTAAGGAGATAAAACCTTAGCGCTTGGAGAACTGGGGAGCGCGGCGGGCCTTCTTGAGGCCGTACTTCTTGCGCTCGACCACGCGAGCATCGCGCGTAAGGAAACCGGCCTTCTTGAGGTCAGCACGGTAGTCGCCAGCGTTCAGAAGAGCGCGAGCGATGCCCAGGCGCAGAGCGCCGGACTGACCGGAGATGCCGCCGCCATCGCACAGAGCGATAACGTCGAACTGACCGGCGGTGTCGGTCACCTTGAAGGGAGCAAGGGCGTTCTCAACGAGCTGATGACGGCCGAAATACTGCTCGGCGTCACGCTTGTTGATAGTCACCTTGCCGGTGCCGGGGACGAGACGGACGCGGGCGACGGCGTTCTTACGACGGCCGGTACCCTGGTAGACAACGGTGTTCTCAGCCATCTTTAAGCCTCCAGCTCAATCTTCGTGGGGTTCTGGGCAGCGTGCGGATGCTCGGCACCAGCGTAGACCTTAAGCTTGGTCATCTGGGCACGGCCGAGGGTGGTCTTGGGCAGCATGCCGCGAACGGCGCGCTCGATGACCTTCTCCGGGTGCTTCTCCATAGCCTGGCGGAAGCTCTCAGCCTTGAGGCCGCCGTTGTAGCCGCTGTGGCGATAATAGGTCTTCGTGTCGGCCTTGTTACCGGTAAGCTGGACCTTATCGGCGTTGATGACGACAACGAAGTCGCCGCAGTCGCTGTTGGGCGTGAACTGGGGCTTGTTCTTACCGCGCAGGATCATTGCGATCTGGGTGGCAAGACGGCCCAGGACAGCACCATCGGCGTCGACGAGAACCCAGTTGCGCTGGACCTCGCCCTGCTTGGCGTAGTGAGTCGATTTCGAAATCACTTAGACTCCTCCATGTACAGTACGTGTTGTTACAGAGATTCACGGGGCTCTGCAAGTAACCCGTCCATATTACCCCGCTCGCCGCCCGAGTCAACAGGTATTTTGGCTCCGACCAGAGTTTCTGCACATGTCGTCCACGGGCCGTGATTTTCCAGCTCTTTAGCTGTTGTCATTTTTTGAGGGTTCGCCGTCGCTAGCGCTCAACGAACTCTTGGATTTCCGCGAGCAGGCGCTTTGCCTCCTGACGACCCTGGATATACAGGTCCAAAAGCTTTGCCGAATCGTGCTCGACATGGCCGACCTCGACCGGCTTTTGCGGAGCGACGACCAACGCGCGGCCCTCGCGCTCATACTTCCACAGGTGCATACGCTGGATGTTGTAACGGTCGTGGCGCGTCTCGATAGCCTCGAGCAGATAGGGGTAGTCGGCATAACGCGCACGCGCGGCCGGCAAAAACTCGTAGGGCTTTTTCTCGTACGAGCGGTCCTGCGTGACAATGACAACCGCGCGATCGAAGCCCGCCTCCTCGAGCACATGCTCGATGGGGACCGAATCGGCTACGCCGCCGTCGACGTATTTGTGCCCGTCAATCTCGACCGGCGGCGTCACCAGCGGCAGCGACGTCGAGGCGCGAACAGCGTCGAGGTCAAGTACGGCGCTTTTGACCGGCAGGTACGTGGCGGTTCCAAAAAGCATGTCCGTCGCGACGGCGTACATCTCGATGGGGCTTGCGTCGAACGTCTCGTTGTCAAAGGGATCTAGGCGGTCCTGGACATCGTTGAAGATAAAGTCGTAACCCACAATAGAGCCCGTGGACGCAAACGATGCGGCGCCCATGAAGCGGTTGTCATTGCAGAAAGCCAGGTTGATGCGGTTGGCACGGCCGATCTGGTGCGACTTGTAGTTCACGCCGTTGAGGGCGCCGGCCGATACACCGTAGACCGCCGGAATCTCGACGCCGGCCTCCATGAGAACGTCGAGCACGCCCGCAGTAAACTGCCCGCGAAAACTACCGCCCTCCAAAACGAGCGCGACCTTGCCAGCGTTCTTTGCCTTATCTTCTGCAGTCATGTTGACCTCCTGCGATTGCGTTTTGGCTTTCTTCTACCCAGTTTTGGGATGGCGAGCGCGCAGGTTTTTCGAGGCGGCAGGTGAAGCGGAAAGTGTGCCCCAGTTTGAGGCGGGATTCCGGGATGCGCTTTCCACTTGGACCGCCGCTGGGAAAGCGCGTCCCGTTCTGAGCGCGGATTCCGGGACGTACTTTCCGCCTGGGCCGCCATTGGGAAAGCGCGCCCCACTCTGCGTCACTGAGGCGTTTTCTTTACGCACGCGCCCTGCACAGAGTTCGATTCTCCGCGGTACGGACTAGAAATAAAAAGGCAGGTAGATATAAGTATCTACCTGCCTGTTACTTATGGTGGAGGCGCGGAGAATCGAACTCCGGTCCACGAAAGCCCCCTGATTGGCATCTCCAAGCTCAGTCGCTGGTTTTGTCTCGGACGCTTTGCGCGCAGCGACACGCTCGCGGCGTCCTAACCGGTTCGGTCTTAGCCCGCGCCATACCGATTACGTGCGCAGGAGCATTCCCCTAAAATGACGTCGCGCCGGTGTCGGGGAAATCACCGGGTTGACGCGCCGCTATAAACTAAGCAGCAAGAGCCATAGGCTCAAAAGAAGAGTTGTTGTCAATTCAATTTGACGGTACCCCTGTTTAACGAGGCGAGGAGACCTCGGCTTGCTTCCTCTCTCAGAGCTATCGTGTCGAAACCAGTCGCCCCCGAATGTCGGGAAAGTCTGGATGGCATTGGGCACGAGCACCCAACACCCGTCGACTTTTCAAGGAACATGCAGGGCGAGCCCCGCTTGTGGAGTGTTATCTTACCACGTTCTGAAAGCGGACAGCTGTTCTATGCACGAGCTGTGAAGACCCTAATGTGCACCATACTTCGCACTTTTGCTACCGAACGCGTCACGTATATTTTCGCCAAGCAAAATTGACCCGCCGAAAGGACCGTTATGGATACCAAGCAGCAACTCGTCAATGCCCTCGCAGGCCTGGGCTCAACCATTACCGAAGCCATGGATGTCATCGAAGGCTTTGTCCCCTGTGGACATCCCGCCCTCACGGTATCGAACGCACTCGTCGCGCTGGACGCTGACGATGATGCAGCTCTCGCCCAGCAGCTTGAGACCGTCGAGGGCTTTATCGACCACGTGAGTGAGAACCGCGGCGTGGCCGCCTACCACGACATCGAGGTCGAGCTCGCGGGTCCCAAAGCCGATCTGCTCGCAGCAATCCGCGAGGTAGGCGCCCTTATGCAGACCGCAGGCGTCAAGAACACCCAGGTCAACGAGTGGGTCTACCGCAGCCTGGCAGCACTCGACAGCTCTGACGAAAAGGCAGCCGAGCAGCTCGCAGAAAGTCCCGCCATTAAGGCCGAGCTTTTGTAAATAGCAGACGCGGGCCCCTTGGCGCATCGTCGTCCAAGAGGCCCGCAAACAGTTCGCGTTAACCGATAGCCGCGCCGCCGCGTTCGGTCAAAGCCAGAATCGGCATCATTTGGCGCGGGGTCTTTGCTGCAAGATCGGCATGTTCGAGCAGCTTGCGATCGTTGGTCACCAAGTAATCGACCTGTGCGCGCTTGCACGCGGCGAGCACCAAGTTGTCCTCGTAATCGCGATGGAGCGTCAGATATTTGTCGGCTAGCCACAGATCGGATGCATCAGCGCCCACGGCCGTGGCGTTTTCGGTCATGTTCCGAACAAACGCCAACGCCGCATCGCCAATTGCACGGGCAGACGCCTCGTCGAGCGCTCCCCCGCTGGCAAGAACGCTGCGCTTCAGTTCGTGTTGGACAACGTACAGCACGTCCTTGGCGATATGCACCGGAAAGAACAGCAATGCCCCCGTCTCCGTCGCCTGACCAATAAACGCACGCGCGGCAAGCGACTCGGCATGGTCGACGCAAAACGAATCAACCCATACGTTGGCGTCTACCATGATCTTGAGAGGCGCCCCACTCACTGGATCATCCCCTTTTGGCGATAATGCTCATCCATGGCTTCGGAATAGATTGTGTCCCAACCGCGATCGTCGGATACGGGCGACGGAGCGATGCCCAGGTCCGCGTAAAGCTGATCCGCCGCCGCCCATGATGCGGCGAACGGAGTATCGTGCGCGACGGCCTGCTGCCGGTCGTCGACGGCCGCAAGCACTTCCTCGCACTGCCCGCCACCCTGCGCGACCTTGGCCACCACCTTTTTGATGAGCTCGGGCAGCGACCCGCCCGAAAGCCGCAGCGCCTCCTCGGCACGGTTCTTGACCTGGCGATCCACGCGAACGTTCACCTGCGCCATGCCGCTAACAGCACCCATCTCAACCTCACCTTCGACTTTTGCTATCTAAGCTATCACAACTATATATTTCTGCTAGCACATGGTCAAACGCAAAAGGCCTGCATTCTGGCGGCTGCAACACCGCCCAAATGCAGGCCAAAAACTTAAGTAAAAGCGCTAGCGCAGGTACGCCTTTGCGTTGCCCAGGCTATAGGCGATCGTCGAGCCGTTGTGCAGTAGCGACGACGCCTGCGGGGCAATCGCGCCGGTAATACCCAATGCCAACAGCGCCGAGTTGGTGAGCATCACCTTAGAGTAGGAGCTCGTCAGACGGTCGATGAGACCCTGGCTCATACGGCGCAGGCGCACGATCGCGGCCAGATCCGTATCGGTCAGGATGATATCGGCGACCTCCTTGGCGATGTCGCTTCCGCCACCCATCGCCAAGCCCACGTCGGCCAAACCGAGCGCCGGCGAATCGTTAACGCCGTCGCCCACCATGGCAACGTGGCGCCCCTCGCCCTTAATGCGCTCAACATACGCGTACTTGTCCTCGGGCAGTAGCTCGGCCTTAAACTCGTCGACACCTGCCTCGCGAGCAATGCGCTCGGCCGTACGCTCCGAGTCGCCCGTGAGCATGACCACGTGCTTAACGCCCAACGCGTGCAAGTCGGCGATGGCCTCGCGGACCCCGGGCTTAAGCGGGTCCTCGATACCAAGCACGCCTACAACGGTGCCGTCGACCGCCAGATACAGCGGCGACAGGCCCTGCATCTGGGACTCGATCTGCTCCTTAATGTCGGACTCGAGCTGCGCGCCCTCGTCCTCAAATACAAAGTGCGCGGAACCGATGATGGCACGACGCCCTTCGATGGACGAAGCGATGCCGTGCGCCACGATGTACTCGACGGCGGCATGGCGCTCGCGGTGCTCGAGTCCGCGCTCACGTGCCGCATTTACCACGGCGCGCGCCACCGGATGCGGGAAATGCTCCTCCAAGCAAGCAGAAAGGCGCAGAATCTCGTCCTCGCTCCAGCCATCGGTGGTGAGCACGCAGGCAAGACGCGGCTGCGCCTCGGTGAGCGTGCCGGTCTTATCAAACACAATGGTGTCGGCCTTGGCAAACGACTCGAAGTACTTGGCGCCCTTGACCATGACGCCCATCTTGGCGGCATCGCTCATAGCAGTCATGACGGCGACGGAGCCCGTGAGCTTGAGTGCGCACGAGTAGTCGACCATCAGTGCCGCCGAGGTCTTGATGAGGCTGCGGGTGGTAAGCGCAACCAGGCCCGCGAGCAGGAAGTTCCACGGGACAATCTTGTTGGCGAGGTCTTCCATGTGCGACTGGCCCTCGGACTTGAGCGAATCGGCCGTCTGTACGAGCGAGACGATTGAGCGCAGTTTGGTCTGCGCCGTGTTGGCGCGCACGCGCACCAAGATGCTGCCGTCTTCCACGACGGTACCGGCGAACACATCGTCGCCCACGCTTCGCTCGACGGCCAGCGGCTCGCCGGTCAGGGTCGCCTGGTTGACCGTAGCGCTCCCCTGCTCGACAACACCGTCGATGCAAATGGACATGCCAGTGCGCACGGCGACCAAATCGCCGGGCTCGAGCTCGGTCGCGGCAACGCTTACCTCGGTGTCGCCGACCACTTTTTGCGCCTTGTCGGGTACGTCGAGCAGCGAGTTGATGAGCTCGTTTTCGCTCATGGCGCGGGTGTAGTCCTCGAGCAGCTCGCCCACGTTGAGTAGGAACATCGTCTGGCCCGCGGTGTCGACATCACGCTTGACGAACGAAATGCCGATGGCCGAAGCGTCGAGCACGGGAACGGTCAGGCGCGGCTGCGCCAGCTCATGAAGGGCAGCGCGCAAAAATGCCATGTAACCGGCCACGACAAATACCGCACGCAAAGGCGTCGGCAAGAACCAGCGGCGCGCGTAGTGGGCGCCGATAAGTGTGGCAAGATCCATGACGAGCTTGTGCTTGCGCGGCTCGAGTTGCATCACGTAGCCCGACTTGGCATCGGCAATGGCCTGGGCATCGAGCGCACCCAAGGCGTCGAGCACGCCCGCACGACACCGCTCGTCATATTCGAGCGCCATCTGGCCAATACGGCCATAAACGCGCACCTTGTGCACGCCATCGATGTCTCCGCCGAGCTTAAGAAGTGCATCGAGATCGCTCTCTGGCACAGGACCCGCCAATTGAAGACGGGTCCTGCCGGGGATCTCGCTAATAATCGAGAATCTCATAGTTTGTGCCTGGGAGCGTTACTCGGCTGCCTCGTCAGCAGCGGCCTCGCTCTGGGTGATGTAGGCCGCCTCGGCAACCATGTCGTCGACATTAGCCTTGGCCTGCTCAACCATGTCCTGGTAGCCGTTCTTGATGCGCATGCCGCACGCAATGCCCTGCACGCAGGCGTTCTTGACCGGAGCGCTGGTAAGCAGCTTGATGCCGGCCGTGCCAAGCAGAAAACCGCCACCGACAAGCAGGGTGTTAAACGTCGACTTCTTCATGTTGCTTCTCCCTTTTGCCGCATTGGACGCGGCACGGTGCCTCAGCACCCGAGTAAACAAGTTTGCTCGAGCACGCTTTTGAAAATAGTTTAGTATAACTATTTGGTCAACAATGGCTAACTTTTTGGAAACTATGGGGATGAACTCAATGTGACAAAGGGATTGTCCCTTTGTCACATTGTGGATGCCTTCCTCAGATCTGCCAGGCAGCCGCTTCCTTTTGCAGCGCAACCATGCGGGCGAATTCTCCACCTGCCGCCTTAAGCTGCGCCGGAGTGCCCTGCTCGGCAACCACGCCATCCTTGAGCACGACGATCTTGTCGGCATTTTCCACCGTACGCATACGGTGGGCAATAACGATAACCGTCTTACCTGCAAGCAGACGGGAGAGTGCCTGCTGTACCACGGTCTCATTCTCCACATCCAAGCTTGCCGTCGCCTCGTCCAACAGCACGATGGGCGCGTCTTTGAGCAGCGCACGGGCGATAGAGATGCGCTGGCGCTCGCCACCAGAAAGCTTGGAACCATTCTCGCCGATCATGGTGTCGTAACCCTGCGGCATGCGATTCACGAACTCGTCGCAGTTGGCGGCACGCGCGGCCGCAAGCACTTCCTCATCGGTGGCGTCACGACGCCCGAGGCGGATGTTTCCCATCACCGTGTCGTCAAAGAGCAGCACGTCCTGGAACACAATGGCGTAGTCGCGCAGCAGCACCTCGGGATCCACGCTCGCGACATCCACGCCACCCACGGTAACCGTGCCTTCGGTGGCATCCCAAAAGCGCGCGGCCAGGCGGCTCACCGTAGACTTACCGGAACCCGAAGGACCGACCAGTGCCGTGACCTCGCCTTCCTTGGCGGTAAAGCTCACATCGGTAAGAACTTTCTCGCCAGCGCGGCCGTCCTCGCCCGCACCATAGCCAAACGCCACGTGATCGAACACCACATCGTGGCCCACGGGCTCAAATTTCTCGCTGCCCCGCGCCACAGGCTCTTCCATGATGGAACGCATGCGCCTGGCAGACGACTCGGCGGCAAACAGCTCGGACATTAACATTAACGCCTGGTCAAAGGGCGCATAGATACGGCTCACCATAAGCAGGAAGGCAAACATCACCAAAAAGTCGACCTGCCCGGAGGCGACCACCGCGGCGCCCGTGACCAGCGTGGTGGCAATGCCCAGACGCAAAATGACAAAGGCGGAGTTGACCAAAAGCCCGTTAACGAGTTCTCCCTTAGTGGTCTCGCGCTCCTCGGCATCAATCACGGCGCCGAGTCCCTCAAGATAATAGGCCTCCTGGTTGGTGGCGCGGATCTCGCGCACACAATCGAGCGTCTCCTGGATCGCCTCAGTGACTTTGACCTTCTCGGCGCGAACACGGTCGAACACCGGGACCATGGGGCCGCGTGTTAGATACAGCACGGCAAAGGCCACGGGAACGCTCCAAAACGCCGCGATCGCCAGCTGCCAGCAAAAGAACAGCGACGCCACGAACACAATGGCGCTTGCGATGATGGCACCCCAAAGCTCCCCCAGCACGTGGCTGTAGGCGTGCTCCATGGCCTGGACGTCACCCATGATGGTCTCGGTTAAATCGGCCAGATCACGACGACCGAAAAACGACAGCGGCAGTTTGCGCAAGCGTTCGGCGATCTCCATACGCTGCTTGCCGCACTCCTCGTAAAAGATGCAGTAGGTGTAGTAATACTGCTGCCAGTTAGAGGCAAAGAGCAACACGAAAAAGACCAGGAGGCCGCCCACGATCGGCAGGGCATCCGGCAGGTCAGCCCCGCTGGCGAGATGCTCGACAAAGCCGGCCATGACCAGGAATAAAAAGCCCATGCCGGCCATGGTAATGAGATTAGTGAGCGTGGTCCAGAAAATGCCACGTTTTACGCCGGCGACACCTTTATCGGATAGGAAATACTTCTTTTGGAATGAGGCGAACATTTAGGCCTCGCCTCCCTTCGTGACGGCGGCATCCGCGGTCGCTGCAGTGATTTTCCAGCTCGCAGCCTGTTCGTATTCGGCCCACATCTTGGCATACAGACCCTCTTGGGACAGCAACTCGGCATGGGTACCCGACTCCTGCACGCTGCCCTGGTTGAACACCACGATTTGGTCTGCGCCCACTACAGTCGAGAGTCGGTGCGCGATCATAATGACCGTGCGGCCCGCCGCCAGCTTGCTAAAGGCGCGCTGGATGAGCGCCTCGTTCTCGGGGTCGGCAAACGCCGTGGCCTCATCGAGCACCACGATAGGCGCGTCTTTAAGGATCGCGCGGGCTAATGCCACGCGCTGGACCTCGCCACCCGAAAGATATGCCCCGCCGGCGCCGAGCATGGTATTGATGCCCTGTGGGAGCTTGGCCACAATGTCGTCGCACTGAGCTGCGGAGAGGGCCGCACGCACCTCGTCGTCAGTGGCCGCAGGCTTGGAGGCGCGCACGTTATCGGCAAGTGTTTGCCGGAACAGCTGGTTGGTCTGGAACACAAAGGCGACCTGGTCCATAAGCTCGTGCGGATCCATATCGCGAACGTCCACACCGCCTACGAGCACTCGACCCGAGGAAACATCCCAAAAACGCGGGATCAAGCTTGCGCAGGTTGACTTACCACCGCCCGAGGGACCCACCAGGGCGAGGGTGCTACCCGCGGAAACGCTAAAGCTCACATGGCTAACGGCAGGTGCTTCGGCACCCTCGTACACAAAGCTCACGTCCTCAAATCGCACGTCGCCGCCAACAGGACGCTTAGGCTGAACGGGCACCGGGAGCTGCTCGGACTCCATGACGCTTCGGATGCGAGCCAGCGAATCGGCACTCATCTGAGAGGCCTCGCCCACAAACATGAGCTTGGTCATGGCCGTCGGCACCACGGCCGAAAATATCGCGTAAAACGTGAAGTTTGCCATAAAATGCGCGAAGTCCGTCTCGCCCGGCGCCAACAGCAACGCCACGGGCAGCAGGAATGCCACAAAGCCATTGAGCGCGGTAAGGTTGAGTACCTGCGGACCTCGGCAGAACGTGCCCGCATAGCTTTGTGCCATGTCGGCGTATTCGGCAATCGCATCGTGGAAGGCCTTAAAGGAGTAGACCGTCTGCTGAAACACCTTGACCACAGGGATGCCGCGTACGTATTCGGTGCCGGTCTTGTTCATCTTGACCAGCGCTCCCATGTAGGCCTTCATGAACTCGGCGCCTTTGCCGCCCATCATGGCGGCCATGGCGCCAAGCGAAATGGCCACCGAGATGAGGCATGCCGCGCCCAAGCGCCAATCGAGGGCGAAAAGCAGCACGAGCAAGCCCACGACCATGGCAGCGGCGCCTGCGATATCGGGCAGCATGTGTGCGAGCAAAGTCTCGGTGGAGGCGGCGCATCCGTCTACAACACGACGCAGCTCACCGGTGGCGTGTGTGTCAAAGTAGCCAAGCGGCAGCTTAAGCAGGTGCTCGCTCGTAGTCTTGCGGATATTGGACGCGCAGCGAAACGCAGACAGGTGCGTGCACATGAGCCCCATGAAATAAGCTACGATGCTTGCTAGGGCAAAACCCACGGCCCACCAGCCATACATCGCGATATCGGTGGCTTCGCTCCAGTTAGGCGCCACGGCGATCAAATCGCGCGCGACAAGCCAAATGCACACGTACGGGCCAAAGCTCAGCAGCTGCGAGAGCGCCGAGAGCGCCATGCCCAAATACGTTAGGAATTTGCGGTCACCAGCATAAGCAAGCAGCTCGCCGATACCGCCACCTTCCTTTTTTGATCCCTTTGCCATGAGATTCCTTTCTAACGGCTTGAGAGTTAACCGTAATGAACTTATCATTGACGTGTTAGCCATGGCTCACAATCAAGCCAGGCATGGACGTTTCTGCAAAGGAAAGGGACGCTTTTGCAAATACGGCAGGCAGCGACCGACATAACCGAGCTCTACGCACCGCAGTTTGAGCAGTTTGGCCTGGAGCTTACCGGCAAGGGCGCCGTCTTTACCGGCGAGGTGGCAAACGACCGGGCGCACGGCCGCGCATGGATCATGCCTCTCTCCCCTGCCTGCATCGTCATGGAGCATTTCATCACCCCGACGCACGATATGTACCTGGCTGAATACACACCCGAGCCATACGCCTGCGTGAGCCAAATCAGCAGCGCCACGCTCACCTGCATGCCCGAGATAGGCATAACACCCGCAAACCTCAAGCCGTTGCGCGGGTCGTGGCCGAGAAATGCAATTTGTAGTTTTATCCAGGATACCTGCGGAAACGAGCTCAGCCCGTTATACGCCGGACAGCTCTATCACTCGCGCTCGGTGTTATTCCTACCGAGATACTTCGACGATTTCGAGCGCCGCTACCCCGGCGAATTCGCTGGGCTTTTTGACGCCTTTGCCGAGTCGTGGGGCGAAGAAGCGCTATCGGCGATCGATCGGACACTCTGCCGCCTCGATGAGACGCGCGCTCGTGTCACGGGCGGGCATCTTTACATGAAGGGTACCGTAGAGACCATGGTTGCCGAGCTGGCGTACGCGCGAACAGCCCACAAGCAGGCACGTCAGGCCGAAGGGACACAGGCCGCTCTGGACATTGTCGAAGAAGCGATCCTGGCTGTCGAGCGCGCCCTTGACGAGGGGCGTCGCATCGGCGTGGACGAGGTCGCCGAGCGGCTCTACACAAGCCGCTCCAAACTCTGCGCCACCTTTAAAGTCCAGACGGGCGAATCACTGGGCTCCTATATGCGGAGGCATCGTATGGAACGCGCGCAGGACCTTTTGGCCGACAGCCCCCTTTCGATAGCCAAAGTAGCCGAGCGACTCGGCTATCCCCAACAGGCCGCCTTCGCCCAAGCCTTCAAACAATACACCGGCATGACACCCACGGCTTGGCGAAGCAAGCATCGCTAAGGCCCAAGCTCCCTGGCCGTAACGGAGCGATTAATTAGCCGCCGCCCGTCAGCTCACCCAGGATCTAAACGTCAAGATGCGCACAATCAAGCGCCTTTTTGATAAGAGGGACAGATCGATCAGCCAAATACAACGGAATGTTGAGCACCCCGTCGTCGAGCTTTAGGTTCTTAAGTGAGTAGCGGACCCTCAATGGAGTCGTCTCCGCATGCTTGTCGGCATAGTACTTAAGGCTCTTGGAATGAACGACCTCTCCCGATTTGACCTCGACGGGAACGATTTCGTTTCCGACTTGAATCAAAAAATCGACTTCGTGCTTCGGCTTCTCGTTTGTCCAATAACGCGGAGCAGCATCTAACTGTGAAAGTAATGCCTGAAGCACATAGTTCTCGGCGAACGAACCTTTGAACTCCGAAAATAGCGCATCCGAGATGGCAAAAGCGGACGCATCCAGCCTTGCCATGCGGCGCAGCAAGCCGACATCAAGACAGTAGACTTTAAATGCCTTGAGGTCATCGTATGCAGAGAGCGGTACACCACCGGCAGCATTAAGGCGAACCGCCGTGATGAGCCCAGCATCGGCAAGCCATTCCAGAGCATCCTCGTATTCTCGAGCACGAGCCCCCTCGCGTACCGCACCCCAAACGAACTTTTTGTTCTCGCGCGCCAACTGAGCTGGAATCGAGTTCCATATTTGCGAAAGCTTGGCGAACTGCGCACGGCCACCATGCTTGGCAAAATCGCGCTCGTAGGAATCCAAGAGATCAGACAACACCTTATCGACCTGAACGATATCGCCCGTCTCCGCCCACCGGCCAAGAGCCTCTGGCATGCCGCCACATGCAAAATAACGACGAAGATGCTCGACGAGACGGATATGGAAGAAATCGGGCACCGTCTCGATCTGATCCAGGCCGCCAAGGTATTCGTCGTAGTTTGCAGCGCCCTCGGCTTTCAGAAACTCGGAAAAGCTCATAGGGTGCATCTCCATGAACTCGACCTTTCCCACCGGAAAAGCGCTGGTCTCACGGGACAAGCGAACGCCCAACAAAGACCCTGCGCATGCGACGTGATACTCGGGGGCCTCGTCACAGAAGTATTTAAGGGCGCCGACTGCAGAAGGACAATCCTGGATCTCATCAATAATAAGCAGCGTCTCGCCGGGATCGATAGGCTGTCCAAGTGCCAGGGAAAGGTTTGAGATGATCCGTCGAGGATCGCGCGTACCTTCGAAAAACTGAGCGTACTCGCTCTGTACCCCAGGTGACGGCTCCTCGAGCGTCAGATACACAAAATTGCGGTACGAGGTTCGGCCGAACTCCTTAAGCGCCCACGTCTTTCCAACCTGGCGCGCCCCCTTAAGGATAAGCGGCTTACGATATTCCGACGCTTTCCAAGCGTTAAGCTTGGCAATGATATCTCGCTGCATGACCGAACCTCCCGCAAAGAAACTTCCGTAAACGTGATATTTCCCACATTTTACCCCAGGGAAAACGTGATGTTTATCACATTTACGGAAGTATTAAGCTCAGTTCGCCACACTTTCATCACATTCAAAAGACGGAGGCGCATTTTGCGCCTCCGTCACCATCTTTCTATCAGCCCGCCTGACCCGAACGGCCGAGTCGTCACAGAACCCGGGAGCCCCGGCAGGGCGGGTGCTTGCTCAAAATGAGTTCCGCACGCAAAGAAGGCCACTTAATGTGGCCTTCGTCTTGCGCAGGACTGTTTGATATTTTGAGGAAGCACCCGCCC
>JAXKEA010000045.1:0-2104 GCA_036551635.1 Collinsella sp.
GAACAGGAGTCGCTCGAGCTCGTCGGGCGGCAGGTTGAGGAGCTCGTCGCCGGGACGGTGCAGGCAGACCTTCCTGAGCTTGCCGATCTCGGAAGGCACGTGCAGACCTTTCGTCATGGCCTCCTACCTTTCTTTCGGGCCCTTGTCAGGGCCGATTCGTTAGCGCCCCTCCGTGTGAGGCGTTATTGCTGACGACATATTTATATCCAAAATCAGCTCATACTTCCACCTTGCCCCCGAACGGTTTTTTATAGGGGGTGAACGGCATACACATATACTTCACGCATGGCACACTTCATCTTAATAAAGCGTATTTACGTGCTTAAACGCGTTTTCAATCCTAAAATCAAATGGAACTTAACTTTGTTAAACCATCCTCAAATTGCATATTTCCACTAAAGCTATGAATAGAATTAGCGGTTCATACCGCGTCTCAACCATTTTCATTTTTATTCAGAAAAAAGTTTGTCCTATTCATTTCTGGTAAATAAATTACCGTTTACCAGACGCTTGATACCGTTCACCGGAAACTCAGTATAAGGCCCAGCGGATACCGGCTCGCTTTACGGCCCCATTTGTAACAACTTGACTTCTCGGTATAGAAAAACGGACCCGCTTCACTAGGGAAACGGGTCCGTTTTCGATTATCTTCGGCCAATTTAGATAACGCCCCCGAAGATCATCGGAATCCTAGCGATCAAACTCCGCCAGCGCCTCGCCCAAAAGCCTCAGGCCCTCGCGCAGAACGTCCTCGCTCGCGCAGTAGCCCAGGCGTGCGCCACAGGGAAGCTCAAAGCGGCTGCCGGGTACCAGCAGCACTCCCCTCTCGGACAGCAGGCGCTTGCAGAACTCCTCGTCGTCCTCGGGAATATCCAGCTGGATAAACGAGGTAGACACGCCCTGCGGGGCCGTCCAGGAAACGCGATGCTGCGTATCGATCCAAGCCTGCGCGATATCGCGGTTGCCAAACACGATCTTGCGATTGCGCTCGAGAATCTTATCCTTGTGCTCAAGCACATAGGTCGCCAGAGCATCGTTGAACACGCCGCCGCAGATCATGGTGTAATCGCGATAGGTACGGATGCGGTTGGACACCTCTTCGTCTGCCACGACCCAGCCCACACGGGCCGCAGGCGTCGAATAGGTCTTCGACAACGAGTTGGTGACAATGGCCCTCTCGTACACGTCAGCCATCGACATAAAGGCCTCGGTGTTCTCAAGCGGCAGGTACACCTCGTCGCACAGCACGTAGGCGCCAACCGAGCGGGCGATCTCGGCAATCTGACCGAGCATATCAGCATCGAGCACCGTACCGATGGGGTTCGATGCGTTGTTAATGCAGATGAGCTTGGTGGTGGGGCGAACCAGATGCTTGAGTTTCTCGATATCGGGCTTCCAGCCGAGTTCCTCGCGAAGCTCCCAATACTCGACCTCGGCGCCCAGCGTGCGCGGAATCTCGTAGAGCGGCGCGTAGGTGGGCCACTCGGCGATAACATGGTCGCCGGGCTCGACCACAGCCATGATGGCGTTGAGGTTAGCGCCCGTGCAGCCATTGGTCTGCAGAATGTGGTCGGGATTGACCTCGCGACGATACAGCTTGGCAACCTCGGCCTTAAATTCCGGCGAGCCCTCGATCCAGCCGTAGTTCATCTTCTCGCGGTCCAGGCGCTCGTAGAACGTGGCGCCGTCCTGTTCATCGAGCGCGCGTAGCTCGCCCATGGTGAGCGACGAGATCGTCGACTGGGCGATGTCCCACGTGGCGCTCTTCTCCCAAACGTTGAGCCATTCCTCAACGCCAATCGTCTTGATGTCCATGGCCAAGCTCCTTACAAAAGCAGTCATCCAACCGTGTTGACGTTCCTCATACAAGATTGGGGCGGTGCGAAAACCCGCACCGCCCCAATGGGAGACATCTAATGGCAGCTAGATGTATGTATTATGACCTGCACGGGTCCTTGAAGACCTTAGAGGTCCTCGCGCCAGAAGGGCATGCTCATGCAGCGCGGGCCGCCGCGGCCGCGGGAGAGCTCGGCGGAGGGCACGACGAGAAGGTCCAGGCCCTCCTTGTACAGCACGTCGTTGGTGACGGTGTTGCGGGCGTAGA
>JAXKEA010000046.1:0-4224 GCA_036551635.1 Collinsella sp.
GCAGAGCCGTTGCTTAATGAAGTTGGGTCATCGTCTTAGCGACGGTGGCCTTTCTTTTTGGGCTTCGAGCCCTGCTTGAGTGCCTTGGAAAGGCCGACAAGGGCCGTGAGGAGCGAGACCATAGCGGTCAGGAGCTTCACGGACTCGGTGAAATCGGTCATGGGCATCACCTCCCATCGGATGGAGGGCTCTGCCCGGCACGAGGGCTGCCGCCAGCAAGGACGATTCTATCAGAGCGGCTGACTCCCGCCGATCAATTCATACTCCTCACCCTCGCCGAATTGCGAGCATGAAAGAATCGGCACTGAATAGCAGCGCGCTAGGGCACCGACGATAGGCTTTCCAAAACTAGCGAGGCGTGTTGCCGTGCGAGTAGTCACCGCGATCGACGACGCGATCGTCCATCTGCCGCGATGCGGAGCTTCCGCCATGTGCTTGGCCTGCGGCGCGAACGCGGTCGTCGCCGGCATCGGGAACGGCGCCGGCGTAACGATTGCGAATCTCCCTTGCGTAACCGCGACGCGCAAGAAGCTCATCGCGAACCGCCGGATCTTCGAGCAGATCTTCATCGCACTTCGGGGCAACGAATTTAGGAAACGAATTGTAGGCGACGCCTTTGCTCGCCTTCGCCTGCTCGACCCACGCCGAGTATGCTTTCTTGAGACGCTTGATGTAAATCTCACAACGTTTCTCGTATGGAAGGGCTCGCTCGGCTTCCAACACGTTATTTTCGAAAGCCATCTGCAACGACTTCAACGCGAAGCGCCCGTCGAGACGGGTCAGGTTGAAAGTGCACTTCGGATTGCCGGCCTCTTTGATATCGAGATCTGTCGCATAGACTCGATTGTTCTTGATGAAAATGTCTACGCCCCATGAGGCAAGTAATTTCTTGAACTGCTCCATATTCTTTACGCGACCTTCGTCGATCGCAATATGGATCAGCTCGCGCAGATTGTTTTTATAACTGTACTCACCGCGACCGATAATCTCCTTTTCTGTGTCGCGCGGCTGGCGATCGCGAATCTTCGAATTCTTCTTTCCCTTTTCGAGCTGAGTGAGATTCCAGGCCTCGTCCATTTCACGAACCCATGCAGCGCGTTCGTACTTTCCCTTGCGACCGCCGATGTCGCAACGCTTGCCGGTGTCAAGGTTTGTCCGGTTGATCGCCATGTGCACTGCGTAGCGTTTTCCCGCCTTATCGCTTTCTTCATGCAGCGCGAGAATCACTTGTTGATGCGGATAGTGCTTCGCAAGCCATTGCTCCGCGTAGGCCAAACATACATCGGGAGTCATCTTGCCCCCGTTGCATGAGCATTCTTCCGGAAGGAACGCGAGGATCTGATGAAGCAGGATTACGTTTTTGGCTCCGGCTCTCGACGGTTTGTCGTGATGGAAAACCTTTCTGGTTCTATCCATTTTCGAAAACCAGCGATCGCTGTATTCGATGTTCCAGCCACCACGCACAAGCGTATCTTTTCCGTTGATGTATTTACGGACGTTCTTCGCATACCGTTCACTCGAAACACTCTTCTGCTTAATGACGGTCATTTTGGTCACCGCCGACGAAATATCGCTTCTCAAACTCGTCGATGAAACGGTCCAGCTTACGCCCAACTTGGTAAACCTTTTCGAGCGTGCGGAAAACAGCTTTCTCGTTGTACGCGGGAAGCCCCTGGGCGTTCACAAAATACATCAGCTGATTGAGGTTTGTTCCTTCCTTCAAAAGTTCGTGATAGATCTTGTCGATCGACGCCCGATCGACATCGATTTTCTCGACATTCCCTTTGAGCAGTACGCGACGTGCATACGCACTGACAGTCATATCGAGGGAATCAGCATTGCTTTCAATTTTCGTTTTTTCTTCCGGTGAGACCCGGACGTGAATGTCATCGGTTCGGAATTTCTGGTCAGCGATTTCTGAAAAACCAAAATCGATATCGAGATCGTCGGCATTGCACAAAGCAAAGCGGATGAGTTCCGCCTCGCTCATCTCATGTCGCTTTGCGATTGCAGTGATGGCTTTCTTCTCTTCATCGGAAAGAGACGCCTTGACGGTGTGTGGGCGGAGCCTACTCATGATTCCTCCGGAAAACGAATCAGCGATCGGAGAGGCCTCCGATCAAAACCTGCTATGCGATTCGCTTTCCTTTTAATGAGGAACGGCTGGCGTCGTTCCAAAATGAAGAATCGTCTCCGCGATTCTTCATCGCGAAGTTCCAACTTCACGATAACCTTATCGCCGTAGCAGGCGGTAAGCAAGGTCTGTGGCGTGGTGTTTTTGGGGTCCGAATGGGCCCACAAAAATGCCACCCACAGTCATCTTGCAATCACCGGTACGGCGATTGGGCGGAACGCAGTGTAGACATGGAATGAGAGGCCTCATTCCAAGCGAGATGCCTCGCGTTGTCGAAACGAAAAGTGAAGACCGTGAGCGGAAGCGAACTTTTAACGCGAGGGATGCCGAGTGTTAAGAGTTCGCTGTAGCGAGAGCGAAGCGGTACTGCGAATGCGAGGGATGCCGAGTTTTTGCATTACCGCGCAGCGGACTCCGGGCGAGGGCTGGAGCAAGTTGATGGAAGACCTTACCGATTTGCGGAAGGTTTTGCCCGAAGCATCCGGCACCGCCGGATTCTTTTGGAACGGCCTCTCGTTTGATTGCTTTCCTATCGTTTGCTCCCAGACTGGGCGTCTAAAAAAGGCGGCCGAAACCGGCCGCCCGCAAATAAATATTTATTTACCGAATGTAAGAGGAGAGGAACGATGCACATTACTCCCAGTGGCCGGCGACGTCGACAACCCAATGCTGCCCCGTAGCCTTCTGTTCATAATGTCCCTGGTCTTCAGAGGTGGTATACGAATCATTGATTGCAGAAGCCCCATTAGGGTGTTGTGCATCACCGTAGGTAGAGATAACATGATTGTCCATTTCGGCTGCTGAGTTAAACGTCGCATGGCATACAGAGCACATCCAACGTTCATGGCGCGTATACACTACATTCGGTACCCAGACCTGGCTGTAATCTGTCTCCCAGTGGCCCTGCTCGGCAACCCACTTCTTCTGGCTGCCGCCGTTGGAAGAGGAATTGTTGCTGCCGGAACTCTGCGAATTGCCGGAATTCTGCTTGGACTGGGAGGAATCGCCCTTGTTGTCCGACTTCGAGGAATCGGAAGACTTGTTATCCTCCTTCTTGGAGTCATCGGACTGCTCGCCCTTGCTGTCGGATTCTTTCTTCTCCTCGTTCTTGGTTCCAGAGGCTTGCGCCGCCTTTTCTTCGCTCGGCTTCTTTTTGTCTTTATTCTTTACCGCCGCGACGGCCCTTTCCGTAGAGCCGCTTCCTTGCTTTGCAACGCTGGCACATCCAAGTTGAGGTGCCGAAAGGCACACCAGAAGCGCAACGATAATAGCCTTTGTTCTCACACCGATCTCCCTGTCCATGAAACCGGGCGTTGGACACTAGCCGATATCCAACGCCCGGCTCGCTTTTACATCTGCCCGCGGCGCTTCTTCTGATCGAGGAAGACGCCGGCTGCCACGAGGACGGTACCGCCGATGACGAACGTCTCGCCGATGAGTCCCGCGCGGTCACCGGTCTGGGCGAGGCTGCCGGGCTGGGCGGTATCCGTGCCGGCGAGGTGCTTCGGGGTGTATGCCGCCTGCTGCTTTGCGGCCTCCTCTGCCTCCTGTCGTGCGATCTCATCGGAAAGCTTCTGCTCCGCCGCGATGCGATCGGACTTCGCCGACTCGTAGGCGGCGAGTGCCGCATCGTAGCCGGACTGGAGCCCGTCCACCGCGACCTGCTTCTCGTCCAGGATTGCCTTTGCGGGCGCGACCTTGGCACGTGCCTCGACTGCTGCGGCGAAAAGCGCGTTGAGGGCGTCATCCGCGTTCACATCATGCCCGGAAGCGATCGCCGCGCCGGCATCGATGGAGTTCAGCTTCGACAGCTTGGCGTCTGCCTGCGCCTTCGCCTGCTCGGCGGCGGAGACCAGGGACTCGGCGGCGATGGTATCCGCCTTCGCGGCATCGAGGGCGGCCTTGGTGTCATTGACGGCCTTTACTGCATCCTGCTCGCGCTGCTGTGCCTCTGCGAGCTTCGCGGCAAGGCCGGTGAGGATGTCGAGGTTCGACCGTGCGTCATCGAGATCGGTCTGGGAGCCGGTAAGCCTGTCGGCGGCAACGCCGGTGTCGGTCTTTGCGGTATCGACGGCACGCTGGGCATCCGC
>JAXKEA010000047.1:0-40804 GCA_036551635.1 Collinsella sp.
CTGCCCGGATGCGACACTTGAAGTGTCCATCCTCGCAGTATCCGGTTCTCAAGGTGCACGCTTTGCGGCTCATCCGGTCCGACCGGGCCGCGCGGCAAGGAGATATATTGCCAGACCGGAGGGGCCCCGGGGGCGGGAATCGCGCACTCCATATTTTGTTCACAAATGAATAGATCCCTCAGTCGCGTCACTGAGGTTAAAACTGAAGCATTGGCTTCTGATATTGGCGACGACCAGCTGTTTTATGAGTATTGAGACATCAGTCATCTCTGGAGCGCTACTTTACTCCAAAGGCATCAGCTATTTGTTTCCCATCGGTAAAAGGCGGGTTTTGTTCGCCAAGCGTTCTTATATATAGATAGATACGGGTTCGAACCCGTGCACCGGCAACAAAAAAGACGGCCAACCGAAGTTGACCGTCTCAACAATCTTTGGGTGGGCCGTCAGGGGTTCAGCCTGCTCCGCAGGCGGCCGCTGCGGCGCTTTCGCGCCTTGCGCGCTGCGCTGGCAAACGCTCACGCGTTTACTCAGCTCCGCGCCCCGACGGGTTCGAACCCGTGTACCGGCAACAAAAAAGACGGCCAACCGAAGTTGACCGTCTCAACAATCTTTGGGTGGGCCGTCAGGGGTTCGAACCCTGGACCTTGGGATTAAAAGTCCCCTGCTCTGCCAGCTGAGCTAACGGCCCGCGGGTGGCATTGTACCACGGTCTGGGACTATTCCCAACTCCATTGGCCGTTCTGGAAAATCACAACTTCACGTCCATCAGGCGTAATGCCCGTAATATCGATGTCGTCCGTGCCGATCATAAAATCGACGTGCGTGCTCGAGACGTTAACACCATGCTCCAGGAGCTCCTCCTTGGACATGTCGTACCCACCCTCGATGCATTCGGGGAAACCGACACCTAGCGCGAGATGGCAGCTAGCGTTCTCGTCATAGAGCGTATCGTAGAACAGAACACCACTTTCGCGGATCGGCGTGTTCTTGGAAATGAGCGCGACCTCTCCCAGGTGAGCAGCGCCCTCGTCAGTATCGATGATACTTGCGAGCGTTGCCTTGCCCACGCGGGCGTCGTAGTCCACCACGCGGCCGCCCTCGAACTTAATCCAAAAATCGTCGACTTTATTGCCGTGGTGGATGAGCGGCATGGCCGAGTACACGATACCGTCGGCGCGCATGCGATCGGGCGAAGTGAAGACTTCCTCGGTGGGAATGTTGGGGAAGAAGGGGTGCCCATCGGGCGTCTTGCCCTTGCCGCCGGCCCACTCGTGACCCTTCGTCATGCCAATCGTCAGATCGGTTCCATTTGCCGCGGTGTAATGCAGGCAGTCGAAACGATTGCCGTTCAGGAAACGCAGGTTCTTTTCGAATGCGGCGTCATGGAGCTCCCAGTCGCTCTCTGGGTCCTGGCCATCGGCGCGAGCGGTGTGCAGAATCGCATTCCACAGCTTATAGATTGCAACCTCATCGGCGTCTCCCGGGAACACCTCGCGCGCCCAAGCCACGACCGGAGCGCCGGCGATGCACCACGGATTGATGTTGTAATCCAGTCCACGGCGGAAAACTTTGCACTGCGTGTTCTTTGCCTTAGAAGCTGCAGCGGGCTTAGCGGGATCGATGCCCTTAAGGGCGGCGGGGTCCGCACCCTCGATAAAGATAAAGCAGGCACCGTCCTGGGCCAGGGAATCCAGCTGCAGGCGCTTCCACTCGGGCGTCTGCTCAAAATAGCTTTTCTCGACATGCTCGTACGTGAGCCTCGTCACGGCATCATCGGCCCAGATGACCGTCACGTGGCCGGCGCCGGCAGCATAGGCCTCCGCGACCACCACGCGCGCAAACGGCGCGCACTCAACCGGAGACTGAACGACAACTTCCTGGCCGGGCTTAACGTTTACGCCCTTGCGGACAACCAGGCGCGCATAGTTTTTAATCTTGGGCTCCAGGGACTTCATACCCTCCAGGGCCTCTTCGACCGTCAGGGCAGCTCGAATCATGTGCCACTCCATCTATCTATAGAACAGTAAAAAGGCGCGCCGCAAAAACGACGCGCCTTATATCTTAGCGATAAGTATGTATGCAAACGCTACTTCTTCTTGGAGTCCTTCTTGTCCTCCTCGGCAGCTGCGCGCTCGATAAGAGCGTTGAGCTTGTTCTCGGACATGCCCTCGGCCTGCGCGCGGTACATGTTGCGCAAGGGACGAATACGAGCGAAGTCGTAGATAAAGTCACCTAGGATGATGACATAGGACAAAACGATGCCGACCATCTGGACAGGGCTGGACACCATGCCAGCGGGAGCGAAGTACAGCGAGGCCCAAATTGCCACGACGAGCACCATGCCAATGGCGAGCACAATCCACCAGATGCGACGGCGCTTGGTGTAGTCCTCGTCCTGCTTGAGGAGGATATTCGACACCGTATAGATGCGGTCCTCCTTGGCGCGCTGCTTAGCCTTGCGGGCGCGCTTCTCCTCTTTAGAGAGGCCCTCGAGGTTCTCGCCCTTCTCGAGCTCTTTGCGGCGTGCCTTAGACGAAGCCGGCACGACGCGAACGGAGCTCGCTGCTTGGCGGGCGGGCTTAGCAGATGCGGCAGACTTGCGCGCAACCCCGGTAACTTCGTGGGATTGCGTGCGCTTGTTCGTGGCGCTACGGGTACTCACTTATGCGTTCTCCTTCATGCTTGTGAACTGGGAGCCCGTGATGATCTGGAAGGCCTCGCGATAGCGCTCGGACGTGCCATCGATGACCTCGGCGGGCAGGTGCGGGGTCTCCCCCGTCATATCCCAGTTGGCCTTGAGCCAATTGCGGACGAATTGCTTGTCGTAGCTAGGCTGGATCTTGCCCTCCTCGTAGCTGGCAGCAGGCCAGAAACGGCTGGAGTCGGGCGTGAGGCACTCGTCGATCAGCGTGACCTTGCCATCGATGACACCAAACTCGAACTTGGTGTCGGCAATGATGATGCCACGGGTCGCGGCGTACTCGGCAGCGGCCTTGTAGATCTTGAGGGAAAGGTCACGAATCTGCGTGGCGATGTCCTCGCCCACGATCTCGCAGCAACGCTCGAACGAGATGTTCTCGTCGTGGTCACCGATCTCGGCCTTCGTGGACGGCGTGAACAACGGCTCGGGAAGCTTGGAAGCCTCGGTCAGGCCCTCAGGCAGCTGGATGCCGCAGACGGTGCCGTTCTCGTCGTAGGTCTTCTTGCCCGAACCGGTCAGATAGCCGCGGACGATGCACTCGATAGGAATCGTCTGGGCCTTCTTAACCAGCATGGCGCGGCCAGCGAGGTAGTCACGATACTCAGCAAACTCCTCGGGGAAATCCGCCGGGTCGATGGAAACGAGATGGTTGGGGACGATGTCGGCAAACTTATCGAACCAGAATGCCGAGATGCGATTGAGCACCTCTCCCTTAAACGGAATCTCGTCGGGAAGAATGAAGTCGAACGCAGAAATGCGGTCGGTGGCGACCATCAGCAGGTTTTCACCGGCATCGTAAATATCACGAACCTTGCCACGGGAATCCGGACGACGCTCCATCGTTGTCACGTGAGTCACTCCTTACCTAAATACGACAGAAATGCGGGTTCTTTCCCGCATGTTTTCGCAAACTCGGAGCGGCAGGGACGCGGCCCCTCCTTCACCGAATAGCGAAAAGCTAGTGCTCCATTGTAGTAGATGCCGCGTCTGCCGTGTGCTCGCGGGGCAGATGAATTGTAAAAGTCGTACCCTTTCCAAGCTCCGACTCCACGGATATGTAGCCATGGTGACGCTCGACGATCTGCTTGGTCACGGCGAGGCCGACGCCCAGGCCGCCAGCTTCGCGGGCGCGGCTGGCATCGGCGCGCCAAAACCGCCCGAAAATGCGCGACAGATCGTCCTTGGCAATACCGATGCCGGTATCAGAAACGGCAATGCTGACGTGCTTGCGGTCACTGAGCACCGACACCACGACCCAACCGCCCTCGGGGGTGTAGCGCATGGCGTTGCTCATGAGGTTGATAACACATTGCGTGATCATGTCGGGATCGGCCTCGACGACATCGTCGTGACCCTGGGTCTCGTCCGCAAAACGCAGGCGCAGATCGCGGTCGACAAACAGGCGCTCCTGGGCATTGACGATGGAACGCACGAAAGGAACCATGTCCACCGGCTCAAGGTTGAGCGGAGCCGCGCTGTTTTCCATGCGCGACAGGTCGAGCATCTGCTGCACCAGACGAGCCAAGCGACGCGTCTCGGAAGCAACGGTCTCCAAATGCTCATCGTCGGTGGGATACACGCCATCCTGCATGGCCTCGACCGTTGCGAGCATGGCCATAAGCGGCGTGCGAAGCTCGTGTGCAACGTCTGAGGTCAGGCGCTTCTCGTGTTTCATATCCTTCTCGAGAGAAGTGGCCATCTCATCGAAGGTCTCACCCAGCTGATCGATCTCGTCATCACCGCGCAGTCCCGTGCGAGCCGACAGGTCGCCGTCACGGATTTGCTTTGCGGTACTGGTGATGCGATGAATCGGCTTGGTGAGCATGCGCGACACGAGCGATCCGATAACGACCGAAATGCAAATTGCAACAACCGCGGCGAGGGCCATGGCGTTAAAGGTCTTCTCCCTAAACGCAGAGTCCGCCTTGGTGAGCAGAGCGTCGGAGCCGATGGCCCACAGCTTTACCTGTCCGACATGCTCGCCGGAAGACGTTACAATCTCGACGTTAGCAACGCTATCGGAGTCGGTTGGAGCAGACGAGACCGGACTATGCGATGCCCTCTTGCCGCTCGTGTCGTCGGTCGTAGCCTGGTTTTCGCGTACATCGGCGGTGGCGCTTGCCGAGGGCCAGGAATCGTCATAAACGATCACGCCCTTTTTATTGACGACCTGCATACCCAGATCGTCGGAAACCAAACTCGACGTTGCGACCGTGCGCAGTTCTCCCGCGGTCCAAGAGCCGTTTTCCTCATATGAGGTTGCCAACTTCTCGGCAGCGGAATTTGCGATTTCGACGATATTGGAGCGTGTGTAATCCGAAAAGACCGTGCCCCACACAACAGAGACAACGCCCACCAGCACCAATACCGTCATGAGCGATGTCAGAGCAAAAGCAAGTGCCATGCGCGAGGGATAGCTCATCGTTGGCCGTGAATCGGAACGAGGCGTGTTCCAACTAGCCTTGGAACCCGCCTCGCTCTCCTGCTTGTGCTTTTGTCCGATTTCAAAGCGCGCAGGTGTCATATGTGATTTCCCTATTTCTCGTCCGACTTATCGGTCTTGGCCGGAGCCTCGAAGCGATAGCCGACACCATGGACGGTGTAGAGCCACTTGGGCTTCTTGGGATCATCGCCCAGCTTGGCGCGAAGATTCTTCACGTGGCTATCGATGGTGCGCTCATAGCCCTCAAAGTCATACCCGAGCACTTTCTCGACCAGCTCCATGCGGTTATACACACGGCCGGGATGGCGGGCAAGCGTGGTGAGCAGCTTAAACTCGGAAGCCGTCAGATCGACTTCCTTGCCCTCGACCAAGATCTTGTGGCCCGAGATATCGATGACCAGATCGCCGAAGTCGAGTACCTCGACGGCGGGCTCGTCGGCCTGATGGGCACGGCGGAACAGAGCGCGAACGCGGGCGACGAGCTCGCGCGGCGAGAACGGCTTAATCAGATAGTCGTCGGCGCCGAGCTCAAGACCGATAATACGGTCCTCGATCTCGCCCTTAGCCGTCAGCATGATGATGGGGACATCCGAGGTATCGCGAATGGTGCGGCAAACGCGCTCGCCGGGAATCTTGGGGAGCATAAGGTCGAGCACGACCAGGTCGAACTGATGCTTCTCGAACTCCTCGATCGCGGACTGGCCGTCGCCGACGCCCACAACCCAGTAGCCTTCGCGCTCGAGATAGGCAGCGACGGCGTCACGGATTGCCTTCTCATCCTCGACCAGCAGAATCTTTTTTGCATCTGAAGCCATAACACGGCCCCCCTGTCTCAATTAGCTAAGAACAAGCCCATTTTAACGCACCTGAGCCCGCCGGATGCCGCTATGACGCGGCAGCTCGGCGGGCGGTACTCACAATTACAACGCGTTTATTCCCCTGTTGGCGCCTTTTTAACCCCTCTAAGCTTAAAGAGAGAATAGGCGTGCAGTGACCGTCTCTGGTATACCCTGGCTGTTGCGCACCGTGGCGTACGTAAGGAATGAGTCCGATTTTCCCGCCGTAGCTGGATAATCGCCATACTCCAAAGCGCGGTCGGGCGACAGCAGCGAGCCATAGGTCTTGGCAGAGGTGTCGATCAGGAAATGCGACGCCTGTACCTTAACAAGGTATTTATTCTTCTTGCCAGCCGCACATGCGAGCGGCTCGCGTGACAGAAAGAGGTACGGCCCTCCCTCATTACCGATATACGTGCCCATATTGCCCAGGCTGCCCACGCCGCTATAGGCCGCCTCGATAGAAAACACGAAGGTATCGCCCATATACACGGCCTCGAAAGGCGAGACTGACGAGGGAAGGACTAGCTGGGCACGCTTGGTGTTGTTGCCGTCGGTCAGATCGATTGCCGTTATGCCGTAGTAGACGCCCTCGTCGTTGCGGACACGCGGCGAGATGGTCAAAATGCCGTCGCTCGCGCGCGGGGCCGATGCAAAGCGGCCCGTCGATTTCCAAATTGTCTCGGCCTTGGATTCATCAAGTGAGCGACGATAGCAAAACGAATCACTACTCGTTTTATTGCCGCCTGCCGAAGGCATTTTATACCAGATGACTGATGACCCGAACGCCGTAAACAGGGGCGGATCATAGTCCTTGCCACCTCGATCGAGCTCAACCACATCGCCAGAGAGCGAAACGCCCGACAGATTTTGAGCGTAGAGCTTCCACGATGAATTGGCAAAGTTCATCTCAACCCACGCGAATACGCCGTCGCCGGCGCGGACATCGTAGAATGCATATCCCGTGCCCTCGACAGGATCCTCGATTAATGTGGTAAGCGAGCCATCGCCCAGGTTGAGCACACCGAGCGTGTTGGCGTGCAATGCCGATGCGGGCGCCATCATCGCCGCGGCGTAATCGCCGTCGCAGTAGTACAGCAGCGTACCCAGAGGCAGCGTCCACGACGCCGCCGGCTCAAGATCGATGTCGACAGCCTCATACTCATCCGTAATCGAGATAATTTTGGAATCGTCCTTGATAACCTGCGGCTCGCCGGCGGCATCATCGCTGGTACCCGTTTTTTTCGAGCATCCGGCAAGCACCGTGGCAGCGCCCGCGGCAGCCCCACCGAGTACAAAGCCGCGACGCGATATTCCGTTCTTGATGTGATCGGCGATACCCATTAGGCGATCTCGGCGCGAGCGGCCTCGATGGCGCGCGTAAGCTGGTCGGCGCAGGAGGTCTTTTTCATACCGCAGGTATTACCGGCGAGAACCTCGATTACGCGATCGGCAGGAGCGCCCTCGACCAGCTTGGAGATTGCCTTGAGATTGCCGTCGCAGCCACCGGTAAACTCAACGCCTATCACCTTGTTGCCGTCATCGGAAAGGTCAAGGTGAATATTGCGAGCACACACGCCCTGAGGCTTGTAATCAAACGAAATCATGCGATCCCCTCTCAGAATGTTATTCGAGACGACTATTATCCCCGTCTTTCCCTAAATGCAACGAGGCGCTTTGCCGGCAACACACATTACCAGCAAAGCGCCCTAAAAAGCTAACGTTATGCCCGAACCTACTCGAAGCTCAGCTGCTCCAGACGATCAAAGACCGTGTCGATACGGGTGAGGAAGTCCCATGGATCAAAGATCTCGTCGAGCTTCTCCTGGCTGACGGTGCAGCGCGGGTCGGCCTCGAGACGCTCCTTAAAGGTGGGGCCGGAGACACAATCCTGTACCTCGTGCCAGGTTGCCATGGCGTTCTCCTGCACAATGGCGTACGCGTCCTCGCGGGTGATGCCCGTATCGACGAGGGCGAGCAGCACCTTGGAGGAGAAGATGAGGCCGCGGGTCTTATTGAGGTTGGCCATCATGCGGGCAGGGTACAGCTGCAGGCCGTCGATAACGCGGATGAGGCACTGGAACATGTGGTCGAGTGCGATGAAGCTATCGGCCTGGGCGACACGCTCGGCAGAGGAGTGCGAAATGTCACGCTCGTGCCACAGGGCGACGTTATCGAAGGCGACCTGGGCGTTGGACTTCACGACGCGCGACAGACCGCAGACCTTCTCCATGGTGATGGGATTGCGCTTGTGCGGCATGGCTGAGCTGCCCTTTTGACCCTTACGGAACGGTTCCTCGGCCTCGAGTGTATCGGTCTTCTGCAGATTGCGAACCTCGGTAGCGATGCGCTCGCAGGTGGCTGCGGTGGTGGCGAGAACGCCGGCGAGATAGGCGTGATGGTCGCGGCTGATAACCTGCGTGGACAGCGGGTCGTGAACCAGGCCCAGGTGCTCGCAGACGTACTCCTCGACAAACGGCTCGATGGAGCTGTACGTGCCGACAGCGCCCGAGATGGCACCGAAGGCAACATTCTTGCGGGCGTCCTCAAGACGATCCAGATCGCGCTTGAGCTCCCAGGCCCAAGAGCCAAACTTCATGCCGAAGGTCATCGGCTCGGCGTGGATGCCATGAGTGCGGCCGGCACAGAGCGTGTTGCGCTCCTCAAAGGCGCGACGCTTGCAAATCTCGCCGAGCTTCTTGACGTCCTCGATGATCAGGTCGCAGGCCTGGGTGAGCTGGTAGCACAGGGCCGTGTCGCCCAGATCGGAGCTGGTCATGCCATAGTGAACCCAGCGGCTGGGCTTGGGGTCGCCCTCGGGAACATCGGCATCGATGTATTCCTTCATGTTGGTCAGGAAGGCAATGACGTCGTGGCGCGTGACTTCCTCGATCTCATCGACCTTCGCCTTCTCAAAGTTGGCATGGTCGCGGATCCACTGGGCCTCGTCTTTGGAAATACCGATCTTGCCGAGCTCCGCCTGGGCCTCGCAGGCCAGAACCTCGATTTCCTGCCAAATGGCGTACTTGTTCTCGAGGGAGAAGATGTGTCCCATCTCCGGGCGGGTATAGCGATCGATCATAGCGGCTCCTTTTTGGTTATTGGCACGTTGGTCGTAACCCAACCATTGTACCGTGCGCAGGTGCAAGTATGGGCAGTAGGCATTAACCTAACATTTTGGAATTGGAGCGACCATGAGGACGTCTGCGCATTTGCTTCGCAAATACGCACCGGCTGCGGTCGATCTCCTCGGATTCACGGAGACGATGGGGAAAACTTTGTTGAATTGGCCGTCCCGAGTTCCCCCGCGCTCGGTGGAGCGGGCAACGGGACGTCCGCGCATTTGCTTCGCAAATCCGCACCGGCTTCAGGCGCCTGTCGGCGCCTTCGCCTGCTCGCTACAAACGCTTCGCGTTTGCTTTACGCTCGCACCCTGTCGGGTTCGAGTCCCGGCACTTTATTGAAAAAAGCACGGCACCGAAACGGTGTCGTACTTTTACTTTTTTTGGAGCGGGCAACGGGACTCGAACCCGCGAGTGTCAGCTTGGGAAGCTGATGCCTTACCACTTGGCGATGCCCGCTTGTGTGTTGGCTAGTATAACGCGGTTGTCTTGTTCGATACAAGGGTGGCGATGCTTGTTTTAGCTGTGGAGAATCGTTTGAAAACCGCGCCAATTGTGGAGATGAGGACCTTTGTCTTTCTTTTCTTACCATCTTCTACCTGCATTTTTATCTGATTGTTGTATTTGAGCTCGATTTGTCAGAAATCGGGCAAGCTTTTGGTCAGCTTCTGGTACTTACCCGCATGAACCATGGCGGTAGCCTCATCCCAAGCGCCGCGGCCTCCCCGTGCGGCGCACGAGGGATAAGGAGCAGCCATGTCCAACGCACCCACGCACTCTGTCCACAGCGCAATCGCAACAGGTCCGCTGCTCCTGCTCCTCTTCCTGCTTTTCGGCTGCCTGGCACCGGGAGCCGCATTTGCCGTCGATGGCTACGACCAGCTCGGCTTCCGCACTATTAGCGATGATTGTGGGCCCTTCTTCATCGGCAAGTATGAAGCTCAAGACGCCTCAATTGCCTACTGCATGAACCAGGAGCGCCCCGGCCCCACCAAGCCGGGCGGCCCATGGCTCAACTTTGATCAAGGCTGGGTGTGGCTCGACGACGAGTTCGCGGCAATCGTTTGTCACGGATATCCCACCACCACGTCGTTTGGCGGTTACCATCTTTCACCCGATCGCGCCCGCGCCGCAACCCAGCTTGCCGTATGGATGCTCAACGGCACTACCCATGTCGACGGTACTTACTCTTACACGACCGCTCAGGGCAAAACCAAGAGTGGGCACTTTACCACTGACAATGAAGTCGTGGCGGCGGCGCGGTGGCTCCACGACAGCGCAAAATCAGGAAGCATCAAAGCCGCTCCGCACCGCGCGCGACGCTATCTAGGGGCCGTATCGGGCGGCAGCAAACGTCAAGACATGCTCTATGTACTGCCGGCGGTGTCTGTTTCCTTCCAAAAGCAGTCTGCTAACACCGTTATTACCAGCGGAAACAATACCTATCAGTTTACCGGGGCAACATTCGATATTTTTGAGAGCGCCAGCGGCGCGCGTGTCGGCACCATCAAGATGGACAGCAACGGTCGAGCGCAAGCAACACTTCTGCCCAACACGGCATACTACCTAGTTGAAACGAAGGCGCCGGCCGGCTATGTCCCCCGCCACGATCGTATTGCCTTTACCACGGGGAATGACGGCGGGCGGGTCGCCATTGATGAACAGCCCGGCACCATCAACCTGCGTATCGTAAAACTCGATGCCGCGACGAATGCCGGCCCCCAGGTGGGATCTTCACTCGCAGGAGCAGAGTTCACGTGTGTGTCGCAATCAACCCCTGGATGGGCACAAATCCTCACGACCGACGAAAGCGGTCGGGCCGCCCTCGCCGATGTCCCCTTAGGAACCTTTACCATCTACGAATCAAAAGCCCCCGAGGGCTACCTGCCATCCAACGACAGCTGGACCTATACCGTTGGAGCCGACCAGCTCGGCGATTCAGGCGTGGTCGAGATCGAATCTCGCGTTTCCGATATCCCCATTGCGTTTAACCTTGAGATTTCCAAATTCAAGGATTACGGCAATAGCGACCAATCCGGCCTGGAGCAGCCGGCGGGTGGTGTTGTCTTTGAGGTTGTCAGCAACAGCTCTCAGCAGGTTGTTGGCACACTGATCACAAACATCTATGGCTTTGCCTCCACCAAAGATCAGCCCGAAGCATGGTTCGGCACAGGCAAGCGACCCGCCGGTGTCCACGGAGCCGTCCCATACGACCGTGCCGGCTACACGATTCGCGAGGTTCCGGAAACCGTCCCCGAGGGTTTTAAACGTGCAGGGGAATGGACCGTCGGGGCCAATCAGATTTCCGACGGCGCCGAGCTTCAATATATCGTGGACAACCACGCTCTGTCGACGCATCTCCAGATTGTAAAACGCGATGCCCAAACAGGCGCTTCTGTTCCCCTAGCCGGATTCACCTTCCAACTCCTCGACAGCAATCACGAACCTGTCTCACAAACTTGCTGGTATCCAGCACATAACGTAATGGACACCTTTACGACTGACGCGACCGGGACCGTCACACTGCCCGAATCGCTCGTGCCGGGCACCTATTATGTACGCGAAACCTCGGCCAAAGAGCCCTATCTTGTCGGCGAAGAGATCGAGGTAAACATACCCGCCGACATGAACCTAACGCCCGTTGCAATCGCCTCGTATTATGACCACGCCGCGACCGGAAACATCAGGATCGTTAAAACCGATGCCATAGACGGCAGCAGCCTCGCGGGCGCCGTCTTTGAGATCCGTGCCTCGGGTGATATCGTGCGCCCCGACGGTAGCATTGCCGCGCTCGACGGTGAGACTGTCGCGACCGTCACGACGGATGAAACTGGAGAAGCACGCGCGGGCAACCTCCCACTGGGATCTGGCACCGCACGCTACGAGGTTGTCGAGACTCAAGCGCCGGCAGGCTTCTTGCTCGATCAGACAACCCATATTGTCGACCTTACTTATGCCGACCAGAAAACACCCGTTGTAGAAGCACGGCTTAACGTATCCGACGATTACACCAAGGTTGATATCTCCAAGGTCGATGCAAGCGGTGAGCAGGAAGTGGAAGGCGCACAGCTCGCCTTATATGGTCCCGATAAAACCGAAATAGACTCCTGGACCTCATCCGACAAGCCACACCGCGTCGAACATCTTGCACCCGGCACCTACTCGTTGCGCGAAATGATGTCTCCGCGGACCTATGACCTTGCCGAGGAGATAACGTTTGAAATAAAGGATACGGGAGAAGTCCAATCCGTCGCGATGAAGGATGCGCCCATCGAGATCAAGGGGCAGGTCGACAAGCGTCAGGAACTTGTCCAACCTATCGAAAAGGGCCTGTTGGCTAACGGCGATGGTAAAAACCGTGCCGCGATGCAAACCAATACGGATGGGCTTTTCTCCTATACCATCGACGCTCGAAACGATTCAACTACCTGGGTTGATGAGTTCACAATTACCGATGATCTTGAGTGTGCCGAGGACGATACGGCGAGATTCGTCTCAATCGAAACCCCCGTCGCCATCGGCGACCTCAACGGTCTGTGCAACGTGTGGTATCGCACGACGCCGTTGGACTCGACAGACGTCGATGAACCGGCGAACGCGACACTTGACGATGGACACGAAAATCCTTGGCTTGAGTCCGACGAAGTAAAAGAGAGCCTTGGTGAGGACTGTCGCCTCGTCGATTACGACGGCTGGCGCCTCTGGAAGGCGGATGTCTCGACCACGGAATCCACCACACTCGAGGCGGAAGAGCTCGACCTTACACCCAATACCGTCGTAACGGGCATTCGAATTGAATACGGTGCGGTAGCCGCCGACTTTACGACTCGAAGCGATGCGGATTCTTGGACCCGCGATGATCTCAAAGATGAGCACGACGACCTTGACGATGCCAAAGCAATCCTTGGCACAGACGCTCGGGGCGCAATCGTGCACATGCAGGCGACGTCGGCTTATACGCCCCAAACCGCACTCACCAACAGCGCACGCGTCGATCTTTGCCGCAACGGCGGCGGCGATAAACTTGAGTCACATGACGAGGACCGTGTCATTCAACGCTGTACCCTACTGCAGGACCTACCGGCAACAGGATCAGTTCCCATCGCCGCTTGCATCACCGCGCTCCTGACCTCGGGTGCCGCAGCCCTATGGTTCGCTCGCCTTAGGTCGACCCCAAAGAAGCGCTAGCGCGATGAAAAAGCGGGCGAGCCAGTCCCCTGGCTCGCCCGCTTTCAATCATGTAAATCGCCGTATCTACTCTGCAGACGAAGATCCACCATCAACGATTGCCTGCTCGGACTCAGGAATCCCATCGGCACCCGTACTCTGTTCTTGCTCCACCTCTTCGCTGATTGCGGAGGCGGGGGTCGAGCCCTTTGCACCCACGATGTAGGCAGCCCCAAATCCTAACGCAATGGCAATCAAGGTCAAAATCACGTAGACAGGCCAATGGCGCTTAATATACGAAAACACGTTGACTCCTTAGAGCTCCGTCTACGAACGGCGGATAACCTCGGTCACGACCTCGGATACCGTGGCAATGTTCGTCGGGTTGACATTGTGGGGCAGGTCGTCCTCGGTACGAGCGCAAGCCAGACGCGTGCCGTCCACGCCGGCGATGGTGAGGGCTCGGCGGCTCGCCTCGAGCGCGGCATAGGCATCGGTCTTGGCATAGGGCATCTCGAGCGCGCCACAATCGACATGGAACGACTTGCACACCTTGCTGACCAGGTTCATGATGCGGCGATCGCCCTTGAGCAGCTGCTGTTCGCCCTCGACCGTCACCACCGAAAGCCTACCGGCGCCGACGGATTCAAGATTGATGAAGAATACGCCGCGGAGCTTATCGCGATGCGAAGCCAAGAAGGCCTTCATGCCGGCGCCATCACAATCCGAGGCGCCCGTTGCCACAAACCAGATATCGTGACCGAGCAGCTCATCATCGCCCATAGAGGCGACAGCCGAGAGCATATCTTCGGAAGAAGCGCCATCGGAAGACGTAGCGCCGCCCTTCCAGCCATCGTTATCGTCCTCGAAGTTATCCCACGAACCGATACCGCGACCGGACTTCTTGGCATCGTAATCGTCTTCGACGCCCAGCCAATCACTCATGCTGTCCTGCTCGTTTTTCCTTTTACGACCGAACAGGCCACCCAGGCCGCGTTTGCGAGACTTGGGTGCCGCCGGGGCGGGAGCCGAAATGGTCTCGATCGGCTGCGCGCCCGACGCAACGGGCATAGAAGGCGCAACGGGTGCCGATGTGGGTTCGGGACCCTGGGCAGTAGCAAAGGGGTCGTTGACCTGGGCAGAGGGATCGGGAAGGTCGAACAGCGACGTGCGAGACGCAACGTTTGCCTGCTTCATAGACGGCAGCGACGGATCGGGGACCGAAGCCAGCGGAGACGAGGAAGGTGCAGGCGACGGTGCCGACGCCGGATCGGGAACATTCATCTGCGGACGCGGCGATGCCTGGGAGGAAATCTGGGCCATAAGGGAATCGACCGTTTCGTCCTGGGTGGGAGCGACATTGGCAACCGTGGCACCGGAACCACTCGGGGTCGGCATGGTGAAAATCTGCGTGGAGTAAGGCCTCGACTCATCCGTCTCGGGAGTCTCGGAAACCGCAGGCACTTCCTCCTGCTCGACCTCGGTCGAATCACCTTGATCGGCTGCCGCGTATTGCTCTTCGTCAGAGTTGGCCTCGACGGACTCGTCCTCGGCGGCATCTTGGATTTCGGCAGCATCAATGGGCTCGTCATCGTCTGCCGCGTCGCCCTGCTCATCGGAAATAGGAAGGGGCTCGGCAATTGCGGTGCCTTGCTTTTCAAACGTTATCGTGGAATCGAACTGCGCGGCATCAAACGACATGGTGCTATCGACGTGCTGCTGAGCCTCGAAAGACGTTGTTGCCTCAACAACATCCGCTGACGTCGGTTGCTGGGACTCAAAGGACGTCGTAGCTTCGGCAGCGTCGACGGGCCCGGACTGCATAGCCTTGTTCTGCTCGAACTCTTGCGCCGCGCGCTCACGTGCCGCCTCGGCTGCCTGCTGCTGAGCGATAGCCTCCTGCTCGGCAGCCTCGCGTGCGGCAGCGCGCTTCTCCTCGAAATCGTCGACAAATTTCCTGCCCTTTGCAAGCGCACCCTTAAAGAAGCTGGAAGCGCTGGCGCCAATCGAAGAGAACGCGGATGCAATATCGGCATGGGGCGTTGCCGCGGGAATCTCGGCAGAGAAATCAGTATCGCTCTCGTAAGACACGCGCCTCGGCTGTTCAACGTAATCGTCGTCAGACTCGTCCGCAACGTCTTGCGCCGGCGCGGCGGGAGCCAAAATGTCCAGTCCTGCCGCGGGATCGATCGCGGACACCGCCTCGGGCTCGGCAACGGCAGCGGTAACCGCGGCAGACTCATCATCCGCAGTGACAACGGGCGCAGGCTCGGGCTCAAACGTCGGCTCCTCGCCCTCCTCGTAATCGAGCGTGCAGGACTCGGGAAGCATTCCGAGTGCACGGATGGCATCCGAACCAAAGCGAATGTTGCCGGCGGCGTTGCGATAGAGCTTGGGCTCGGGCTCGGCCGCGGCAGGCTCCTCCGCCGGCTCGGCAGCGGGAACCCCGTCATTGAACTCTTCGGCCTGGACAGCCTGATTCTGATCCTCGGGCACGATGACGCCAATCAGCGTCTCGTCGGCAGACGCACCCTCAAAGCCCTCGATCTGCTCGTCGAAAGCCTCATCCTGTTCGGGCTCGGCCTGAGCGTCGGGAGCAATCGGCTGACCGAACTCGTCCTCGGCGTAGGTAGGCTCTTCATACTCGATGGTGTTGCCGTAGTCGTTTTGCTGCTGGGCCGCGGCATACTCCGCCGCTGCGCGCGCCATTTCCTCGGCACGACGCTTCTGCTCCCCGAAATAGGTATCGAACGGAGCATCGTCGGGAAACTCGTTGTCGCCCTGGAAGGGAGCAACGTTGTCCATAACGCCGAGCATAGCGGCGACAGAAGATTTGTTGCACACCGCGCCGGACGTATAGGGAAGAATGTGGCGGTTAGAGATAATGTTTGCCGCGTTGGCAAGTGCAACGAGGGAAGCGAGGATCGCGACAATCCACAGCAGAACCTTGAGCGCGCCGGGGAGCGGCAGGATGCGCAGGATGGCAACGGCAGCAGGGGCAACCGTGGCAACGGGCAACAGCTTGGCGATGAGCGCACGATACGAAGCATAGGGCTCGCGGGCGAGCAGCTCAGCACGGGGAGAGTCGTAGTGTGCGACAACGACCACCGGGCGGTTACGCGGAGACGCGAGCGGGCCCGAGGCCTTGTGGTAGGCGATGACATTTTGGCTCACGCCCGTCTTGCCCAGGCGCGAAACCACGGGGTGCCCTGTGCGTTCGAGCACGTAAAGAACGGCGCCGACAATGGTCAGCAAGGTGCCGACCAAGCCGATACCGCCACCTATACCCATCAGCAGGGCACCGGCAAACGCAAGAATACCGGTAACGGCAAATGCCAACCTACTGGGCGCCGGGGCATTGAACTCCTGAACCTCGGGATCAAAGCCGTGGTTGCGGAAGATCTGAGCGATATCCTCGGCCGCCAAGCGCTCTTCTTCGCTGCATGCCGGCGTAATGCCGGTGTTCTGCAGCAGGTGGTTAATATAGTTCTGGGTGTTCGCCATGTGCGCTCCACATCCATAATCCGACAAATAGGCCCAATGCATGCACATTAGAACCGTATATAGTCGAAAGTATACCCCGAGCGAGCGCAAACGACCGAATTCGGGCCATCTTAACGCCCCGAGCGGACAAGGATATAGCCTAATCTCCATATCGGACTAAAATCATGGCAGCAAACCACCTTCTCATGCGAGGACTCTATGACGGCAAGCGACACGACCGCGACAATTAAAAAGGGGAATTCGGAGCCCAGTTTCGATAAAACGGCTCAGCGCATCCTCAATCTTTTCTTTGTGCTCAACAGCTCCCCCGAACCGCTGACGACCGAGCAGATCGTCTTGGATTCCGACCTGGGATATGGCTCCGGCAACATCGACTCGGATAAGCGCAAGTTTCGGCGCGATCGTGACAAACTGCTCGAGCGTGGCATCTTAATCAAGGAGGTTCGCCTCGCCGGCGCGCAAGAGACCGAGGAAAGCTCGTGGACGATCGACCGCGAGCACACGTTTGCGGCAGGTGGGCTCATCACCGCAGACGATGCCGACATCTTGCTAGACGCCATCGACCAGACGCTTGCGGCCGGCTCCTCCGCCTTTGCCGCGCCGCTTGCCGACATCCGGTCCAAGATTGCCTATCTCACCGGCATATCTGCCGCAGACGAGGCGCCGATTCACCGTTCTCCCACCGTCGATGCGGTTTGGAGCGCCTTTGCCGAGCGCTGTGCACTGCGCTTTTTGTATCAGAACGGTCGCGGCGAGCAGAAAGAGCGCACCGTCTGCGTCTACGGTATGTTCGAACACGATGGCACGGCGTATTTCTGCGGTCTGGACAATGCCACCGACAACATCAGAACGTTCCGCTGCGACCGCATCGTCCGTGCTTGGCGCCCCTCAAAGGCATACTCCATTCCCGCAGACTTCAATCTCAACGATTACCTATTCTTTGAGTTCGATTTTGCCGACCGACCGCCCGTTGCGGCAACGTTCTCGTTCGCGCGCGAGTCGCAAGCCGATATGGTCAGCGGTCTCACGCGCGGGCGAGGCGATCTTGCACGCAGCGAAGAAGGATGGACCTGGACCGTTGACGTGCGCGACTTTGACGCCGCCGCCTCATTCTGCATGGCCCATGCCATGGACGGCATGAGGCCCGTTGCCCCCGATGCACTCAAACTGGCGTGGAACCACCTCATCGAAAGGACGGTGCATGAGCATGCCCGCTCGTAAACTCACCAGCGAGCAGAGACTCTCGCGTGCCATCGACATCATGGAAGCCCTCTACGCAGCCGGAAGCGCGGGGCTGACGAGAAATGAGATTTGCAGCCGCTTCGACATTTCCGGAGCTTCGCTGGACGAGATCCTCGATATCGTCTCGACCCTCGCTGATCGCGAGTCGGGCGCCCGCATTATCTGCGAGCGTAACGGCGAACACATATCCCTTACCGGCGATGCTGGACGCGTGCTGCCGCTGCGCCTGAGTGCCGCCGAAGGCGCCGTGCTCAATCATGAACTTGAATCACTGGGGATCGAGCCCCAGGCGGCGGCTCGGATTCGACATGCTCTCCTTCCCGAAGAGCTCGGCTACAATCAGCGCGTCGTCGACACTGTTGTCCGCGGATCGCACTGGCAGCAGCTCAGCAGCGCTATTCAGGACGGCGTTCGTTGCCGCATTACTTATCGTTCGATGGACGATGCACAGCCGCGCGAGCGCCTCATCGACCCCTTGCGCATCGCGACGCATGGCGATCAGACCTACCTGATTGCCTGGGACATCGAGGTTGATGGGCAACGTTCCTACCGCATGGACAAAATCGAAGGTCTTTCCCTCACCGAGGATTCCGTCGAGCGCCACGCGCCTTCGACCGCATCCCTTCACGACTCCCTCTCCCAAGCGGAGCAGAGCGCAAAGCTCCTCATGCCGCTCGACATGGCAGAGCGTCTAGACTGGGCAGGTATTATGTCGATCGAGCCAAACGGGGCAGGTGCGGCAACAGTGATCGTGCGTTACGGCTCCGAGCGTTGGCTGCTCAGCCAGGTAATAGCAGCGGGCGGAGCCATCCACATTCTGGATGACCCCGCTCTGTCAAAGCGTCTATGCGATATGGCGAAGACCTTAGTCTGCCCGCTCTAGCGGCGCCGCTCGTGGCGTGCACGCCACAACTGCAGATAGTGACCGATCTGCGCCGATTCAATGCGCTGATAGGAACTCGTGGGCAGCGAAGTTAAAAACTTCTTGCCATAGCCCTTCGTCACTAGGCGTGGGTCGGCCAAGATGAGCACGCCACAATCGGTCGACGAGCGAATGAGGCGGCCGGCGGCTTGTTTGACCTCGAGCACAGCCTCGGGCAGCGAATAGCGTGCCCAGGCGCGATCTTCACGCAGATTACGCTCGCACGAGAGCGGGTCCGTGGGGCTCGAGAACGGCAACTTGGGGATGATGACGCAGCGCAGCGTCTCGCCGCTGGCATCAAACCCCTCCCAGAAGGCCTTGAGCGCAAAGAGCGACGAGGTCGGCTCGTTGATAAAACGGTCCCGCAGACGGCGCGGGGACGAATTTCGCTGCTGGCAGTTAAGCTCCAGGCCTGCACGGGCCAGTTTGGGCTCCACACGGGCGAACAGATCCTCCATGTCACGTCTGTTGGTGAACAGCGTGAGCACCGATCCACCCATGGCAAGATGGGCGTCGACCAGTACGCGCTCGAGTGCCGACAGATAGCCCTCGCGATCGCGCGGGTCGGGAATATCCCCGGCAACGACCACGGCCATATTTGAGTCGAAGTCATAGCTCGAATCCAGATGCAGCGACGAGGACGTCGAAGCACCGATACGGTCGAGTCCGACAGCGTGGTTAAAGTGCTCAAAGCTCTTAGACACCGTCATGGTCGCCGAGGCAAAGATAGCCGTGTGGACCTCAGGCAGCCACTCGGTTGCCAAGGCCTCGCCAATGTCGATGCGCTCTGCGGTCATTGACTCGCCGCCGGCACGCAGTCTGCGGTTAACCTGCAGCGAATACACGTAGTGTTCATCGGTGCCGTCGATGATGAGTTTGAGGTTCTCGGCCAGCTCGTGCAGGCGGCGCGAGATATCACCCAGGTCGACAACAACCTCGGGCTTGTCGGCGGCGACGGCTTGCACCAGCGCGTCGACGCTCTTGTCAGCCTGTTCCAATGCGTCGATGGCAGCGTAGGCCGACTGTAAGAAATCATGCCAGTCGTCAGATTCGCGCAGCTCGGGGCCAATCCATAGATTGGCATTGTCATAACCCCCACGGGCACGGCGACCGAGCTCGCGAACGCCATCGAACACGTCGGCGATTGCCATGCTCGCGCGCGCAACCGTCGACGTTGCCTTGGCAGTAAGGCCCAGATAGAGCGTAGAGCCCTCGGAGGTTGCCAAATCACGGGAAACCTGGCTTAGCGCGCCGGTGCTCGAGCCACCCAGGCGCTCAAACAGAACGCGTGATTCGTCCGCCGACACCACGCGCGCCCACTGACGGCGCGCCTCGCGCTCGATAGAATGGGCCTCGTCGATTACCCAATGACGAATCGGAGGCAAAATCCTGCCCTCGGCCGCGACATTGCGGAACAGCAGGGAATGGTTGGTGACCACCACATCGGCATGCGCCGCACGGCGACGAGCGCCGTGGACCAAACATTTATCAGGGAAAAACGGGCAGAGGCGACGAGCACACTCGCGCGAGGCCGTCGTAAAGTCGGGGCGGTTGACGCTGCGCCACCGAATGCCAAGTGAGTCGAGGTCGCCATCGGCTGATTGGCAGACGTACGCCATAATGACCGCGACCGCCGTGAGCGTGTCCGCCGGATCGCGCTTGGTGGTAATCTCGACCTGGCCGCGACTCATGCGCTCAAGCTTGCGCAGGCACGGATAGTGGTCATAGCCCTTGAGAGCGCAAAATGACAGGCCACCGTCCAGTTGCTCGGCAAGTTTTGGCAGCTCATGGTACATGAGCTGGTCGGCGAGATTATTCGATTTGGTCGCAATGCCAACGGTAATGTTGTTACGGCGCGCAGCCTCGGCAAAAGGCACCAGATAGGCCATCGACTTACCGACGCCCGTACCCGCCTCGATTACACGGTGCGTGCCCGTGACGAGTGCGTCGCGCACCTCGAGCGCCATCGCAATCTGCTCATCACGCGGCTCATAGGTGGGATACATGCGATTGACCAGGCCGCCCGGGGCATAATCTGCCTCTATCTCTTCACGACTCGGCATCTTGAGGACCGGCAGCTCGTCGGCATCCACGCGATCGTCGGCACGGTCGGCCTTGAGAACGTCGGCACGAGCGGCGCTGAGAGAGAAGATGGACCCAGGGTTCTGACCCGCCAAAAACGAGAAGATGGGACGATAGGACCAAGGCACGTCCGCATGCATATCGGCAAGGCGCGCCATAAGACCCTGAGGCAGGTCGGTGAGCGCCACGAGCAGCACGCGCCACACTCCACACAGGGCGTCGACGTCGGCGTTTGCACGATGCGACACCGAGTCACAGCCGAACAGATCGGCCATAAAAGACAGCTTGTGCGAGGCCAGGCGCGGAAGCGCGATGCGCGACAGCGCCAGCGAATCGATCCAAATATCGCTCACGTTGACGCCGCCTTTGACCGACTCGATAAACGAGCGGTCGAACGTGGCGTTATGTGCGATCACCGGGCAACCACCGACAAAATCGGCGAGAGCGGCGACGGCCTCAACGGCCGACGGGGCATCTGCCACATCGGCATTTGTAATGCTCGTGAGCTCGGTAATCTCGGCGGGAATCAGCTGCTTGGGATGCACGAAGGTATCGAAGCGGTCGACGATCTCGCGGCCCGAAAGGCGGGCCGCCGAGATCTCGATCAGCTCGTTGTCCTGAACCGAAAGACCTGTGGTCTCGGTATCGAGGACAATCACATCTTCCTCGATAAGGCCGAAGGACTGCGTTTTGGCGCGTTCGGCAAGCGTGGCATAGGAGTCGATGACAAACTGCGGCGTTCCTGACGAAACCGCGTCCTCGATTAGCATGCAATGCCCGCTCGACGAAGGCCCATACGGATCAGGCTGTCACAGACCTGCGGGAACGTCATGTCGTCGGTGTGGCGGATCTCATCCGGATACAGCGACGTATCGGTCATGCCGGGAATGGTATTGGTCTCGAGGATGACGGGGCCGTCCTCGCTCACGATAAAATCGCTGCGCGAGATGCCCAGGCAACCGAGGGCCTTGTGAGCAGCACAGGCAAGCTCCTGAGCGCGAGCGTAATTCTCGGGTGAAATCTGCGCCGGAATGCGATGGATGTCCGTAGGGTCGACATATTTCACGTCCAGATCGTAGAACTCGCAGTCCTCGGGTTTGCGAATCTCGACAATCGGCAGAGCGCGCACGTCGTCCTCGCCGTACACACCGACGGTGATCTCGGTACCCTCGATGCACTTCTCGACCAGCACTTTGTCGCCGTACGCAAACGCCTTGGCGATTGCCGCGGGCAGCTCGGAGGGCTCATGGACCAGGGAAATGCCATAGCTGGAACCGTTGACGGCCGGCTTCACAAAGCAGCGCTCGCCACAAACCTCGACGATATGATCGATATCGACTTCATCGCCCACCTCGAGTGCGAGGCCGGGGGCAATGGGAATGCCCGCCTTGGCGTACAGGAGCTTAGAGACCTCTTTGTCGGCACCGCAGGCGCTGGCAAGCACGCCCGAGGCCGTGTAGGGGATACCCAGGGTCTCCATGGCGCCCTGCATGGCGCCATCCTCGCCGCCGGCACCGTGCATGGCGATAAACGCCACGTCAAAGCCGCCGGTCGCCATGGTTACCATAAAATCATCGGCAGCCGTGTCGAGCAGCTCCACCGAAGTGTAGCCGGCTTCCTTCAGTGCCACTACAACGTTCTTTCCCGAATTGAGCGAGATCTCGCGCTCAGCGGAATGACCGCCCGCCAAGACCGCTACGTGCATGTTCTCTAGGCTTTTACCCGGCATGGGCAGACTCCTCCTCTATAATTTCTGCAGCTGATACCATATTGTAGCGATACCCTCTACGTTTCCCCAAAATCGAAAGGCTTCCATGAATCCCAGGACTAAATCTCAGGACATTCGCGACTTGAGCCAAAACGATATTCGCGAGCTCGTGGCCGAACTTGGCCAGCCCGCCTTCCGCGCGAAGCAGCTCATCGAATGGGTCTTCGAGAAGAACGTTTGTTCGTTTGACGATATGACCAACCTTCCCAAGGCTTTCCGCGAGCAGCTTAAAGAGGCTTTTGCCTTTGACACGCCCACTGAACTCACCAAGCAAGTTTCCAAAGATGGCTCGCGCAAGTATCTGCTCGAGTACCACGACGGCGTTTCCGTCGAGACTGTTGGCATGCCCCGTCGTAACAAGCTTTCCGTCTGCGTTTCCACCCAGGCAGGCTGTGGCATGGGCTGTGCCTTCTGCGCTACCGGTCTCAACGGCCTCAAGCGTTCTCTGACCGCTCAAGAGATTGTCGACCAGGTACTTCATGTATCCAACGACTTTGGCGAGCGTGCCACGAGCGTTGTCTTCATGGGCCAGGGCGAGCCGTTTGCCAACTACGACGAGGTTCTCAAGGCGCTGCGAATTCTCAACGACCCCGATGGCATCGGTATCGGCGCTCGTCACCTCACCGTCTCTACCAGTGGCGTTATTCCCGGTATTCGCAAATTTGCCGACATCCCCGAGCAGTTCACGCTTGCTGTTTCACTGCATTCCGCCATCCAGTCGACGCGCAATAAGCTCATGCCCGGTGTTAAGAAGTACACGCTGCTTCGCCTTCACGAAGCGCTTCAGCTCTACACCGAGAAGACCGGCCGCCGCCCGACCTATGAGTATGCCATGATCGAAGGCGTCAACGATACGAATCCCGAAATGCAGGCGCTCTGCGACTTCTGCGAGGGAACGCTGTGCCACGTTAACCTCATTCAGCTTAACGACATCGAGGGTAGCCCGCTCAAGCCGTCGCCGATTCATAAGGTTGAGGATCTTCAGCGTCGTCTTGAGTCCCGTGGCATCGAGACCACGATTCGTAACTCCCGTGGTAACGATATTGACGCCGCTTGCGGACAGCTGAAGCAGCGCTTCAAAGTTCAGAAGAACGCATAGGGGAGTCGCATCCCAAAACGTTTCATGTGAAACATCGAACGACCCCGGTTACAGAATATGCAACCGGGGTCGTTTCATTTATTGACCTTAATTTTGAATCAGCTGCTACCTGTCCCATTTTTACGGCCAAAATAAGGGGTCCTTGTCTCATGAATCAGACAAGGACCCCTCAAAATATGCTGAGTAATTGTTAGGTACCTAATAGCCTACATTTTCCCATTGGTTGCTGACCCAACCTTGATTAATCTTGGGATTCTTCGTTACCTGAGCAGTACGCATGGCAACATCTTCTGTCATAACATCCATTTTCTTTTTGGAAGTATCGACGATATCTTGCGCGCTACGAAGCAAACGACCTCGAAGTTCATCGTCTGTCGCGATCCTATAGCCAGCAAAGGCACCAGCCGCGACAGTCGTCACCAATGCAATCGCTGTTAAAATCTTATTCCTCATCTTGGCCTCCTTGATCAAACTGAATCATTTCGCCAAGAATACGAGAGAGCTCTTCCTCGTCTTTAAACTCAATCTCAATCTTATTCTTTCCACGCGAGCTCTTCACACGCACGTTGGTATTAAAAACCTGACGAAGCACGCGGGCAGCCTTTTTAAAAGACTGAGGCGTTGCAGGCCTCGGCGTCTTAGGTGTCTCTCCGGCAGAAAACAACGGAGCAAGATTTTCTGTCGCCCTTACGGAAAGGCCCTCTGTAACAACTTTCTCTGCAAGTCGAATACGCGCGTCCTCATAGGGAACTGCAAGAATCGCACGTGCATGACCAGCAGTAAGTTTGCCCTCAAAAATCATCTGCTGAACTACTTCGGGGAGATCGAGAAGACGCAGCGAGTTTGTAATTGCAGAGCGTGACTTGCTTACTGCCTTCGACAATGCCTCCTGGGTCATCCCGCTGGCATCAATGAGTTGGCGATAGCCCTTAGCCTCTTCGACGGGATTCAGATCAGAACGCTGAAGGTTTTCGATAAGAGCAAGAGCCAGCATCTCTTCATCATTTACCTCTTTAATGATGACTGGCAATTCTTCAAGGCCAGCAAGCTTTGACGCCTGGTAACGACGCTCACCAGCGATGATCTCATAGCCGTTTCCATGCTTGCGAACCAAAAGCGGCTGCAAAACGCCATGTTCTTGGATTGACTCGCTCAACTCGCGAAGTTCAGTTTCGTTAAAGTGAATTCGCGGCTGATTAGGGTTGGGAACGATATCCTCAATAGGTAGTTTTGTTTCAGATGCGGCATTTGAAGCCGATGCAGCCGAACCGCCGGTCTCATACTCGGCCTCTGAGACCAAAGCATTGAGTCCACGTCCCAATCCGCCACGTTTCTTTACACTAGGCACGCTTGATCACCTCTTTTGCAAGGTTCATATATGCTTTTGCACCCTTATTTTGAGGTGCATAGGTAATTACCGGTTCTCCAAAAGACGGAGCTTCGGAGATTTTAACCGTACGGGGGATTAGCGTCTTAAACGCCTTATCACCAAAGTACGATTGAACCTCCTCAACAACCTGATTCGATAGTGAAGTACGCGAGTCATACATGGTCATAAGCACACCATAGGTGTCTAAGCCCTTGTTCAGCCGTGATTTGACCATCTTCATTGACTCAAGCAGCTTCGTAACGCCCTCGAGTGCGTAATATTCGCACTGGATCGGAATCAAAACGCTGTCTGCTGCGGTCAAAGCGTTGATGGTAAGCAGGCCGAGCGAAGGAGGACAGTCAATGAAAATAAAGTCAAACTCGTCCTGAATCGGCTCAAGCAAATCTTTGAGGCGGGTTTCACGAGCAATTGCGCTTACGAGCTCAATTTCCGCGCCTGCAAGTTGAATTGTAGCCGGAATAACGAATACCTTTTTACAATTTGTATCAAGAACAAGCGATTCTGCCGGCACATCATTCAACAATGCATCATAGATGCAGTGATCAAGGTCTTCTTTTTCAATTCCGAATCCACTGGTGCTGTTTCCCTGCGGATCAAAATCGACAATCAGTGTCTTACGACCCTGCTCACCCAGTGCTGCCGCAAGGTTTACAGCCGTCGTTGACTTACCGACGCCGCCTTTTTGATTGATGATTGCAATGATACGCGTGTCTTTTGCGCTCTTAGAACGCTTAACGTCGCGAAATCCCACGGTCCCTCCTGGTGTGTATTAAAGCTGTCAAACGGAGGATGTTTCACGTGAAACATTCCGAATCGATATCAACCGCCATGTTTCACGTGAAACACTGCAAGTTGTTAGTATCCATTATGTTTCACGTGAAACATCTAGGCAAGCGGATTCTTCTTTGCCACGCCATTTGCACGAGGCAATGAGACAGATGCTGGATGACTCTTCTTAAGAACAATGAACTCCCTGTGACCCAAGCCTTCAGGCAAATCAATTGCGTCATTCAGAAGCAAAGTGAAGCCGCAAATCTTAGCTGCTGACATGCCGGAAGCAAGCTCCTCATCCGAAGGATTGCCCTTGGTTATAACAAATAGCCCTCCATCCTTCAGATACGGAGCCGCATACTCAACAAGAATCGGTAGAGGGGCCAGTGCGCGGGCGGTTACAACAGAGAACTGCTTCTTATGGCTTCGAGCATATTCTTCAAGACGATCATGAACCGCATGAGCATGTTTCAATCCAAGAGCATGGACAAAGGAATTAACCGCATCAACCTTCTTGCCAACAGAGTCAATATAAGTAGCTTTACGATGCGTGGTTATGGTTAATGGAATACCAGGGAAGCCCGCACCTGTTCCCATATCGAGCAAAGCTCCCTCAGGAGCCTTGTTGATATAGGGGAGCAAAACAAGTGAGTCGAGGATATGAAGTACTGCAGCATCTTCTACGTTAAGAATACGGGTGAGATTGGTTGTCTTATTTGTTTCTAGAACCAAATCCAAATGCTGAATACATTTCCTCAGCTCAACATCAGTTACGCTCAAGGAATACTCTTTGCAATAGGAAGTTAGACGACTCAACATCTCGTCAGCCTGCTGATCAGTAAGTACTAACAACGAAAGCTCCTTTCTGACAAAAATCAGTGAATCGAGAACTTTTGACAAAAAAAGGGGACGTGGAAACCACGTCCCCTTAGCATAAGCTCGAGAAGATTATCGAGCAACAAGCACCACATGGCGATCAGGGTCAGAACCCTCAGAATGAGTATCGACGGCATCATTGCCACGAAGTGCAATGTGAACCAGTCGACGCTCGTAGGCATTCATAGGCGGAAGCGAAACACTCTTATGAGTGCGGATGGCACGCTCGGCAGCAGACTGAGCCATGGAAGCGACCTTGTCCTGACGGCGACTCTTGTATCCCTCTACGTCCACTACAACCGGATACCTAAAGCCAAGTTTGCGGCTCACCAGCAAAGAGAACATAACCTGAAGGGCATCAAGGGTGCGACCATGACGGCCAATGAGAACAGCAAGGTCGGGAGCCGTTACATCCAAAATCAGCTCACCCTCGTCGCCCTCATACTCATCGATAGGAGAGTTGGCGGCATCGAAGTGCGAAAGGATGGAACGCAGGATGGAAATCGCAACATCGGCAATGGTGTCGAGCTCCTCATCGGTCAGCTCTTCACCAGCCTTGTAGCGCTGTGCAATCTCGGGATAATCGCCCGCGACCTGCGGGGCAACCTCCTCAAGCATATCCTCGATGATCTCTTCAGACATAACGTACTCCAAAAGTTAGGTACCTAAATAAGAATACTATCCCACTACTTCTTCTTGTGCGGGCGCGGCTTCTTCTCTCGACGAGTGACCTCAACCTGCAGCGGAGCGTTCTTAAGACGCTCCTCCTCATCGGCCTTCGCCTTGTCGATGACCTTCTGCGTCACAAAAATCTGCTGGATAACCTGCCAAGCAGACGAGACGTCGTAGTACAGCAGAACACCAACGGGAAGGCTCCAGCCCATCCAAAGCATCATGACCGTCATGACAACGGCCATCATACGCATGCTCTGAGCCTGCTGGCCGGTCTGGTTGCGCGACATATAGAGCTGCGGAATCAGGGTCAGGACGGCGAACAGGATCAGGCAAACCAGCGCAGGCAGTGCAACCATAAAGCCATCGGCAAAGGAAGCGCTCGGCGTGGTGGTCAGGTCGGGCAGGATGTTGAAGAACGAGAACGTGCCGTCGTTAAAGTACTGTGGCAGGTTGCGCAGCAATGTAAACAGGGCGAACAGGATAGGCATCTGAATCAGCAGCGGCAGACAGCCAGCCATGGGGTTGAACTTGTTCTCGCTGTAGAACTTCTGCATCTCCTCGGCCTGACGCTGGGGATCGTCGGCATAGCGCTCCTGGATCTCGAGCATCTTGGGCTGCAGCACCTGCATGCGAGCCGTCGACTTGGTCGACTTGAGCATGAGCGGCGTCAGCAGCAGACGGATGATGACCACCAGGATGATGATGGACAGGCCCCAGTCGACCGCAAAGGTCTGGATGAGCTTGAGCAGCTCGAAAAGGATGTTAACGATCCAATCCCACATGTAAGTTTTCCTCCGATAGCGAGTGCCCGCTAGGGCACAGGGTCATAACCGCCGACGTGCAGGGGATTGCAGCGAGCGATGCGCCTCACGGCAAGCCAGCAGCCTCTCAAAACACCGTACTTCTCAATCGCCTGGACGGCGTATTGCGAGCACGTTGGGTAATAAATGCAGGCGTCAGGCAATAAGGGCGAAATAACCTGTTGATATATGCGAATAGGAGCGATGGCAACACGTCGCAAAACGTGATTGCTCATCGCTCCTCCCCGGCAACGCCGGCGCGCTTCATAAGCGAACGCAACGCCTTGTCCATCTCCTGCGGCGAGGAAACCCTCGTCTTGGGAGTTGCAAACAAGATGATGTCATAACCCGCAACGGGAAATCCGCAGCTGCGGGCGGCCTCGCGCATCACACGCTTAGATCGGTTACGCACAACGGCACAACCGAGTCGCTTAGCACCAACGAAGGCGACCCTTCCGGAGTCGCCTTCGCCAACCGATTCACATATGGTCATTCGAATCAGAGGGTGATTGAAACGACGCCCCTGACTGAACACATGCTCGAAATCTTGCCGAGACTTAATAGTCTTCATGCGAGATGTGTGTATCGCTGCTAGACAGTGAGACGCTTGCGGCCCTTGGCACGACGACGGGCGAGCACGGCACGACCACCCTTAGTGGCCATACGGGCACGGAAGCCATGGGTCTTGGCACGCTTACGCTTATTAGGCTGATACGTACGCTTCATCTTAAGTTCCTCCTGCTGCATTTCGAGTGTCCGCGGGGACGCGGACGCAGATATAGACACGTGAGCTTGAAGATTGTAGGGAAATCAATGTTCAAATGTCAAGAAATCAAAGGTAAAAGGTTGCGCAGTTCACACGGTTCCCCCATAAGCCAAGCTCGATTTAGCGGTGCATGGCAACTTTTCACGATATTTCATCGAGTTTTCAACAGGTCATGTTGGCAATGTTGAGAACTTTTCGTCCGTTTTCCAAAGTTTTCAACAGGTTTTGAAAGTTTGTCGAAAGATGAGAAACATTGCACGGTGAGCTACTATTTGTTCGAAACCTTTTGGAAGATTGCGAGCGGCATGTCTGACGACTTTTACACCATGGTCGATTCTGGAGACCCGGCACCCGACAACGAGCACATCACCGGCGTGCGCGAAGAGCGTGACGAAGGTGAACAGACGACAACGCAGGCGCCAAAAGCCATGTACGCCGCGCGCATCGCCGTCTATGACGACATGCTGTCGACACCGCGTGTGATCGTCATTGATCCGCAAGATGTCCGCACGTATTTGGAAGAGACGACCAACACCGTCTACCAGTGCATGAAAGAACAAGGTGGCCATATCTCGCTCATGGTCATCCGCGAGATTGTCGAAAACTTTATCCACGCACACTTTGCAGAGCCCATCATCTCGATTCTGGACGGCGGAGACACCATCCGCTTTGCCGATCAAGGACCCGGCATCGACGACAAGGAACGTGCTTTCGACTTTGGCGTTACCAGCGCAAACAGCAAGATGAAGCGCTATATCCGTGGAACCGGAGCAGGGTTTCCCATGGTGCAGGAGTATTTGGAAAACGCCGGCGGTGCCGTATCCATCGAGGACAACATGGGCAACGGCACCGTGGTTACGGTAAGCCTGAACCCTAAACGCGTGCAGGAAATCGAGCGTGCCGGCGGACGCGGCGCTGCCGTGCGGCCCGAGACGGAACAGCCCACATATCCCCTGCCGGGAGCTTTTGCGCAGCAGCCCATGGCAACGCAGCAGATGCAGCCCCCCGTGGGGCAGATGCAGCATCCCGGAATGCTTCCTACACAAGAGCCCCAGGCGACATCGATGTCGATGCCGCCAAACATGCCAGAGACCGTGCCGCTGGCGGATCAGGATGCAGCAATGCAGCAGGCGACGGGGGCACCGGGTGGCCAGCAAATGGGCTATCAGCCGTACCAACAGGGATATCCATATCAGCAGATGCCGCCACTGGGGTATGGCCAGCAGTTCCCGCAGCAGTACCAGCAGGGATATCAGCAGCCGTACCAGCAGATGCCGCAGCAGCAGTACAGCCCTTGGGCCCAGCAGATGCCTCCGCAGCCTTACCAACAGTGGCCTCAAAGTTTTCAACAGCAAATGCCGCCGACGCAGAGTTCTCAACAACCAGCAGCTCAAATGATGTATCCTAATGCAGTAAATCAGTATGCACAGCCACAACCGGACGTGTTCGTAAGCGATCGTGGCAACGCCGCGCTGGGCTATCTGGCGCAAAATGAAGCGTGCGGCGCAACCGATCTTGCGAGGGCGTTTGGAAACTCGGCCCCCACTTGGTCACGCACGCTCAATGACTTGGCGCAGGCCGGCTTGGCCATCAAGCATGGCCAGAAATACCATCTGACCGAACTCGGCGCCGCTCGCGTGCGAGCTCAGAGCTAAAGAACGGGAGAGACAGTGGACGAGGAAGCAAGCATCATCCTGGGGGATGCCATCGCCTTTTGCCAGCGCGACGGCCAAGATGCACGCCTCATCAACATGCTGGGGCAATCGCGCGCCATAAGCCTGACCGAAGATACGCTCACGATCGAGGCGCCCTCGCGCTTTGCCATCGCGCAGCTCAAAAAGCATCAGCCGACTATTGAGGCCTATCTGGAAGAAATCGCCTTTGCACCGATTGCGCTCGACATCGTGGCACCGCAAGGCGCCGCGACGGAATCCGCTGCCGCGACGGCGCCCGCCACGGCTCCCGCTGCTTCCCCGGCGGTGCCGGCCTCCGCAGGCGACGCGCCGACAATCGAGCACCAGCGCAGCGATGTTTCCCGTGAAACCATGGCACCATTGCCGACCGCGGCGGCGACGTCAACGAACGCACCCGTCACGCACATGCCCATCGCTCACGACGCAGCGGCGGGCGCTGATTCGGGCATTGCAATCAAGAACACGCTCTCGGCCGATGATTTTCGTCGCATGATGAACCAGATGAAGGGCGGAGCGCCGACTAAACCCACGCAAGCTGCGACCCCCGCTTCACCCATGCCAGCACCAACCGTGCCGGCCGAGCAGAATACGGATGGAGCCCCGCTCGCCGCGAACTCAAAATTTACCTTTGAGAACTTTGTCTACGGCCCCGAGAACAGCCATGCCTATCGCTCGGCGCTCAAGTTTGCCGCCCTCGCGGACGAGCGCGGCACATGCACATCACTGTTCATCTACGGCAAATCGGGCCTGGGCAAGACGCACCTGCTGCTTGCCATCAAAAACGAGCTCGCCGAGAAGTCGCCCGAGATCAAGGTCAAGTATGCCAACTCCCAGGCATATCTGGACGACCTGATGACCGAGTTCGACCGCCAAAAGAAGAGCAACGCCCCCATCATGCAGGCGTACCACGGTGTGGACGTGCTCATCATCGATGACATCCAAAACATCATCGGCAAGCGCGCGAGCGTGGACTACTTTTTCCAGCTCATGGACGAGTTCATCCGCAACAACAAGAAGGTCGTCATCGCGGCAGACCGCGCCCCCAAGGACCTGAGCATGGACGAACGCCTGACCAGCCGCTTTAACGCCGGTATGCTCTGCCTGGTCGCAGAGCCCAGCTACGAGATGAAATACAAGATCTTGCAGCGCTATTACGAGAACACCATCGTCGCCGCTCCCGAGGCAGGCGACGACTCGCTGCTGGCGGCCTATGGGGGCGACGGCGGGCACCTGACCGACGAGCACTTTAAACACATGGCCGAGGTCTCGGGCACCAACATCCGCGAACTCGAGAGCTTCTGCGAGCGCTGTGCCGGCGAGGCGGGGGACCGCGAGCGCGAGGGCGGGGAGCTCACCTTTGACGATATCGACGCCATCGCCGGCCAGTACTTCGACACATCGGCCAAAAAGATCAACGTGCAAACGGTTCAGTCCGTCATTGAAGAGCAGTACGGCGTGACGCACGAGGAGCTCATCGGCCCGCGTCGCAACGCCAATATCGCCAAAGCACGCCATATCGCTATCTACCTGGCCATCGAGATGTGCGAGATGACGACCACGGCGGTGGGCGCCGAATTTGGCAACCGCAACCACTCGACCGTCAGCACGAGCTACAAAAAGGTCCAGAAGATGATCCAGGAAGACCGCACCGTCACCGAAGACCTCAAGTCGCTGCGCGATAAAATTACACTGCGCTCGTAGGGAAATAGAGACACCTGTTGAAAACTTGTCGAAACCACGGGCATAAGGTGTCTAAAACCCAACCCGCGGTGATGAAAAGTTTTGCGCAGGTTTTGAACGTGGAAAACCACCCCTGTTGCACACAGGTTGCTGTCGATTCTCTTTCTGGGTCTGACCTGCGTCTTTGGGAGTAATCAACAGTTTCGTCAGTGCTATTACTATTATTAAGATATTTATATCTATAGAAAGGTATTAAAAGATGAAGTTCACCGTCAGCCAGAGCTCGCTTACACAAGCCATCGGCGTCGTAATGAAGGGTGTCGCTTCGGCATCCACCCTTCCCATCCTGTCGGGCGTGCTCGTCAAGGCGCAAGACGGCATCTTGGAATTCCAGACCTCTAACTACACCATCTCGATCCGTCACCGCATCGCGGCGCATGTCGAAGAAGAGGGCGAGATGGTTATCCCCTGTAAGATGCTCTCCAATATCACCAAGACCCTCCCCGATGCCCCGGTCACCTTTGAGCTGTCCGAGCGCCAGGTGCTGATTAGTTGCGAGAAGAGCTCTTTTAGGCTGAACACGCTCGATGCTAATGACTTCCCCGAGTTTCCGGCCTATGCCATCGAGAGCGCCGTGGAACTGCCGACCGATATCTTGTCCGAGATGGTCGGCCGCGTGTGGCGCGTCACCTCGACCGACAAGGCCCGCCCCATCCTGGGCGGCGTGCACATGAAGGTCGAGAACAACACCGTGCGCCTGGTGGCGACCGATTCCTTCCGCTTGGCCGTGTGCGATACGCAGGTCGAGACCTCGACCCTCGAGGGTTCCTTTGAGCTCAACGTTCCGGCTGACGCTTTTAACGACGCACTGAACATCATGGCCAGCCAGGCGACCATCATGATCGGGGCTACCGACACCCAGGTCGTCTCTGAGGCCGGCAACACCACCTACGTGTCGCGCCGCATCGAGGGCGTGTACCCCAATTACAAGCAGCTCATCCCCGATTCGTGCGTGACGAGCGTCAAGATCGACGTCGCCGCCTTTAACGCCGCCCTCAAGCGCGTGGCCGTTATCGCGAGCGCCAACCCCGCCGTCAAGTTCGAGATCGACGTCGAGAACGGGCAGATGGGCCTGTCCTCCATTTCCAATGACCAGGACCTTGCGCAGGAGACGATCGATGTCGAGGCCGAGGGCGAGTCGGGTACCATCGCCTTCAACTACCACTACATCTTCGGCTGCCTCAATGCCCTGTCCAAGGAGAAGGAGATCACGCTGGAGCTCAAGAGCTACTCGCAAGCGGGCATCTTCAAGTCCTACGACAAGATCAACTACCTGTACCTGGTCATGCCGGTCCGCATCTAGCGCTGCGCCATGACCATATTCGCCCGCGATCTTTCCGTCGTACACTACCGCAGCTTCGATAGTTATCGCCTTGCCCTAGACGAGGGCGTGACGATACTTGCGGGACCCAACGCGGCGGGAAAGACCAATCTCATAGAGGCGCTGCAGCTGCTGACGAGCGGCGCCTCGTTTAGGCATCCGACCGCAGCCGAGCTCGTCCATGACGGCGTGGGCTCGTGCAAGGCCGAGCTGAGGCTCGAGGGCGACGGCCGCGTACTTGATATGGGATTGAGCGCGGAGGACGGTAAGCGCTCGTTTAGCCGCAACGGCAAGAGATGCTCTGCCGCCGGTGTGCGCGGCGTTCTGCCGAGTGTGCTGTTTTGCCCCGACCATCTGGACATGGTTAAGCGAGGCGCCAGTGTGCGCCGCGCCGCCCTCGATGACTTTGGCATGCAGCTGAGCGCACGCTATGCCGATCTTGCGAGCGCCTATGGGCGCTGCGTGACCCAGCGTAACGCCTTGCTCAAGGAGACCTGGTGCTGCCGCGAGATGCTCGGCGCGTGGAACGATTCGATTGCCCGCGCGGGCTCGGCCCTGCTCGTGCACCGGTTGGCCCTGCTCGACCGGCTGGCGGGCCATGTGCGTACTGCCTACGGGCAAGTGGCGTCCGGTGAAGCCGCCAACGTGTCCTATGCGTCCACGCTGGGGGATTTGCCCCAGGTCGAGGATCGCGAAGAGCTGAAGGGCTGGGCGTACGAGCGCATGCTGGCCGCCCTTGATGAGCACGCCGACGAGGAAATTCGCCGCGGCGTGACGTTGGTGGGACCGCATCGCGACGAGATTGAATTTACCGTGGCGGGTCGCTCCGCTCGTTCATTTGCCAGCCAAGGACAGCAGCGAACGTTGGTACTGTCCTGGAAGGTGGCCGAGGTGGCCGTGGCTCGCGATGTTCTGGGTACTGCTCCGCTGTTGCTTCTGGACGACGTGATGAGCGAGCTCGACGGCGAGCGCCGCGGTGCTTTTCTGCGGCTGATCGGCGATGATATCCAGGCGGTCATAACCACGACCAACCTGGGATACTTTACCGATGACCTGCTTGATCGAGCCAAGGTGGTGAGCATGGGTGAGACGTGCTAATTACGAGCGCGAGAGCGAGACGGTCGCCTTCAGTGGGTTTTTGAACGCAGAGCGCCAGCGCATCCTGGCGGCCGCGACACCTGAGCGCCGTGCGCAGATGGAGGCTGCAGAGGAATCTCGTGCGGTCTATCGCGCGTGGAACGCGGTGTGCTCGGGCACGCGCGAGGGGCGGCATGTGACGGGTCTGCGCTACCTGCCCGAGTCCAATGAGCTGCTGGTATATCTCGATTCGCCCTCGTGGACGCAGGAAATGACGCTGTTGCGCGAGATCATCCGTGCGCGTATGGAGCGCGCCGGTGCGCATGTGGACGGCCTGGTGTTCAAAACCACCGCGCCCGGTCACACGCCACCCGCCGCCAAGGAGCGCCTGCGCCCGGCGACGACCGAGCGCCCGCCGGCCCCGCACGCCGACCTAAGTGAGGCCGAGCGCACCGAGATCGAGCGCCAAGTGGCACCCATCGAGGACCAAAAACTGCGCGAGGCCCTCGAGAACGCCATGAGGGCCAGTGCCGAGTGGGCCAAGGGCGCACAAAGCAAAAAAGAGCCTTAAATCGCATCTGGTGGCCTTGTGGAGCCAAATACCTTCGTCCCCGAGGGTATTTTTTTACGATAAACTAGTAAGGCTGTACACATTTTCTTGACTGAAGGAGGACGTGTGGCAAACGAAAACGATTACGATGGCGGCGAGATTAAGATTCTCGAAGGTCTCGAGGCCGTTCGTAAGCGCCCGGGCATGTATATCGGCTCGACGAGCGCCAGCGGTCTGCATCACCTGGTGTGGGAGATCGTTGACAACTCCGTCGACGAGGCCATGGCCGGTTTCTGCACCGAGATCCAGGTGACGGTCCACGCCGACAACTCCATCACGGTCGTCGACAACGGGCGCGGCATCCCCGTCGACGAGCACCCTGTTAAAAAGATCCCGACGCTCGAGGTCGTCATGACGATCCTGCACGCCGGCGGTAAGTTCGATAACTCGGCCTATAAGGTCTCGGGTGGCCTGCACGGCGTGGGCATCTCCGTCGTCAACGCGCTGTCCAAGCGCGTGGTCGTTCAGGTTCGTCGCGATGGCAACACCTACGAGATGGAGTTCTCGCGCGGCAAGACCGTCAAGAAGATGGAGGTCGTGGGCACCTCGGATTCGACGGGCACCACCGTCACCTTCTGGCCCGACGACGAGATCTTCGAGACCTGCATCTACGATTTCGATACGCTGCACAACCGTCTGCAGGAGACGGCGTTCCTCAATAAGAACCTCAAAATCGTGCTGACCGACGAGCGCGAGGCGACTCCCCACGTGGAGGAGTTTTGCTACGAGGGCGGCATCATCGACTTCGTCAAGTTCCTCAACGAGGGCAAGGACGTCCCCGAGGCCTTTAAGGAGCCCATCTACATCGAGGGCAAATCGGACCCGGACGCACCTGTGGCCAAGATGGGCGAGGTCGAGGTTTCCCTGCAGTGGAATAGCGGTTACGGCGAGAACGTCATGTCGTTTGCCAACGACATCTACACCCCCGAGGGCGGCATGCACCTTGAGGGCTTCCGCACCGCGCTCACCCGCGTGATCAACGACTACGCGCGCAAGCAGAACCTGCTCAAGGAAAAAGACGCCAACCTGACCGGCGACGATGTACGCGAGGGCCTTTCGGCCGTTATCTCGGTCAAGCTGCCCGACCCGCAGTTTGAGGGCCAGACCAAGGCCAAGCTCGGTAGCTCCTATATGCGAGCGCTGACGCTCAAGATCGTGACCGACGGCCTCGCCGATTACTTGGAGGAGCATCCCAAGCCCGCTCGCGAGATCGTCAAGAAGGCGCAACAGGCCTGCAAGGCGCGCAACGCCGCCCGCAAGGCGCGCGAAGCGACCCGTCGCAAGAGCCTGCTCGAGACGGCGTCCCTGCCCGGTAAGCTCGCCGACTGCTCGGTGCGCGATGCCGAGCTGACCGAGCTCTTTATCGTAGAGGGTGACTCGGCAGGCGGTTCAGCCAAGGACGGCCGTCGCCGAGACATCCAGGCGATTCTGCCCCTGCGCGGCAAGATTTTGAACGTCGAACGCGTTGGTGACCATCGCGCGTTCTCGAGTGACACCATCCAGTCATTGATTACCGCGATCGGCTGCGGCGTCACGACGAGTGCCGGCGACGGCGGCGACTTCGATATCACCAAGGCGCGCTACCACAAGATCATCATCATGACCGATGCAGACGTCGACGGCGCGCATATCCGCATCCTGCTGCTGACGTTCTTCTACAAGTACATGCGTCCGCTGATCGATGCCGGCTACGTCTATGTTGCCTGCCCGCCCATCTTTGGCATTAAGGTGCGCAACAAGATCCACTACGTGTATCCCAACGGCCGCCAGCCCGAAGACGAGATCCTGCGCGACACCATCCAGAGCCTGGGCCTGAACCCCGACGATAACGACGAGGACGGCAAGGCCAAGGACGGCAAGATCACCAAAAAGCGCAAGGGCTATACCGTCCAGCGCTACAAGGGCCTGGGCGAGATGGACCCCAAGCAGCTTGCCTCGACGACGATGGACCCCAAGACCCGCATCCTGCAGCGCGTGTCGATCGAGGACGCCGTGGTGGCAGACCGCGCCGTGCGCGAGCTGATGGGTTCCGAGGTCGGCTATCGCCGCGAGTACATCGAGAAGCATGCACATGACGCACGATTCTTAGACGCCTAATCCCTGCGGCTTTCCCAGCCACCGCACCTTCGCCCTCAATCGTCGGTCGCGTACCCAAGTACGCTTCCCTCCTCTTTCGGGCGAATCTGCGGCACCTGGAAAAGCCGTCTCCGTGGTTGGGAACTAATGGACCACGCAAACCATGAGGAGGTAACGTGGCAGACGATATCAACAACAACGAGGGTATGGACGACGCCGGCGATGCCGGTATGCCCGATGATCTGAAGCGCCTGCTTGCCCGTGCTGAGCAGGGCGAGGACGGCGATCCGGACGCCTATAACCCCGATGCCGATGATGATGAGGAAGAAGACGACGCCGAGCTCGAGGAGAGCTTTGGCGAAGTCGATCGCGGCGCCTCGGCCGGCGAGGATATCAACGGCGGCCAGCTCCAGATTTCGGAGTTCGGTCGCGAGATGAAGCAGTCGTTCATTGAGTATTCGATGTCGGTTATCACAGCGCGCGCCCTGCCGGACGTGCGCGACGGCTTAAAGCCGGTGCACCGCCGCATTCTGTACGCGATGAACGAGAGCGGCATCTACCCCAACCGCCCGCACAAGAAGTCAGCTTGGACGGTCGGCGAAGTTATCGGTAAGTACCATCCGCACAATGACTCCGCGGTCTACGAGGCCATGGTCCGCCTGGCACAGTGGTTCTCCATGCGCACGCCGCTCATCGACGGTCACGGCAACTTCGGTAACATCGACGGCGACGGCGCGGCAGCCATGCGTTACACCGAGAGCCGCCTGGCAAAGCCCGCCATGGAACTGCTGCGTGACTTGCAGAAGGATACCGTCGACTGGCAGCCCAACTACGACGAATCACTCGCCGAGCCCGTGGCGCTGCCTGCGCGCTTCCCCAACCTGCTGGTCAACGGCAGCCAGGGCATCGCCGTCGGCATGGCCACCAACATCGCTCCGCATAACCTCACCGAGGCGATCGAGGCCACCTGCTACCTGATCGACAACCCCGACGCCACCGTCGACGAGCTCATGCAGATCATGCCCGGTCCGGACTTCCCCACCGGCGCCATCATCATGGGCAGCGCCGGCATTAAGCAGAGCTACGAGACCGGCCGCGGCTCCATTACCGTGCGCGCCAAGGCACACGTTGAGTCCACCAAGACCGGTCGCAGCCGCCTGGTCTTCACCGAGATTCCCTACATGGTCAACAAGGGCACCCTGCAGGAGAAGATTGCCCAGCTCGTCAACGACAAGCGCATCGAGGGCATCTCGGATATGCGCGATGAGTCCAACCAGAAGGGCATCCGTCTGGTCATCGAGCTCAAGAAGGGCGTCATTCCGCAGGTCGTGCTCAACAATCTGTATAAGTACACCTCGCTGCAGACGACCTTTGGCGCCAACAACCTGGCACTCGTCAACGGCGTTCCCAAATGCCTGAGCCTGCGCGAGATGCTGCAGCACTACATCGACCACCAGGTCGACGTCGTCACTCGCCGCACCCGCTTTGACCTCAAGAAGGCCCAGGCCCGCGCGCATATCCTTGAGGGCTACTTGATGGCTCTCGACCATATCGACGAGGTCATTAGCATCATCCGCTCCTCGCAGACCGACTCCGAGGCCAGCAGTCGCTTGATCGAGCGCTTTGGCTTTACGCCCGAGCAGACCACGGCCATCCTCGAGATGAAGTTGCGCCGCCTGACCGGCCTGGAGCGCGACAAGATTCAGGAAGAGTTGGACGGCCTGCGCCGCGCCATCGCCTACTACGAGGACCTGCTGGCGCATGAGGAGAAGATCCTGGGCGTCATCAAGGAAGAGATGCGCGAGATCTCCAAGAAGTTCGGCGATAAGCGCCGCACCGAGATCAGCCAGGTCGAGAAGGACCTGGATGTCGAGGACCTCATCGCCGACGAGGATATGGTCGTGACCATCACCCACACCGGCTACGTTAAGCGTATCCCGGTTGCCGCCTACCGCGCCCAAAAGCGCGGCGGCAAGGGCGTGTCGGGCGTCAACCTCAAAGAGGACGATGTCATCGATGAGATGTTCATCGCGTCCACGCACGAGTACGTGCTGTTCTTCTCGAGCAAGGGCAAGGTCTATCGCCTGAAGGTGCACGAGCTGCCGGTAGGTACGCGCCAGGCACGCGGTACCGCGATCGTCAACCTGCTGCCCTTCGAGGAGGGCGAGAAGATCGCGAGCGTCATCAGCTGCCGCGAGTTCCCGGCCGACGAGTACCTGATGTTTGCCACCAAGAGCGGTATGGTCAAGAAGACCGTGATGAGCGCATATGACCGCAGCCGTCGCGACGGCCTAATCGCTATCAACCTGCGCGACGACGACGCGCTGTTGAACGTGCGCCGCGTGCGCGAGGGCGACAAGATTATCCTGGCCACCACCGCGGGCAAGGCGATCATGTTCTCCGAGGAGCAGGTGCGCGCCACCGGCCGCGATACCAGCGGCGTTCGCGGTATCGGTATGAAGGACGGCGTGAGCGTTCTGGGCATGGAAGTCACTAACGGCAACGGTGATCTGTTCGTCATCACCGAGCGCGGCTACGGCAAGCGCACGCCGGTTGCGGACTACCCGGAGCAGAATCGCGGCGGCCAGGGCGTCTACACCATCCAAATGACCGAGCGTAAGGGTAACCTCGCGGCCATGAAGACGGTGGGCCCGCAGCACGAGCTGTTCATCGTGACGGAGGGCGCGACGGTCATTCGCGTCAAGACCGACGAAATCAGCCAGACTGGCCGCGCCACCCAGGGCGTCAAGATGATGACCGTCGACGACAACGACCGCGTATGCGCCGTAGCCCGCATGACTGCAGCCAAAGAAAAGCCCGAAGGCGAAGGCGCCGAGGATGCAGCCGCAACTAGCACCGAGGAAGCCCCCGTCGACCTAGGCGACGGCAACGACATACCAGAGGATCTCCTAGACGAGTAAGAGGAACTAGCTGGTAGAAAATATCAGACCCCATATATCGGCGGTCGGCGCACTGCGCGCCGACCGCTTTTTTGACAATCTTGAACCTCGCGTCGGCCCCGGCTGCCCGGCGGCATGCGAAGTCGATCGCGAGTTCCGCACGAGCCGGAGAGCACTTAATGTGCTCTCCGTGCGAGCAGGACTGTCCGAGCAGGCGACTTC
>JAXKEA010000048.1:0-34731 GCA_036551635.1 Collinsella sp.
AAGCTAAGCCCCATCGCGCCGAGAGTACTGCGGGGTCAGCCCGTGGGAGGCCAGGGCGCCGCTGACCGGTGGACGGCACCGAGCCGTACGCTTGAACTGAGAAGGGGAGGCCTCGCGGCCTCCCCCTTTTTTGCGTTTACGGGTTTTTGCCTCACATAGCGGCTGTGTTTTATAACCCTCGTTTGTCGCATCTTCTGTGAACGGGCTACAATAACTTAGTCTGTGCGATATGGAGGTGAACATGGCTGAAGCTGGTATCGGCGTTGATATCGTCGAGATTTCCCGCATGAAATCAATTCTTGAAAAGACGCCGTCGTTTGCTCGGCGTGTGTTTACCGAAGAAGAGCGTGCGTATTGCGATGCATCATCGCGTCCCGCTGCTCACTATGCGAGTCGCTTTGCTTCGCGCGAGGCGGTGCTTAAAGCTCTCGGCACGGGTTTTAGTCAAGGCGTGGGTCGCAAGGATGTTTCGGTAACGCGTGATAAACTCGGCAAACCGAAGGCGCTGCTTTCGGGCCGTGCTCTCGAGATCGCTCAAGAACTGGGTGTTGTTGAGGTCGCTCTTTCCATTACGCTTACGGGAGACTTGGCCGTTGCGAATGCCATCGCGATTACCGAAGATGCTCGACCTAAGCCAAAAGATGAAAAACTGAGCACCAAGAAACGCGTTGCGCAGACATTTAAAGAGGCTCGCTCTGTTTTAGATGAGCTTGAGCAGCTGCAGAATTCAGCATTGACGGAGCACCTGGGCGATGCTTCGCAAGATACGCTAGGAGCATAGATGAAACCGGTTTTGAGTACCGAAGAAGTCGTTCGTCTCGAGGATATCATCGAACGAGAAGGGACTTCGAAGGCCGAGCTTATGGAGCTGGCGGGTGAGTTTGCCGCCAACGAGGTCTTGAAGCTCAATCCCGATCGGGTTCTCGTTCTGGTCGGTTTTGGTAATAATGGCGGCGACGGTTGGGTTGCCGCCGATATCCTGAGCCATAAGGGTGTGGACGTGGATATCGTTTCTCCGGTTGAGCCGGATGAGATTCCTGCTGCTCTGGCACGTCATGTTGCTCGTCGTACGGCCGGCCGCGATGTGCACGTTTGCGTCGGCCCCTCGCGTGATGAACTCGAGGTTTTGATCGATAAGGCCGATGTTGTTGTCGATGCCATTTTTGGTACCGGTTTCCACGGGAATCTGCGTGCGCCGTTCTCCATTTGGATTCCTACGGTCAATGAATGCGCCGATTGTGTCGTATCCATTGATGTCCCCTCGGGCCTGAATGCCGAGACGGGCGTTGTTGATGACGACTGCATTCGTGCCGAGCATACGGTGACGATGATTGCGCCCAAGATTGGTCTGTATAGCGCTGATGGCCCTGAGTATGCTGGCGATTTGATCTGCGGCAATCTTTACGACCGTCTTGACGAGGTCATCGATGATGTCGACCACGCCGCCGAGATTGTCGAGCCCGGTGACTTAGTTGATTACTTTGCTCCACTACCTACGAATATCGATAAGTATTCCCGTGGCTCTGTGCTTATTGTCGCCGGATCTGCGCAATATCCTGGTGCTGCCATTATGGCGGCCAAGTCTGCAGCTCGCGCGGGTGCTGGTTACGTGGCAGTCGCGGCTCCTGACGCCTGCGCCAATCTTATTCGCATGGCACTTCCTTCGATTCCCGTCTTTGCTATTCCGTCTGATTCCCGCGGCTCCTTTGGCGCCGCTGCGCGCATGACGGTGTGCGAGATTGCAAAGAAGTACAGCTGTGTACTGTGCGGTCCCGGTATGACGACATCTGCCGGCGCTATGCAGGTGGTTTCGGGCTTGCTCGAGCTTGATGTGCCGCTTATCTTGGACGCCGATGCACTCAACTGCCTTGCTAAGATTGCCATTGACGGTATTGATAGTAATCCCGAGATGTATCGTCGCGAGCAGCCGTTGGTTATGACGCCGCACTATCGTGAGCTTTCGCGTCTGGTTGCCGGCGACGAGGTGAACGACCTTGGTACCGCGATTGCGGCCGCGCAGAAGGTTGTCTGGGCTGCAGGCTCCGACAATCTGGTGGTCATTGCCAAGGGGCCGACGACGGCTATCTGTGGCGTTGAGCGTGTGCTGCTGCCGCTCTCGGGTCCGGCTTCTCTGGCAACTGCCGGTTCGGGTGATGTTCTCGCAGGTATTTTGGCCGGCACGCTTGCCACCATGCGCGACGAGATGGATCGTTGGGAGTTGCTGTATTCGTACGCCGTCGCACTTCACAGCTACGCCGGTTTTGCTGCGGCGACGGAGTATGGTGAGAAGAGCGTCATCGCGACCGATCTTATCGACTTGATCGGTCCTGCCATGGAACTGGCGGCAAAGGATGCGCTCGAAGATCTGGGAATCATGGACGAAGGGTCGGATGACTAATCATGAATAAAGCCGATTTGACGCGCTGGTCCTGGGTCGAGATCGACCGCGGGGCGCTCCGTCGCAACACGAGGGCCTATAAGAACTTGCTGAATCCACGTCAGCGCCTGTGCTGCGTGGTCAAGGCCGATGCTTATGGTCATGGAGCTGTTGAGTGCGCCAAGATCATGTATTCGGCCGGTGCCGACATGTTTGCCGTGGCGACGGTTAACGAGGGCGTTGAGCTCCGACAGGGCGGGATAACGAAACCCATCCTCATCCTAAGCGAGCCGCCTATCGAGGCCATTCCGACGTTGCTCGAGTTTGATATCATGCCCTCGGTCTATACGTCTGACTTTGCTCTTGCGTATGGCGAATGTGCCGTCGCGGCGGGCAAGGTGGGCAAGTATCATCTCGCCATCGAGACGGGCATGAACCGCATCGGCGTACATTACACGCAGGTGCTCGACTTTGTCCGCGGTATAAATTTCCATCGCGGTATTCAGTGCGACGGCGTATTTACGCACTTCGCCACGGCCGATGAACCTTCGAGCTGGGACTACAAGCTGCAGTGTCAGCGCTTTACCGAGGCCGTTCAGGCCATTAAGGATGCGGGTTTTGAGTGCGGTATCGTGCACTGCGCCAACACGCCGTCCTCGATGCTCGACCCCTCGATGCATTTTGATATGATCCGCGCCGGCATTGGCTTGTATGGCATGCAGCCGTGCGAGCTGAGTGGCCGCGTGATGCAGCTTGATCCCGTTATGAGCGTCCATGCGCGTGTGACGCGCGTGGCACACCCTGCGATGGGTGAGGGCGTGGGCTACGGTTTTACCTACCGCGTACCGCGTACGCGCGTTCAGATCTGCACGCTGCCGATCGGTTATGCCGATGGCCTATCGCGTACGCTTTCCAATCGTATGGATGTGCTGTATCGCGGCGAGCGCGTGCATCAGGTTGGCAATATCTGCATGGACCAGTTTATGGTCGCCATTCAGTCCAACCCGGCACACGAGATTCCCGAGGCCGAACATGGTGATGAGATGATTATTGTCGGCCGCGATGGCGATGCCGAGATCACTATGGACGAGATGGCGCGCCTACGCGGTACGATTAACTACGAGGTCGCCTGCGGCTTTGGCATGCGTCTCGACAAGGTCTACGTGTAGGAGCCGCTATGGGCGTCATGCACATCCCCGGCCATACCCATCAGGCACCACGTGAGGTCGCACTCGAGGAAATTGAGGCCGTTCTGGGCGATTGTCACCTCTGCCAGCTCTACCAGTCGCGTCACAATATCGTGTTTGGCGTGGGAAACCCCCGCGCTCGCGTGATGTTTATTGGTGAGGCGCCGGGTCGCAACGAGGATTTGCAGGGCGAGCCCTTTGTGGGGGCGGCAGGCGAGGATCTCAACGGCATTTTGTCGCTGGCGGGGCTCAAACGCGAAGACGTCTACATTGCCAACGTGCTTAAGTGCCGCCCGCCGGGAAACCGCAATCCGCGTCCCGAGGAAGTGCTGGCTTGCTCGCCGTTTTTGCGTGAGCAGATTCGAAGCATCTGGCCTGATATTATCGTGACGCTCGGCAACCCCGCGACGCACTTTGTGCTTAAGACCGAGATTGGCATTACTAAGCTGCGCGGCAGGTTCCACCAGATGGGGCATTTTGTAGTAATGCCCACTTTTCATCCGGCAGCAGCGCTGCGCAATCCGGCGTGGCAGGAGCTGCTGGAGGAAGACTTTAAGATGCTGGGCGATTATCTGGAGCGACATCCCGCACCAGAGGACGCCTCGGAATAATAAGGAGCATATATGTCCCTGGAGCGCCTGGGGGTAGGTACTTACAAAACGACTTGCGCTGCCGATACGGAGTACTTTGGCGAGCTAATTGCACCGTGCCTTGAGGACGGCGATGTGCTCATCCTGACCGGTGGCCTGGGAGTGGGCAAAACTCACTTTACCAAGGGCGTCTCGCGCGGGCTGGGCGATGGGCATATGGTTACGAGTCCTACGTTTGCGCTCATGGCCGTTCACGATCAAGGTCGTATTCCGCTGTTTCACTTTGATCTATACCGCCTGGAGCATGCCTACGAGCTCGAGGATACGGGCATTTTCGATGTGCTGGGCTATGAGGGTGCTTGCCTGCTGGAATGGGGCGAACAATTCCAGGACGAGCTGACGGATGAGTATCTTTCGGTGACGCTCAAGCGTGATGAGGGCGACAGCGATGTGCGAACGATAACGCTTGAGGCGCACGGTGACCGCGCAATGGAGCTTTCCCATTTGATTGATAAGGCTGTACAAGATGAGCTTGCATAACGACAACGCGCTGGTGGTGGCGCTCGATACCTCGACCGACATGCTTGCCTGCGCGGCAAGCTGGATTGATGGGCAGACGGGCGAGACGAAGCTCGTGAGTGGCGACCACATGTGTCGCCGTCACGCCAACGTTGAGCTCGTGAATACCGTTGATGGCGTGCTGGCTCAAGCCGGTCTGGATCGCAGCGATGTTGGTTGCTATGTGGTCGGTCGCGGCCCGGGGTCCTTTACGGGTGTGCGCATCGGCATCTCCACTGCCAAGGGCCTCGCGCGTGGTGCCAATGTTCCGCTGCTGGGCGTGTCGACGCTCGACGCTTGCGCTTGGACGGCGTGGAAGGCTGGCGTGCGCGGCAAGCTTGGTATCTTGGCCGATGCTATGCGCGGTGAGGTATATCCGGCGCTGTATATGCTGGTTGATGAGGGTCCCGAGCGTCAATTTGAGCGCGAACACGTGGTCAAGGCCGCCGTGGCGCTCGATGAGTGGCGCCGAGCAGCGGACTGGGACCAGGTTCAGCTGACCGGTGACGGTCTCGTGCGCTATGGCAAGCTGCTGGGTGAGGACGAGACCGCCCGCTGCGTGGAGCGCGACCTGTGGTGGCCTTCGGGCGAGGGCTTGCTGCTCGCGCACGCTGCGGGTGACGGCGATCCGGCCCGCGTCCTGCCGATTTACACGCGCCTTTCGGATGCCGAGGAAAACGAGCGCAAGCGTCTTGGTCTTGCCGAGAGTGCGCAGAGCGGAATTACGGGCGTTGCCGATGAGCTCGCCGGTCGTCATCTGCAGTTCCGTCCCATGGGCGCGGCGGATGCCGAGGGCGCGAGCGCGCTGGAGGCTGCCTGCTTTGAAGGTGCCGGACACGAGGCGTGGACGCCGGGCATGTTCCTGTCCGAACTGGGCGAGGACGTCGCTGCGCCGCGTAGTTGGTGGGTGGCACACGACGACGGCAAGCTACTGGGCCTTGCCGGCGGTATGGTCGTGGACGGTGATGTGCAGATTCTGGATGTCGCCGTCGACCCGGCACATCGCCGTGAGGGCATTGCCCGCAAGCTGCTGTCGCATGTGAGCTATGATGCCCAGATGCTCGGCTGCACCACGGCTTCGCTCGAGGTCGAGGACGGCAACGAGGGAGCGATTGCGCTCTATAACGCTCTGGGCTTTACCGAGGCTGGCCGTCGCCGCGGCTACTATGGTGCCGGCAAGGACGCCATCGTCATGACGGCCCCGCTGCCCCTGGTGCTTCCGGTCGACAATGCTTCGCCCGAGCCGACGGCGGCAGAGCAGCGCGTGTGGCCGCTGCCTGCGCCTGGGCGCTCCGAGGGGGAGCGTGCCGAAATTGAGCGCCGCCGCCTAGTGCTCGCTATCGAGAGCTCCTGCGACGAGACGGCCGTGGCGATTATCGATGCGGATGGCAATATGCTGGCCAACCAGGTGTCGACGCAGATTGATTTTCACGCCCGCTTTGGCGGCGTGGTGCCCGAAATCGCCTCGCGCAAACACGTCGAGGTGATTGTGAGTGTCGTGGATGCGGCGCTCGAGGATGCCGCAGCATCGCTTGGTCTTGAGGATGGAGCCATTGCCCCCAGCGAGCTTGCCGCCGTGGGCGTGACACAGGGTCCGGGCCTGGTGGGCGCGCTCGTGGTTGGCGTCGCCTTCGCCAAGGGCTTTGCCTACGCTGCTGGCAAGCCGCTCGTGTGCGTCAACCATCTTGAGGGTCATTTGTTTGCCAACTTGCTGGCGCAGCCCGACCTCAAGCCGCCGTTCATCTTCACGCTTGTCTCGGGCGGGCACACCATGCTCGTGCACGTGAAGGCGTGGGGCGACTACGAGGTGCTCGGTGAGACGCTCGACGACGCTGTGGGCGAGGCCTTCGACAAGGCAGCCAAGGCATTGGGTCTGGGCTATCCCGGTGGCCCCATCATTTCCAAGCTGGCCGAGACGGGCAACCCCAAGGCGATCGATTTCCCCCGTGCGCTTAACAGCAGAGGAGACTATCGCTTCTCGCTTTCGGGCCTTAAAACCGCTGTGACGCTCTACATTGAACAGGAGACCAAGGCCGGGCGCACGATTCACCTTCCCGATCTGGCAGCTTCGTTTGAGGCAGCTGTCTTTGACGTGCAGTACAAGAAGGCCAAAAACGCATTGCACGCTACCGGATGCAAGGAATACTGCATCGGTGGCGGCGTCTCGGCCAACCCGCATCTGCGCGAGATGATGATCAAGAAGCTTGGGCGTCAGGGGATTCGCGTAACGGTGCCGCCCTTGTCTGCCTGTACCGATAACGCAGCCATGATTGCGGAGGTCGCTCGCCGTAAATTCGACCGAGGTGAAATCTCGCCGTTCGACGTCGACGCCGATCCAAACATGACGCTGTAGCTGGTACGGCGCGGTCCCCGGACGGAGGGGCCGGATATAAGGTTTCCTGCTCTACAGTCCTGCGCAAGACGAAGGCCACATTAAGTGGCCTTCTTTGCGTGCGGAACTCGCGATAAAGTTCATATGCGCCGCCCGGCTCCCGCGGCTCTCAGGGGCATCTCTCATGCAAAAACTGTCGTGGGGTAAAGTCTGAGGTCAGTGGCGTTTTATACCGAGAAATCCAAAAAAGTTGAAAATTCATTACAAATTTGCGTTGACTTTAGGTAACTAAAGTTTCATACTCCTTTTCAACCACTGGGGGATGTGAACACGCACGGATCGTTCGCATCATGATTGAAGAGGATTTCTTAGACATGTTCACGCATCAGCTAAACATTATCAGCGTAGTAATTATCTGATGCGGGTTAGCACATACAGCTAGCCCGTACGATAACGGGCGGCTGATGAAGATGAGGGCCGTCGAGCGCAACCGACGGCCCTCATTTTTTATGTCTAGGAAGTTCTTTTTAGAGGAGGAAATGTAATGAACGGAGTTTTGCTCATGGTTGTGGCTGCGGCGGTGCTCGCCTGCGGCTATCTGGGCTACGGCCGCTGGCTGGCCAACAAGTGGGGCGTTGACAAAGAGGCCCTCACGCCGGCCAAGCGCATGAAGGACGGCAAGAGCTTCTCGCCCGTCTCTGCCTTCACCGCGTTCTCGCACCAGTTCAGCTCGATCTGCGGTGCTGGCCCTGTCACGGGTACGATCGTCGCCATGGCCTTTGGCTGGCTGCCCGTCGTGCTCTGGGTCCTCGTCGGCGGTATCTTCTTTGGTGCCGTCCACGACTTTGGTGCTCTGTACGCTTCGATGAAGAACAACGGCAAGTCGCTCGCTCAGCTCATCGAGAAGTACATCGGCAAGACCGGCCGTCGCCTGTTCCTGCTGTTCTGCTGGCTGTTCTGCATCATCGTCATCGCCGCCTTCACCGACATGGTCTGCAAGACGTTCATGTTCACCCCGGCCGTTGACGCTTCTGGTGCTGCTACCGGTGCCATCGACTTCACCAAGTCCTATGCCGCCGGCTGCGCTGGTACCATCTCCATCCTGTTCACCTTCGTCGCTATCGCCTTTGGTTGGGCCCAGAAGAAGTTCAACCTCACCGGTGCTGCCGAGTTCGTCACCGGCGTGGTCCTCATGGTTCTCATGTTCGCCGTCGGTATGCAGTTCCCGGTCTACCTGGATAAGTTCCAGTGGTTCGCCGTCGTCATGGTCTACCTGGTCTTCGCTGGCGCTATGCCCATCCAGATGCTCAAGACCCCGCGTGACTACCTCACTTCCATCATGATGATCGTCATGATCGTCTGCGCTGTCCTCGGCATCGTCGTCCTGGGCGTCAACGGTCAGGCCACTATCACCGCTCCGGTCTTCACCGGCTTCTCCACTGCCTCCGGCATGATGTTCCCGGTCCTGTTCGTCTCCGTCGCTTGCGGTGCTCTCTCCGGTTTCCACAGCCTCGTTTCTTCCGGCACCTCTTCTAAGCAGGTCGAGAAGGAGCAGGACGCCGTCAAGGTCGGTTACGGCGCCATGATCGTCGAGTCCTTCGTCGGCATCCTTGCCATCATCGTCGCCGGCATCATGTTCTCCGACATGAACACCGCCGGTACCGGCGCCCTCAACGCCGGTGTCGCTTCCACCCCGTTCCAGATCTTCGCCGCTGGCATCTCCCGCGGTATGCAGGCCTTCGGTGTTGACGGCACGCTCGCTACCGTCTTTATGACCATGAACGTCTCTGCTCTGGCCCTGACCTCGCTCGACGCCGTCGCCCGCATCGCCCGCACTTCGTTCTCCGAGTTCTTTGCCCAGACCAACGATGCCCTGGCCATCGAGTCCAAGGCCGGCTATATGAAGGTCCTCGGCAACCCCTGGTTCGCCACGGTCGTTACCCTGCTTCCCGGTCTTGCCCTCGCTTTTGGTGGCTATGCCAACATCTGGCCGCTCTTTGGTGCTTCCAACCAGCTGCTCGGCGGCATGACCATGATCACCCTCGCCGTGTTCTGTAAGTGCACCGGCCGCAAGGGCTGGATGCTCTGCGTGCCCGTCGTCTTCCTGCTCTGCTGCACCTTCACCTCGCTGGTCCAGAGCGCCATGGGCTGCATGGTCGCTGTCCAGGCTTACGGCTTCTTCGGCACCATCCCGGCTACCGCCACCACGGCCGCCGTCTCCGTCGCCGCCACCAAGGGCCTGCAGCTTGTCTTTGCCGTTCTGCTGATGGTCCTGGGCCTCATCGTTGCCGTTAACTGCCTCAAGGAGTTCTTCGGCAAGGAGACCGGTTCCATGCCTGACGAGGATCCCGAGTGGTCCGAGATGGGCAAGGCCGAGTATGGCCGCACTGCTGCTGCCGAGGCTCCCGTCGACGCCGAGGCCGCCAAGGCTTAGCCGACCTGACGAGTTGAACGTCACATCTATATGACTCGGAAAGACCGGGTCCGCGACTTCGCGGGCTCGGTCTTTTTTTCATGCAAAAGCGGGTGACGCTCGAGTGTTCTCGCAGATGTTTTGCATGGATAAGGGCGCGCGTTGTACCATATGGACGTATATGTGTGCATATGAAAGGGGCCCCGTGGCCAAGACGGTATATTCCGATAACCAAAATAATGTCGATGCCCTGGCTGAACGTCTGAGCAGCCAGACGTCGCTTTCTGCCGAGCGTGCCAAGCTGGTTGCCTACGACCTGCTTTGCCGCAAGGCGCTCAAGATTAAGTCGAGTGCGCTGGCGCAGATTTTCCGCTCCGTCGATAAGGAATGTGACACCAAGGCGATGCGCGATGAGCTTATCGCGGCCAATATTGTGACCAAGATCGAGGGTAGCGGCATTAACGGGCGCCCGGCGTTCTATACCATCAATGCCGAGATCCGCGATGCCCAGGAGCAGCCTGCCGAGTCCGTCGAGGATTCCGCTGACGTGCCTGCTGTGGAAGAAGTTGCTCCGCGTGAGCATGTCGATACCGATGAGTTGCTCGATGAGAACGTCGTGCGTGCCTTTACGGCCAAGGCAGGACGCGGCGGTTTTGGCGGGGGTGGCAAGCGCGATGCGCAGCGCCGCGCCCAGCAGGAGCGCTTCCGTCGCGCCGTTGCTCAAAAGGGTGAGACGGATGCTGAGACCGTCGAGGAAAAGTCCGTCGGGATGCAGGAGCCGACTCGCACTCAAGAGCATGCTGAGATCCAGGAGCCCAAGCGTCGCCGCGGTGCCCACTTTAAGGCCGAGCAGCGAGGTATTGCATGCGAGGTCCAGGATTCCGTCGAGGCTGCTGACGCGTCCGATGAACCGGTCAAGAAGGCTCCGGGTTCATGCCGTCCCGGACGTGGTTTTGCGGGGCGCGCGTATCCCGTAAGGCATCAGGAGAAGAGCGAGCCAGCTTCGACCACTCAGGACGAGAAGGCCGAGAAGGCCGTTGAGCCGGCAGCTCGCGAACAGAAGCCTGCTGAGCCGCAGCTTGAGGTTGATGCCGAGGCCAAGGGCCAGCAGCCTACTGATGGGCAGGCGGAGCGGGGCACGTCGAGCAAGCCTCGCCGCCGTCGCCATCGTGGGGGCCGCAGTTCCCATGCCGAGACTGCAGCCGAGAAGACCACGCCGCAGGACGAGGATGCGAAGGTCGAGGTTTCTTCGGGGCAGCCTAAGCGCCAGCCGGCGAAGGAGAGCAAGTCCAATCGTCCGCAGAAGCAGGCGCCTATGCCGAAGCGCGAGCGCAATTCCCAAGGCGATTCTAAGCGCAAGTCTCAGAAGAAGCCGGAGTCTGCCGCAGCAGATACTGCTGCCCAGCAGCCCAAGTCGGCAGTCCACGGCGAGGTCTCGGCGTTTGCCCTTGCCCGCGTTTTAGGCAGGCAGCTGCTCAAAGTTGTCCCTACGCCTACGGCGCTCTCTAAGATCAAGGAGCAGCAGACCCAGATCGTAAAGGTCGAGGGCAAGGACGGCAAAAAGGCTCCGCAGCGCACTCAGCACAACGAGATGTCCAACCGCAAGATTGCCGAGGAAATCGCAATCATCCAGGCTTGGATCGAGCAGAACCGAGGTGCCGATACGCCGGTTGCCTCGCGCCGCCAGCGTGCCTACCAGATCTTTAACGACGAGAAGGCTTTTGACGGCAAGCACGGTGAGCGCCTGATCAGACGTATGACCGAAAAGGGCATCAGCATGCAGGCGATTAAGGTCGCCCCCAACCGCCCCGTGCACTTTACGGGTTTCTTTACGCTGGGCGCCGACAAGCCGTTCATTATGGTTGAGAACCTGGATACCTACGACGAGATCGTCAAGCTGCTGCGTGGCCGCAAGCACGCCAAGCTCTTTGGCATCAAGGTGGGCGGCGTGATTTTTGGCGGCGGATGCAAGGCGAGCGTCTCGCATGCCCTGGACGATTATCTGGCCGAGATCGGCTATCGTTTTAACTACGTCTACTACGTGGGCGATATCGACCGCGAGGGCGCGCGCATCGTCGAGCAGGCTCGCAATGCCAATGTGGTTGAGATTCGCCTGCATGCCGGCATGTACCGCGCCATGCTCGCCGAGCATAAGCGTCGCGTGAAGGCTGGCGGCGAGTGCGAGCCCGCGGCTGCCAACCAGGGCGTGCCGCAGAACCTGGCAGCGACGATCAAGGATCTGCCCATGGTTACGCGCGTGCAGTTCCGCAACGTGCTGCGTGAAGGCGGGCGCATTCCGCAGGAGATTCTGATGACCGCAGACTATCGGGATGGCGACTCGGGAAGCTTCGACCGCATGCTGAACAATTAGATTCCGCCGGCCCCGGGAGAGCGGGGACACCGGCTTAGGTTTCCTGCTCTACAGTCCTGCTCACGACGGAGGCCACATTAAGTGGCCTCCTGTTCGTGCGGAACTCGCGATAAACCTAAGCCGGTGTCCCCGCTCTCCCGGGGCCTGTGGTTACTTGGTTGTTGCATGCGGCTCGCTTTTCGGAACAGGGCTGATAATTCTAGATGCAAGGCGCTCTTGGTCGTTATGGGCCTGGGGCGTCTGTCTTATATAGGTAGATTCCTTGCGGGTTCGAATCCCTCCGCTTGCTCACAAGAAAAGCCTCCCGATCGGCTATGCGTTCGAGAGGCTTGTTTCTTTGGCTGGGACGGAGGGATTCGAACCCCCAACAGCCGGCACCAAAAACCGGAGTTCTACCGTTGAACTACGTCCCAATGTGTGGTGTTGCCCAAAAGCAACTCGTTTAGTTTACCTAATCTGCGAGGGCATCGCAAACGCCATCGAGCAGGCGCACAGCGAGTGTCTGCGCGTCGCTGGCCGTGAAAGTGCCGTTGTAGCGCGTCATGCCCGTGAGCTCAATGCGAATGCGAGCCGGCTTCTGCTGCGCGGCGACATTGGCAGTGCGGATGCGCTGGGCCAGGTTGTGGCACTCGGCGAGGGCAATCGTGGCGCGCGGTGCGGCGTCGGCGGGCAGCTCGTCGCTTGCGATCTCGAGCACCAGATCTACGTCGGTTGGGACCTCGGAGTCGCAGAGCATCATGCCGCTGTTGTCGGTCGTTGCCGTGGCGATATTCCACATGCGCGACGCAACGCTGCGTGCGATGGGGTCCTCGCCGATAACGGCGATCTGGAAGCGCTCGAGCACGTTGGCGGCGCGAGCAAAACCGATACGGGACTCGGCTTCGGTGACCGAGGGCTTGCCCTCCCACACATGGTGCAGGCGGTTGATGTAGGCGTAGGTGTCCTGGAAGGCCATGCCGTCGGCAAACAGGCCGACATTTTCCTGGAACTGCTGCAGGGCGGCCTCGGTATGCGGGCCAAAGTAGCCGTCGTCTTCGCCACAGGCAAAGCCCAAAACGTTGAGAGCGCGCTGCAGGGCCTGCACATCGGCGCCATGGAAATTGGGCATGCGCAGATAGAGGGTGCGGTCGCCCAGCTTATACGAAGCGTCTACAAGGGCGCTCCAACAGGGGATATCGACGGCATGACCGGCAGCAAGGCCGCTGTCGAGTCTGAAGGTGCTGACGGCCTGCTCAGTGGTGGCTCCAAAGTACTTGTCGGTGACTTCGGCGGCATCAATCGTGTAGCCGAGCTGCAGGAGACGAGACTGCACGTCCTCGACGGCTGCTCCTTGCATGCCCGTTGTAATAGGTTCCATGAACGAACCCCTTTCGGCGTACCATTCGTACTATTTGAGCGTCTGTCGGATAGACAACGCAAAGGGATGCATAAACATGCACTCAACAGTGTAGCAAGTTGTGCCTAAAAACGCTGCTGACAGGTTTTATAACCCCCGTTAGTTAAGGCGCTCCACAAAGAAATCTGCCATGGAGAGGAACAGCTCGCGTGCGTGCGGATCAAGCTCAACGTTCTCGATGGCCGCTTTGGCCTTAGCGGTCAGGTCGAGCGCGTAAGTGTGGGCGTAATCGATGGAGCCGGTCTCTTGGAAGATCTCCACGGCGCGTGCGAGCTGCGCGGGATCATCGGTGCCCGAGGAAAGAATCGCCTCGACCTCGTCGTGGTAGCGCTCATCAGAGAGGGCATGAACGGCGACAAGCGTGCGCTTGCCCTCGGTGATGTCGGTGCGGAAGTCCTTGTTGGCGGCTTCCTTAGTGCCGACAAGGTTGAGCAGGTCGTCCTGAATCTGAAAGGCAAGGCCCGTGTGCAGGCCAAAGGCGCGCAGCGCTTCGATTTGCTCATCGCTGCCGCCGCCGATAATGGCTCCGGCGGCAAGCGGCGTGGCTCCGCTGTAAAACGCGGTCTTGTGCGTCGCCATGTCCAGGTAGTCATCAACCGAGATATCAAAGCGCCCGTCACGGACCCAACCCAGGTCGAGCGCTTGACCCTCGATGGTGCGGACGATCATCTCGGTAAGCTCGTGGAGCACGCGCAGCTTCACGTCGGACTCCAGCGTGGGGTCGTCGAGAACCGTCTTGGTGACCATGGTGAGCGCCAGGTCGCCACAATTGATGGCAAGGCCCGTGCCCTCGGTAAGGTGCATGCAGGGCTTGCCTCGACGAAGCTGTCCGTTGTCGGCGATGTCGTCGTGGATCAGCGCGCCCGACTGGAAGTGCTCGATGGCTGCCGCGGCGCTGCGGGCGCTCTCAAAGCTGCCGCCCACTGCGGTTGCGGCGAGCATACAGATAAGCGGGCGGTGGCGCTTGCCGGCGTTGGCCGTAAAAGCCGAGAGCGGCGCGTACAGGTAGCGCTCGATATCGGCAGAGGTCGCCTGTCCGTCAAAGAACGTGGCCAGATAGTCGTTAATCTGGTCAAAGTGCTGGGCTAAAAAGCTGGTAAACGGACTGGACACGGGTTCTCGCATTCTTTCTTAGGTTACATCGTTGCGGTGTGCAGATACCATATTGCCACATTGGAGTTGCCGGCGCGTCTGTTTTGGCGATTTGGAGAAACGGGACGCGTGCGCGTGCCGGCTGCTTATATAAGCCTAAAGTGCTCGAGCGCCTTGACGACGCCATCTTTGTCGACCGAGTCGGTGATGTAGTCGGCGCGCTTTTTGAGATAGTCTGGCGCATTGCCCATGGCGATACCGACATCGACGGCGTTCATCAGCGAGACGTCATTGCTGGCGTCGCCGATGCCGTATACGGTTCCATGGTGGGGATCGAGGGCGTCGAGTACAGACTGGATGCCCCCGCGCTTCGTGCATTCGCGGGGCGAGATTTCGGTTACCTCGAGTTCGAGCTCGTTAAAGCACAGCAGCGGCTCAAGTGCCTTATCTTGAGCGATGTGGTTGGCGAGCGATGTAGACATCAAGATCTTGTAGACACTGTAATGTTGCAGCTGCGTGACTGCGTCGCCCAGGGTGCGCGCGTATCCGGGAGCATCGGGGGCATCGGCACTCATGCGCACGACGCCGTTGAGGCCCTCAAAGCGGATGACCTCGCCCGATTGCTCAAGGTAGGGGGCAAGACGCTGCAGCATACCGGGCGTCATCGACAGATCGCGAATTGCGTGTCCGTTGATCTCGGCGTAACCGCCCGCAAGACAGACGATGCCGGTCCAGGGCAGCTCAAGAAGCTTGGGGTGGATGCAGCTGAGGGTACGTCCCGTGCAGATAAAGGCCATGTTGCCGTTGGCGACAAACTCGCGGATTGCCTGCGAAACCGCCTCGTTGGGATAGGGGGAGAGGTCCCGCTCGTCTTCGGGAAGGTCTTGGGCGAGCCTGGGGTCTTGCCAGGCGAGCGTTCCGTCGATATCGAAGAAGCAAATATCGCCGCGCTTATAGGCTGCGCTGGCGGCAGGGGAGGCCGAGGTGGTGGGCGCAAATCCCGGCTCGAGGCCCATGATCTGGTCAAAATGCTCTTTAACGCGGGGAACGGAGATGCCGATGATCACCTGGGCGGTCTTGCCCGTAATGATGAGGCCCTTGGCGCCCGCCGCGACAAACGACGCGTTATCTGCAACGATGGAAGGGTCTGCGACCTCGACGCGCAGGCGCGTGGCGCAGTTGGTTGCGCCCACGATATTGCCAACGCCACCTAAAAGCTGAATTACCCGCTCAGCGAGGACGTGATCTTGATCGAATCGACTATCGACCTCGTCATTGGGAGATTGCTCTTTGGCAAAGCCGCTTTCCGTTAAACGATCGATTGCCGCGCGATTGGCGACATGATCCTCGCGGCCCGGCGTCTTAAGGTCATAGACCAAGATGAGTGCTCGAAAACTAACAAAAAAGATGAGGCTAAAGGCAAGGCCGATACCGAGCGCCAAAAGATAGGCACCGGCATGTGTGCGCATGAGCGGAATAAAGTTAAAGGCTGCCATCTCCATGAGGCCGCCCGAGAAGATGCCGACGATGCCAAAGAGATTCATGGTTGTGGCAAGGCAAGACGATAAGACGGCGTAGAGCAAAAAGAGCCCGGGGTGGGTGAACATAAAGAGAAACTCGAGTGGCTCGGTAACGCCGCAAACCACCGAGGCGATGATGGCGGGAGCAAGGATGACCCTGAGGCCGGCGCGGCGCTCGGGTTTTGCGGTGGAGTAGAACGCAGCTGCGATGGCAGGAAGGCCAAAGAGCTTGACCCAGCCGGTGGCGGTAAAACCGGCCCACGGCGCAAGCTCATTAAGGGGGCGCGTGCTATGGGAGAGGATGGGGAGCAAACTGCTCCACGTGGCGTAGATGCCGTCGTTAATGACCAGGTTGTCGTAGTAGATCGGCATGTAGAGCAGGTGGTGCAGGCCAAAGGGCTCGAGTGCTCGTTCTAAAAAGACAAAGATGCCCACGCCAAAGGGACCGACGCCTGCAAGCGCGTGACGCAGCGTATCGGTTACATCGTATACGTAGGGCACGATGGCGGCCGAGATAGCGGCAAGGGCAAACACGGCAAAAAAGCTGATGAGGTAGACCAGCGAGGAGCCCGAGAAGGTGCCGAGCCAATCGGGAATCTTGGCATCGTAGAAGCGGTCATGGATGGTGACGACGGTTGCCGATACCGCCAGCGGGCCGATAATGCCGGTGTCGAGCGTCTTGATGCCGTCGATGACGGTGATACCGCTGGCGGTGGTCAAAGATGACGGGTACTCAAGTCCAAGGTTGTCTCCGCTCAGCTTAATGATCTCGCTCAAAAAGAAGCAGTAGGCAAAATAGGCGACGAGAGCCTCGAGGCAGCAACGAGCCGGTTGTTTTTGGGCAAGACCGATGGGCAGCGCTACGGCAAAAAGGAGCGGGAGGCGTTTAAAGACCGTCCACGAGCCGCGCTGGATGATGGTCCAAAAAACGTACCAAGGGGTTCCGTATACGGCGAGATCGCCGACGATGTCCGCAGTCGTTGCGAGAGCGGAGACGCCGACCATGAGGCCTGATATAGAAAACAGCATGGCGGGCGCGAACATTGCCCCGCCAAAGCGTTGGATTTTTTGCAGCATGTTCTGCCTTCCGAATATCGAGGCGCGTTGCGCGTGGGGAAACGTTTAAACAATGGATTCATTGTAGAGGACCAGACGATTGTCGTACCGGCAGTTTTGAGCGAAACCGATTTGGGCATGACAGAAACCGTCAACGGTTAAATCCTGTCGCTTTACCGATATTCGGTTTAAACAACTTTAAGAAATGCTATCGTGCCTAGCCGGAAATGAATAATGTAGAGGTGAAACAATGCCGAAAGCGATATACGAAGGAATCTACCGAGAAATACGCTCGCGCATCATTAATGGGACCTATGCGTTTCAGGAGATGCTGCCAACCGAAGCCGAGCTGACCGCGGAGTTCGGATGCACTCGCAATACCGTCCGTCGCGCCTTGGGTATGCTGGCCGACGGGATGTTTGTGCAGCCCATACACGGCAAGGGCGTGCGCGTCATTTGGCTTAAAGGCGAAACCGATATGCTGGGCGCGCTCGAGGAAGTCGAGTCGTTTGGCGAGTTTGCAAAGCGCAACAATGCCGTTGCATCGACGGACGTTAAGTCTTTTGATCATCTGGTCTGCACCGAGCAACTCTCTCGTCGCCTGGGCTTTAAGGTGGGCGAGAAGTTGATTCGCGTGGTGCGCGTCCGTAGCCTTAACGGTAACGCTCGCCAGGTGGACCACGGCTATTTTCTGGAGTCGATCGCCAAAGGCCTGACGCCCGAGATCGCCGCAAGGTCAATTTACGACTATCTGGAGCACAAGCGCGGCGTCAAAGTGATGGCGAGCCGTCGTACGGTGAGTGTCGAGCTCGCCAACGATGAGGACAGCAGCTACTTGGACCTTGGTAAGTACAACTGCGTCGCCGTCATGGAGAGCCAATCGTACACCTCGGATGGCATCTTGTTCGAGGTCACGCATGCCCGCACGCATCCCGAGATCTTCCACTACCGCGTCAACTCCAAGCGATAGTCGGCTAGCTCGCAGCCTGACGAGACTCATGCCCTCAAAGCGAAAACGCCCGGTCAAACCGACGATGTATCGGCTTGACCGGGCGTTTTCTCTGCATTCGATAACAAATAATTGTTTATACAAAACTTGTCAAGTATCAAGTTGAAATTACCGTTCACCGAAGTTTTTCTACCGCTCTAGTAATACTTGTTCAAACAACTAGCCAAATAGCGTATCGTACAAATCAGCAAAAGGGGCAAAGTCCCCGAGCCAATCTCCGAAGGCGGCGGCAAAGGGTGCCGCCACGGTGTGAAAGGGTGGATTGTAATGAAGAACGAAATGAGCAGAAGGCAGTTCCTGGGCTTTGCTGGTTCCGCGGCTGCGGTTCTTGGTCTGGGTCTCGTGGGCTGCGGTGGTTCTGCCGGCTCCGGCTCCTCTGCTTCTGGTGACGCTGCCGAGGTCTACTTCCTCCAATTCAAGCCCGAGGTCGATAAGGAGTGGAAGGAGATCGCCAAGGCCTATAAGAAGGAGAAGGGCGTCGAGGTCAAGATCGTGACCGCCGCCTCCAACACCTACGAGGAGAAGCTCAAGTCCGAGATGTCCAAGAGCTCCGCTCCGACCCTGTTCCAGGTCAACGGCCCCACCGGCCTTAAGAACTGGAAGGATTACTGCGCCGACCTGTCCGATACCAAGCTTCGCGGTGAGCTCATTGACGACTCCCTGGCTCTGCAGTCCGACGGCAAGGATCTGGGTATCGACTGGGTCCAGGAGAGCTACGGCATCATCTACAACAAGCAGCTGCTCGAGAAGGCTGGCTACAAGGCCGAGGACATCAACTCCTTCGACAAGCTGAAGGCTTGTGCCGACGACATCCAGGCCCGCAAGGACGAGCTTGGTGTTGAGGGTGCCTTTACTTCCGCCGGCATGGATGACTCCTCCAGCTGGCGCTACACCACCCACCTCGCCAACCTCCCGCTCTACTACGAGTTCGAGAAGGAGCACAACCAGGAGGACGACGAGATCAAGGGCGAGTATCTCGACAACTTCAAGCAGATTTTCGACCTGTACATCACCGACTCCACCTGCGATCCTTCGCAGCTTGCCTCCAAGACCGGCGACGACGCCACCAACGAGTTCGCAACCGGCAAGGCCGTCTTCTATCAGAACGGTTCTTGGGCCTACGCTGACCTCACCAAGGCCGGCATGACCGACGATCAGATTGGCATGATGCCCATCTACATCGGTGTCGACGGCGAGGAGAACCAGGGCCTGTGCTCCGGCGGCGAGAACTACTGGTGCGTCAGCTCCCAGGCTTCCGAGGATGCCCAGAAGGCCACCGAGGACTTCATGTATTGGTGCGTCACTTCTGACACCGCCACCAGCATCATCGCTGACAAGATGGGTCTGACTGCCCCGTTCAAGAGCGCTAAGGAGACCACCAACGTCTTCTCGCAGCAGGCCGTTGCCATGGCCAAGGACGGCAAGAAGACCGTCGCTTGGGACTTCGTCTACATCCCCTCTGAGGAGTGGAAGAAGAACCTCAAGCAGGCTCTGATTGCCTATGCTGCCGACAACAGCAAGTGGGACGGCGTCAAGAACGCCTTCGTCGATGGCTGGAAGACCGAGAAGGCTGCTTCCGAGTAAGCAGTTGCTGCCCAAGCTATCTGATTAGCGACAGGGGGCGGGCAGACGTTGGTTTGCCCGCCCCCTGCATATTGAAAGGACCCTTCTATGGGCAAAGCACTCAAGCGCTGGTGGCCGCTCTTTATGCTGCCCACGTGTCTGGCGTTTATGATCGGGTTCGTGATCCCCTTTATCCAGGGTTTCTATCTCTCGTTCTGCCAGTTTATTACCATCAACAACGCGCACTTTGTCGGTATCGAGAACTACGTGCGCGCACTGTCCGATCCGCAGTTTGCCACGTCGTTCTTCTTTACCGTGGCGTTTGCCTTCCTGTCGACGGTGCTCATCAACGTGATCGCCCTCGCCATCGCGCAGGCGCTCACCCGCAAAGCGCTCAAGGGCACCAACATCTTCCGTACGATCTTCTTTATGCCTAACCTGATCGGCGGCATCGTGCTGGGCTACATCTGGCAGATTCTGATCAACTGCCTGCTCTCCAACGTGGGCGCCCAGCTCATCGCCCTCAACTCCGCCGCTGGCTTCTGGGGCCTTATCATCCTGACCCTGTGGCAGCAGGTCGGCTACATGATGATCATCTACATCGCTGGTCTGCAGTCCATTCCGTCCGACTACATCGAGGCCGCCAAGGTCGACGGTGCCACGGCATGGCAGACGTTTTGGAAGGTTAAGATCCCTAACCTGATGCCGACCATCACCATCTGCCTGTTCCTGTCCATCACCAACGGCTTTAAGCTGTTCGACCAGAACCTCGCCCTTACCGGCGGCGCCCCCGCGCACTCCACCGAGATGCTCGCCCTGAACATCTACAACACGTTCTATTCGCGTGCCGGTATCGCATGGCAGGGCATCGGTCAGGCCAAGGCGGTTATCTTCTGCATCCTGGTCGTAGCCATCTCCATGATTCAGCTTAAGGCCACGAGGTCCAAGGAGGTGCAGCAGTAATGAAACGCGATAAGGTTATCAACCGCGCGCTCTCGATTTTCTTTACGATTCTGTCGCTCGCGTGGATCTACCCCGTGTTCATGATTGCGCTCAATTCCTTTAAAAAGGCAACTGCAATCAGCACCACCACGGCATTCGATCTGCTCACGCCCGAGACGTTCAACGGCCTCGCAAACTACATGCATGCCCTTAACGAGCAGGGCTTTGCCTCGGCATTTATGTACTCGCTCATCATCACGGTCACGTCGGTCGTGCTGATTCTGGTGTGCTGCTCCATGTGTGCTTGGTACGTAGTGCGCGTCAACAGCAAGATCTCTAACTTCTTCTATTACCTGTTCGTGTTTTCGATGGTCGTACCGTTCCAGATGCTCATGTTCACGCTGTCCAATTTGGCGGACCGCATCGGCTTCAACACGCCGTTCAACATCTGCTTTATCTACCTCGGCTTTGGCGCGGGCCTGGCGGTCTTTATGTTCGCCGGCTTTGTAAAGAACATTCCGCTCGAGATCGAAGAGGCGGCCATGATCGACGGCTGCAACCCGGTCCAGGTGTTCTTTAAGATCGTCCTTCCCATCATGAAACCCACCTATCTTTCGGTCGGCATCCTCGAGACCATGTGGGTCTGGAACGACTATCTTCTGCCCTACCTTACGCTCGACTCCACCAAGTACAAGACCATTCCTATCTTGATCCAGTACTTCCGCGGCGGCTACGGCCACGTCGAGCTCGGCCCCATGATGGCCTGCATCATGATGGTCGTTATCCCCATCGTTATCATGTACATCCTCTGTCAGAAGTACATCATCGACGGCGTGGTGGCAGGTGCCGTCAAGGGCTGATGCCGTAACTGTTTTGCAAGTTTCTGCGGCGCCCCTCAGCGCGGCGCCGCATATCGAAAGGTAAAGACATGGCCGAGATCGTTCTCAAACATGTTCAGAAGGTGTATCCCAACAACGAGTCCAAAAAGAAGGGCTTCTTTGGCAAAAAGAAGAAGACCGAGGAGAAGAAGCACAACCTCAAGGTTACCGAGGACGGCGTGCTCGCGGTGGAGGACTTTAATCTCACCGTGCATGACCAGGAGTTTGTCGTTCTCGTTGGCCCGTCTGGCTGCGGCAAGTCCACGACGATGCGCATGGTCGCTGGCCTGGAGGACATCACTTCGGGCGACGTGCTCATCGACGGCAAGCGCGTCAACGACGTGGCGCCCAAGGACCGCGACATTGCCATGGTGTTCCAGAGCTATGCTCTGTACCCCAATATGACGGTGTACGAGAACATGGCGTTTACGCTCGAGCTCAAGAAGGTTCCCAAGGACGAGATCGACCGCAAGGTTCGTTCTGCTGCCGAGATTCTGGGCATTACCGAGTACCTCGACCGTAAGCCCAAGGCGCTCTCCGGCGGCCAGCGCCAGCGTGTCGCTATCGGCCGCGCCATCGTGCGTGACCCCAAGGTCTTCCTGATGGACGAGCCGCTGTCCAACCTGGACGCCAAGCTTCGTAACCAGATGCGTGCCGAGCTCATTAAGCTGCGCCACGAGATCAAGGGCACGTTCATTTACGTCACTCACGACCAGACCGAGGCCATGACCCTCGGCGATCGTATCGTGGTCATGAAGGACGGCGTCGTCCAGCAGATCGCCACCCCGCAGGAGGTCTTCAACCATCCCGCGAACATCTTCGTCGCCGGCTTCATCGGCGTGCCGCAGATGAACTTCTTCGATGCCCAGCTGGTGCGCTCGGGCAACGGCTTTACCGTCAAGACCGAGGATATGAACGTGGCGCTCGCCCCCGAGACCTGCGCTCAGCTTGCCCTCAACTGGGACGGCGGCGACGTGAAGGAGATCACGGCTGGCGTGCGCCCCGAGCAGATTCTGCTTGCCGACAAGGACGAGGAGGGCGCGCTCCAGGGTACCGTCGAGGTGACCGAGCTCATGGGTTCGACCGAGCATGTCCACGTGACTGCTCCCGATGGCCAGTTCGTCCTGATCATTCCCGTTGTCGACCTTGAGGCCAAGGGTGCGCTCAAGGCGGGCGACCCCATCTGGTTCAAGTTCGAGAAGAACGCGACCCACCTCTTCGATAAGGTCTCTGGCAAGAACCTTATCTAGGCCCGGTGCATCCGGGCCCTCCCTTTGGGCGACTGCGGTATTGCCATCCTTTTGCCGCGGTCACATATAAGGCTCCCCTCCCGTCCACTGGGCGAGAGGGGAGCCTTTCTTTGTGTTGGGGTTGTCTGGCCGGTCGTTTGTCTCGATCTGTAACGGGTAGGGCCGTTTTGATTGAGTAGTTGTTATAGATTGAGATTGTTTGGTCGAGTCGGGTCACAGGGTAACGTGCGGGCACAAAAAACGGAGCCGTGTTGCCACGACTCCGTTTCTCAGGAGGATGGGTAAGGGAAGCGAAATTAGTTCAGGTGCCAGATCTCGTCGTTGTACTGGGAGATGGTGCGGTCGGACGAGAAGGTGCCGGCGTTGGCGATATTGATGAGCGCCTTGCGCATCCAGGCGTCCTGGTCCTCGTAGTCGGCCAGCACGCGCTCCTTGGTTTGGATGTACTCCTCAATGTCGAGCAGGGCCATAAACCAGTCCTTGCCCTTAATGTCGTCGTGCAGGCGCTGCAGGCGCTCGGCGTTGCCGGTCGCCATAAAGGCGGGGTTGGTGATGAAGTCCACCAGCAGTTTAATGCCGGGCTTGCGGTAGAGCGCACCGGCGTCATAGGCGCCGTCGGCGTAGAGCTGCTCGACCTGTTTGGACGAGGCACCAAAGGTATAGATGTTCTCGTCGCCCACGAGCTCGGCAATCTCCACGTTGGCGCCGTCAAGCGTGCACAGGGTTAGGGCGCCGTTGAGCATGAACTTCATGTTGGAGGTGCCGCTCGCCTCCTTGGAGGCCAGGCTGATCTGCTCGGAGATATCAGCGGCGGGGATCACGCGCTCGGCGGCGGTGACGTTGTAGTTCTCGATCATGACGACCTGCAGGTAGGGAGCCACGTCGGGGTCGTTTGCAATCCACTGCGACAGCGTCAAGATCAGATGGATGATGTCCTGCGCGATAGTGTAGGCAGGCGCCGCCTTGCCGCCAAAGATGATGGTGACGGGGTGCTTAGGTCTGTTGCCGTTCTTGATATCGAGGTACTTCCAGATGATGTAGAGCGCGAGCATCTGCTGACGCTTGTACTCGTGGATGCGCTTGACCTGGACGTCGATGATGGCGTTGGAGGGAATGGTCACGCCCTGCTCGAGCGCCATGAACTGGCGCATGATGGCCTTGGCCTCGACCTTGGTGGCGGCCAGGCGCTCAAGAACGTCCTTGTCGTCGGCGAAATTGGCGAGTTTGCTCAGATCGCCGGTGCTGCGCCAGTCGGTGCCGATCACATCGTCGAGCAGGCTGGCGAGCGCGGGGTTGGCCCCATGGACCCAGCGGCGGAAGGTGATGCCGTTGGTCTTGTTGGAGAACTTCTTGGGATAGATTTCGTAGAACGGATGAAGCTCGGTGTCCTCCAGGATCTTGGTGTGGAGGGCGGCTACGCCGTTGATGGAGAAGCCAAAGTGGATGTCCATGTGGGCCATGTGGACGGTATCGTGTTCGTCGATGATGGCGACGCGCGGGTCATCGTGCTCGGCCTTCGCGATCTCATCGAGCTTGACGATAATGTCGGCGATGGCAGGGGAGACCTTCTGCAGGCTGGCGAGCGGCCACTTCTCGAGCGCCTCGGCAAGAATCGTGTGGTTAGTGTAGGCGACCATGGAGCGTACGATGGTCACGGCCTCGTCAAACTCGATGCCATGCTCGGTGGTGAGCAAGCGAATGAGCTCGGGGATGACCATGGTGGGGTGCGTGTCGTTAATTTGGACCACGGCATAGTCGGCCAGATCGTGCAGGTTGCTGCCGCGCTCGACGGCCTCGTCGATCAGGAGCTGGGCGGCGTTGCTCACCATGAAGTACTCCTGATAGATGCGAAGTAGGCGGCCCTGCTCGTCGGAATCGTCGGGGTAGAGGAACAAGGTGAGGTTCTTGGCGATCTCGGTCTTGTCGAAGTCGATGGAGCTGCCGGGGACCAGGCCGTCGTCGACGCTCGCCAGGTCGAACAGGCGCAGGCGGTTCTTGGTGGGCTGGCCGTAACCGGGCACATCGATGTTGACGAGCTTGGAAGTAACGGCAAAATCGCCGAACTCGACGGTGTAGGAGCGGTCATCGTCGACTAGGATGTCCTGCTCACCGAGCCACTCGTCGGGGACGGCCTTCTGCTGGTTGTCGACAAAGCGCTGACGGAACAGACCGTAGTGATAGTTGAGGCCCACGCCATCGCCGGTCAAGCCCAGCGTGGCGATGGAATCCAGGAAGCATGCGGCCAAGCGGCCCAGGCCGCCGTTGCCGAGTGACGGCTCGACCTCGAATTCCTCGATCTTGTTGAGGTCGTGGCCTGCGGCGGTGAGCTGGTCCTTAACCTCGTCGTAGATGCCGAGGTCGATCATGTTGTTGATGAGCAGCTTGCCGATCAAAAATTCGGCGGAAATGTAATAGAGCTTTTTCTTGCTGTTGTTGAGCGGGCGGGCGGCGGAGCGCTCCTGCACGAGTTTGACCAGCAGCTTGTAAATGCGACGGTCGTCGAGCTGCTCGAGCGAGGTGCCAAAAGACTGCTCGGCGAGTTCCATGAGGTTAATTTGGGGCATGTTTTCTCCTGTGATGGGTTGTTTCATGTCTGCAATTCATAAGAAGCCCGCGCGAGGGGATTGGGGTGGCCTCGCGCGGGAAAAGCAAGCGCGTCCGCACGGTGGGGAGGGGCCGGGCGCGGTAGCTCCTATTGAGGAAGCTTGATTTCGGCTTCCGACGGGATGCGGAAGTAGGTCTCGGTCCAGTCGGTGAGTTTGTGCTCGAGCTCGCGGGTGATGGCGCCGTCGAGCATGCGCCAGGTCCAGTTGCCGCCCAGCGTGGCAGGGGTGTTGATGCGCGCCTCGTTGCCCAAGTTGAGCAGGTCTTGCATGGTGTAGATGCACGTGTCACTCACGCTGGCGGCGATGGTGCGATTGAGTGCATCTGCCATGGGTTCGCCGGCCTGCTGATGGGTGTACAGGGCTGCCTGCTCGCGTTGACGCGGGGTGGCCGTTCCCTCAAACCAACCGCGCGCCGTCTCGTTGTCGTGGGTGCCCACATAGGCGACGGTGTTGGCGATGTAGTTATGCGGCAGGTAGTACGAGTTGGTACCCTCAAAGGCAAACTGCAGGATCTTCATGCCGGGGAAGCCCGAGTTGTCGCGCATGTCGATGACGCCGGGGGTGAGGAAGCCCAGGTCCTCGGCGATGATGGGCAGCGTGCCGAGCTTTTCCTCGAGCGTCTTGAAGAACTTGAGGCCGGGGCCCTGCGTCCACGAACCGTAGGACGAATCGGGCGAGGAGAACGGCACCTCCCAATAGGCCTCGAAGCCGCGGAAGTGGTCCAGGCGGATGATGTCGTACATGTCGAGCGCGGCACGGATGCGGCCCTCCCACCAGGAGAATCCGTCGGCCTCCATGGCATCCCAGTCGTAGATAGGGTTGCCCCAGTACTGGCCGGTTGCCGAGAACTGGTCGGGTGGCGTGCCGGCGACGCTCACGGGGTTGCCGGCGGCGTCGATCTTAAAGAGCTCGGGCGTGGCCCACATCTCGACAGAGTCGCGCGAGACGTAGATGGGCAGGTCGCCGATGACTAGGATGTCGCGCTCGTTGGCGTAAGCCTTGAGGCGGCTCCACTGGCGATCGAAGAAGTACTGCGTCATCTGGTGGTAGAGCATACGCGCGGGATGGGCGGCGCAGACCTTGGCAGAAGCCTCTCCGCGGGTACGCAGCTCCGCGGGCCACTCCCAAAATGCCTTGAGCCCGCACTCCTCCTTGACGGTCATGAACTCGCAATAGGGGATGAGCCAGTCCTCGTTGGCCTGGACAAAGTCGTCGAAGTCTGCTGGCTTGTCGGCGGCAAAGCGCTCGGCGGCGCGGTCGAGAATCTGACGGCGACCGCCAAAGATGGCGCCGTAGTCGACGTTGCTGGGGTCGGAACCCAGATACACGCCGTCGATATCGCACTGCTCCAGATAGCCCGCCTCGATGAGTTCGGCGAAGTCGATAAAGTTGGGGTTGCCCGCACGTGCTGAGAACGACTGGTAGGGCGAATCGCCGTAGCTGGTCGTCGTGAGGGGCAGAATCTGCCAGTAATGTTGTTTACACGAGGCGAGGAAGTCGACAAAGTCATAGGCGTTCCAGCCAAAACCGCCGATTCCGTAGGGGCCGGGTAGAGATGAGACGGGCATGAGGACGCCGCTTGCACGCTCCATGAATGCGCTCACCAACCTTCTTGTTGTGGGGTCGGCCTGCCGATGAGCATGCAGTCCGCCTCCGAGCTTCCAATTCAATACGCCTATTGTAGAACAAGTTGTTTAAACATGTATAGGCAAGATAAAAAAGTTAGCCGATTTTCGGTGAATGGTTACATGCCATGAAAAAGCCCCGACCTCACAACGTGAGACCGGGGCTCAAAATCTACCGCGGGGGAGTGGCTACTCGGCGTCAGCGAAGCCGTTGGGGTTGTGGCTCTGCCAGTTCCAGCTATCGCGGCACATGTCCGCGATGTCGTACTGGGCCTTCCAGCCCATCATGCGCTCGGCCTTGGAGGCATCGCACCAGTTGGCGGCGATGTCGCCGGCACGGCGCTCGCGAATCACGTAGGGCAGCTCCTTGCCGCAGGCCTTGGAGAAGGCAGCGACGACCTCGAGCACCGAGGTGCCGGTGCCGGTGCCCAGGTTGAAGATCTCGACGCCGGTCTTGCCGTTCATCCAGTTAAGCGCGGCAACGTGGCCCGATGCCAGGTCGCACACGTGGATGTAGTCGCGCACGCCGGTGCCGTCGGGGGTGGGGTAGTCGTTGCCAAAGACCTGAACGGCCTCGAGCTTACCGACGGCGACCTGGGCAACGTAGGGCACCAGGTTGTTGGGGATGCCTTTGGGGTCCTCGCCGATCAGGCCCGACGGGTGGGCGCCGATGGGGTTGAAGTAACGGAGCAGCACGACGTCCCACTCGGGGTCGGCGGTGTGAACGTCCATGAGGATCTGCTCGATCATCCACTTGGTCCAGCCATAGGGGTTGGTCGCGGGCTTCTTGGGGTCCTCCTCGGTGACGGGCGGGTTGTCCGGGTCGCCGTAGACGGTCGAGGAGCTCGAGAAGATGATGGACTTGCAGCCATGGTTGCGCATGACGTCGATGAGCACCAGGGTGTTCTCGATGTTGTTGTGATAGTACTCGACGGGCTTGCTCACCGACTCGCCAACGGCCTTAAAGCCGGCAAAGTGGATGACGCGGTCGATCTGATGGGTATCGAAGATCTTGTTCATCGCATCGCGGTCGAGCACGTTGGCCTCGTAGAAGGTGAGGTTCTTGGCGGCCTCGTCGCCCACGATGGTCTTGACGCGGTCGACGGCGACGGCGCTGGAGTTGGAGAGATCATCGACGATGACGACCTGGTAGCCACCCTCGAGCAGCTGAACGACGGTGTGCGAGCCGATAAAGCCGGCGCCACCGGTAACGAGGACACAGGTGTCTTTGGGGTCGAGTGCTTTGGACATGTAGTCTCCTATCGAATCAGGAACACTTCTTCAGGGGAGTATAGCGCAGGCAGGGACGCCCAAATCGTGCGCTGTAGGAAAAGCGGAGGATTGTGCCAACGTACTCATAGAAGAGCTTGCGTACGCATAACCTGATCTTCGACATTTGCTTACGAGCCGCTGACCTTGTAGTTTCCTGCCGTTCGTGGAAATCGTTGGGACGCGCCATATGTACGCTAATATGTATGAGTTGAGCGACATATAAATAAACATGTAACGGAGTACATATGTCACCAAACAGCGATTCCATCCTTTCCCAGGAGCTCTCGCGCCGCACTGCCCTCAAGGCCCTGTTCGGCGCCGCTTCTGCGGCAGTTCTTTTTGGCCTGCCCGCTCGCGCCCATGCGGCGGAGGCTTCCAAAGAAACAACCGATAAACTGAATGCCGCCCAGGCCCAGCTCGACGAGGTTCAGGCCCAGCTCGACAGCATCGCAAATGAGTATGCGGCGCTGGCCAACAAGAATGCCCAGACCCTCAACGACATCGAGAATGTCCAGGGCAAGATTGACGGCACGCAGGCCCAGATCGATGAAAAGAAGGCCGAGCTCAAGAAGAAGCGCAACGACCTTTCCGATCGCGTGGCCGCCAGCTACAAGTCCGGCGGCACGAACATCCTGTCGCTGCTGCTGGCCTCTGGCTCGTTTGAGGAACTCGTCGCCAACGCGCATTACGTTGAGAAGATCAACAAGAGCGACCGCGATGCCATCGAGGATATCCAGACGATTCAGGCTGAGCTCGACGCACAGAAGACCGAGCTCGAAGCACAAAAGGCCAACCTGGAAAAACTCAAGGACCAGCAGACGGCTCAGATGCAGGATATGCAGGCCAAGCAGCAAGAAGTCCAGACCGTGCTGAACGGTCTTTCCGACGACGTCAAGGAGCTCATGGCTCAGCGCGATTCCGAGATCCTCGCTGCCGCCCAGGCTGAGGAGGCTGCCAGGAAGGCCGCCGCTGCCGCTGCCGCCGCGAACAAGAACAATTCCTACTCGGGTGGTTCGAGTTCGGGTGGCGGATCGTATGCGCCCGGAACCCCGCAACAGAATGCCGGCTCGGGCAAACAGCAGGCCGTCGTCAACGCGTGCTACTCCACGCCTTCGCCGGGTCAGAACTGGTGCGCGGCGTGGGTTACCAATGTCTTCCGTAACGCCGGCGTTGGCTACTTTGGCGGTAACGCATGCGATATGTTTAACGCATGGTGCTATAGCTCCGACCGCTCGGCGCTGCAGGTGGGCATGATCGTGGCCGATTCCTCGCACAGCGGCACGGGTGCTCCGGGCCTCATCTACGGTCATGTGGGTATCTACGTTGGCGGCGGCATCGTTATGAGCAACGAGGGTGCCATTACGTCTAAGTCGCTCGATTCGTTTATTAGCTTCTATGGCACTGGCTCTGGCGTGCGTTGGGGCTGGCTTGGCGGTATTGCGCTGTCGTAGCTGCGGCTTGGTCCGGGACAGCCCGAGAGGCATAAGGTTGCCTGCTCGGGCAGTCCTGCTCGCACGGAGAGCACATTAAGTGCTCTCCGGCTCGTGCGGAACTCGCGATCAACCTTATGCCTCTCGGACTGTCCCGGCCCTCTCGGGTCCTGAGCGCGACACACCGGACTGGGTTATCTGAATAAATTATGGTGAAGGCCCCTTTCGGGGCCTTCTTTGTTAAAGGAATTCGCCTACTCGGTGGACTTCGGGTTCTAGGTCTACGCCGAATTGGTCTTTGACGGTTGTTTGGATGTAGCGGATGAGTTCGTTGACGTCGGCGGCGGTGGCGTGGTCGGCGTTGACGATGAAGCCGCAGTGCTTTTCGCTTACCTGTGCGCCGCCGACAGCATGGCCGCGCAGGCCGGCATCCATGATGAGCTTGCCGGCAAAGTGGCCCTCGGGGCGCTTGAAGGTGGAGCCGGCACTCGGCATGTCGAGCGGCTGCTTGTCCTCGCGGCGCTGGCGGTAGTCGTCCATGTCGGCCTTGATCATCGCGGCGTTGCCCGGTGCGAGGTTGAAGGTGGCAGAAAGAACGATAAAGCCGTCGTCGGCGATGCGGCTCTTGCGATAGCCCAGGTTGAGTTCGTCGACATCGAACTCGATGATGTTGCCGCTGCCGCGGGTGCAATCGTCGAGCTGGCGAGCGGGTTTGTAGACGCGCACGGACTCCAGCACATCGGCCATGCAGGCACCGTAGGCACCGGCGTTCATGTAGCAGGCGCCGCCGACCGATCCGGGGATGCCCGAGATGGGCTCCATGCCGGTTAGACCGGCCTTGGCTGCCGCAGCGGTGACATCGGAAAGCAAGGCGCCGGCTGCCGCCGTGACGTGCGTGCCGTCGACCGTAATGTCGGAGAGTCCCTCGCCCAGCGCCACGACGACGCCACGGATGCCCTTGTCGCCGACGAGCAGGTCGGAGCCGTTGCCCACGATGGTGAGGGGCAGATCGCAGCGATAGCAGGTATCGAGCGTGGCGACGAGGCCCTGCTCGGTATCGGGCGTGACAAAGACGTCGGCCGGGCCGCCGATCTTAAACGTGGTGTGCTCGCGCATGGGCTCGCTCATCAGCACGTTGTCCTCGCCGGCAACGCCAGCAAGCGCGCACAGCAGGTCCTCGTTAAAAAAGTCGTTCTCGTGCATACGAATATCCGCCTTTTGGTGGTCGTTGTCATCAATCGATTGCAATATACCCCACCCGGACGGATTTGGTGCGCTGGCGGCGATAAAACAGCCGTCTACCGGATTGGTAAAGTGTTTATCACCGAGGTAGAGGGGCGGTCGCTATACTTTCAAGGGATTGCGCGTAAACCTGGAAGGAGCGAGATGGCCAACAAAGTCACCCTCAAGCAGATCGCCCAGGAGGTGGGGCTTTCCCCCTCGTCGGTCTCGCTTGTTCTCAATAACCGGCCCTGTCGCATCTCGGAAGAAAACCGCAAGCTCATCAAGGAGGTCGCGGCGCGCAACCACTATGTCCCCAACCAGATTGCGCGTAGTCTGGTCATGCGCGAGTCGCGCACGCTGGGCCTTATCGTCCCTAACATCGAGAGCCGCTTTTTTGCCTCGCTCGCCGGTAGCCTGGAAAAGCGCTGCCGCGAGGACGGCTATGCGCTCTTCATTACCAGCTCGGGTGGAAGCGCCGATGACGATCTGGAGCTGCTGCGCCAGCTGGTAACGCGCGGCGTTGATGGCGTCTTCCTGGTTGTGGGCGACGAGTTCTCCGACGACCGCGCCCTGCGCGAAGAAGTCAGCCATCTGCCTATCCCTGCCGTGATGGTCGACCGTGCCATTGAGGGGCTCGAGTGTGACAAGGTGATGTTCGACCACGAGATGGGCGGCTATATGGCCACCCGCTATCTGATCGAGCAAGGCCACCGTCGCATTGCCTGCTTGGTTAACGCGCGCCGTTCCAATACGGGGCGTAAGCGACTTGCCGGCTATGAGCGCGCGCTGCGCGAGGTTGGCCTGCCTATCGACGCACGTTTGGAGTTTGAGAGCGAGTACTACATTCCGAGTGCCTACGAGGCCTCGGAGGCGGTGCTCGCAACTGATGCCACCGCTGTGTTCGCAAGTTCGGATAACATCGCCCTCGGTCTGCTCAAGCGCTTGCACGAGATGGGGAAGAGCATTCCGGACGATATCTCGGTGGTGAGCTACGACAACTCCGCCGCCGATGTTCTGTTTGAACCGGCTCTGACGGCAATCGAGCAGGATCCCAGCGTGCTTGCCGAGCACGCCTTTAGCTGCATGTCAAAACGCTTGGCCGGCAAGGGCGGAAAACGTGCCGAAGAGGTCGTTCTGGAGCCGGCGCTCATCGTAAAAAACAGTGTGCTCAACCTTGCTAAACACAACTAAACATGTTTACCAACTCGTCTAGTTCGAATGTGGAGCGCCTGTGATGAAAGATATCGCAGGTGAGCGTTGCTGTCCTTAGATACTTGGCTCATTTTAACATGATAAAACGTTTTTTCAGCATGATAAAACGTTTTAGCAAATATACTAGTCCCAACGAATGGTTGCGATATCGGAGCGCGGCCGCACAGCGAAGGGACATAAACAATGGCTAAAACACTGGGAACGCCGTGGCAAAAATTGGGACACGAGGTGCCGGCATCCGAGCTCGAGGGTGTCGATCTGTACTGGCGCGCCTCCAACTATCTGTCCGTCGGCCAGATCTATCTTCGCTCCAACCCGTTGATGCGCCCCGATTTTGTGGACGAGAGGACCGGCGAGACGCGTGACTTTGGCCGTCCGGACGTTAAGCACCGTCTGGTTGGTCACTGGGGCACCACGCCGGGCATTAACTTCCTCTTCGGTCACGTTAACCGCCTGATCGCCGATCACAACCAGAACGCCATCTTTTTGATGGGTCCCGGACATGGTGGCCCTGCTGGCACCGCCCAGTCGCTGCTCGATGGCACCTACCGCGAGATTCGCCCCGACATCACCGATGACGAGGCCGGCCTGCAGAAGTTCTTCCGCCAGTTCTCCTATCCCGGTGGCATCCCGAGCCACTTTGCTCCCGAGACGCCCGGCTCCATCCACGAGGGCGGCGAGCTCGGTTACACGCTCAGCCACGCCTATGGCGCCGTCATGGACAATCCGAGCCTGCTCGCTGTGGCCGTGGTGGGTGACGGCGAGTCCGAGACCGGCCCGCTTGCGACCTCTTGGCAGTCCAACAAGCTCGTGAACCCGGCAACAGACGGCATCGTCCTGCCGATTCTGCACCTCAACGGCTATAAGATCGCCAACCCCACCATTCTTGCCCGCGTGTCCGACGAGGAGCTCACCAAGTTCTTTGAGGGCATGGGCTATAAGCCGCACTTCTTTGTCGCCGGCTTTGACGATGAGAGCCATGCGAGCATCCACGCTCGTTTCGCCGCCCTGTTTGAGCAAGTCTTTGACGAGATCTGCGACATCAAGGCCACCGCGCAGGCCCAGGCCGCCGCTGGTGAGACCGTGGTCCGTCCCGCCTACCCGATGATCGTGTTCCGCACGCCCAAGGGCTGGACCTGCCCCAAGCAAATCGACGGCAAGAAGACCGAGGACTCCTGGCGAGCCCATCAGGTGCCGCTGGCGAGTGCCAAGGACACCCACGAGCACTTCCGCGTGCTGCGCGAGTGGCTGCGCTCCTACAAGCCCGAGGAGCTCTTTACGCCCGAGGGCCAGGTGCGCCCCGAGGTGACGGCCTTTATGCCGACCGGTGAGCTGCGCATCGGCGCCAACCCCAACGCGAACGGCGGCAAGGTTCGCCGCGAGCTCGAGCTGCCCGATATCCACGCTCACGAGATTCCCGTCGCCGAGAAGGGCCACGGCTGGGGCTCCACCGAGGCCGCTCGCGTCTTTGGCGAGTACACCGCCGATGTTCTGGCCAAGAACATGGACGACTTCCGCATCTTCGGTCCCGACGAGACCGCGTCCAACCGCCTGCAGGCTGCCTACAAGGTGACCAAAAAGCAGTGGGATGCCGGCTTCTACGAGGACGAGGCCAACGACGAGCTGCTGGCCGGTTCCGGTAAGGTTGTCGAGCAGCTGTCCGAGCACCAGTGCGAGGGTTTCCTCGAGGCCTACGTGCTCACCGGCCGCTCGGGTGTGTGGAGCTCCTACGAGAGCTTTGTCCACGTGGTCGATTCCATGGTCAACCAGCACTGCAAGTGGCTCGAGGCCACCAAGCGCGAGATTCCGTGGCGTGCTCCCATCAGCGGCCTCAACATTTTGCTGTCGAGCCATGTCTGGCGCCAGGACCATAACGGCTTCTCGCACCAGGACCCCGGCTTTATCGACCTGCTGCTCAACAAAGCCAACGACACACACATCGTGAACGCATACTATCCGGCCGACGCCAACATGGCGCTTGCCGTTGCCGAGCGCGTCTACCAGTCCACCGACTGCGTCAACGCCATCTTCTGTGGCAAGCAGCCCGCCCCCACCTTCCAGACGGTCGACGAGGCCAAGGCGGAGCTCGCCGAGGGCGTTGCGACCTGGGAGTGGGCATCGACCGCCGATTCGCTCGCCGAGGCCGACGTCGTGGTCGCCACCTGCGGTGACGTGCCGACGCTTGAGGCTCTGGCTGCAACCGACATGCTGCGCGAGCTGGGCATCAAGGTATGGTTCGTCAACGTGGTCGACCTGCTCAAGATCCAGAACGTCTGCGAGAACGACCAGGCTCTCAGTGACGAGCGCTGGGCTGAGCTGTTCGGCTGCGGCGATAAGCCCGTCCTCTTCGCGTTCCACGCCTATGCCGGCACGATTCGCCGTCTGATTTGGAACCGCCCCGGCCACGATGCCTTCCGCGTCCACGGCTACGAGGAGAAAGGCTCCACGACAACGCCGTTCGACATGCTGCGCCTGAACAACATGGACCGCTGGGCACTGGCCGCCGACGTGCTGCGCATGGTCGACGCCGATAAGTTTGCCGAGCAGATTGATGAGTGGGAGGCATTCCGCACCGAGGCCTTTGAGTTCGCGTGCGATGAGGGCTACGATCACCCGGCCTTCACCGACTGGGTCTGGCCCGACGCAGCAGCTGCAACCGCTGCCGACGGCGCGCTCTCCGCAACGCAAATGACCGCTGGCGACAACGAATAGCATCCGGGACGGTCTCGCGCTGGGGCCTGCTCCGGGCGGGTGCCCTTCCTCGGGGAAGTGGGCTTCGCGAACTTCCCCGAGGAAGGGCACCCGCCCGGAGCAGGCCCTCTCGGCCG
>JAXKEA010000049.1:0-32065 GCA_036551635.1 Collinsella sp.
GATTGCTCCCAACTTTTTGAATAATTTTCGAGCCGAGCCGACATAACCGGTGTAGCCTTCACGCAGCGAAGCTGTTGGAATAAATGCGACTTTTTTATTTTCAATTTCTTCCTTTATCAGACTTCCTACACTTGAAAAGTGTGAACATAAAAACATTTTCATCAATATTCTCCTTTATATATAAATTCTTATTTGTTGAACTAAGCCGTGTATACCATACTCACCAATGAAAGAACGCCCTGATATAGCGTAATTTGCTGTTTTCCTGCGTACGTGCGTACACACTCCACAGGAATTCTAAGGGCCCTGCCCCCTTAGCACACGGACTTTGGAACAAAGTCTAGTGTGTTACGCCTTGCCAGAGGTGTACAGGCTCCCGGTACGCACGTACGCAGCAATTGCCATCAATGCGCCATATAAGTGGCGATCAAGTTCGCATAAAGCGACCTTGGTTCCGCAAAACAAAAGGCAGGATACCATCACCACGATGGTACTCTGCCTCTGTTCGTTTCTGTTTACCGTTCCGAGTGGTCCTTCCGCAGAATTACCGATAAACAAAAAACGTACCCGGACCCTTTCTCGTATAGAATCGGGTTCGAGTGCGAACTGAATGTTGGAGCAATAAAAAACCACCACAAAGGTGCCTGTCCCCTTTGTGGTGGTTTTGGGTTAGAGCTAGAGCGTGTGTCCGTAGGCGTCGGCGGCCTTGATGGCGGCGGCGAACTTTTCGTCGGTGAAGGGCTCGGGGTTTCCCTGCTTCCACTCGTTGGTGGCGTGTGCGAACTCGCACAGGGCCGGGATGTCTGCCTCGGAAAGCCCGACCTGCTCAAGCGTTACGGGCAGGCCCATCTGCTTGTTAAAGGCCGCGTAGTGCTCAAGGTTCTCGGTATCGCCCGTATAGGCGAACAGCACGAGCACGCCCAGGCTCACGACTTCGCCGTGCAGGTAGGTGCCCTCGCGCGGAATGCTGCATGTGGCGTTGTAGAATGCGTGCGCCACGCTCGAGTTGTAGTAGTAATCGTTCTGGTTGGTCAGGTTCGAGACATAGCCCGTGTTGACCACGATGTCGAGCGCGATCTGCTTGACGGCCTCGGTCGACAGGTCCTGGCGCACGTCCTCAAGACCCTGGACGCCATAGGTAAACAGCGGCTCGGAGCAGGTGTGGGCGAGTGCCAGGCCAAGACCGGCGGTGTGCTCCAAATTACCGGCGCTCGTGGCGTACTCGACCTCGGGCTGCTTAGACAGGGCATCGCCCACGCCTGCCCAGAAGTACTCTGCCGGTGCCTCGGCGATGATCTTGGGGTTGATGAAGATGTGCGCGGGGCGGTTGGGGTACGAATAGCCCTCGAGCGAGCCGTCGTCGTTGTAGACAACGGCAATGGCGGTCGCGGCGGAGCAGTTGGAGCAGATCGTCGGCACGGTAAAGACGATCTTCTTGAGCTCGATGGCCGCCGTCTTGACGGTATCGAGCGCCTTGCCGCCGCCGCAAGCAATGAGCACGTCGGCTTCCTGACAGGCGGGGGAGTTTACGACCTTGGCGATATTGGCACGCGTACTGTTGGTACCGTAGACGCGCGTCTCCAGGACCTCGACATCGGTACCTTCAAGTGCCGCCTCGAGCCCTGGTAGCGCTGCAGCCAGGGCTCGCTTGCCACCGATGATGGCGACCTTGGTCGCTCCGTACTCTGCCAGTGCGGCGGGCAACTCGGTAAAACAATCCTCGCCAACGGTGTAGTCGCTCATTCCAATCGTGCGCATAGCAACCTTCTTTCGTTCGATAAAGTGCTTTCAGGTATTTTGCTCCAAGAGAAGGTCCATAGCCGCGAGAAATTTCGAACGTATAAAACCAGTGTTGAGGGTTTTTCGCCGGCGCGGAACGTGCTAGCATACTCCGCATAAGCGTTGATGGGGACGAGTAGTCGGCCGTCCGCATGCTACAGAGAGCGGGGAGCGCTGAGAACCCGTGCATGCGACCGATGAAAATCACCCCGGAGCTGCGGTCCCAACGGACGCGTCGCACAGGCTCGTCTTAGTAGATATCGCCGAGATGGTCGTCGATACAGGCCAGCCGAGTAACGGATGCGAGCGCGCGAATACGCGGGCGAGGGCATCTAAGCTGGGTGGTTAAACGAAGAGCTTTTGCGGGCGTACAGTCCGTTTTGTGGCGCTTCGTCCCAGCTTGTAGGGACGGGCGCTTTTTTGGTGCCCAACGGGCGTGCGCGCCCACGACATGAAAGGGGTACCGTGGCAAACGAGTACAAGCAGACGATGAATCTGCCCAAGACCGGTTTTCCCATGCGTGCCGGTCTTTCCAAGTCCGAGCCCAAGCGACTCAAGGACTGGCAGGACAACAAGGTCTACGAGCAGGTTCTGAAGAAGAACGAGGGTCACAAGAAGTTCGTGCTGCACGACGGTCCTCCGTACGCCAACGGTCCGATCCACATCGGACACGCCATGAACAAGATCTCCAAGGACATGATCAACCGTTACTGGATGATGCAGGGCTATGAGGTTCCCTATGTCCCCGGTTGGGACTGCCATGGCCAGCCGATCGAGCATAAGGTCGAGGAGAAGCTCGGCACCGAGAAGTTCAACCAGACCTCCACGGCTAAGATCCGCGAGCTTTGCAACAAGTTCGCTGTCGAGAACATCGAGCTGCAGAAGACCGGCTTCCGTCGCCTGGGCGTGCTTGGCGACTGGGACAACCCCTACCTGACGCTCTATCACCAGCATGACGCTGCCGACATCGAGGTCTTCAAGGCCATGTTCGATAAGGGTATGATCTATCGCGGTCACAAGCCCGTCCATTGGTGCAAGCACTGCCACACCGCACTCGCTGAGGCCGAGATCGAGTACTCCGACGAGACGAGCCCGTCCATCTTCGTGCGCTTTGAGATGACCTCCAAGCCCGCCGGCCTCGAGAACTTCGACGGCCCGGTTGACTTTATCATCTGGACGACCACGCCGTGGACCATCCCCTCCGACCAGGCCGTTTCTCTCAAGCCCGGCGCCGCCTACGTCGCCGTTGAGCACGACGGCCGCGCCGAGGTCATGCTCGAGGACCTGGCTCCCAAGTGCTGCGAGGAGTTTGGCTGGGAGTACACCCCGGTTGTGGTCGACGGCAAGCCCTATGTGGTTCCCGCCGAGACCTTCCATCACATTCACTATAAGCAGCCGATCTTTGACGGTGTCGAGGGCGTGGCGCTGCTGGCCGATTACGTCGGTGTCGATGACGGTACCGGTATCGTCCACAACTCGCCCGGCCACGGCGTCGACGACTACTTTGCCTGCCTCAAGGAGGGCATCACCGACATCTGCATGCCGGTCGATGACGACGGCAAGTTCTATACCGGCGAGGAGTTTGGCACCGGTGGCCCCTTCAGCGGTATGGATACCGACGAGGCCAACCCGCACATCATCGAGTTCCTGCGCGAGCGCGGCACCCTGGTCCTCGAGAAGAAGATCACGCACAGCTATCCGCACTGCTGGCGCTGCAAGCACCCGGTGCTCTTCCGTGCTACCGACCAGTGGTTTGTCTCGATGGACAAGACCGGTTTGCGTGAGCAGGCTGGCAAGGAGGTCCGCGAGAACGTCAAGTGGTATCCGGCCCATGCCGCCAACCGCATTGGCGCCATGGTCGAGCAGCGTCCCGACTGGTGCATCAGCCGCCAGCGCAACTGGGGCGTGCCTATCCCCAGCTACACTTGCGCCGACTGCGGCGAGAAGGTCATGAACGACGCCACGCTCGACGCCGTCATCAAGCTCTTCCACGAGAAGGGCTCCGACGCCTGGTTTACTGACGCTCCCGAGAGCTACCTGGGCGAGGCTTGCGTCTGCCCCAAGTGCGGCGGCCATCACCTCAAGGCCGATAAGGACATCCTCGATGTGTGGTGGGACTCCGGCGTTTCCTGGAAGGCCGTCTGCGAGTATCGCCCCGAGCTTGAGTACCCGGCGGACGTGTATCTCGAGGGATCCGACCAGCATCGCGGTTGGTTCCAGAGCTCGCTGCTCACTTCGGTGGGCGCCAACGGCCATGCTCCTTACAAGGCGGTCGTCTCGCAGGGCTTCACGCTCGATGGCCAGGGCCGCAAGATGTCCAAGTCGCTCGGCAACGTCATCGACCCCAATAAGGTCTGTGACGAGATGGGCGCCGACATCATCCGCCTGTGGGTTGCCTCCGTCGACACCAGCTCCGACGTTTCCATCGACCACGAGATTCTCGCTCGTACGTCCGATGCCTACCGTCGTTTCCGCAACACGCTGCGCTTCCTGCTCTCCGAGCTCGAGGGTCAGTTTGAGCCCGAGACCGACGGCGTCGCCTTTGCCGACCTGCTGCCGCTCGACAAGCTCATGGTTGCCCGCCTGACTCAGGTTCAGGCCGAGGTCGACGACGCTTACTCTTGCTACGAGTTCCCGCGCGCTTACCGTGCGCTTTATGACTTCGTGGTTACCGAGCTTTCCAACGTGTACCTCGACGCCCTGAAGGACCGTCTGTACTGCGATAAGCCCGGCTCGCTCGAGCGCCGCAGTGCCCAGACCGTGCTGGCCGAGCTCTTCTCGATGCTCATGCGCGATCTGCAGCCGATCCTGTCCTACACCGTCGACGAGGCCATGGCCTATGCGCCCGCCGGCTGCGTCGACCACCAGAAGTACGCCGCGCTGCTCGATTGGTACAAGTCGCCCATCACGGTCGATGAGGCCAACGAGTTTGAGGGCGTGCTCGAGGCTTCACTCGAGCTCCGTAGCGCCGTGACCAAGGCCCTTGAGGATGCCCGTTCCGCCGGCACCTTCACTAAGAGCCAGCAGGTCCGCGTCAAGGCGGTCGTTCCCGCCGAGATGTACGCGCTGCTGACCGGCGTCAAGGCGGTCGACCTGGCCGAGTTCTACATCGTCTCCGATGTTGAGCTGACCCAGGGCGAGGAGCTCTCCGTTGCCATCGAGGCAGCCGAGGGCGAGTGCTGCGACCGTTGCTGGAACTATCGCACCACCGTCGGCGAGTACAACGGCCACGCGCATATTTGCAAGCGCTGCGCCGACGCTTTGTAGGTTACGGCGTTCGTAGAACACCGTAACCTACCGACGCTGCAAACGCCCCTAAGCGGCAATCTGACGTTCAATCGTCGGTCGCGTACCAAAGTACGCTTCCCTCCTCTTTCACGTCACCTTGCTCGCTTGGGGACGTTTTCGCTGTTGGTGACGATAACGCGGCTTTTCCATTGCTGGAGCTAGAGGCTTTCTTTCGACTTGCGCTTTTAGTCGAAAGCTATTAAGCGACATTCCGTTATCCGGAATGTCGCTTTTGTTTTGTGCTGGTTATTTGGCTTTCGTTGATGAATATACTGCGCGTTTGGCGTTTGTCACTATAAGATGATTACTTGCGTTAAACGTAATCTGTGCTTTTGAGAGTAGGGGATTGATTTGGGCCGTACTGGGGATATGACGCCGCCTTTGCGTTGGCGGTTGGGCGTTGCTGGTGGGGTGGCGCTGGTTGTGCTGCTTGTTGACCAGCTGACCAAGCTTGCGGTTCGTGCCGTAGGCGATGCTCTGCATGTGACCGTTATCCCCGGTGTGATCGACTTTCTGTTTGTGCGTAATATCGGCGCTGCCTTTAGCATGGGCGAGGGACATGGCATTGCGTTTGCCGTGCTGGCGTTGGCGGTCATTGTCGCCATTGTCGTGTACCTCGTTCGCGCGCCCCAGCTTGCCCACCTGGAGGTTGTGGGCATGGCGATGGTTGCGGGCGGTGCCATCGGCAACGCTATCGATCGTTTGGCTCTGGGCTTTGTGACCGATTTTATTGCCACCACCTTCATCGATTTCCCCGTCTTTAACGTGGCGGACATCGGCATTACCGTGGGCGTCGTGCTTGCCCTCTTTGGCTACATGTTCTTGAGCCCCGCGGCCCGCGAAGTCGATGCGACCGCCGAGCTCAACGCCCGTGACGAGGCCCGCGCCAAGCGCAAGGCTAGGCAGCGTGGGGAGCGTGCCCGCAAGATTCGCGAAAGGAATGAGCGTTAATGGCCGACATCCATATTCTTGTTGCCGACGATTCCGCTGGTCAGCGTCTTGACGCCTATCTAGGTGCCAACGATGGCTGCCCCACGCGCTCTGCCTGCGCGCACTTAATCGAGGGCGGAGCCGTTGCCGTCAATGGCGAGACCTGCCTATCCAAAAAATACGCCGTGCGTGCCGGCGATCGTATTTCGGTCGATCTGCCCGAGCCGCACGATCCCACCGATGTGATTCCCGAGGCCATCCCGCTCGACATTCGCTATGAGGACGACTATCTCATTGTGCTCTCCAAGCAGCGCGGGCTGGTGTGCCATCCCGCCCACGGCCACGAGAGCGGCACGCTTGCGAACGCCTTGGTCTACCACTGCGGTATCGACCATCTTGGTACCGTGCAGGGTGAGGACCGCCCTGGGATCGTGCATCGTTTGGATCGCGATACCTCGGGCCTCATGCTTGCGGCAAAGGACGACGACACGCAGCGCGCGCTTCAAAATCTCATTCGCACGCGTACGCTCGACCGCCGCTATATCACGCTTGTCCACGGGCACATCGCCATGGACGAGGGCACCATCAATACCGGTATCGCCCGTTCTACGCGCGACCGCGTCAAGATGGCGGTTTCGGACGATCCTTTCGCGCGCCAGGCCATTACGACCTTTAAGGTCCTTGAGCGCTTTGATTCCACGCGTTTTGATGACGGCTATACGCTCGTCGAGTGCCACCTGTTTACGGGCCGCACACATCAGATTCGCGTGCATATGCGCCATATCAACCATGCCTGCGTGGGCGATCCGCTCTACGGCAAGTGCGATGCACGCGCCGATCAGGGTCTGACCAGGCAATTCCTTCATTCCTGGCGCGTCGCATTCGACCATCCCGTGACGGGGGAGCGTATTGAGTGCCGCGATGAGCTGCCGTGGGATCTTGCCGCGGTTCTCGACGACCTGGCTCCTCGCTCACTCGGTCGTACTGCCGCTGGCGACGAAATCGTTCCGCAGCTCGGTCTTCTCGAAGTCTAGCCAGTATTAGGTGGTTTCTTGAACTCGATTAGCCTGCGGTAAGATATACGGTTGTTTACGTAACGCGTTGCTGGGAGCCTGCATGCTCGCCTTTTTACAAACTAACACGCCCATCGTGATCTTTAACCAGATTGTGGTTACGCTGCTCACGGTCTGCTTTCTGTACCAGGTGGTCTTCTTTGTCATTGGCGCTCTTCGTGGCGAGGTCGCGCCTCCCAAGGCCAAAAAACTCCATCGCTATGCCTTCTTTATCGCGGCGCATAACGAGGAGGCCGTGATCGCCAATCTCGTTCGCTCCATCAAGGATCAGGATTATCCGTCCGAGCTTATCGAGGTCTTCGTGGTCGCCGATGCCTGCACCGACAACACGGCGCAGCTCGCGCGCGAGGCGGGCGCCATCGTTTATGAGCGCAACGACCTGGCCCGTAAGGGTAAGAGCTGGGTCATGGACTTTGGTTTTGATCGCATCCTTAACGAGTATCCCGACACGTTTGAGGGCTACTTTATCTTCGATGCCGATAACGTCATCTCCCGCGATTACGTGTCCAAGATGAACGATGCCTTTGACCAGGGATTCCACGTGGTCACGAGCTATCGTAACTCCAAGAACTTCGGCAGCTCGTGGATTTCGTCTGCCAACGCCACCTGGTATCTGCGTGAGGCCCGCTTCCTCAACAACGCGCGTAATATCTGCAAGACGTCCTGCGCTGTCTCGGGTTCGGGTTACCTTATTTCGGCGAGCGTGATCGAGGGCATGCACGGTTGGCAGTTCCACACGCTGACCGAGGACATTCAGTTCACTACGTTCTGCGCTATTCACGGTATTCGCATTGGCTATGCGCCGGCGGAGTTCTTTGACGAGCAACCCGTGACGTTCAAGGCATCCTGGAAGCAGCGTATGCGCTGGACCAAGGGCTTTTACCAGGTGTTCTTTACCTACGGTAAGCATCTGGTCAAATCGACGTTCCGCTATCATCGCTTTGCCGCCTACGACATGTTCATGACGATCGCCCCGGGTATGCTGCTATCGCTGATCTCGATGCTCGCTAATGCGACGTTCTTGATTGTGGGTGGCCTTTCGCATGGTTTCTTGGCTACCGAAGTCGAGATGCAGGCGTGCGCCGCTTCGCTCATTATGACCTTCGCGATGATGTACCAGACCTTCTTTATCCTGGCGCTACTCACCACCATCTTCGAGTACAAGCATATTCACTGCGCGCAAAAGTGGCGTTTGGTGACCAACCTATTTACCTTCCCGATCTTTATGTTCAGCTATATTCCCATCACGGTGGCGGCCCTGTTCCTAAAGGTCGACTGGGTCCCGACGCAGCACGCCGTCAACGTTACCCTCGACGAGGTCATGCAAGGCGCCAAATAACCACCACCAAAACCACCACAAAGGGGACAGGCACTTTTGTGGTGGTTTTTGCTTTCGAGTAGCTGCCCAAGGAGGTGCACGATGCCCTACATCCCATTTTGGATTTGCATCTTTGCCGGTGCGTTGGTTGATGCCCGTGAGCGACGGTTTCCCAATGAGCTTGCCGGCGTGTGTGCGGTGGCGGCGTTGGCAGGCGTCTGGCTCGACAAGGGCGTTACCACGGCGCTTGACCACGCCGGTCTTGCGGTCATCGTCTACCTTGCCCTTGTGCTCACTGAGTCGCTCTGGCGGCGCCTTCGCCACGCCCCCGGCATCGGCATGGGGGACGTCAAGGCGCTCTTCGCGCTTTGCACGCTTGACCCTCTGGGCGGCATCGTGGCATTTGCCGTCGCGCTCCTGGTCCTTGCCCTCTCCTGCCTCTTCACAAAATCGCGCTCCCTGCCATTGCTCCCGTTTTTGGTGCCGATTTTTGCCATAATCGAGTGCGTGGGTAGTACGGTGTAACCGTTTGCGCGCCCTTTTTAAGGAGCATGCCATGGCAATTAATCAAGAAACAGCCGCCATCAAGGCGCGCATGGATCGCATTCCCGCGGCGTTGTCGCCCGATCTGGTCGAGCGTATTGCCGCCGACCGCGCCTCGGGTGTCGTCAACCCGTATCGTTGCAACGACGATCAGGTCATTCGTCGTATTGATCGCGCTGCCGACAAAGGCACGCTCATGCGTCCGGCATTTATGCGCGATACCGAAAAGATACTTCATCTTCCGTCGTACACCCGTTATGCAGGTAAAACGCAGGTCTTTAGCTTCCGTAGCAATGACGATCTGTCACGCCGCGGTTTGCACGTGCAGCTTGTCTCCCGCATTGCGCGCGATATCGGTCGCGCCTTGGGGCTCAATTGCGATTTGATCGAGGCGATTGGCCTGGGTCACGACTTGGGACACACGCCTTTCGGCCATGCCGGCGAGCGCTTCCTCAACGATATCTATCATGAGCGTACGGGGCGTTATTTTTTCCATAACGTGCAGTCGGTCCGAGTGCTCGACACGCTGTATGGCCGCAACGTGTCGCTCCAGACGCTTGACGGCGTGCTATGCCATAACGGCGAGTACGAGCAGCGTGTGTTTGAGCTCTCGGACATGAGTTCTTTTGACCAGTTTGACCAGACGGTTGAGGATTGCATTGCCACGGGCTATAGCGTAATTGAGCATCTGCGTCCTATGACGCTCGAAGGCTGCGTCGTTCGCATCTCGGATATTCTTGCCTACGTCGGTCGCGACCGCCAGGATGCGATCGCGGCTGGCCTGCTTTCGCCCGACGCTTTTGATGATGGCCGGGGCGGTGCCTACAACAGTTGGATCCTCACGCACGCTTCCATCGATATCGTTGAGCACAGCTATGGTAAGCCGCGCATCGAGATGAGCGAGGACCTGTTTGAGGAAATCCGCCGAGCCAAGCGCGAGAACTACGAGAAGATCTATAGCAAGGGTGGTATCGAAGGCGATTCCGAGGTGGAGCTGCGTGAGGCGTTCGAAAAGCTCTACGACCGTTGCCTGCGGGATCTAAACAGTGGTGACGAGTCCTCGTACATCTTTAAGCACCATATTTCGCGCATCGAGCAGCAGCTTTCCTACTACGATCGCGCCTATGCCTGGCAGAATGATAAGGACCAGGCGGTCGTGGATTACATTGCGAGCATGACGGACGGTTATTTCTGCGAGCTCACGAGCAAGCTGTTTCCGGGATTGAAGTTTCCGCACCGTACCTATATTAACGAACGGTAGTTCGTATCTATTAGGTATACTGTTAGTGGATAACTTTTTTGATTGATGCACGGGATGGCTATGGACGACCTTTTTTCTGCTTCGACGCGCGAGCGTTCCTTTCAGAATGCGCCGCTTGCGGTGCGCATGCGCCCCAATTCGCTCGACGAGTATGTGGGCCAGCAAAAGGCCGTCGGTAAGGGCTCATGGTTGCGTGCCGCGATCGAGCACGATGTGCTTTCGAGCGTGATACTGTACGGGCCGGCCGGTACGGGCAAGACGACGCTGGCCCACATTATCGCCAACCATACCAAGAGTGAGTTTGTCGAGGTCAGCGCCGTCACGGGTACCGTGAAGGACCTGCGTCGCGTGATCGACGAGGCAAAGACGCGTCTGAATACGTACGACCGTCGCACCATCCTGTTTATCGACGAGATTCATCGCTTTTCGAAGTCACAGCAGGATGCATTGCTGCATGCGGTTGAGAACCGTACCGTCATTATGATTGGTGCCACGACGGAGAACCCGTACTTCGAGGTCAACTCGGCGTTGCTCTCGCGTGGTCGTGTGGTGGAACTTGAACACCTTAAGGACGAGGACATAGCCACGCTGATCGAGCGTGCGCTCGAGGCTCCGCATGGCCTGAACGGTAAGTTCTCGGCCGATGAGGATACGGTCAAGACCATTTGTACGCTGGCCGCGGGTGATGCACGCTCGGCCCTGACGACACTTGAGCTGGCGAGCGAGATTGCCGTCACGCGTCCCGATACCGAGGGAACGCCAGCGCCGTCGGCGGGGGAGCGCTATCCCATCACCGTGGATGACGTAAAGATTGCCAACCCGCGTCGCGGCTTTACGTATGACAAAAACGGTGACATGCACTACGACATCATCAGTGCGTTCATCAAGTCCATGCGCGGTAGCGACCCCGATGCCACGGTCTACTGGCTTGCGCGCATGATCGATGCAGGGGAGGATCCTAAGTTTATCGCCCGTCGCATTATGATTCATGCCTCTGAGGACGTTGGCAACGCTGACCCGCAGGCGTTTCTTATAGCGCATGCTGCGTTTAAATCTGCCGAGGTTATTGGCTATCCCGAGTGCCGTATTAACCTCGCGCAGGCTGCGCTCTATGTTTGTTTGGCGCCTAAGTCCAATGCGTGTGAGGCTTCGATCGATGCGGCGCTGGCCGATATCCATTCTAGTGGGCTTCGCGAGGTGCCTAGTTATCTGCGCGATCGCCATCGCCCGGGCAGCGATGATTACGGTGTGTATAAGTATCCACATGATTATCCCGAAGGCTGGGTCGATCAGCGCTATTTGCCCGAGGGACTGGAGCGCGGCGCGTTCTGGCAGCCTGCTGGCCGCGGTTGGGAAGAATGGCGCGTAGAGCAAAGCGAACGCGACCGCAGCGGGAATGCACCGAAGTAGCTGCTGATAATTTTGTTCCACGTTGCTGCTCTTGGCATGTTCGGTCCCCTTTGGGGTACCATGGAAACCGTCTGTATTTCGATTCCTTTGGGAGGCTTGTATGAGTCCCATTCAAATCGCCTTGCTGTTGCTCGCCGTTGCCGGCGTGTGGGCTATCGTTGAGCTCGCGCTTACCCTGCGCAAGACCCGTACCGTTGTCGACTCGCTCGATAAGACCGTTAACGACCTCGACAACACCATCGCCGAGGCTCAGCCTGTGGTGGCAAAGCTCGATGGCGCTGTCGATGAGCTTACGCCGGCGCTTGCCCAGATGGAGCCGCTGCTTAAGTCGAGCAAGACGGCAGTTGATGCCCTTACCTCCAATCTCGTAGAGGTCGAAGCCGTGGTTCGCGACATTTCTGAGGTCACCGGTAGCATGGCCGAGGCCAGCAATGCTGTGTCGAGCGTGACCGACTCTGCCGCCGGTGCTGTGCAGAAGCTCTTCAATAAGGTGAAGGCTCCTGCAGCTGAAGCCGAGCGCAAGCTTTCCGCTGCCGCCGAAGAAGCCGAGCAGCCGACCGAGCGCGTCTTGATTGGCAAGGCGGAGGACGAGGCCGCCGATGGCGCAGATGTGGCTCAGAAGTCTGCATCCAAGCGGGCTCAGTATTACACCTATACACCCTCCGAGACCTCTGAGGAGTCCTGCGATGAGTAGCGAAGCAGCCTGCCCCATCACGCTGACCGTTGCCGGCGACCCGCGTCTCGCTCGCCTTGTGCGCATGACGGCAGCCAACGTTGGTGCCCTGTGTTCCATGTCTGTCGATCGCATCGAGGACATCCGCATGGCTGCCGAGGAAGCCTTTATCTTTGGCTGCACGGCTGTTGATTCCGACGACATCTCAATCAAATTCGATGTCGATGAATCTCACGTTGGCATGACCTTTACCTTTGGCGATCAGGCCACCGTCGACGAGGATGACCAGGCTGCTGTTTATGCCGAGCTTATTTTGGCGAGCGTGTGCGACTCCTACGAAAAGACTGCGGCGCCCCTGACGCTTTCCCTCGACCTCAAGGCGGATATTTAATATGACCGAACGTTCCCGGAGCGGCAAGACCGCTTGGGACAAGGAGAAAACCCGCGAGCTGTTTCGTCGCTACAAGGAGACCGGTGATCCGGACGCCCGCGAACAGCTCGTCATGTCCCATATGAACCTGGTAAGGTTTCTTGCCAACAAATTTAAGAATCGCGGCGAGCCGCTCGACGACCTCATGCAGGTCGGCTATCTGGGTTTGCTCAAGGCTATCGACCGCTTTGACCCCGAGCGCGGACTCGAGTTCACGACGTTTGCGACACCCACTATCCTGGGCGAGATCAAACGCCATTTCCGCGACAAGGGCTGGAGCGTGCGCGTACCGCGTCGTCTGCAGGAACTCTCGGCCAAGGTCAACCAGGCTACTGACAAACTTACCAACGAGCTGCAGCGTTCGCCCAAGGTTGAGGAGATCGCTGAGTATCTAGATGTGACTGTCGATGAGGTCCTCGAGGCTATGGAATCGTCTTCGGCCTATACCTCGGTGCCCATCGAGGCTCCTGGTGCGTCCGATTCCGACGATGCGCCCTCGATTCTCGACCGTTACGCCGACGATGACAACGAGCTCGACTTTACCGATGACCGCCTGGTGATCGAGGAAGCCATCCGCGATTTCTCGCCGCGCGAGCGCGAGGTGATCGAGCTGCGCTTTGTGAAGGGCATGACCCAGATCGAGATTGCCAAGAAGCTGGGCATCTCGCAGGTGCAGGTCTCGCGTCTGCTGCGCCGCACGCTTAAGAAGATTCAGGACAAGATCGACCCCGACGGAGTGATGATTCGTTCATGAGTGAGCACCCCCAACAAACCGATCGCGTGCTGCGCGACACCCGCGTTCTGACGCTGCGCATTTGGGCTGTTGTCGGCTGCATTGTTATTGCTGCTGTCATCTTTAACCTTATGGGCATCCTGGCACCGGTTATTGAGTTTCTTGCCGTTGGCTCCATCATTGCTTTTGTGATGTCCCCGATCACCAACTGGCTCGAGCACCATGGCGTGAATCGCGGCATCGGTTCGCTTATTGCGCTAATTGTTGTTGTTGCCGTGCTCGTCGGTGTCGTTTGCATCTTGTCGCCGATTCTCTTTGGTCAGATCATGGAAGTCCTGAGCCGCCTGCCCGAGCAGCTTCGTGTTGCGGGTGGCGATCTCAACGAGATGATCTCGCATGCCAAGACGCTCAACAACACGCCGCTCAAGGAGTATTTGGACGATAATCTTTCGTCGCTGGTTGCCGTGGCATCGAAGTATGTGTCTCAGATCGCTGCCGAGCTTGGCCGCGGTGTGTTCCCGCTCATCACCAATACGGCTTCGCAGTTGTTCGTTATCTTCCTTGGTCTGGTGCTTGCGTACTGGATGGCCTGCGACTACCCTCGCATGCACCACGAGATTTGCACCATCATCGGTCAGGAGAAGGAGACCTCGTACCGCTTTATGGTCGCCATCCTTTCTCGCTCTGTCGGCGGCTACATGCGCGGTATGGTCGTGACGTCCATCTGCGGTGGTTTCCTCGCCTTTATCGGTTTTATGATCATCGGCCATCCGTATGCGGCGCTCATGGCTATCTTTACCGGCATCATGCATTTGGTTCCGGTCGTCGGTCCTTGGGTGAGCGCAGCAATCGCCACGGTGCTCGGTTTCATGTTCAGCCCCATGTTGGCGTTATGGACGCTCATCGTGACGATGGTCGCGCAAAACGTCACCGACAACGTGATTTCTCCTAAGGTCATGCAGAGCTCGGTGCAGGTGCATCCCATCATAAGCCTCACGGCGCTCGTTATTGGCTCGGCACTCATGGGCCCTATCGGCATGATTATTGCCATCCCGCTGTGCGCGGCCCTCAAGGGTATCTTCGTGTACTACTTCGAGAATGAGACCGGCCGCCAGCTTGTGGCCTATGACGGCGCCGTGTTTAAGGGCACACCGTACCGCGATGCCGATAGCAACCCGGTCGCCGCCTACGACGCGCTCGGCGACGACACCTTCATTTACGAGTCCGAGCTCATCGGTAACGAGACTGCGCCCGAGGCCCAGGCCATGCCCAAACCCGAGCTCGATAATCCCTGGATGAAGCTCTCGGGCCTTCAGCCCGATGCTACGGGCTTTTTCAAGAATCCCTTCGCCAAAGACGACGATTTCAATATGAACGACGACACCAAAACCGGCATCGACGGCTCCATGGACGATTCGGATTCTAAATAGGTTCTATTAACGTTTCTTGAAGTTGTAAATGACAAGAAACGCGACCAAAGCGATTGATAGGGGGCCGGCTACATAGAAAAAGAGAACGTCAATTGCGTGTAGAGTGTAATAAGCCTTATCGCCGGACATTACTGTATACAATACGTATCCAAATGATGGTTGGTTTGCGTACCAGCATGAGAAGGCTAAGAGCGCTAAAAGTGCTACAACCAGAAGTGCATTCAGGACAAATCGTTTACTTTTCATCGATCGTTCCTTCCGGGTGAATCTTATATGCAATTATACAGCAGTCCTTTTTCAAAGGATCGCGCAGTACTAAATAACGTGCACTTTCGCTGGAGGGTCGCTGTTTGGCGACCCTCTTTTTTGCACGGGGGCGGTTGGATGGTAATATCGTTACGTTTGAACTGTTTCGATGTGAAACCGAGGAGATTCCCTCTATGAGTGCTGACTACCCGTCAATGACTACGGCCGAGATTCGCTCTAAGTTCCTCAACTTCTTTGAGGAGCGCGGTCTTAAGCTCTATCCTTCTTCGTCCCTCGTCCCCGACGATCCCTCTCTGCTGCTTGCCAACGCCGGCATGAACCAGTTTAAGGAGTACTACCAGGGCAAGAAGACCATGAAGGAGATCGGCGCGATCTCCTGCCAGAAGTGCGTCCGCACCAATGACATCGATTGCATCGGCGAGGACGGCCGTCACCTGTCGTTCTTCGAGATGCTTGGCGATTTCTCTTTTGGCGGCGTCTCCAAGGAGCAGGCTTGCGCTTGGGCCTTTGAGCTCATCACCAAGGAGTTTAAGCTGCCGCTCGACCGCCTGTACTTTACCGTCTTTACCGAGGACGACGAGACCCACGACGTGTGGCGTTCTCTGGGCGTTGCCGAGGACCACATCTCCCGCCTGGGAGAGGACGACAACTTCTGGGCCGCTGGCCCCACCGGTCCCTGCGGTCCGTGCTCCGAGATCTACTTTGACATGGGCGAGGAGGTCGGCTGCGGCAGCCCCGACTGCAAGCCTGGCTGCGACTGCGACCGCTTCCTTGAGTTCTGGAACCTCGTGTTTACCCAGTACGACCGCCAGGAGGACGGCTCCATGCCGGAGCTGCCGCACCGCAACCTCGATACGGGCATGGGCCTGGAGCGCATGGCCGCTATCATGCAGCACAAGACTGCTAACTACGACGGCGATCTGATGCAGCACCTCATCAAGCTCGGTGAGGAGATCAGCGGTAAGACCTATGACGCCGACGATTACTCCGGCGCCAGCCGCTCCCTGCGCATCATCGCCGACCACTCCCGTGCTGTCGACTTTATGATCTCGGACGGCATCCTCCCCGGTAACGAGGGTCGCGAGTACGTCCTTCGCCGTCTGCTCCGCCGTGCCGTGTTCCACGGTCGCCTGCTGGGTATCGAGGGTGCCTTCCTGACCAAGTTCATCGACGAGGTCAACGCTCAGATGGGCGAGGCCTATCCCGAGTTGCTCAAGAACGTCGCGCTCGTCAAGGGTATCGTTGCCTCCGAGGAGGAGCGCTTCTCCACGACGCTCGACAACGGCCGCGTGTACCTGGACGAGGCCCTGGCAGCGCTTGCCGAGGGCGCTGTGCTTCCGGGCGATGTCGCCTTTAAGCTGCACGACACCTTTGGTTTCCCCATCGATCTGACCGTCGAGATCGCCGGCACCGCTGGCCACGACGTCGACATGGACGGCTTCACTGCCTGCATGGAGGACCAGAAGGCCCGCGCCCGCGCTAACGCCAAGGGCGACGCCTGGGGTAGCTTCAACGACGTGTGGGTCGAGCTTTCCGACAAGGTCGCAGCGACCGAGTTCGACGGCTATGACAACGATGTGATCGAGGGCGCCAAGGTTGTCGCCATCGTGCGCAACGGCGAGTCCGTCGAGTCCGCAGCCGCGGGCGAGGATGTCGAGGTCGTGCTCGACCGCACCCCGTTCTATGCCGAGATGGGTGGTCAGCAGGGCGATGCCGGCAAGCTTTCCGCCGAGGGCGTTGTTCTGACCGTTGCCGACACCAAGAACCACAACGGCCTGTATGCCCACGTCGCGCACGTTGCCGATGGCACGCTGACTGTCGGTGCCGCTGTGACCGCCGCTCTCGACGCCGAGCGCCGTGGCTTCCTGCGCCGCAACCACACCGCCACGCACCTGCTCGACGCTGCCCTTAAGCAGGTCCTGGGCGAGCACGTCTCCCAGGCCGGCTCGCTGGTGACGCCCGAGCACCTGCGCTTTGACTTTACGCACTTCGAGGCCCTTTCCTCCGAGCAGCTCAAGGCTGTCGAGGACTTGGTCAACCAGCAGATCTTCGCCTCCAAGCCGGTCGTGACCCGTGTTATGGGCATCGACGAGGCTAAGGCTGCCGGCGCTGTTGCTCTGTTTGGAGAGAAGTACGGCGATGTCGTCCGCGTCGTCTCCGTGGGCGCCGAGGACCAGCCGTTCTCTCGCGAGCTCTGCGGTGGCACGCACGCTGCCAACACCGCCGAGATCGGCCTGTTCAAGATTATTTCCGAGTCCTCTACGGGCTCGAACGTCCGCCGTATCGAGGCCGTGACCTCTAAGGGTGCTCTCGACTATATGGCCGACCGCCTGGCACTCGTTGACGCCGCCGCTGCTGCGCTCAAGTGCCGCGTCGACGAGGTTCCCGCCCGTGTGGAGAACCTGCAGGTCGAGCTGCGCGAGACGTCCAACAAGCTCAAAAAGGCTCTGACCGGTGGTTCCTCCGACGCCATTTCCAGCGCCATCGAGGGTGCTGTCGAGCTCGGTGGCTACAAGCTCGTCGTTGCTGAGCTCCAGGGCCTTGAGGCTGCCGACCTGCGCAACGTATGGGATACCGTGCACCAGAAGGTCGCCGGCCCTGTCGCTTGTGTCGTCGCCAGCGTGACTGAGAAGGGCACTCCGGCCCTGCTCGCTGCCGGCTCCGATGACGCCGTGAAGGCCGGGTTCCACGCCGGTAATGTGATCAAGCAGATCGCGGGTCTGGTCGACGGTCGCGGTGGTGGCCGTCCCAACATGGCCCAGGCCGGTGGCAAGAATGCTGCCGGCATCGCCGATGCCCTCGCGGCCGCCAAGACCGCGCTCGGCGCCTAAGAATCTAAGAAGTCACTGTGGTCGCGCTTGCGCTGGACATAGGGGAGACCAGGATTGGCATCGCCGTCTCGAGCCGTGATGGCAAGATGGCGATGCCCGTCAAGGTGCTCCCGGCCGCCGAGGTCACCGGTATGGCCAAGACGTTCCGCTACCTGGTCGAAGACTATGAGCCCGACATCCTGGTAAGCGGACGTCCCCTGACCATGGCCGGTGAGCCCGGCCCCCAAGCCGAGCGCGTTGCCGCCGTGGCGCAAAAGATTGCCCACGAGCTCGATCTTCCGCTGGAGTTTGAGGACGAGCGTCTGTCCTCGCAAGAGGCCAAGCGTATCCTGCGCGAGCAGGGCCTCAACGAAAAGCAGATGAGGGGCAAGATCGACATGATTGCCGCCAGCCTTTTTTTGCAGACGTGGCTCGATCGTAAAAACGAGGAGGTCCAGCATGTCTAGTGCTTCCGATCCGCGCCAGCCGAATCGTACACGTCAGCCGGCGTCGCGCCCTGCCCAGCCTGGCCAGCGTCCGGCACAGCCGACGCAGCGCGCAGCTCAGTCTGCCGCGCGCCCGGTGCAGTCCTTCTCTCGTTCGGCCCAACCTGTTCAACGGACGGGTCAGCAGCCTTCTGCTCGTTCGGTTCAGCATCCGGCTTCTCACGCGGCTCAGCAGCCCACTGCTCGTACGGCCCAGCCTGCAGGCGGTACCCGCTTTAAACAGCAGGCACCTACCCAGCGAACGCAGGCCCCCCAATCGCATTCTCATCACGCCCGCGGTTCGCATGGCGTTGCTCCGGCGACCCGCTCGAGCTACAACACGCATACTCGTCGCGGTGCTCAAAAGAAGAGCTCTCCGGTTCCCATGATCATCGGCGTTGTGGTGGCGGTGCTTGCGCTTGTCGCGATCGTTTTCTTTGTCGTGCCGGCCGTCAAGGGCTTCTTTGCCGGTGAGGATACGAAGGTCACGGCTGGTCAGCAGGTTACGGTAACCATTCCCGACGGTGCTTCGGGCGATACGATCGCCTCGATTCTCTCCGAGAACCATATCGTCGAGAATCCCAAGGATTACTATGCGGCGGTGAAAAAGCTCAACGCCGATATGTCGCTCAAGCCTGGTACCTATTTGTTCACCACACTCATGGACGCGACCAAGGTTGTTCAGCAGCTCATGGAAGGTCCCAACGCGGGCTCCAATGCGCTAACTATCCCTGAGGGCCTGACGGTCGATCAAGTCGCCGACCGTGTGGCCCAGGCCTACGATGGCATCTCTAAGGAAGACTTCCTCAACCAGGCTAAGGCCTCCAACTACGTGGACGACTATAGCTTCCTTAAGGGCGCCGCCAACGACTCGCTTGAGGGTTTCTTGTTCCCCAAGACCTATTCGTTGGGTGATTCGCCGACGGCCGATGGCGTGATTCGCGCTATGCTCGATCAGTTTAAGACCGAGTACAAGTCGCTTGACTTTGCGAGCTGCGAAGCCAAGATCAAGGAACGCTACGGCGTGGAGATGTCCGACTACGACATCGTCAACTTGGCCTCTATCGTTGAGCGCGAGGGCCTCAACGCCGATCAACGTGCGCACGTGGCCTCGGTCTTCTACAACCGCCTTGCCGGCAAGCTCGACGGTCTGCGCTATCTCAACAGCGATGCGACCATGATGTATGTCACCGGTGGCGAGGTTACCGCCGACGACCTGCAGAGCGATAGTCTGTATAACACCTATAAACACGAGGGTCTGCCGCCCACGCCCATCTGCTCTCCGTCGCTCGAGGCACTCAAGGCCACGCTTGAGCCGACCAACTCCGAGGACCTGTATTTCTACATTACGCAGGACGAGGAGTACTTCTCGCAAACCTACGAAGAGCATCAACAGTCTTGGAATTAACATGAGGATTTTTAGCCCCAAACGATACGTTGTCTCGGTCGATCGCATCGACCTTGATACCCTGTGGGCCGACGGTAAACGCGCCATTCTGCTCGATCGCGATAACACCTTGGTGCCGCGCGACACCGAGCAGGTTCCCACCGCGGTTTCCGCTTGGCTCGACGCCGCCCGCGCCAAGGGTTTTAAGCTGTGCATGGTGTCCAACAACTGGCATCGCGACCAGGTCATGAGCTCTGCACGCGAGCTGGGACTCGAGGCCATCAGCCACGCCATGAAGCCGGCGCCGTTTGCCCTCAAGGCGGGTCTTAAGCGCCTCGGCGCCACGGTCGACGAGGCGGTGCTGATCGGTGATCAGCTCTACACTGACGTGTGGAGCGGTAATTTCGCCGGCGTCGATACCATCCTGGTAAAGCCGCAGGCGACGCAGGACCTGTGGTATACGCAGATCTTCCGTATCTTTGAGCGCCAGGCCCTGCGCGACCTTCCCTGCGAGGAATAGGTCTCGCTATGTCCCAGCACACCAAACACGGCTGCGACCATATCTTCTTTATCGGCTTTTTGGGCGCGGGCAAGTCGACGCTCGCGCGCAACGTCGGCACCATGTTCAAGCGGCGTTTTATCGATACCGACCGCCTGGTCGTGCGCCGTTGCGGCAAGTCGGTAACCGAGATTTTTGAGACCGAGGGCGAGGATCGTTTTCGCGAGCTCGAGACCTCGGCGCTCCGTTCGCTCCAAAGTGAGCGCAGCCTGTTGGTTTCGTGCGGGGGCGGTATCGTCGAGACACCGGTGAATATTGAGCTGATGCACGAAATGGGTACGTGCGTGTACCTCGAGGGCGACTTCGAGGATTCGATTCGCCAGATTCGTCGGTCCGACACGCGCCCCGATTTCCGCTCGCCTGAGCATGCCGCGCGCCTGTTTGAGCATCGCCGTCCGCTGTATCGCCAGGCTGCCGACCTTACCCTTGATATTCGCAACAAGTCCTTCGAGGACGTTTCCTACCTTTGTGCCGAGATGCTTTTGGAGCGTGGGCTGCTATGATTCGCCGTCAACTGATCAATTTCCAAAACCGCAGCGTCGATGTCCGTGTCGGATTGGGTGCGTTCGATGAACTGTCGCGTATGTTTGCCTCGGCCGTGGGCAAGCCTAAGCGCGCGATGGTCGTTTGGAACGACGCCACATCTGAGCGCTATGGCGAGGTTGTCGAGCATGCGCTGGTCGACGCCGGTTTTGCCGTGTCGCTGCTAGTCCTTGAGGTTTCGCCTGCCGGTGCCACGCTGGCCGATGCCGATACCGTCTTTGGTGCCTTGTCTGCCAACGGCGTTACCTGCGACGATCTGGTTGTCGCCGTTGGCGATGCCGCAACCTGCTCGGTTGTTAGCTGGTGCGCCAACCAGTGGTGCGGCCGAACCGAGTGCGCGCTGTTGCCGACGACCTTCGACGCCATGCTCACGGTCGCGACGACCATGAAGCCGCTCGTCGCCTCGTCGGCCAATGCGCTTCCCGCTATCGCGTTCCGTCCCGAACCGGGCTTGGTCGTGTGTGACCTCGACCTTGTTCGTGAGGCGGACCCCGAGGACCTCAAGCTCGGCTTTGTGGTGCTTGTTGGCACCATGCTTTCGAGCAGTAAGTCCCGCTGGAATCAGTTTACTGAGACCGTCCCCGAGATTCTCGCGGGCGAGGAGGTCGCGCTCGTCAATGCCGTTCAATGGTCTCAGACTGCCCGTAAGGACGTACTGATGGCCACAAACCCGAGCGCTCGCCATGCGCTCGATTTTGGCAAGACGGGGGAGTGTACCCTGCGCGCCTGCTTGGGCGATGCCGCTTCGCAGGTCCCTGCCTACCAGCTGTTATCCGAGGGCATGCGCTTTGAGGTGCGCCTAGCACATGATGCCTGCGACTTTGATATCGATTACGTCTTTGAGGTCGATGACTGCCTGGAGGACTTTGGCATCGAGGAACTTGCCTTCGACCTGGAGCCCACCGCGTTTATCGAGGAGTTCCGCAGGCAGCAGTTCGCCCGCTCGAACCGCAGTATGTTGCCGCTGCCCGCGGCACTCGGCGCCATTCGTTTAACGAGCGTTGAGGACGAGGTTCTTGAGCGCCATGTTCACGCCTACTTGGCTTCTCGCAAAGAACTTCTCTAAGATTTATTGACATCCATCGTCTTTCGTATCATGTTGAGGGGCGGGTTTTCAATCGGTTGCGGATCGCATGCGATTCCATCTTCCGATCGAGGCCCGTCCCGTCTTTATGGAGACAATAAGAAAGGAATCTGCATGTCTGAGTTTGCTGCCGGTCCTGCCGGTCGTATCGAACGTGTCCGTGCCCTGATGGTCGAGCGCGGCTACGACGCTATCGTGGTACGCGACGAGGCCAATCTTCGTTGGCTCACGGGCGTGAAGGGCGTCTTCGACTACACCTTCGAGTTCCCGCACGCGGCGTTTATTACGGCTGACCATTGCCTGTTTCATACCGACTCGCGCTACCTCAACAGCTTTGAGGAGAACACGCCCGCCGGCAGCCCCTGGGTCTACGACATGGACGAGGGCACCATCCCCGGTTGGGTCGCCGGCAAGATCGCGGCCAACAAGTGCCGTGTCTGCGCTGTCGAGGACGACATGCAGATCAACTTCTACCAGGGTATCCAGCGTGGTCTGGAGGATCGTTCCGTCGCCTGCATGTTGCCGCTGATGCATGACGACATTCGCAAGATGCGCGCCATCAAGGACGCCGAGGAGATCGAGCTCATGCGCCATGCGCAGTCGATTACCGACGCCGCCTTCCAGCACATGCTCGGCTTTATTAAGCCCGGTATGACCGAGAAGCAGGTTCGCAACGAGCTCGAGAACTTTATGTTCGCCAACGGCGCCGACAGCCTGGCCTTTGGCTCTATTGTGGCAAGTGGTCCCAACACCGCCAACCCGCATGCCGTCCCGAGTGACCGCGTGATCGAGAAGGGCGACTTCGTCCTCATGGATTACGGCGCGGGCTACTGCGATTATCGTTCCGACATGACGCGCACCGTCGTGATGGGCGAGCCTACCCAGGAGCAGCTCGACCTGTACGCGCTCGTACGCCGCACCCACGAGGAGTGTGTCGCTGCTATCCATCCGGGCGTCGAGGGCAACGAAATTTTCAAGCTTTCCAAGAAGATCATCGGCGATGCCGGCTATGGCGATTACTACAACCATGGCCTGGGCCACGGCGTCGGTATCGACATCCATGAGCTGCCCAACTTCAACCGCAGCAAGAATATCATCGAGGTTGGCTCGGTTGTCACCATGGAGCCCGGCGTGTACCTGCCCGGTGTGGGCGGCGTGCGCCTGGAGGACTACGGCGTGGTCACCGAGAACGGCTACGAGCCCTTCACCAAGACCCCGCACGACCTGCACGTCATCGATTGCTAGTCTACTTTGTAGATAGTTTGGTGCGGGGCGTTCGAAATGATTCGGACGCCCCGCGTTCTCTTTTTATGCGCTCGCTGCAGGCGAGCTCTGCAAGTGTATAATTTTGGTCGTATGTAATTTGGACGCTTGTGCGTTCTGTCCATAACAAGAAAGGTCGCTATGCCTACCATTTCTACCGCCGACTTCAAGAACGGCCTCGGTCTCCGCATTAAGGACAAGGTCTACACCATCGTCGAGTTCCAGCATGTCAAGCCGGGCAAGGGCGGCGCGTTCGTGCGCTACAAGACCCGCGACATCAAGAGCGGCCGCGTCGTCGAGAACACCTGCAACGCCGGCACCAAGTTCGAGAGCGTCATGCTCACCACCCGTGAGTTCCAGTACCTCTACAACGATGGCGCCGACTACATCTTCATGGACAATGAGACCTATGAGCAGGTTCCCGTTCCCGAGGATATGGTGGGCGAGAACTCCAAGTGGCTGCGCGAGAACGACATTTGCCAGCTGCTCTTTGCCGACGACGAGCTCATGGGCGTGACCCCGCCGATGTTCATCGAGACCACCATCGTCCAGACCGACCCGGGCTTTAAGGGCGACACCGTCCAGGGTTCCACCAAGCCGGCCACGATCGACACCGGCGCTGTCATCCAGGTCCCCATGTACCTCAACGAGGGCGAGGTCATCAAGGTTGACACCCGCGACGGCAAGTTCGTCTCCCGCGTCTAGCAACCAACTCTTCTAGGAGGACTCATGCCCCAGGAAATCAAGATTGACGGCATCGGCATTTCGCCCGATGTTCTGACCGCCATCGTCTCGCGCGCCGTGTCGGATGTCGAGGGCATCGCCTCCGTTGGCGTCAAGGACCTTGCCACCAACCTTGTCTCCATGATACTCTCGTCCAAGGCCCCGGCTTCCGAGCCGGCGGTCGAGGCCGAGGTCGTCGGCGACAAGCTCGCACTCACCGTGCGTGTCGTGGTGTTCTTTGGCTATCCGTTCAAGAAGCTCGCCGAGGCCGTTCGCGCCGCCGTGGTCGCCGCCATCGATGCCCAGGTGGGCGTCGAGGTCGAGCGCGTTGACGTTTGCATCGACGGCCTCGTTTTCCCCAAGGAGTAACCTTTGAGCCTTAAGGTTTATCGCGGGCGCACGCTTGCCCGCAGTCAGGCGCTGCAGCTGCTGTTCCAGGCCGAAGCCACGGACAGCCCGCTCGAGCGCGTCCTCGAGGGCGATTTCCTGATCTCGAAGGGTCCCCTCGACCCCTATGCGCTGGAGCTTTGCCGCGGTGCCTACGAGCACATTGATCGCATCGATTGTGCCCTGCGCGCCGTCGCCAAGAACTGGGATCTTATGCGCATGCCCGGTGCCGACCGCAACCTGCTGCGTATCGCCGTCTACGAGATGCGCTTCCTCACCGACGAGGAGGTCTTGGACGCCATCGTCATCAACGAGGCCGTCGAGATCGCTAAGGCCTATGGTACCGACCAGTCCGCATCGTTTGTCAACGGCGTGCTGGGCAAGATCGCTCGCAGCGAGGAGCTGCCGGGCGAGGACCTGTACCAGGAGCTGCTGGCCGAGGATCGCGCTCGCGAGGAGGCACAGGCTGCCGAGGCAGCCGCCAAGGTCGCTGCTGCTCAGGCTGCCGCCGGTGTACTTGACGAGGATGCGGACGCTGCTGGGGCCGTCGAGGCCGACTCCGTCGAGGAGTAGCCATGCCAGAGGGTTCCGTCCGCAACTTCGATGAGATCTCGGATCGCCTGGACCAGATCATCGCCACCGTTCGCTCCAAGGATACGTCCTTGGAGCGTTCGCTCGATTTGTTTGACGAGGCGATTGAGCTGGGCTCCCGAGCGGTCGATATGGTCGACAAGTTTGAGCTGACGCCGCGTGAGGCCGACAAGCTCGAGCAGGAATACGATGAGGATGCGGCAAACGAGTCCCAAGATAGACAGGCTGCATCTCCGGATACGAATGGTTGATGGCATTCATGAAACGCGTGCGTCTCGATGACGAACTGATTTCACAGGGCATCTGCGCCGATCGCGCGGATGCCCTTCGCACTCTTATGGCCGGCTTGGTTTCGAGTGGCGGTGAGCGTTTGACCTCTCCGGGGCTCAAGGTGACGCCGGGCCTGCCACTGCACGTTAAGGGGCGCATCCCGTATGTTGGGCGCGGCGGCCTTAAGCTCGAGGGCGCGCTCGATGCGTTTGGGATCGATCCGACGGACCTTGCTTGCCTCGATGTGGGATGCTCCACGGGCGGCTTTACTGATTGCCTGCTCAAGCGCGGCGCCGCGACCGTTGTCTCGGTCGACGTGGGCCGTGCCCAGTTTGATTGGTCGCTGCGCCAAGACGATCGCGTGACGCTCCACGAGCGCACGAATGTGATGCAGTTGCCCGAGCTCGGCTACGGCGCTGCTATTGACCTGGCTGTGTGCGATGTGTCGTTTACGAGTATCGCGAATATCATCGACGCCGTGCTGGCGTGCCTGAAGCCTTCGGGTTCGTTTTGCACGCTCGTAAAGCCGCAGTTTGAGGCGCCGGCTGCGCTGGTGGGCGAGGGCGGTATCGTGACCGACCCTGCCGTCCGCCGCGATACACTCGTGGCGGCGATTGAGCTCTTTGCCGCCAAGGGCCTGTTCCCGCTCGATGTGTGCGTGTCGCCAATCCATGGCGCTAAGGGCAACGTTGAGTTTTTCCTGTACGGCACGAGGTTTGCCCCCGGCGAGCGCGCCGAAGATGAGTTGCAATCCCAGGTATCGGCTTTGAGCGAGAAAGCGGCAACGCTATGAAGGTCTTTCTGGTTCCCAATTACTACAAGCAAGAGGCGGTCGAGAGCGGCCTGATGCTCGAGCTCTGGCTGACGCGCCAGGGCTACGAGGTTGCATGGGCTGCCGACCAGCGCTCCAAGATCCAGAGCACGCCCGATGTTGACGATGCCGACTTGGTCATCACGCTCGGCGGCGACGGCACACTGCTGCGCGCCGCCCGTATTCTCAACTACCGCGAGATTCCCATTTTGGGTCTTTCCTATGGCCACCTGGGCTTTTTGACGGCGGCCAGTCCCGAGGAACGCGATATTTTGCAGGTTGTGAGCGATGCCCTGTCCGGTGAGCTCCACGTGAGCCGCCGCGCCACCATCGCCGCGGATATCGTCTCGGTGCGCGATGACGGCACGAAGGATGTCGTGCGTTCGTTCGCCCTCAACGATATGGCGCTCACGCGTGGGCCCCTGTCCGATATGGTCGAGTTTGACATCACGGTGTCCGGCCATCATATCGATCGCCTGCGCGGTGACGGTGTCGTCGTGTCGACGGCGACCGGCTCTACGGGCTATGCGCTCTCCGCCGGCGGCCCTATCGTCAGCCCTGATTACACGGGCATGGTTTGCGTGCCGATTGCTCCGCATACCATTCAGGCTCGCGCCTTCTTGACCTCGCCGAGTGATGTCGTCGAAATCTTTATGTCCGATGATCGCCCGAGCGTGCCTTCCATCGCTATCGACGGACAGTTTATTACCTGCGATGGCACGGTCGAGAGCGTGGCTGTTCGTCGCGGTCCCGGCGATGTGCTGCTGCTGGATTACGGCCCCGAGAGCTTCTATAACTCGGTGAGCCGCGTGTTCTATGGAGTGCGCCATGATCGATGAGCTGCAGGTTTCCAACATCGCGCTCATTCGCGAGGCGACGTTGGTTCCGAGTACCGGCTTGACCGTCCTGACCGGCGAGACCGGTGCTGGCAAGACCGCGCTGCTCTCGGCGCTCAAGCTCATTTTGGGCGAGCGCGCGGATTCGTCGACGGTTCGCGAGGGCGAGGCGCTTGCCAGCGTCGAGGCGCGCCTGTTTGACGGCCCGCACGACACGGAGGGTTTTACCGTACAGCGCAGCCTTTCTGCCGAGGGCCGCAGCCGCGTAAAAATTGACGGCCGCATCGCCAGCGTGCGCGAGCTTTCGGAGCGCGTTGGCGTGATGATGGATCTATGCGGCCAGCATGAACATCAGCGTCTGCTCGACCCGGCGCACCATGTTGCCATGGTTGATGCTTGGGCTGGGCGCGCGGCGCTTGAGGCGCTCGAGAAGTATCGCACCTGCTTTAAGGCTTCGCGTGCCGCCGCCAAGGAGCTTCGCCGTGTGGAGGAAGCCTCACGCGCGCAGGGAAGTCGCGTCGAGGAAGCGCGTTTTGCTCTTGAGCGTATCACCGAGGTCGACCCCAAGCCAGGCGAGTACGAGGAGCTCGAGGAGCTGCTGCCGCGCTCGGAGCACGCCGAGGTCTTGGTTGCGACGGCCAACGAGGCCCATGCATCGCTTGCTGCCGAAGGGGGAGCGCTCGATGCCGTGAATGGCGCCGTTGCCGAGCTTTCACGCATGGCGACCGTTGACCGCAAGCTCGGTGACATCGCCGATGCACTTTCGGATGCCTGCATCTCACTTGAGGATTGTGCCAACGAGCTGCGTGCTTATCGCGATGGCGTTGCGTTTGACCCTCGCGAGCTCGCTCGCATGCGCGAGCGATATTCAGACCTCAAGGGCCTACTGCGTCAGTGGGGTCCTACCATGGATGACGTGTTTGCCATGCGCGATCGCTCACAAGAGCTGTTGTCGCTGGTAGACGATGGTGATGGGCAGATCAAGAAGGCGCGTGAAGCGCTTGGCGCAGCGGAGCATGAACTGTTCGCCGCCGCCAAGGCGCTTAAACGTGCACGCAATACGGCGGCCCCGCGTTTTTGTCATGAGGTTGGCCGCCAAATGGCGCGTCTGGAAATGGGGGGCGCCGAACTCGTCTGGGAGTCGCGTGATCTTCCCCGCGCCGAGTGGACGCTTGCTGGCCCTTCGAGCTATGAGCTTTTGTATCGCAGCGGCGCTGGATTGACGCCGCGTCCCCTGCGCCGTATTGCGTCGGGTGGCGAGCTCAGCCGCGTTATGCTGGCGAGCAAGGTTGTCCTCGGCAACGCGGATGGCGTGGATACACTGGTGTTCGACGAGGTCGATGCTGGTGTCGGCGGCTCTACGGCGCGTGCGCTCGCGGGCGTGCTGGCAAATCTCGCCGCTACGCATCAGGTGATTGTCGTAACCCACTTGGCGCAGGTCGCCGTCATGGCTGACAAGCATTATGTTGTCAGCAAGGAACCGGGCGATGTTCCCCAGACGCATTTGGACGAGGTAACCGGCGAAGCGCGTACCGCCGAGATCGCCCGCATGTTGAGCGGCGATCAATCGGAGGCAAGCTTGGCCCACGCAAAGCAGATGCTCAAAGAAGCTCGAGGTTAGGTCGTATCAGCGGTGTTGATGGGACAAAATAGACTGAAATTTTTGTCCCACTACGCGTTTTACTCAACGACCTTATCCGGCTGGATGAGCTCCTCGTAGTAGCTGATATGTTCGCGAGCGTCTTCAATCTCGGGCAGCAGGAAGTTGTAGATGACTTCGATGATCATCGTGGCACTGATCTTAGAGAACGCAAAGTCGCCTGTCGTCAGCAGCGCTTCGTGGTTGACGGTATTAAAAGTGTAGTCTGCCAGACGCGCGAGCGGGGATTTGCTGTCGCTGCTGATGACGACTACGGTTGCGTCGCAGTTGCGAGCCGCTTTTGCCATGCGATTCAGTCGGCGCGATTTGCCGGAGTTTGAGATTAGCACGATGACGTCACCCGGGCGCAACGTGAGCGCAAAGCCGATTGATGTCTCGCTAATGGTGCTCGCCATGCAGCGCAGGCCCAGCTGCGAAAACTTAAACGTCGCATCGAGCGCGACCGCGTTCGTATTGCCCACAGCTGCAAACTCAATAACCCCTGCATGCTTAAGGGCATGCACAACAGCCGCCAGCGTATCGTGGTCGATCCCGTCGATGGTCGCATTAAGCTCGCTCACCTTGGCAGCCAGGATGTTCTTAAGGCTCTGCTCCATGTTGTCGAGCGATACCTCGTCGGTCAGGCCCTCGTTGCGCTGACTCTCCAAGTCGCGCGCCAACGAAAACTGAAAGCTGCGGAAGCTGCCAAAGCCAAGCTTGCGGCAGAAGCGCGAAACGGTCGCCTCGGACGTGGCGGCGGCGCGCGAGAGCTGAGCCGCCGTGAGGCGTGGCGCCTCGGACTGGTGCTCCAATATATAGTCGACAATGCGCTGCTCGGACTCGCTGTATCCCTGATGGGTGCTAATGAGGGAAAGTGCGCTCTTGCTACTATCGGTCATGGATGGCTCCTGGTTGGCATGAAAATCGGACTCGTTTTGTAATGTCATAGTATAGGGGGATTTTCAATTACAAGATACACCTTGCCGTTTCAAGTGTTGATGGTAAACTTTCACTTACCGTTTACGGTTATGAAAGAACCTTTCACCGGAGAATTGCGCCTTGTCTCTTCTCACGCGGACGGTAGGTTGGTATCTTTCAGTTGTGGAAAAGCGCGCAAGGACGCGCGTGTAGGGGAGCGCCCGCGGGCGCTGTACTCAAGAAGGAGGGACACATGGCTAAGTTTGACATCATCGCCGCGACCGGTTGCCCGACCGGCATTGCGCACACCTTCATGGCGAAGGAGGCGCTGGAGAAGGCAGCTGCCGAGCGTGGTCTGACCATTAAGGTCGAGACACATGGCCAGGTCGGTGTCGAGAACGAGCTCACCAAGAGCGAGATCGCCGGTGCCAAGGCCGTCGTCGTCGCAGCCGATAAGGATGTCCAGGCTGAGCGTTTCGCCGGTAAGCCCATGGTTTCCGTTGGTGTTTCCAAGGCCCTGTCTGTCGAGGCTGCTGGTAAGCTGATCGACCGCGCGCTCGCCGCCAAGGGCGACGACACGGTTGCCGCTGCCGCCGATGTCGAGGACGAGGTCGAGGAGAAGGAGTCCATCGGTCACGTCATCTACAAGCACCTCATGAACGGCGTCAGCCACATGCTGGTCTTCGTCGTTGCCGGTGGTGTTCTGACCGCCATTTCGTTCCTGTGGGGCATCACGTCCTTTGATTCGACGGCTGCCGACTACAACAGCTTTGCCGCGATGCTCAAGATTATCGGCGGTATCGCCATGAACCTCATGGTTCCGGTGCTCTCCGCCTACATCGCCGAGTCTATCGGCAAGCGCCCGGCGCTCGTCCCCGGCTTTGTTGCCGGTATGATTGCCATCCAGGGTCTTCCCATCAACGCCGATACCGGCATGATCGACGCTGGAGGCTCGGGTGTGGGCTTCGGCTTCCTGGGCGGCATCGTCGGCGGCTTCCTCGCTGGCTATGTCATCCTGCTGCTCGAGAAGGCTTTCTCTAAAATTCCCGCGAGCCTTAATGGCCTGAAGGCAATCTTCCTGTATCCGCTGTGCTCTACCGCCATCGTCGGCCTGGTCATGCTCGGTATTTCCGGCCCCATGGCTGCCATTAACCAGGGCATGATGGATTTCCTGCAGAGCCTCGGTAACTCCGGTCCGGTGATCCTTGGCCTGGCCATCGGCTGCATGTGCGCCTTTGATATGGGCGGCCCGGTCAACAAGGCTGCTTACGCTACTGGCACCTTCCTGCTCGGTACCGCTCTCGAAGCTGGCGTCGGCACCGAGACCTACAACTTCGGCACCAACTTCATGGCTGCCGTCTCCGCCGCTTGCATCGTTCCGCCGCTGATCACCACCTTCGCCGTCGTTGTCGGCAAGAAGTACTTCAGCCAGGAGGATCATGACGCCGGTATCGTCAACCTCATCCTTGGTTGCACCCACATCACCGAGGGCGCCATTCCGTTCATGACCAAGAACATCTGGCCCGTCATGCCCATCATGATGCTCGGTTCTTCCATCGCTTCCATCTTGACCATCTTCTTCAACGTTCACGATCCGGCGCCTCACGGCGGCTTCCTGGTCCTGCCCGTTGTCGAGAACGGCCCGCAGTGGGTCCTCGCGATCCTCATCGGCGCTGTGGTCGGTGGCATCCTGTTCGTGGCCTTTAAGAAGTACGACTTTGAGAAGAACCAGAAGGCCGCTCCTGCAACCAAGCCGGTTGAGGCCCCCAAGGCCGCTGCCGTCGAGGCCCCCAAGGCCGAGGCTGCTGACTTCGTGAAGGTCGAGAACGTCTTTGTCGCCGAGGACTTCGCTTCTCGTGACGAGGCTCTGAGCTTTGTCTCCAACCAGGCCGTTAAGGCCGGTATCGCCGGCGATGCCGACGCCGTGATGAACGCCTTCCTGGCCCGCGAGGCCGAGGGCACCACGGGCATGATGGAGGGCTTCGCCATTCCGCATGCCAAGTCCGACGCCATCACCGAGGCCGCTGTCATCGTCGTCAAGGACGACTCTGGCGTGACCGGTTGGGACACCATGGACGGCGCTCCCGTCAACGTTGCCATCGCCCTGCTCATCCCGGGCGCTCAGGCTGGAACCACGCACCTCAAGATCCTGTCCAAGGTCGCCGAGGCGCTTATGGACGAGGACTTCCGTGCCACCGTCAAGGGTTCCACCGACGCCGCCGAGATCGCCAAGACGATCAACGCCCGCCTGGTCTAATTCCACGTTACGCGAATAACATCGCACCCTGTATATAAGGCGGAGTCCCTCCCCAGGGTCTCCGTCTTTTTCATCCCCAAATAAGTTGCGGTGAAATAGGGACTGTTTAACCGTTTCAACCCCAAATCCAGTCCCTATTTCACCGCAACTTATAAAAGGGCATAGAGGGGGCTGCCTATCGAGTCCTTGTCGCGAACAGGTCATCAGCCAGAATTCCTTTCAGCCGACATTACTCTGGATCGACCGAGTTTCCGCAGCTTGCTCGCCGGGCGGGCGCGGGTTAAGTTTGTCGCGAGTTCCGCACGCAAAGGAAAGCACTTAATGTGCTTTCCGTCTTGCGCAGGACTGTAGAGCAGCAAACTTAACC
>JAXKEA010000050.1:0-65051 GCA_036551635.1 Collinsella sp.
AGCAGAGCCGCAATCGATGCGCGGCCTCGCCCCATGTCGTACAGCTCGGCCGCGCGCAGCCTCAGACCGACGTCGTACAAAGCGTTTCCAGCCATAAAAGGGCCTCCCATTTCTCGTATCCAAGAAATGGGAGGCAGTTCAGACGTGGCTCGGGGCTCTTTGTACCGCGCATCTATGAGAGGAGATATTTGATGCGCATGGGCGCTACTCCATGTAGCCACCCTGAATGGCGGAAACTGCATGCTCGGTAAAGAACTTGAGCGTGCCGGAGGTGTAACGATTAGCCTTGGGCTTCCAAGCGGCTCGGCGCTCGGCCAGGACGGCGTCGACCTCGGCCGGCTCCATCTCCTTGCCGGCGATGCCCACGATGGACAGCGAGCGCTCGGGGATGTTGATTCGGATAAGGTCGCCCTCCTCAATCAGGGCAATCGGACCGCCCACAGCGGCCTCGGGCGAAACGTGACCGATAGCCGGGCCCTTGGAGGCGCCGGAGAAGCGGCCGTCAGTGATCAGGGCAATGCTCGCGCCCAGCTCGGGGTCGCTGGCGATAGCTTCGGTGGTGTAGAACATCTCGGGCATACCGGAACCCTTGGGTCCCTCATAGCGAATGATAACGGCATCGCCGGGCTTGACCTCGTGCGTCAGGACGGCGTGAATGGCGTCCTCCTCGCAGTCGAACGGACGGGCCTTGAGCGTAGCCTGGAACATCTCGCGCGGAACGACGGTGTGCTTGACGACCGCGCCCTCGGGAGCAAGATTGCCGTGGAGGATGGCGATGGAACCGTCGGTGCCGAAGGCCTGGTCAAACGGACGGATGATGTCCTCGCGCTTGAGATTCCACTTCTCAAGGTAACGACCGCACTTCTCGTAGTAACCGTTGTTCTTAAGGTCCTCGAGGTTTTCGCCGAGGGTCTTGCCGGTGACGGTCATGACATCGAGGTGGAGCATCGACTTGATCTCCTCCATGATGCGCGGCACGCCACCCGCATAGTAAAAGAACTGCGCCGGCCACTCGCCTGCGGGACGGACGTTAAGCAGGTAGTGAGCGACACGGTGCAGACGATCGAAGTCGTCGGCGGACATCTCGATGCCAAACTCGCGGGCAATCGCGGGGATATGCAGCAGCGAGTTGGTGGAGCCCGAAATGGCGCCGTGGACCATGATGAGGTTCTCGAAGGACTCCTTGGTCACGATGTCGCGGGGGCACAGGTTGTGCTCGGAGAGCCACACGGACTGACGGCCGGCCTCGCGGGCGAACTCGCGCAGGTCGGAGCTGGTGGCGGGCAGCAGAGCCGTGCCGGGGAGCATAAGGCCCAGGGCCTCGGCCGTGACCTGCATGGTCGAGGCGGTACCCATAAAGGAGCAGGCGCCGCAGCTGGGGCATGCGTTGTGCTTGGCAAACTCAAGCTCCTCGCGGGAGATCTCGCCGCGCTCGTAGCGGGCAGAAATCGCGCCGAGCTGCTCCAAGGTCAGCAGATCGGGACCGGCATCCATGACGCCGCCGGTAACGACGATGGAGGGGATGTTGATGCGGCCCATGGCCATGAGGTTCGCAGGCAGGCCCTTATCGCAGCTGGCGACAAAGACGCCGGCGTCGAACGGGGTGGCCTTGGCATGGATCTCGATCATGTTGGCGATCATGTCGCGGCTGGGCAGCGAGTAGTTAATGCCGTCGTGTCCCTGGGCCTCGCCGTCGCAGATATCGGTGCAGAAGTAACGGGCACCGTGACCGCCAGCCTCGGCAACGCCGGCACGGACCTCCTCGACCAGCTCGAACAGGCCGGCAGAACCCGGGTGCGAATCGCCAAAGGTCGACTCGATAATGACCTGCGGCTTGTCCAGATCCTCGATAGACCAGCCAGAGCCCAGGCGCAGCGGGTCCATCTCGGGGCTGATGGTGCGAAACTTGCCGGAACGCGGCTGCAGCTTGGCAACCAGGTCGGCTGCCTCCTGCTGAATCTGTGCCTTGGTCTTCTCGTCCATGGTGCTCTCCTCTTTTGGTTTGAACGGTTGTACCAATCGTTGGTTAATGAATCAGGTGTAAATGGGTACCGAGCGATGCACTCGGCAAAAGATGCTTAGCTACGCGAACTAGGCGAAGAACGAAATCACCAGGGCGCAGGCAAGACCCGAAAGGCCGATGAGCGTCTCCATAACGGTCCAGGACTTGAGGGTGGTCTTCTCGTCAATCTCCAGGAACGAGGAGCACATCCAAAAACCGGCATCGTTGACGTGCGAGAGGGCCGTGGCACCGCCGCAGATAGCAAGACAGATAGCGGCACGCATGAGCACTGAGGCTCCGGAAACCGCAGGCATGGCGGCCATAATGCCCGATGCCATGGTCATAGCGACGATGGAGCTGCCGACAGAGGCACGCACCATGACGGCAATCAAAAAGGCAACGACCACCAAAGGCAGCGGTGAGGCCTCGAGCATAGGGCCGATAACCTGGCCCAAGCCGCAGTCCTGCAGCATGCAGCGAATGACGCCGCCACAGGCGATAACCAGCAAGATCATGCCGACGGGCTTAATAGAGCGGTCGAGCAGGGCCTTGAGCTCGGCGCCGGAGTAGCCGCGGCGCGCGCCCAGCAGATACATCGCGACGAGCGTGGCAAGCGTCAAAGCGACGAACGGCTTGCCCAGGAAGGCGAGAATCGAGGCGAGCTCGGCGGGCATGGGGATATAAGAGGACAACGTGCCCAGCAAAATCAGACAAAGCGGCGTGAGCACGATGGCAAGCACCATGCCAAAGGAGGGAAGCTCTTTTTCATCGCTCGCACCCTCGGCAGAGGTAAAGTGCTCCGGAACATCGGTAAAAATGCGACCGCCCACGTTGCGGCCCCACACGACGCCGGCAATCGCCATAGCGATAAAGGCGGTGGGGATACCGACGAGGATCATGGTGCCCAGGTCGACACCGAGCGTGCCGGCGACCAGAACCGACCCGGCGGATGGCGGCACAAACGCATAGCCAGCGGCAAGTCCCGCGAGCAGCGCGATGCCGTAGTAGAGCGTCGACTTTTTGGTCTGCGATGCCACGCTAAACGCAGGCGGAATCAAAACGACTACGCCCGCCTCAAAGAACACCGTGGTGCCGATGACCAAACCGGTGATGCCCAGCGCCCAGCTGGAGTGGCCCTGGCCAAAGGCGTCAATGAAGGTCTGGGCGATCTTCTTGGCGCCGCCGCTCTCCTCCAAAATCTGGCCAAACATCGATCCCAGGCCAATGAGCAAGGCGATGTTTTGCAGCGTGGTGCCCACGCCCTTGGTGACGGTGTCTGCCACCATATCGAGCGGCATGCCGGCTCCGATACCGATCACGAGCGCCGAGACCATCATCGAAAGCACAGGATGCAGCTTGAACTTAATGATGAGCGCAAGCAGCAGCGCGATGCCCACGATGGCGGCGATGACCAGCCTGGTGGGGTCGGCCATAAACGTTGGGTCTGACATCTTTCCTCCAATTCATCAGACCTTTTGAATTCGGCTTAGACTATAGCGCGTTTTCAATAGATCTGATGTTTAAAAGGGAAACTTTTTCGAAATACATCTGATGTATTTGCTGAACGATCTGTTTTTGACGGTAAACGGCCACTTACAGTTCTCCATTGTCGGAGCGAACCACCGCGGCTTCTGTTAAATGAGCTAGAATAGCTCTGATGAATTCTTTTGATATGAGGTGAAGCGTGGCACGAGCCGATTCGGGACTCCCCGAGCAGATTTCGGAGAAAATTATTCAACTGATCCTGGATGAGCATCTTGAGCAAGGCGACCGCCTGCCCAAGGAGGCTGTGCTCGTCGAGCGCCTGGGTGCTGGCAGGAGCACCGTACGCGAGGCTATGAAGCTGCTGCAGTCGCGCAACATCGTGCGCATTAAACAGGGCTCGGGCACCTATGTGGCATCAAACCCCGGCGTTGCCGACGATCCGCTGGGCTTTACCTTTATCGATGACAAGAGGCGCCTGGCACGCGACCTGCTCGAAGTGCGCTTTATGATCGAGCCGCAGATGGCCAGCATGGCCGCAGAGCACGCGACCGACGATCAAATCATCTGCATTAAAGAGCTTTGCGATGAGTCCGAGCACTTGGCCGCGCGGGACGAAGACTATTCTGCCGCCGACACCGCGTTTCACATCGCAATTGCCGAAAGCTGCGGCAACCTCGTCGTTCCCCGCCTAATGGGCGTGCTCAAGGCGCCTGTCCCCCTGTTTATTGACGTGACCGGCAAAAAGCTGGTTGAGGAAACCATCCGCACCCACCGTGGCGTGGCCGACGCCATCGCCGCGCGCAATCCCACCGCAGCGCACGACGCGATGTACCTGCATCTGGCGTACAACCGCAACATGATCGCAGAGGGAGCGCAGGAACAGAGCAAATAGACGTCCGCACGGCAAGGGCGAGACTACCGTTCGCCTTTTAAAAGTGAACGTTCACCTGATTTTAGGGAATAAGGGGTGGCTATTACGCTGCTTCACCTATACTGACCTTGTATGAAAAGCAAGACTTATATAGATGAACGTTTCTTTTGAAAGGATCGCTATGTCTGATCTTATGGACAGCTTCCGTCTGGACGGCAAGGTCGCACTGGTGACCGGCGCCACCTACGGCATTGGCATGGCCATTGCCGAGGCGCTCGGAGAGGCCGGCGCCAAGATCGCCTTTAACGCCCGTCACGCCGACAAAGTCGCCGAAGCCGAGAAGCACTACCGTGAGCTGGGCTTTGACGCTCACGGCTATGTTGCCGACGTCACCGACGAGACTGTCGTCGCCGAGCTCATCGCCAAGATCGAGGCCGACTTTGGCACCACGCCCGACATCCTGGTCAACAACGCCGGCGTCATCCAGCGTACCCCGATGCTCGACATGAGCGCCGAGGACTTCCGCCGCGTCGTCGATATCGACCTCAACGCACCGTTTATCGTGTCAAAGGCCTGCCTGCCTGGCATGATCGCCAAGGGCCACGGCAAGATCATCAACATCTGCTCGATGATGAGCGAGCTGGGTCGCGAGACCATCGCCGGCTATGCTGCCGCCAAGGGCGGACTCAAGATGCTCACCAAGAACATCTGCTCGGAGTTTGGCGAGGCCAATATCCAGTGCAACGGCATTGGGCCCGGCTACATCGCCACGCCGCAAACCGCACCGCTGCGCGAGACGCAGCCCGACGGCAGCCGCCACCCGTTTGACCAGTTCATCATTGCCAAGACGCCGGCCGCCCGTTGGGGCACGCCCGAGGACCTGAAGGGCCCCGCCGTGTTCCTGGCTTCCGACGCGTCGAACTTCGTCAACGGCCACATCCTCTACGTCGACGGCGGCATCCTCGCATACATTGGAAAGCAGCCTCAATAAGCGTCACCGCAACTGCCCACATCAGGTTTCATCCACTCGTTTTTCATTTGAGTTGCGGTGAGATAAGGATTGGTTTTGGCTTCTATCAGGCAAAACAGTCCGTATTCCACCGCAAGTTAGAAATAGGAAGGTAATTCGCAATGAAAATCGCTCTGATCAATGAGAACTCTCAGAACTCCAAGAACCCTATGATCGAGGCTGCCCTTAAGAAGGTTGTCGAGCCCATGGGCCACACCGTCTTTAACTATGGCATGTATGCCGACGCCGACTCCAAGCCCCTCACCTATGTGCAGAACGGCATCCTGGCCGCCGTGCTGCTCAACTCCGGCGCTGCCGACTACGTCGTGACCGGCTGCGGCACCGGCGAGGGCGCCATGCTCGCCTGCAACTCCTTCCCCGGCGTGCTGTGCGGCCACGTTGCCGACCCGCTCGACGCCTACACCTTTGCCCAGGTCAACGATGGCAACGCCGTCGCCATGCCCTTCGCCCTCAAGAACGGCTGGGGCCAGGAGCTCAATCTCGAGTACACCTTCGAGAAGCTCTTTGGCTTTGGTTCGGGCAACGGCTATCCTGCCGAGCGTGTTGAGCCCGAGCAGCGCAACAAGAAGATCCTCGACGGCGTCCGCGCTGTGACCATGCGTCCGCTCGTCGACATCCTGGACGAGCTCGACCAGGACCTGGTGAAGGGCGCACTTGCCGGCGAGCACTTCCAGGAGTACTTCTTTGCCAACGCAACCGACGAGGCCATCATCGCCAAGGTCAAGGAGATCCTAGGCCTCTAATCGCACAACTCATTGCAGCTAACGCAAGCGGCGGTCGTCCCACGTACGGGACGACCGCCGCTTTTTACTATCTACCGACTGACGCCGCGGGGACAGGCCCCATGCACCAAGGGATTAACTAGAGCTCGCAGGCAACCTTATAGCCATCGCCGATGGCATCGCGGATGTTGCCACACTTGTTGGCATCGCCCAGCACGTGGGTGGCAACGCCGGCAGCGGCAAGGTCGTCGGCCAACTTGGTATTGGGACGGTAGCCCATCGCCAGCACCAGCGTATCGGCACCGGTGATGGTGTGGACCTCGCCGTCCTTTTCGTAGCTGATGGTGTCCTCGGTGATCTCGGTCACCTTGGCCTCGGTCAGCACGTGGACGCCCTTGGAGAGCATGCGCGTGATGAGCACCGCGCGACCGGCACCGCCCTCGTTGGCAGCGAGCGTCTTGGTCATCTCGATGACGGTGACATCGCGATTGGCCGGCGACAGGTCGTTGACCAGCGGGGCCAGGTAATCTGCTGTCTCGCAACCGACGGTGCCGCCGCCCACGATGACGATCTTCTTGCCCGGGAAAGCCTTGCCACCCAGCAGGTCGTCAGCCGTCATAACCTGCTTAAAGCCCTGCATGAAGGCCGGGGCGATGGGCTCAGCGCCATAAGCCAGGACAACCTCGTAGCCCGCGTAGTCGCGCTGAATGTCCTCGGCCGAGAGCTCGGTACCAAAGACGCACTTCACGCCCGCCTCGGCCAGACGACGATACTGGTACTTGATCACGCGGGTGAGCTCCTGCTTTGCCGGAGGAACGGCCGCGATGCGCATCTCGCCGCCCGGCTCATCCTGCTTATCCACGAGCACCACGTTGTGGCCGCGCTTGGCAGCAATATAGGCTGCCTCCATGCCCGCAGGACCAGCGCCCACAACGAGCACGTTCTTGGCCTCGGCAGCAGGTTCGTAGCCAGCCTCGTCGCGCTCCACGTCCGGGTTGACGGTGCAGGAGATGCGCTTGCCGAACATAATGCCGTTCAGGCAGCGCAGGCAGCCGATGCAGGGGCGGATGTCGTCGGCGTTGCCGGCAGCGGCCTTGTTGCAGAACTCGGCATCGCACAGATTGGCGCGGCCCATCATGCAGATGTCGGCAGCGCCGTCCTCGATCAGCTCCTCGGCGATCCAGGCCTCGTTGATGCGGCCGACGGTGGCGACGGGAATGTTGACGTGCTTCTTAATCTCGCGCGAGCAGGCGGCGTGCGAGGCCTGCTGGGTACCGGCGGCGGGAATCGCGGAGCCGCGCTTGATGGTGGTGCCGCCCGACACATGAATCATGTCGACGCCGGCCTTCTCCAGGCGACGCGAGACATAAATCATATCGTTGAGGGTCAGACCGCCATCGGTGTACTCATCGCCAGAGATGCGGACGTCGATGATAAAGTCCTTGCCGCAGCGCTCGCGAATCTCGGCGATGACCTCGAGCAGGAAGCGCATGCGGGCATCGAGCGAGCCGCCGTACTCGTCGGTACGCTTGTTGTAGAGCGGAGTCAAAAAGCCGCCGAGCATACCGTGGGCGTGCGCTGCGTGGACCTCAACGCCATCGACACCGGCCTTCTGCATACGCACGGCAGCGTCGCCAAACTGATGCGTGAGCTCGTGAATCTCGTCGACCGTGATGGGGCGCGGTGCCTCGCGGGCGTAAGACGGGCCCACAAAGGACGGAGCGATCAAGCGCGGCGTGCCCGGGATGTTAAAGGCCATGTAGGCGGGGTGGAAGAGCTGCGGCATGATCTTGCAGCCGTACTCGTGGACGGCCGCGGCGAGCTTTTCCCAGCCGGGGATAAACGTGTCGTCGTAGCAGCACATGTCACCCGGCAGATAGGTATAGGTGGGCTCGACCGTCACGACCTCGGTGATGATGAGGCCCACGCCGCCCTTGGCACGGGCACGGTAATGATCGACCAAGTCGTCAGTCACATAGCCATGATCGGCCAGGTTGGTGGACACCGGCGGCATAAAGACGCGGTTCTTGACCTCGGTCGTACCGACCTTGATTGGGCTAAAGAGCATCGGGTAGGCGGATGACTCCATACAGGCTTCCTTTCGTTTAAGCCGCTCGGCGGCAGTTGCTGACTTATCTATCGTACCAGTATCCGCCGCATTCGTACTCGCTCGCACTCCCCACTTTCAATCCCAACCCTCACAAAAAAGTTGCGGTGGAATACGGAGTAGGTGAGGCTTTTGACAGGCAAAACAGTCCGTATTTCACCGCAACTGATGGATGGGATGTGTTAGAGACCCAAATAGGCAGTCATGCCTTCGACGGCGAGCTTGGCGCCGGCTACGGCGTGAACAACCGTCAGCGGGCCGTTAACCACGTCGCCGGCGGCAAAGACGCCAGGCACGGTGGTCATACCGTTCTCATCGACCGAAAGCAGGCCACGATGGTCGGTCTCTAGGCCGCCCGTTGTAAGCACAAGCTTGTCTTTGGGCACCTGCGAAGCTGCAATCACAACTGTGTCGGCAGACGCATGGTCGAGCTCCTCCTCGTAGCCCACCACGTTGTTGTCCTCGTCAAAGATAGCCGTCTCGAACACCGGACCGTTATCGTCGATGGCGCAGATCGCCTTGCCGCACACAATCTCGGCACCGTCAAGCTCGGTCAGCTCGACCTCGTCGTCGATGGCCGAGATATGGCGCGAGCGTGCATACACAGTGACCTTGCGAGCACCCGAACGCAGCGCCGTGCGGGCCACATCCATGGCCACATTACCGGCACCGATGACCGCCACGTTCTGCCCGATCGCCACGCTCGAGGGATCGACCAGGTAATCGATACCAAACAGCACGTTGCCGCGCGACTCGCCGGGAATGCCCAGTTTGCGGGCACGCCAGGTACCGGTACCAACAAAGACCGCATCGTAGCCGTCGCGCAGCAGGTCGTCGATATGCAGCGCGCCACCGATGGTGGTCGAGGGGCGCACGCGCACGCCAAGCGAGCACATCACATGACGGTACTTTTGCACGAGCGCACGGGGCAGGCGGAACTCGGGGATACCGTATTCCAGCACACCGCCGATCTCGGGGCGCTGTTCAAATACCGTGACGGCACAGCCTAGCTGGGCCATCTTAATGGCCACGGTAATACCGGCGGGACCGGAACCGACCGCAGCAACCTGTTTGCCGCACGACGGCGCAGACGTCCACTCCTTACGATCCAAATACGCTGTCGAGATATAGTTCTCGATGCTCGAGAAATGTACGGGTGTGCCCTTGCGGCCCTGGATGCACGCGCCCTCGCACTGGCCCGAATGGTTGCAAACCATGGAGCAGACCGCGCTCATGGGATTGTTCTGGAACAGCAGCTCGCCCGCCTCTTCTAGACGACGCTGTTTGAACAGGTCGATGACCTGCGGAATAGGCGTCTGAACCGGGCAGCCCTTAATCTGACAGAACGCCCTTTTACAACCTAGGCAACGATTCGCCTCTTCGACAATGTGGATAGCCACGCAACTCCCCTTTTTAATGCAATCCAATGGGGGCGACGATAAAGACCCTTCACCGCCGCCCCCATACAGGTAATCTCAATCTGCCGACACAGCAAAAGCCAATGCTATAACTCGCGATGCGAAGCCCCGCAGCGAGCGGACATGTGCTCGAGTGTCGCCAGGCAGTCAGCCGCCGTCGCCGGCACACTGTTCTCGACCACGCAGGGAATCCCAGGGCAGGCGGCAGCCGCCCAGGCCACTACGGGCTCAAAGTCATAGCGGCCCGTCTCGCCCACGCCATGACACACCAGACGTGAACCCGTACCGTCGCACCAACCGGCTTCGTCCTCGTTATCAACGAACTCAAAATCCTTGGCGTGCAGCACGCGAATCTTGCTGCCGCATAAATAGAGCATGCGCGCGGTGATTTCCTGCGCTTCGTCAACGACGCTGGGGTGCAGCAGCGACACTGGGTCATAGATCACGCCGAGCGACGGGCTCGAGACGCGCTCCAGCACCTCACGGCAGCGATCTGGCGTGTTGACTGTCTCGTTCCAACCGGGCTCAATTAGAACCTGACCGCCCACGGCCTCGGCCCGATCGCAGACGTGTGCGAGTCCGTCCATAAAAGCCTCGAGTGCCCCATCGGTCATGCGGTCGTCCGCAACGCGGTTCTGCGCATTGGGGCGACCGGTCTCGGTACCCACCGGGCATCCGCCGAGCATCTGGGCAAAGTTCAAGCATGCCTCGTACTCGGCAAAGTTATCCATGAGCTGTTGGCGATCGGGCGTCGCCAAATTCTTATAGCAGCCGAGCACGGCGACCGAAACGCCCGCCTCGTCGAGCACCGCAAGCAAATGGTCGGCAAGCTCGCGGGTCAGGCCGCCTCGATCGATCCCCATCGATGCGTAGAGCACCTTGCTCGGCAGCTGAATGCACGAAAAGCCCAGCTCTCCCGCCATGCGGATGCGTTCCTCGACGGTCCCCTGCGGAAGGTCGTGCAAACGCACACCCGGAGTAATAGCCCCCACGTTATTCACATCCCTTATGAGCGTTGATGCCCGGGGTGTATCCGCCAAACGGGTCCTCGATAGAGCACACGCCCGAGGGAGCAAGCGGGTCATGCCTGCCGGCCAGCTTGTCGTGATGCATGGTCTCGATATAGGCAAGCACCAGCGGCGCCACACCCTTTGCATCATTTTTGACCACGGGCTCGCTTATGTAGTAATCAAACGTGCCCTCGCGGTGCGCGGTGTTGCCCAGGCCCGCGACCAGGCAGATGTTGTCGAGCGCCAGCTGGCCATCATGCTCGGACAGGCAGGTCTCGCAGATGCCGTCGAAGGCGCGACGGCCGTACTGGTAGTAACGCTCGCCCAGCACGCCCAGACGCACGCCCTTCATGATGGCGTTGGCAAAGATGGCGCTGCCCGACTCCTCCAGGTAGTTGGGGGCGATATTAGGCAGGTTGATGACCTGGTGCCACATGCCGGTCTTCTCGTCCTGATACGGCAGCATGGCGTCGATCAGATCGTGGAACATCTTGCGGATCTCGTCCTTCTCGGCCGACATCGAAGGCGGCATAAGCTCCCAGGTGTCGATGAGCGCCATGGCAAACCAGCCCTCGGCGCGCAGCCAGAAGTTAGCCGAAAGGCCGGTGACCGGGTCGCACCAGAACTGTTTGCGGCTCGCGTCGTAAGCGTGATAGTACAGACCGTTGAGGGGGTTGCGCATCAGGTCATGCACAACCTGGAACATATGGAAGCTGTCCGAGCAGGCACGACGGTTGTGGAAACTCAGCTCGTACTGCATGTAGAACGGCTGGGCCATGTACATGCCATCGAGCCAGATCTGGTTGGGATAGACGGCCTTGTGCCAAAACACGCCTTCTTTGGTGCGCGGCTGGGTTTCGAGCTGGCGGTAGATGGTGTCCATGGCGGCACGGTACTTGGGCTTGCCCACCAGGTCATAGAGCTTGTAGAGGGTCTTGCCCGCATTGACGTTATCGAGGTTGTACTCCTGCGGGTTGTAATGCTTGATGGTACCGTCGTCCTGGACAAAGAAATCGATGTAGTCATCGGCAAAGGTCAGGTAGCGCTGCTCGCCCGTGATCTCGTACAGCTCGATGAGCGCCTTGATCATGCAGCCGTCGATATAGTTCCAGGTGTTCTCCTTGCCGGCGCGAATCTTTTCGATATTCCAAGCCGGCGCCTGCGGCGTAGAGGTTTCGATCAACTGCTCGATATAACGGTCCAGGATTTGATTGCAGCCCATTGCTGTCCCCTCTGACATAAACGATAGGTGAACGTTACCCCTAGTGTAACGCGAACGGGGAATATAAGGTGAACGTTAACCCTATATTCCCCGCAAACGGCAGGCTTTTAGCGGCAAACGGCGGTGAGACCCGCGGCGATGCGATGCGCCAGGCGCTCATAGCCGGCAGGACTGTAATGCAGACCGTCCGGCATATAGAGCTCGCGGTGCCCTGGCAAAAACGGGCTGATACCACTTTGCGCATACAGGTCAATCACCGGAACCGAGTAGCGGTCGCAGACTTCGAGCATCGCCCGCACGTAGGCGACCTGCGTCAACCCCAGGTGATTGAGCTCATCGCTTGCCGGGATATCCTTCTCGTGCTTACCGCTCGTCTTGCACGGCGTCATAAACACGAGCTTTGCCCGAGGCGAGCGTGCCGTGATGGTGCGGATCAGGTAATCGAGCGCACCGTAGAACTCATGCACATCGGTACTGTCCAACTCGCCAAGCGGCACGTTGCGGCTAAAGTCGTTGACGCCGCCAAAGACAATGTAGATATCGGCCGCATCGTCGATACCGTCCAGGCGCTCGACAAACGAATCGGTACGGTCGGCCTTGACGGTGATGCGCGAGCCCTTGATGCCAAAGTTCTCGATGGTTGCGCCGCCCAGTAGCGCGCCCAAGTGCGAGGTCCACGAAATGTCGTTGCCTCCCCCACCGCAGCCGTTATCGCCCCAGGTGGTCGAATCGCCAAAGCAGCAAATGGTCGATTCATTCAAGCTCTTCGTTTCCATAATCTTCTCCTCATCCGCCCATCGGCAGTCATACAGGAACGTACCGTTTATTCGCAGCATGCCGAGGGGCTATGCACGGGCGCATTCCGCAACGTGCGAATCGAGCCATTCGATATCCTCGACAAGATGTGCCACGCCCAGATGGTGTTCACCCGGACACACCTCGTGCCGCAGGCCATCTCTGCGACCCAGCAACTTGTAGGCATCGCGCACGATCTCGAGCTGCTCGTCAACATTTTTCAGCCCGCGCGAACCGTTCAGATGATCCTCTTCGCAGCTTTGCACTAACAACGGGCGCGGCGCAATAAGCGAGGCAATATCGCCCATGTCGAGCAAGCGCCAAAGTCCGGGTGTGTAGTTGCAGCTGCAATTGCCGTTGAGGTGCAGCAGCGAATCATCGACACCGTACAGGTAGCCCGAGACAAACGTCTTGCATACGCGTGGGTCGAGCGCCGCCAGATACAGCGTCATGTATCCGCCGCCCGAAAAGCCAAAACAGCCCAGGTCGTCCATGGCAATGTCGCCGCGCGCCTCTAGGTAATCGATCAGACGCATGTTATCCCAGGCGTTGAGGCCCGCAACGGTAAGTCCCAGCGGCTCGGCCATGCGCGCCTGGTTTAGGCACGTGCCGCGCAGAAAGCTGTTCTCGTCATCGCCCTGACCCTTCCAGTCACGACGGCATCCCCAACCGCGTGCGTCGGGGCAGACGGTCACGTAACCCATACGCGCCAAACGCAGACCGTAGTCGTAATTGAACTTACGCACAGCATCATCGACCGCCGGCACGCCCGTCACGCCCGCAACACTTGCGGCGCCTGCTCCCTGATGGCCATGCGGGCAGATATAACAGCGTTTGAGTCCCCGTTCATCAAGCTTAGGATGAGACGGCTCCAACAGGTAAAACGGCATCCACACATCGTGCTCAACCTTCAGCATCGCATGGGTGCGCACGATGCCGCCGGCAACCCGCACGCGGCTGAGCTCACGAATCTCAATCGGGACGCGGTCCATAAGCGAAAGACCCAAAACATCGTACAGACGAGTCCTGGTCGCAATCTTCCACGCCTCAAAGTCTGCAGGGGTCTTGCCCGCAAATGCGGCGGAGCGCCCCTCGCGCTTCAGCCGGGCACGCAGCGCAGGCTCGTCTTCGCAGTACGTCTCGATGTGCACGGTGCGACCATTGGCAGATAGCCCAGCCGTCTCAACCGCATCACCGCCGCCGCCCTCGGGATCCCAGCCGTCCGCACCGGCAAGCACCTGTTCGCGGGCGTACCCGGCAGCAGCCATCACATCGAGTTCATTCGCCCACGGCACCCAGCCGGTAGCATCACCCGCCGGCCCATGCAGGATCGTGCCAGCATACTGCACGCAGTTGTGCGCCGCCGGCTTATTCCAATCCCACCAGCCTTCGCGCTTGATATGTCGCCCCAGCCAGCAATCGATCAGCACAGTTTGCGCCCATTCGCGCCAAGGGCGACCCAGGTAGACCGAATCCGGCGCCACGTCATCCGGAGCTGTAAACGAACAACCATGAAACACAAATCCGTACGGCTCGCCTTTAGGCGTGGAGGCTGCCGTTACATACCCGTTGACATCCATATCGCGGTTGAGCGAGCGAATCTCGCATCCCTCAAAGTAGGCACGCGCGCCGCCAAAGATAAAGTCGACATCGCCCTCGATCCGGCAACGTCGAAAATACTGGCGCCCCACCCGGCGCGGCGCATACTGTTTGGGTCCTATGAACCCGCCCGGTTTGGCCTCATGCGGCGGCAGCGGACCCAAAAACAGTGTGTCCTGGTGCCCCTTAATGCAGCAGGCATCGACAACCAGACGGTCGCCATCGGCATACAGGGCAATCGCCTGACCGACCTCGCGCCCATCGCCCGCATCGTTTTCGATCGTGAGGTTCTCGAGCCGTACGTCGTCGGCATCGACCAAAACGGTATAGGTCCTAAACGTGCCGAGCGTGCCGTCCACGCCCGAGCCGTCCTCCGAAGGCATCTTGGCACCCAGGCTGCCCACGATACGCACGCTGTCGGTCGTCTCTCCCTCAATCGTCACATGCGGGCGATGAATCTCGACCCGTTCGCGGTACTCACCCGGCTCGATATGGATTGTCACCGGCCGTCCGTCATTCGGACAGGATTCGTCAATTGCCTCCAAGGCCTTAGAGATACTGTGATATGCCCCCGCACGCTCGGGCGAAACCTCAAAAAATCGTCTCTCACTCATCATCAGTCACCGCGTCCTTTCGTCGTAGACCGTCTACGTTGCAGTTTCGGCATATAAAAAGTTCGCGCAATGGGTCGGGAAGGCCCTGCCCATCGCGCGCCGCGACATACCGAATTTAATTGTTTAGGAGCAAACGCCTACGCACGGATAACCTTGTCGACGTTCTGGAGCTGCAGTTCCTCGCCGTCCTGGCCCTCAATCACCACATTTTGCAGATCGAGTACCTTGACGTTTTGCGCGATGATGCCCTGGCGCACCATGGGCTCAACGCCGCAGGCCATGGCCGGGACAAAGGGCTCGGCATCCGGCGCGAAGGTCACGTGGACATCCTGGAACGTCAGGCGCGTCACTTTGCTCTCGGGCAGGCCCGTGATGTAAGCAGCAGCCGCGTGGCAGTTAGTAGCCTCGATATCACAAAACGTCGTGGCACCAAAGCCAGGTGTGCGGTCGTCGACGGGCAGTGCCTCGCGAGACTGCACGTAGTCGGTCTTGCCGTCCTTGTCGCAGAAGTAGAACGAGTTGACCACGAAGGGCGTAAGCACCTCGTCCATACGAATGTGCTCGAAGGTGATGCCCTCGTTGACGGCGTCCTTGCCGCGACCGCGGCGGGTCTTGACGCGCAGGCCGCGGTCGGTGCGCTCAAAGAGGCACTTGCTCACGGTAAGGTCCTTGATGCCGCCGGCAGCCTCTGAACCCAGGACCACGGCGCCGTGACCATCGTGCATGTAGCAGTGAGAGATCAGCACGTCGTGCGTGGCGGGACGAAGCTCGGGCTCAATGCCCAGCTTGCCGCTCTTGACGGCGATGCAGTCGTCACCCACCGAGAACTGACAACCAAGGATGCGAACAAAACCGCAGCTCTCGGGATCGAAGCCGTCGGTGTTGTGGGAGTTCTTGGGACCCTCGATGGACAGGCAGAGCGCATCGACGTGCTCGCACAGGATGGGGTGGATGTTCCACGCCGGGCTGTTGCGGACGGTGAAGCCGGCAAGGCTCACGTTTTGGCACTCGGACAGGAAGATCATGCGCGGACGGGCGACCTCGCGGCCCTCCTCCGGGCGAAAGATGTTCTTAAAGTCCTTGTTCCACCAGTTGTCCTCGGCAAAATCGGTCTGACCGTCAATCGCGCCGCGACCATAGATGCACACGTCGTGCACGCTCAGACCCGTAAAGGTAGAACAGTAGGTCGAGAAGCTCTCCCCCTCCCAGCGGCCCAGGGGCAGCATATCGGTACCGGCATAACCGGCGCCCTCGTTGCCCGTGACCGTTCCCGGAATGTAGGCAAGCGCGGCACGATCGTGGCGGGCCAGCAGCACCGCTCCCTCGGCGAGCTCGATGTTGATATTGCTCTTAAGGAAGAGAGACTTGATGCGATAACTACCGGCGGGGATCAGCACGCGGCCACCCTTGGGGCAGGCCATGATGGCAGCCTGGATGTTGGTGGTGTCATCATGCTCGGCATCGCCCTTGGCGCCACAGTCGCGAACGTTGATGGTAAAGGGCTCAGCCGGCGTGGTGACACCTACGCTCAGCTCACGCTCGCCACAGACAAAACGGACCAGGTTGCGCTTGCCGGGGGTCAGGCCGTCGACATAGGTCTCGACCGTATTCGTGGTACCGGCGGGCTCGTCGTTGACAAAGATCTCCCACGTATCGGCGCAGGTAAAGTAACCGCCGTCGTCAAGCTCGATAACCGCCGCGCGCGCGTTGCGCCAGATAACGTTCGTCTCCATGGGTTTCTCCCTCAAAAAGATGCTCTAAAGGCAAATTGTACGCTGTTGAAAAAGGGCCGTGCCTGCCGGCGGAATTCCGGTGGCACGGCCCTGTGATTTGGACGATATGTCGGCCTTACTCGGCGGGAGTTACGCTACCGTCCTGGAAGCCAACGTTGTTGTGGGCAAAGCAGTCCTCGTACTTAAAGCCGGAGAGCTCCTCGCAAAGCGCCTTGACCTCGGGCTTGACGTCGGCCATCTTGCCGCCCTCCTTGACGCGGCGGATCTCGTCGCAAAGGACGTCGCACTGCTCCTTGTCAATCTTGATGCCGCGGGCAAGGACAGCCGCGAGCAGGAAGAAGCCGGCGCAGCCGATGAGCATGTAGCCGCAGATGTACAGAGGCACGGTGGCGGGCTGGGTCACGGCGTCGCTGTTGCCGGCGGTCTGAATGAAGCCGGAGGCAGCAAGGACGATGGCCCATGCGTTAACGGCGATAGCCTGGGCGATCTGCTGGCAGAGCTGCTGAGCGGAGCTGTAGATGCCCTCGCGACGACGCAGGGTGATGAGCTCATCGACATCGGGGATGTAGTTGAGCAGAACATCGGGCAGGTACTGGAAGCCGACGCAGAAGAACTTCCAGATGGCGAAGATGATGGGGTAGGCGATCATGGCGATGGCGACCGTGGAGGTGCCATTGATCTGACCAAAGGCGAAGTAGTTGTAGGCGATGATGCACGCAGCGCAACCGACGTTGGCCAGGTACCAAGACTTGTGGAAGCCCTTCTTGGCCATGAGAGCGACCCAGATGGCGGTGCAGACGATAGCGACGACCTTGCCAGGCATCTCCATCACGGACTCGTAGGACTTAGGAATCTGCAGGCAGTAGACGATGAAGAAGGACAGGCAGGCAGACCAGCAGGCAGCAGCGAGCTTCGTGGAGACCTGTGCGTACAGGACCTTGCGGAAGGACTTGTTGCGGAAGGTGGAGATTACGTCGATGAAGAACTTCTTGATACCCTCGCCGACGCTCTCGATCTTCTCCTGAGCGACCTCCTCGGGGGTGTGCTCCCACGTGGACAGGTACACACAAAGCAGCGAGATTGCCATGACCGAAGCGTTGATCGTAGCGATGATGAAGTAGCTGAACGGGTTGGTCTCGCCGAAGGTGCCAAAGCCGAAGCCCACAAGTGCAGCCATCAGGAAGCCGGCGGCGTTACCAAAGAGATGCTTGTAGCCGGTGAGGTACGTACGCTCCTTGAAGTCGTCGGTCATCTCGATGGTAAGCGGCGACAGGTTGGCGGTGCAGAACGTATACGCGACGTTGTAGATCAGGTACAGCACAAAGTAGTACGGGAAGCCAAACGGCGTAGCCACGAAGATGAGCGGCTCGGCGATCATCATCGGGATGGCCAGCAAGATCCAGAAACGACGACGACCAAAGATGCGGCCAATCTTGGTGGCATAGAAGTTATCGGCCACAAAGCCCATCAGCGGGCAAAGAATAGCGTTGACATAGATGGCAAACGAGCTGATCAGTGCAGCCTCGCCTGCGGACAGGCCACACTCCGTGGACAGGAACAGCACCATGTAGCTGTGCGTAAAGGTCAGGGCACCGGAATTGAGCATACCGCCCATACCAAAGCCCAAGCGCGTCCAGAATGTGATCTTACGCTTTTTTCCAATCTTATTAGTCATCGAGCTCCCTCTCTTTTCTCGATTGTCTTGTAACAAGACATTTGAGTCCACACTGACATCTGTCTGCCAGCATTCAGGGTGAACGTTTAGTTAGATTATGCACGATTGCTTATGATAGGTGAACGTTCACTTGTATAATATCCTTGAACGGTCGATTTTTACCGCTGAACGGACACAATTGAGGCTCTAAGACCTATTGTCTGCTGGTAAAAGTGCCATGCTGGACACCCATGAGATAGGTGAACGTTTATCGTATTTTCCATTTTTTTCACTTAACCACAAAACGAAAACCCCGCCGGGAACACTCCCGACGGGGCCGACGACATAGCGCTACGCTTGGGTGCATTTGCCACTACAGGCAGACGCCGTCCTTCCAGATGCTGATCTCGTGACAGCCACGGCGCTCGGCACTCGTGAGTTTACCGCTCGCCGTCTCCAGCACCAGCTGGTATAGATCGTGAGCAGCCTCGTCGAGCGTGCGCTCACCCGTGGCAATCACGCCGGCGTTAAAGTCCATCCAGTTGGCCTTGTGGTCGCACAGACGCTGATTGGTGAACACCTTGAGCGTAGGCGCCGGCGCGCCAAACGGTGTGCCGCGGCCGGTCGAGAACAGAATCACGTGGCAGCCGGCAGCCGTCAACGCCGTGGTGGATACCATGTCGTTGCCCGGACCGCACAGCATGTTCAGGCCGTGTTTATTTGCCTGCCCGGCATACGGCAGCACGTCGACGATGGGGGCAGACCCGCCTTTTTGCACGCAGCCGCAGCTCTTGTCCTCGAGCGTGGTAATACCGCCGTCCTTGTTACCGGGGCTCGGGTTCTCGTAGACGACCTCGCCGTGGCTAATAAAGTAGTCCTTAAAGCCATTGAGCATGTCGGAGGCGACGTTAAAGACCTGCTCGTTCTCGCAACGGTCGAGCAGGATGCTCTCCGCGCCAAACATCTCGGGCACCTCGGTAAGCACCGACGTGCCGCCGCGGGCGACGACCATATCGCTCACGCGACCGATCGTGGGGTTGGCGGTAATGCCCGAAAGACCGTCGGAGCCGCCGCACTTAAGACCAATAACCAGCTCGGAGGCCAAAATGGGCTCTCGCATGGCTTGCTTGGCGAGGTCTGCCAGCTCGGCCAGAATCTTGTGGCCCTCGATTTGCTCGTCGGCTACATCCTGGCAGGTGAGAAAGCGAACGCGCTCGTGATCGAAGTCACCGAGCTCGTCGAGCACCTGCTGGTGCGTGCAGTTCTCGCAACCGAGCGACAGGAATAGCACGCCGGCCGCATTGGGATGACGCGAGAGCGCCACCAGCAGACGACGCGTCTGGGCATGGTCGGCGCCGGTCTGCGAGCAGCCAAAGGGATGCGGGAAGTAGTAAACACCCTCCAGCGAGCCATCGACCAGATCCTGGGCCTGCTCACACATGGCACGGGCGACTTCGTTGACACAGCCGACCGTGGGGATGATCCACAGCTCATTACGCGTCGCGGCACGACCGTCGGCGCGGCGGAACCCCATAAAGGTCTCGGGCTCAACGGGATCCACGACCGGATGTGTGGGGTTGTAGGTGTACTCGACCTCGCCCGAAAGGTTGGTCTTGACGTTATGTGTATGAAGCCACTGACCGGGCTGGACATCGCCCGTCACATGGCCGATAGGAAGGCCGTACTTGATGACGTCCTCCCCCGCGGCAATCGAGCGCACGGCCATCTTATGACCCTGCGGAATATCCTCCGCGGCCACGACCTCGCCCACCCCGGGAACCGCGACGGCGGTGCCCTTGGCAAGCGGCGACAGCGCGACGATCACGTTGTCGGCCGGATTGATCTGGATAGTGTTCATTGCAAATGGTCCTAACCCTACAGGTTGAGCAGAAGTCGAGACGCGGGCACGCCGTCCCGCGCCCGCGTCTGCGCCGGAAATTTACGCCTGAGCGTTGGCGAAGGCCTGCTTGGCGCCCTCGGCACGCACGACGGCGAGCGCGCTGACGACAAACTCCTCAAGACCTGCGATCTGCGTAAGGTCCTCGCCCCACATCTGCTCGTTGGTGAGCACGTCGTGCACCAGCTGGGCATCGTCGGCGCCGGCATGGGCGGCGTAGAAGTCGAGCACGAAGGCGTCGTCCTGAGCGGTGTACTCGGTGCCGTCGGAGCGACGCAGGTGCAGGCCGTCGCCCTCGCGGGACACGAGCTCCTGTGTGTAGAAGGAGATGAGCGTAGCGAGGCTCGTCGCCAGGCACTTGGGCAGGTTGCCGGTCTCGGCAACGTAGTCCTTGAGCGTGGGCAGGTCGCGAGCGCGCCACTTAGCCGTGGAGTTGAGGCAGATGGAGAGCAGCGCATGATCAATAAACGGGTTGTCGAAGCGGTTTTCGACGGCGGCGGCAAAGGCCTTGCAGTCCTCGACATCCAAGTCGGCGGCAAGCGTCGGAATGACCTCGTCGTAGAGCATGGTGTTCATGAAGCCGCGAATGGTCTCATCATGCATGCAGTCGCGCACGATATCAAAGCCGGCAACCCAGGAACCCGGAACGAAGGCAGTGTGGGCACCGTTGAGGATGCGGACCTTGCGCTTTTTGTACGGGGTGACGTCGGGAGTCACAAAGACACCCGGAAGACCAGCCTTCACAAAGGGAAGCTTCTCGGCAAGCGACTCGTCGCCCTGGATGCCCCACATCTGGAAGGGCTCGCGCACGGCCAGGAAGGGATCCTCGTAGCCCAGACGCTCAGCCACCGCGGCGGCCTCGGATGCGTCGCGGATACGGCCCGGTACGATGGTGTCGACGAGCGTGGTGCAGACGGTGCAGTCGTTGGCCATCCACTGTGCAAACTCATCCTCCCAGCCCCAATCGCTCACGTACTGGTTCATGATGCGCAGCAACTCCTCGCCGTTGTGATCGATGAGCTCGCAGGCGAGGACGATGACGCCCGGCTTACCGGCAGCCCAGCGGGTGTGGAGCACCTGGGCAAGCTTGGCGGGGAAGCTCGCAGGTGGCATGTCGTCGGCCTTGCAGGACGGGTCATAGGCGATACCGGCCTCGGTGGTGTTGGAGACGATAATCTCCAGGTCGTCAGAGACGGCGACCTCCATCATGGCGCGGTAGTCGTCCTCGCGGTACGGGTTGATGCAGCGGCTGCAAGCGCTAATCACGCGGGACTCGTCGACCGTGTTGCCGTCCTCCTTGCCGCGCACCAGCACGGTATACAGGTCGTCCTGGGCATTGATACCGTCGGCAAAGCCAAAGGCGCCGCTGATGGGCTGGACCATGACGATCTTGCCATTCCAGCCGGTCGCCTCGTTACCCATGTCAAAGAAGCGGTCAACGAAAGCGCGTAGGAAGTTGCCCTCGCCAAACTGCAGGACCTTCTCCGGCGCGTCCTTGGGAAGAAGATAGCCCTCGTAGCCGATCTTCTCGAGCGTATCGTAGCTGATGTTCTCCATCTATGTGTCTCCTTAGATAGCCGTTAGCGTTTAAGCAAAACGGGGGCGCCGCGTGTGGCGACGGCGCTCCCGGAACCAGGTTTGGATTTAGGCCTCGACGGTGTCCAGGTCAAAGCCAAAGTAGCGAACGGAGTTGTTGTAGCTGATGTCGCGCACGATGGTGCCCAGCAGCTCCATGTCGGCCGGGTACTTGCCCTGCTCGACCCACTCGCCGATCACGCTGCACAGCACGCGACGGAAGTACTCGTGGCGCGGATAGGACAGGAAGGAGCGGGAATCGGTAAGCATGCCCACAAAGTTGCCCAACACGCCCTCGTTAGCCAGAGCCGTAAGCTGCTCGCGCATGCCGACCTCGTTGTCGTTGAACCACCAGGCGGAGCCGTTCTGGATCTTACCGGCAGTCGGAGCCTCCTGGAAGCAACCCATGACGGTATCGATCATGGTGTTATCGATGGGGTTCAGGCTGTACAGGATGGTCTTGGGCAGGCCGCAGGTCTCCTGGATGGAGTTGAGGAAATCGGCGAGCTGGTCGGACGGCGTGTAGTTGGAGATGCAGTCGTAGCCGGTGTCGGGACCGAGTTTGGCGAACATGGCGCGGTTGTTGTCGCGCTTGCAGCCAAAGTGCAGCTGCATGGCCCAGCCCAGACGGACATACTCGCCGGCAACGAACTGCATAAAGGCAGTCTTGTACTTGAGGACCTCTTCCTCGGTAAGCGGCTCGGCAGCCAGACCCTTGGCAAAGATAGCCTCGATCTCGTCGGCGGTAGCCGGGACGTACATAACGTAGTCGAGTGCGTGGTCGGAGGCGCGGCAGCCCAGCTCGTGAGCAACGTCGTAGCGCTTGGAAATGGCAGCCTTCATGCCCTCAAAGTCGCTGACCTCAACGCCGGCAACCTCGGAAAGGTGCTTGCAGTAGTCGGCAAACTCCTGGCCGCGCTCGATGCGCAAAGCGGCATCGGGGCGCATGGCGGGAACGACCTGAACGTCAAAGCTGTCGTCGGCGGCAATCTTCTTGTGCCACTCAAAGCTGTCGGCGGGGTCGTCGGTAGTGCAGATCATGCGGACGTTGGACTGCTTGATCAGGTTGCGGCAGGTGAAACTGGCCTCAGCGAGCTTGGTGTTGGCAAGGTCCCAGACCTCCTGGGCAGTCTTGCCGTTGAGGACGCCCTCGTAGCCAAAGTAGCGCTTAAGCTCCAGGTGGCTCCACTCAAAGACGGGGTTGCCAACGCAGCGACCCAGGGTCTCGGCCCACTTTTGGAACTTCTCGCGAGCAGGGGCGTCGCCAGTGATAAAACGCTCGTCGACGCCGTTGGCACGCATCAGGCGCCACTTGTAGTGGTCGCCGCCCAGCCAAACCTCGGTGATGTTCTCGAAACGCTTGTCCTCCCAAATCTCCTTAGGAGAAATGTGGCAGTGATAGTCGACGATGGGCATGCCCTCGGCAAAGTTGTGGAACAGCTCCTCGCCGGTCTTGGTGCTCAGCAGGAAATCCTGATCGTCCATAAAGTTTTTCATCAAACAGCCCCTTTGCTGGCAAGGCGGGCGCACGGCGCGCTCGTTATCCTTTAGGTGAACGTTCACTATACTAATCCATTGCACCTCAAAAGGTGAACGTTCACCTAACCACTACGGGGTGAACGGTAGATTTTGCCCGTTCAACGGTTGCTGGGGATGTGACTTGCATGTATTGCGGACTGGTTGGCGTCCCCGAACACCGAACTTGAGCGCTTTTGCTCAGGTGGGTCATGTCCCGACGTACATTTTTGGGAGTATTCAGCATTAGAGCGCGCCGTGCGCCATCCTCAGCGTCCTATTTGGAACGCAGATAGCGCCCGATCGGCATAAAAAGTGCCCCCGATGGCAAATTACGCCATCGGGGGCACTTAAAACAGTCGTTCTGCACCTCATTCAGGGCATGCCAATGCTGAATACTCCCAAAAATGCACGTCGCAAGAGGGGGTACCTGCTCAATCGGCTAAATACCCGCAAGTTCGCAGTAGCGGTCGACATTGCTGGCAAATACCATCTCGACAGCACCCTTCTGGACGGGCACCGTCGGGGTCCTTCCCCACAGCAGATAATCGCCCAGCGTCTTAGCGCCGCGATACGCCAGGCTCGTCGGGTCCTTATAGACAATATTGGTAAAGATACCGCGGCGCAAGGCCAGAGCACTTTCGGGAAACAGGTCGTTGCCGATCACCATGACCTGACCGGCCTTGCCGGTCGAGACGAGCGCGTCGGCAACCACTTCGGAACCAACGGCAAAAACGCTACAGATAAGTTCGGGGGCGTCCGGCGCACTCAAGCGCTTTTCGAGCTCATGCTCGAGTTGTTTGACTTGCGCATGGGCACCTGCAAGATCCTCAACCTGCCATGGAATATCACGTTCGCGCAGGTAATTGTGGAAGGCGCGGGCGGTTAGATAGTGCGAATCGGTATATGGGTCGCCTGTCAAAAGGAGCACGCGGGCGTCGGCCCCAGAAGCATGGACCAGGTTTGCCGCCTGCTCGGCCATAAGGCTGCCTGCCGTCGAATAATCGGCCAAGCTCGCACCCAAACGATTCAAATGCGGACGGTCGCCGTCGACAAGCTCAATCGTCACGCCCGCCTCGGCGATCTGCCCCAAAAGCTCAGTCGCACGATCGTCGCCCGGCGCATAGGCGAGCAAGCCATCAATCTTCTCGCCCACCTGCAGACGCTCGTCGATTTGCTCGAGTGCATCAGCGTAGCCGCCCACGCCAAATTCAACGCGCTCAACCGTAATGCCCCGGTCGATGACCTCCTGTTCAAAGCGATTGCAGCCTTCCCACAGGTAACGGAAAAAGTACGCTCCCTCGCGCGATGCGCGGGGCAGGCAAAACACCAGATTGATATCCTTGCGGCGCAGGCTTGAGGCACTTGTGTTGCGGTGATAGCCCATGGCCTCGGCCTTAGCGTTCACCTTGGCGCGCACGGATTCGCTCACGCCGGCCTTTCCCGTCAGAGCCTTGTGCACGGTATTGATGGAAACGCCAAGCTCGGCGGCTATGTCCTTCATGGTTACGCGAGCGCTCATGCGGTTACTCCGTTATAGATAAGTTGCCAATTAATAGTCCAGTTAACGATACCCCAAAAATACTCTTCGACTCGCCGTACTCTCCCTCAAATGCACAAAGCGCCCCGCGAACGGATGCCCGCGGAGCGCTTGGATGTCCGGACCTTATTTGATACCGCGACCCAAGTCTTCGGCGATTTTGTCTACGCCCTTAAGTGCAGCGCACGTCTTTTTGTTGGAGCAATGCCCCGTGCAAACGCCACCCTGAGCGCAGTCGGCGCAGGTGCCCTTGCGGTAGATGCGCACGCACACGGCGACAAACGCAACGCCGATAACAGCCAGTACAACAATATCGATAGGTGCCATAGCAAGCCTCCTCTAGTTAACCAGCACTTACTTTACCCCATTCTCCACCTACCAAATAGGGACAGGTTTATTTTGGTCGGTTTTATCTGCGGAAACGCCACATCTTACTTCTGGAGCAAAGCAATCTGTCCCCCATTGCGTCAAAAAGCCCGAGTGTCACTGAGACACCCGGGCTCGTGAAAAGGGGCTAATCCTTATTCGGAATTAAGCGGAAACTGCGGCGGAAGCAGTGTTGGTCTCGTCCTCGTCGGTCCATGCATGCTTGGGCATGGGGCGGAAGATCTGGAAGAGCATCGCAACCAGCAGCACGATGGCCACAACCGTCCAGAAGCCAAACTGCCCAAGGACAAGCAGGTTATAGAACTGGTTGATGAACAGGCCGATAACCCAAGCGAAGGCGCACTCGTAGCCGATGGCAATCGCGGTCCACTTGCCGGAGTCCATCTGGTTGCGGATAGTGCCCATGGCGGCAAAGCACGGAGCGCACAGCAGGTTGAAGGCACCAAAGGCAACGCAAGCGCCCATGGTCGGGAACATAGCGGCGAACGCGGTCCACAGGCTCGGGTCGGTCTCGGCGGCGTCGGCAACGGAAAGCAGCGAACCGGCGGTGGCGACGACGTTCTCCTTAGCGACGAGACCCGAGACGGTCAGCGCGGTGGCCTGCCAGGTGCTAAAGCCGAGCGGGGCGAAGATCCAAGCGACCAGGTTGCCCAGCATGGCAAGGACGGAGTAGTCCATGAACTCCTCGGGGATGCCGTCCATCGCAGGCAAGAAGCCAAAGGAACCGTTGTAGCTACCAAAGTTGGACAGGAACCAAACCACGACAGTGGACGCGAAAATGACCGTGCCGGCCTTCTTGATAAAGGCCCAGCAGCGCTCCCACACGTGCAGCGCCCAAGAGCGAATCGCCGGGAAGTGGTAAGCAGGAAGCTCCATAACAAACGGCGTCGGGCGACCGGCGAAGAGCTTGGTCTTCTTGAGCATGAGGCCCGAGGCGATGACGGCAAAGACGCCCAGGAAGTAGAAGAGCGGGCTGATCCACGCGGCGGTGGTGGAAGAATCGCCGATGATGGAACCCATGAGCAGGGCGATGATCGGCAGCTTAGCGCCACAGGGAATAAACGTGGTGGTCATGACCGTCATGCGGCGGTCCTTCTCGTTCTCGATGGTCTTGGTGGCCATGACGCCGGGGACGCCGCAGCCCGAGGACACGAGCATGGGGATGAACGACTTACCGGACAGGCCAAAGCGGCGGAACACACGGTCCATGATGAAGGCGACGCGGGCCATATAGCCGCAGTCCTCCAGGAAGGACAGCATCACAAAGAGCAGGAACATCTGCGGCACAAAGCCGAAGATGGCGCCCAGGCCGCCGACGATACCGTCACAGACCAGCGAATCGACCAGGCCTCCGTCCTCGGTACCGCCCGCCACAAGGGCGTCGTGCACCACGGTGGTAATACCCGGGACATAGGGGCCGTACTGTGCCGGGTCGACCGAGTCGGCATTGTCGCCCGCAGCCTCGACGGCCGCGTCGTAGGCGTCGCGGCCCTGACCGAGCACGTACCAACCGTCGGTGCCAAAGAGCTGGTCGTTGGTGAAGTCGGTCACCGTGCCGCCCAGGGTGGAAACGGCGATGTAGTACACGCAGAACATGATGACCACAAAGATCGGCAGGCCCAGGATACGGTTGGTAACCACGCGGTCGATCTTCTCGGAGGTGCTCATCTTTGCCGGAGCCTTGGTCATGCACTCGTCGATGATGTGCGCGATGACGCCATAGCGCTCACCGGTGATGATGGACTCGGCATCGTCGTCGCAGTCCTGCTCGCACTGGGCGACCAGCTCCTCCACGCGAGCGGCCTTCTCCTTGGTGAGGTTGATGAGCTTGCAGGCGTCTGCATCACGCTCGAACAGCTTAACGGCGTAGTAGCGACGCTTGTTAGCAGGAACGCTCGCCGGCAGGTTGTTCTCGATGTGCGTCAGGACGTCCTCGATGGAGGAGTCGAACTTGTGCTCCGGCACCTGGCCCTTGGAAGCAACGGACTTCTTAACCTGCTCGAACAGCTCCTTGATGCCCTTGTTCTTAAGAGCGGAGATCATCATGACCGGGCAGCCGAGCTTCTTGGAGAGCTTGTCCGTGTCGATCTTGTCGCCGTTCTTCTCGATCAAGTCGGCCATGTTGAGGGCAACGACCACGGGCAGACCAGTCTCGATAACCTGAAGCGCCAGATACAGGTTACGCTCGAGGTTGGTGGCATCGACGACTTGGACGACAACATCGGGCTCGCCGCTCATGAGGTAATCGCGCGAGCATTGCTCCTCGGGGCTGTAGGGGGAAAGCGAGTAGATGCCAGGGAGGTCCGTGATGGTAACGTTCTTGTCGCTTAGGAGCTTGGCCTCCTTTTTCTCAACCGTGACGCCGGGCCAGTTGCCAACGTAGCCGTTGGCGCCGGTGATCAGGTTGAAAAGCGTGGTCTTGCCGCAGTTGGGGTTACCCGCCAACGCGACATGGATCTGAGAATCCGCCATTCAATCCTTCTTCCTTGTGTGCCTGTGCTGCTTTCTCCGCGCAGGCTGGATAATGTGCTTCAAAGATGCTGCATTAAGTTAGAAAAACCTAACTTTATCTGCAGAAATATACGCCGCGAGTCCTTACTGGACCTCGACGACGGCGGCCTCCTCCTTGCGGATGGAAAGCTCGTAGCCGCGCACGTTGATCTCGACCGGATCACCGAGCGGTGCAACCTTCACGACCTTGAACGAAGTGCCCTTGATGAGCCCCAGGTCCATAAGGTGGCGGCGAAGCGCACCCTCACCGTGAAGCTTGACGATGGTGGAGCTCTCGCCCACCTTAACGTCACCCAACGTCTTCATTTACTTGTCCCCCTTTCAGTGCGTACAGAAATACCGTCGACTAACCGACGGTCATGATGTGCATGGCAACCTTGGAATCGATACCAAAGCGTGCGCCCAGCACGGTGACGATGATATTGGCGCCACTCGAGCTCACCACGTGGATTTCGTTGCCCTCGACGAAGCCGAGGTCCTTGAGGTGGTGTTTCATGTCCTCATTGCCCTTTACACGGGACACGCGCACGGTTTCGCCCGCTTTTACCATCGAAAGCGGCATGGCCGGCATCTGCGGTCCGCAAGACATGAGTGGCTCCTAACGTCAGTTCGTCCTTAACATCGACACGGTAAAAGTTAACCACGCCTATGTTCGCTATAGTAAACTAACACGTGGTTAACTTTTTGGAAAGGGTCCGCATTCAGATTTCGAAAAAGTTTCCTATACGAAACAAAAGGGCGCGGCAAAGGACCATCCTTTACCACGCCCTGTCATGCTTAAAGCGAGAGATTTCTGATCGACGTGACGCAGGAAGCCTCGTCTACGCCCGAAACGCGAAAGATGATGTCCTCGCCGCACTCGCCATAGAGGGCCATGAGTCCCATGACATCGCGGCCATCCGTGTGGCGATCGCCGATACTGACCGACACGTCGCTACGATGCTTGGCAATGATGTCATAGAGCAGCGCAACCGGGCGGGCATGTAGTCCCAACGGATCTTTAATCGTCTTTGTAAACTCGACCATGTCCCCTCCCACGACATCGCACATTCGGCCGGCCAAACCCAGCCGCGTGGTAGTTATTGTAGCGTTAGATGCTTGTTGAGGGTGGGACGGAAACCGCATCCCATTTCGAGCGTCAATGATGGGACACAGTTTCCGCCAGAAGGCTCAACCGGAAAGTGCGCCCCATTATTTGGCTGGATTCTGGGTCGCAGTTTCCAAAAGGACCCTGTTTGGGAAAGCGCGACCCGTTCTGGACGCAAATTCCGGGTCGTAGTTTCCGCGACGCCCAGTCAACCTATACCCTCGCAACCTCGGCGTATAAAAAACGAGGGAAGACACACGTCCTTCCCTCGTTGCAAGCAAGATGTAGCCGCTCGCCTACATCAGGCGCAGGCTGACGTCCTTGAGCTGGGCGCCGCTAACGGCACTCGGGGCGCCCGACATAAGGTCGGAGCCGCTGGCCGTCTTGGGAAACGCCATGACGTCGCGGATGGAGTCGGAACCGGCGAGCAGCATGCACACGCGGTCCAGGCCCAGAGCGAAACCGCCCATCGGGGGTGCACCAAACTTGAGCGCCTCCATGAGGAAGCCGAACTGAGACTCGGCACGCTCCTCGGTAAAGCCCAGGAGCTTGAGCATGGACATCTGCATCTCGGCGTTGTGGATACGCATACCGCCGCCGCCGGCCTCAAAGCCGTCCATGACAAAGTCGTAGGTGCACGAACCGGCTGCCAGCGGATCGGCCTCGATCTTGGCGATGTCGGTCTCGGTCGGCAGGGTAAAGGGCTGGTGCTCGGCAGCATAGGCCTTGCGGTCCTCATCCCAGTGGAACAGCGGGAAGTTGACGACCCACAGGAAGTCGTGGCCCTCGCGCTTGATCTCGAGCGCGTTGGCCATGTGGGAACGCATGCCGCCCAGGATCTCGTCAGAGAGCAGGCGCGGGCCGGCGGCGAACATCACAAGGTCGCCGGGCTCGACGTCCATGCGCTCGCGCAGAGCCGCCATCTCCTCGTCCGAGAAGAACTTGACGATGGGGCTGTTGATGGAGCCGTCCTCGCGGAAGGCGATCCATGCCAGGCCCTTGGCGCCAAACGTGGAGGCCACGCCGGCAAGCTTATCGATCTTGGCACGTGCCCAGGCACCGGCGCCCTTGGCGTTGATGGCCTTGACGACGGAGCCCTCCTCGTTTGCGGCAGTCGCAAAGACCTTGAACTTGGAGTTGGCAAAGATGTCGGTCAGGTCGACCAGGTGCATGCCATAGCGGGTATCGGGCTTGTCGGAGCCATAGGTGTCCATGGCATCCCAGTAGTTCATGCGACGCAGCGGTGTGGGCATCTCGACACCCATGTGGCCGAAGGCATCGGACAGGACCTCTTCGAGTGCGCTCATGACATCGTTCTGGTCCACGAAGGACATCTCGATATCGACCTGGGTGAACTCGGGCTGACGGTCGGCACGCAGGTCCTCGTCGCGGAAGCACTTGGCAACCTGGTAGTAGCGCTCGACGCCACCGACCATGAGCAGCTGCTTCAGGAGCTGCGGGGACTGCGGCAGGGCGTAGAAGTTGCCCGGCTGAATACGGCTGGGAACGATGAAGTCGCGAGCGCCCTCGGGCGTGGACTTAAACAGGGAGGGCGTCTCGACCTCCATGAACTCACGGTTGTGCAGCGCCTCACGAATGGCAAAGGTAAAGTCGGAACGCAGCTTGAGGTTGGCCATCATCTCGGGACGGCGGAGGTCCAGATAGCGATAGCGCAGGCGGGTGTCCTCGCTGGTCTCGATGCCGTCCTCGATCTGGAACGGCGGGGTGACGGACGTGTTGAGCACCTCAGCATGATCGGTCAGGACCTCGATCTCGCCGGTCGCGAGCTTGGTGTTGGTGGTCTCCTCGCCACGAGCGCGCACGACGCCGTGGATCTTGATGGGCCACTCGGGACGCATGGTCTCGGCGATCTTAAAGGCATCGCCATCGGAGTGCTCGGGGTCGAAGGTGAGCTGCGTGATGCCCTCGCGGTCGCGAAGGTCGCAGAAGATAAGGCCGCCGTGGTCGCGGCGACGGCTCACCCAACCGGTGAGGGTGACCTCTTCGCCCACGTTCTCGAAGCGAAGCTCGCCGCAGGTACGGGTGTGCATGGAATGCTCGTCAATGGGACGGGTCTGGCTCATACCAGTGATCCTCCTTTATGGATCTGTGCCGCCCCGTGTCGTTCCGGGCGGCGTCGTACAGATTTGCCCTGCCTGCGTAAACCGCGCAGCCGGACATGGCGTTCTATCTTATCGCACCTGCGTCGATGTGCCGCGGAAAAGTAGCTCCTGCCCAAAGACTTGACGGAGACGAAACAATTGACGCACCGCGGCCGTCGCCAAGGCGCGCCACGTGCGACAATGTGTCCCAATACAACTGCACTCGGAAAGGCCCGCCATGACTGCACGCCTCATCGTTATGGATATTGACTCCACGCTCATCAACCAGGAGGTCATCGACCTGTTGGGCGAAGAGGCCGGCGTGGGCGAGCAGGTGGCACAGATCACCGAGCGCGCCATGCGCGGCGAGCTCGACTTTAAGCAGGCGCTCGAGGAGCGTGTGGGGCTGCTCGCCGGCTTGGACGAGAGCGTGTTCGAGCGTACCTTTGCGCGCGTGACGTTTACCCCCGGCGCGCTGGAGCTTGTGCGCTCGGCGCACAGCAAGGGCTGGAAGGTCGGCGTCGTGAGTGGCGGCTTCCACGAGGTCGCCGACAAGATCGTGGCTGCCGCGGACATCGATTTTTGCCTGGCCAACCGCTTGGAGGTCGTAGACGGCAAGCTCACCGGTAAGTTGGCGGCAGACATCGTGACCAAGGAGTCCAAGCTCATCCAGCTGCTGGACTGGGCAGTTGAGTGCGGTGTCGACATGGCCCATACCGTGGCAATCGGCGACGGCGCCAACGACATCCCCATGATTCAGGCCGCGGGCACGGGCATCGCGTTTTGCGCCAAGCCCAAGACGCGCGAAGCCGCCCCGTTTGCCATCGACGAGCGCAACCTGATGCTCGCCATGGACATCATCCTGCGTGACTAGCCGATCCGTCTAACAATTGAATCAGTCTGTCTTATAGTTTCCGAACAATTTTGTCTTAGTGTTCGGAAACATACCCTTTGAGTGCTAGACTTTGCGCCGTCGAAGGGAACATATATGGATAAGCAAGATCTTGAGCAATTGCTGAGCGATGTTGCCGGCGGAGCAGTCACCCCGGCAGTCGCCCTCACGCGCATCCAAACGGCGCCAACCGCCGATCTGGGTTTTGCACAGCTCGATCTTTCGCGCGGAGTGCGCCAGGGAGCCGGCGAGGTTGTCTACGGTGCCGGTAAAACCGCCGAGCAGATTGCCGCCATTATCGAGGCGCTGCGCGATGCCGGCCAGGAGCGCATCCTGGTCACGCGCCTGGACGCCGAAAAGGCAGCCCGTACCTCGGAGCTCCTCGACAACGGCATCGACCTGGGATATGTCCCGGACGCACAGCTCGCCCTCGTGGGCGGCAAGCCCTCCCCTACCGGCAATGGACGCATCGTCGTCGCCTGCGCCGGCACGAGCGACTTACCCGTCGCCGAAGAAGCCGCGTTGACGGCCGAGTTCTATGGCAACGAGGTCGACCGCCTCTACGACGTAGGTGTCGCCGGCCTGCACCGCCTGCTCGCGCATGCCGAGGAACTTGCCCAGGCGCAGGTGGTCATCGCCATCGCCGGCATGGAGGGCGCGCTGGCGAGCGTTATCGGCGGTCTGGTGAGCTGTCCGGTCATCGCCGTTCCCACCAGCGTTGGCTACGGCGCAAGTTTTGGTGGCGTAGCTGCACTGCTCGCCATGCTCAACTCCTGTGCCAGCGGCGTTTCGGTCGTCAATATCGACAACGGCTTTGGCGCCGCCTACCAGGCAAGTCTTATCAATCATCTGAGCGCCGGCACACCCCGCGCCCGCTAAGGAGCATTCCATGTCCAACCATCAGCACACGCTTATCATCGACGGCACCTCAGGCATCAGCGGCGATATGACCGTCGCGGCCCTGCTCGATCTGGGCGCCAGCGAGGAGCACCTGCGCGAACAGCTCGCCACACTGCCGGTCGACGGCTTTACAATCGCCGTCACGCGTGCAAACAAGCATGGCATCGACGCCTGCGATTTCGACGTCCAGCTTGCAGAGGGACTCGAGAACCACGACCACGATATGGCCTGGCTCTACGGCAACGAAACAGCTGTCGAGCACACGCACGAGCACGAGCACGGGCATGAGCATGAGCATCACCATCATGATCATGGCGGGCACGAACACGAGCACTGCCATGAGCATGACCATGAGGGCCACGCCCATGAGCACGAAGATCATCACCACACCCACCACCATCACCACCGTTCTTTGGCGGATGTCACCGCCATCATCGATGGCTCGCAGTTAAGCGATGGCGCCAAGCGCCGCGCGCTCGCCATCTTTACCGCGCTCGCCGCCGCCGAGGCCAAGGCCCACGGCAAAACGCCCGAGACCGTCATGTTCCACGAGGTAGGCGCCATCGACTCCATCGTCGACATCTGCTCGGTCGCCATCTGTCTCGATGACCTGGGTATCGAGGACATTGTCGTCGAGTCGCTCTCCGAGGGTCACGGCACCATCCACTGTGCCCACGGCCTTATGCCCATCCCGGTGCCCGCCGTCGTCAACCTATGCCAAGCAGGCAATATCGCCCTTACGCCCGCACCGGTCGCCGGCGAGCTCGTGACGCCCACGGGCGCCGCCATCGTCGCCGCACTGCGCACGTCCGAGCGCCTACCGGCCCGCTACCGCATCGAGGCCGTCGGCTACGGCGCCGGTAAGCGCCCCTACGAGGGTTGCTCCGGCACGCTCCGTTGTCTGCTCGTTCACGTGGATGCATAGCCATGGATGCCCGCAAAGAAAAAAGCCGCGCTGCCATCGTTGCGGCGTTCTCCGAGCTGCTACGCGAAGTGGACTACGGCAAGATTACCGTCGGCGACATCATCGCTCGTGCCCATGTTGGTCGGGCCACGTTCTACGGCCTCTTCAAGAGCAAAGACGACCTACTGTCCGAGCTCGTGAACGACATCTGCACCCACGCCCTCGACGACGATGGTACGCCGCTCGACGACCCACTCGTGCAAGTCGAGCATATCCTCAACAACCTCTGGGAACGCCGTCAGGGCGTTCGAGCCCTCGTAGCCGGCGCCGGCTCACGCGTCTTCGCCGACTGTCTCCGCAAGACCATCATGTCGCGCGCAGCCGAAACCGTCCCCGCCGACCCCGCAGGCCCCGCCAGCACCATGGACCGCAGCTTCTTACTACACCACATAGCCTCAAGCTTCGTAGGAATGGTTCAATGGTGGGCCTGGCACAACTTCCAAGCAGATAAGGCCGAAGTAGCCAAAGACTACCTATCAGCCATAAAACCCCTCTTCACCTAAGTAAGAACCTCATCCCCAATCATCGCCCCAACCCAGGCCGCCACGCATCCCAAAGTGCCACTCGCGCTTCAATGCCCCCCCCAACAGCAACAAGCCCCTCCCATCCAAATCCAAATTCAGATATATATGTTGGGTTGCTTGTACGAACGCAACAAAGACCCCGCAGCTGTCCGCATGGGGTAACTTCCCAGCGCACTCCGCAGGACGCAAAAAGGCTCGCCGCACGAAGTGCGCAGCGAGCCTTTTTGCATGTCCGAGGACGCGCTGGGAAGTTACCCCATGCGGACAGCGGACAACTATGTAGCCTCAGACTAGAACATGCCCAAGAAACCATGCACAAACAGCGCGGCCAGAGCGGCACCGACAAACGGTGCGATGCCAGGAACGAGCAGGCCGTACTTCCAGTTGTTGTCAGCCTTGTTTTTAATCGGCAGCACCTGATAGGCCATGCGAGGACCAAGGTCACGAGCCTGGTTCATGGCGAAGCCAGTAATGCCGCCCATGCCCATGCCAACAGCCCAAACGATCAGACCGACGCAGATAGCGAGCATCAAAACGTTCTCGCCGGCACGGCTAGCAGCAGCAAGGATGGCACTGATGAACACGAAGGTGCAGATAGCCTCGCAGAAGAAGTTGCGAGCATAGTTCGTGCCCTCGGTGGTGGGGTTGGTCGAGAAGATATTGCGCTGGGCAATGGGATCGACGACACCATCGGAAGCCTTGAACTCATCGGCATACATAAGCCACGCGATCACGGCACCCGCAAAGCCGCCGAGCATATCGGCAATCATGAAGGGGATGCAGCTGCTCCACGGCACCAGGCCCACGATGCACTGGGCAAGCACCATGGCGGGGTTCATGCACACGGCGCCGCCAAAGATAAACAGGGCGACCGAGATGCCAAAAGACCAGGTGGTGATTGCAAACATGTGGCCGGAGCCCTGATACTTGGTGCCCTTAAGCACGGTATCGCAGTGCACGCCCACGCCAAAGATGATCATGAGGGCCGTTGCGCCGAATTCGCAGAGGAGTTTGGTAAGCATAAAACCTTATCTTTCTTGTCGGTTATAAACGATTCGTTTAGGCCGCGTACTAGTGCTGTGCGACGACAACGCCCAGGCCATCGGGAATGACGGCCACCTTGGCATCGGCACCCTTCATCTCAAAGGCGAGCTTGAGCGCCTCATCGAGAGTGTTGACCGGCGTCATGTGCATATCCTTGATCATCTGGTGATCGCACAGGTCGGTAACCATGATCACAGGATGATGCGCCAGGATGCGGGCAAAAATCTGGCTCGTCCACTGGTCGGGCAGGGTCTCGTCCTTAGGACGGTCGATGCAGGCGCGCTCAAACTCTGCCGGATCATTGTCGGCGATGTTGTAATAGAAGCCCTCGCCACCGTGACCGTCGGCACAACCGGCGACATCGATGATCACGCCGCCCTCGGGAAGCGTAGCCTCGGCAGAGCACATGCCCTTCACGGCCTGATAGATGTTCTGGTCGAGCGGGTAGCCGCCGTTGGTGGTAATGGCAATCTCGCACTCGACGGGCTCAACGCCGGCAAGGCTCTTCACGAACTCGCAGCCAGCCTCGTGCGCCTTGTGGATGTCGCCGGCAAAGGAGCCGATGACCTCGTGCTTGCCGTTGAGCACCACGTTGAGCACAAAGGCAAGGTGAGCCATCTCGGCAGCGGCAAACATGTCCTCGCTCACGTGGTTGTGGCACAGGTTGCCGGCACGCGAATGGGAATCGTTCACAAACTGACCGTTGTGGTTGTACATGATGGTCTTGTAGCTGGCGATACCAGGCAGGACGGACTTGCGGCTACCAGAGAAACCGGCAAAGAAGTGCGGCTCAATAAAGCCCTCGGCAAGCAGCAGATCGCAATCGGCAGCAATCTTGTTGATGATGCACTCGCCGCCAGAAGGCAGGGTGCCGATCTTTTTCATCATGCTGTCATCGGTCGCGACGTGCATAACGATTTCCTCGTTGGCAACGATCTCCTCGCCGTACTTGTTGACGAGCTCCTCGTGCTTCGACGGACGATGCATACCCGTAGCAACCAGAATACGCACGCGAGCCTCGGGCGCAGCAGAATGGATGTGATGCAGCAGAATAGGCATCGTCACACGCGAGGGAACGGGACGCGTATGATCGGAGCTAATAATGACAATATCCTTCTTGCCAGCACAAAGCTCCTCGAGCGACGACGAGCCATAAGGGTTGGCAAGCGACTCCTCTACCAGCTCTTCCTGCGATTTTGTAGTCTTAAACTCGTTTTGATGACCTTCCATCACACCCGCGAAGTTCTTATCCTCGAGCTCCAGATGCAACGTCTTGTGGTCAAACGGCAGTTCACATTCAAACAATGACGAGCGCCCTCTTCCTTTTCAACTGACACACTAGATAAACCGTTGGAAGGATACGCCGCTCACCGAAAAACACCACCGTCCACCGACTCATTAACACAACGTTCATATTTGCCCCATAACAAAACGGCCGCGATCCCAAACGGGACCGCGGCCGCTACAGTCGTAAGGCGAGAAGCGCGCCATTCTTCTCCTCAGCTTTAATCCCAGAAGACCGAGGACGAAGGGACCCGATGGGTCTCCCTCTGAATGCATTCCGCAGCACGAAGCCCTTTCCAAACGCGCGAAGCGCGCCATTATTCCCCCAGCCAGTAATCCGCCGAAGACCGGACATCGCAGGGTCCGCCATTAGTTTACTTTTAAGCACACTCCGCAGGACGCAAGAAGCCCTCGCCGCACGAAGTGCGCAGCGAGGGCTTCTTGCATGTCCGAGGACGTGCTTAAAAGTAAACTAATGGCGGACCCGGACGACTACAGGGCTATCGATTACCCCGTGTTTTGCAATCCTGCCGAGACGCCGGTCACAGTCGAAAGAATCAGGCTCATGTACTCGGCCTTCTTCTCCTCGGCCATCTCGTCCTGATTCATGCGCACCTCGCGAAGGGCGCGGACCTGGGCGATGGACAGAGCGTCGACGTAGGGGTTACGCACGCGAACGGCGCAGCCGAGCACGCGACGACGCTGCAGCGGCCACTCATCACCGACGATGGCAAGGACCCACTTACGGGTGAGCTGCATCTCGGTAAAGACCTTCTTGGACAGATCATCGCGGTCGCCCAGATGCAGATACATCTTGGCGATGCGCTGATCGGTCTTAGCAATCGACATCTCGATGTTGTCGATAAAGGTGCGGAAGAACGGCCACTCCTGGTAGGCAGCCTTGAGCTGGTCAAGATCGCCAAGCTGCTCGCAGGCGGTGCCCAGACCGTACCAAGCGGCCAGGTTAATGCGCGCCTGGCTCCAGCTGAAGATCCACGGGATGGTACGCAGGTCATCGAGCGACTTGGCGCCCAGACCGCGCTTGGCGGGACGCGAGCCGATCGGCAGCAGACCGACCTCGGTCAGCGGCGTCACGGTCGAGAACCACGGTGTAAAGTCCTCGGTGTTCAGCAGGTCCAGATAGCGTTCGTGGCTTGCAGTGTTGAGCTTCTCGGCCATATCCCAGAACTTCTGCGTGGTCTCGGTGTTGGTCTTCTCGACACTCGGGGCCGACTGCAAAAGCGTTGCGGCGGCAACGGACTCAACATGGCGCTGAGCCAGCGTGCGGTTGCCGTAACGGGCAAAGATGACTTCGCCCTGCTCGGTAAGCTTAAAGAAGCAGTTGACCGAACCCTTGGGCTGCGCCAGCACGGCCTTGTTGGCCGGGCCGCCGCCACGGCCCACGGCACCGCCGCGACCGTGCATGAGCACCAGGTCGATATCGTTCTTCTCTGCCCACTTGGCGATGCGCTCCTGCGCGGAGTGCAGCGCGAGCATGGCCGTGGTAGGACCGGCATCCTTGGAAGAGTCGGAATAGCCCAGCATGACCTCCATGCGGCGGTTGGTCTGGGCAAGGCGCTTTTGCACCACGGGCAGCGTAAGCATCTGATCGAGCACGTCGACGCAGCCCTCGAGGTCCTCGAGCTGCTCGAACAACGGGATCACGTCGAGCTCGGGGACATCCTCCTCGTGTGCAAAGGACAGGTGCGCCAGCTCAAAGACGTCGGCCACATGCTGAGCGCTCTTGGTAAACGAGATGATGTAGCGGTGCGCCATCTTCTTGCCGTAGCGCTTTTGGATGGAGCCGATAGCGCGGAAGGTATCGATGACCTCGCGCGTCATGGGCTGCAGGTCGCCATGGATACCGTTCTCGTGGATATCCTTAAGGGCGCGGGCATGCACCACGGAGTGCTGACGGAACTCCATCTCGACCATATGGAAGCCGAAGGACTCGACCTGCCAGATGATGGTTTGGACCGGGCCGTAGGCAGCACGGACGGCACCGCAGGCGGCCAGCGAACGCTGGACGACGCGCAGGTCATCCAGGAACTCGTCGGCGCTGTGGTACATGGTGTCGGTGATACGACGGACGGTGGCGTTCAGGCGGTCGGCCATGACGAGCATGACGGCGCGATGCGGCTCGTGCTCGGAGATCAGCTCGGCGCGGGCCGTGTAACGAGGGCTCATCTCGACCTGATGGTTCCACAGGTTAATGAGCTCGGCCGACGGCTTGCTGTAGGTAGCCTCGAGCGTGAGGTTGCGGCCGATGTGGCGGCACTTGTCCTCGAGCTTGAGCACCATGTGCGTAAAGTACTTGGCGGCGACCTCACGGCTCACCTTGGCGGTGACGTTGGGGTTACCGTCGCGGTCGGAACCGATCCAGCTGCCGGGATGGAAGAACGCCGGGCACAGCGGCGGCACAGTACCGGCCTTGTCGCCCAGCACCCAATCGTCAAAACGACGATAGATAACGGGGATAACGTCGAACAGCGTGTTATCGAAGATGTCGATGATGGTATCGGCTTCCTCGACCGGCGTGGGCTTCTTGAGCGCGATGGGACTCGTACGCACCAGGGCGTCGATCTCCTGCAGCATATGGCGCTCGTTCTCCACCAGGTCGGAGCCGCCCAGACGCGGACGCTCCTCCAGCAGGTTGGAGATACGGCGGATCTTGCCCTCGACGGCCTTACGACGGGCCTCGGTGGGATGTGCGGTAAAGACAGGGTGGAACTCGAGCTTGTCGAGCAGCTCGTTGGCACCCTCGACACCCAGCTCATTCACCAGCTGGTGATAGGCAACGGTAAGCTCGTTGGCAGGATCGACCTCGGTATCGGTCGACGCACCGGCCTCGCGCTCGCGCAGCTGCGCCACACGGTAGTTCTCCTCCGACAGGTTTGCCAGATGGAAAAAGCTCGTAAAGGCGCGAACGATGACCTGCTGCTTATCGAGCGGCAGGCTGTCGATCAAATCGACGACCTCACGAAATGCCACGGAAGTGGGCTCGTCGGCGGTGGGCACGCCCTGCTCGTCGACGGCTTCGTCGGCAGCGCAGGTACCGGGGTTGCCGGCATTGACCACAATCTCGGCTGTCAAAATCTTGTCGAACAGGTCCGCGATCTCGGGATCATACTCGCTAAGCACACGGCGCTCCAGGCGCAAGAACAGCGCCAGATTGTCGCGCAGCTCCTCGGGGATCTCGATCTCGGCGAGACGCTCCCTGGACTCGGCATTCGAGCCGATTCGGTTAACGAGGCGGTTGACCACGGCAGCGACGCGCGCCGCGGCTTCGGGTACAGACTGGTTGCTTAGGTTCTCAGCCACGTTTCCTCCCATTCCTCCTTCTATGCACGTAACATGCGGTATTCATTATAGGCGCTTGAGAAATACTTTCGACACTGATTGCGCTTTACCACACAAAAGTATTTTCTGCATTGCAAAGGTTTTTGCCCTAAATGGTCGTATTTCTCGGTGGGCGGCATACGTAAACGGGGGCATTCCGCATAAAAGCGAAACACCCCCGTAACAATCGCTCTCCATGAGCAGGGCACGTTAGCAGGCCCGAAGCTCAAAAAGATGCGCTACAGGCGCTCGCGAACCGCCTCGACGACGTTGTCCAGATCGGCGAGCACCTCGTCATGGCTCTGCATGTCGCGCACTTTGACCTTGCCGGCGGCAAGCTCGTCGCCACCCAGGACCAAGATGAGCTTGGCGCCTACCTTATCGGCTTGCTTAAACTGGGCCTTGAGCGAACGACCCTGATAGTCGGCCTCGGTCACAATCCCTGCGGCGCGAAGCTCCTGCGTAATGGCAAAGACGTTCTGACGCAGCTCCTTGCCGGCGTTGGCGACATAGACGCACGGGGCCTCATCGGCACCCAAATCGCTGCCAAAGGCCTGCAGGGCCAGCAGGGCGCGCTCAAAACCGACAGCAAAGCCGACGCCCGCCGTGGGCTTGCCACCCTCGAGCTCGACCAGGCCATCGTAGCGGCCGCCGCCGCCGATGGAGCCGACGCCGGCGCCAGGGGCCTCGACCTCAAAGACAGTACGGGTGTAGTAGTCCAGGCCGCGCACCAAGGTGGGATCCTCGACATACTCGATACCGGCGGCATCCAGATAGCGCTTGACCTGCTCGTAGTGCTCGCGGCACTCATCGCACAGGTTGTCACCCATCAGCGGAGCCTCGGCCATGATCTCGCGGCAGTGGTCGTTCTTGCAGTCGAAGGCACGCAGCGGGTTGAGCTCGGCGCGCTCGCGGCACTCATCGCACATCTCGTCGGCGTGATCGAGGATGAACTGCTTAACCTGCTCGCGATAAGCCGGACGGCACTGGGCGTCACCCATCGAGTTGATGAGCAGACGAAGCTTGGAAAGATCGAAGCCCAGGCGCTTGTAGAACTCCATGAGCATGATGATGCACTCGGCGTCTGCCGCCGGATCGGGAGCGCCGAGCCACTCGATGCCCACCTGGTGGAACTGGCGCAGGCGGCCCTTCTGGGGACGCTCGCCGCGGAACATGGCCTCGGCGTAGTAAGCCTTAAACGGCGTGGAGCCCTGAGGCACCAGATTGTTCTCGACGACGGCGCGCACCACGCCGGCCGTGCCCTCGGGGCGAAGTGCCAGGCGCTGCTTGGGCTTGAGTTTGGTGTCGGTGCCCTCGGTAAAGACGCGCTCCAGGTTGGCACCGCTGAACACGCGGAACATTTCCTTGCGCACGACGTCGGTCGACTGGCCGATACCGTGGACAAACACGTCAACCTGCTCGATCGCGGGCGTCTCGACGGGTTTAAAACCAAACGGCTCGAACACGCCGGCCGCAATCTGCTGCATCTTTTGCCAGGCGCGCATCTCGGCGCCGATAAGGTCGCGGGTTCCCTCCGCCTTCTGTGCCTGCATGGGCAAACACCTTTCTTTTGTATCGCGTCATAGGTAGTGGACATTATACGGCACAAAGCAGCAACGCGGCGGCGCGCCTGACCGAACGAGGGTATGGGGACTCGTTCGGCCAGACGCGCCGCCGCGACAGCCGGTCCGCTTTCCTCCGACCCCTTCGGGTCACATGATCTGTTGGGGACGGAGGAAAACGGATCATTCGTAGGCCCGTGGCCGCCTTGGAAACCGAATGATGGTACGAGCATCCATTCGGCTTCCAGGGCGGCCACGGACAGAACGGGGCGAACAGAAAAGAGCGACGGACGTCTACTCCCCTGCCACGCTCGCGCGCAGCTTGGCGGCGATGGGCTCGGATGCCAGCAGGAACACGAGCATGACCACGGAGCACGCCAGGCACACGATCCAGGTGCTCGCAAAGGAGCCCGAGACGGCAAAGAGCACGTAGACCTGCCACAGCTCACCGACAAAGCTCATGCCGGCAAGCACCGCCGAGGTAGCGATAACGGTAAGCGAGCCCAATACGCGGCCACTCACCTTATCGGCAACATGACCGATAACGAGCGAACCCACGACACTCACCACGGTGGAGATGGCATTGGAGACGTTGTACTGCGCAAGGGAAATACCCAGGTTGCTGACGATCAGCGGCTGGAACAGGCTCATGCAGTTGACGAAAATCGTGTAACACGTGGCCATGATCACGAAGCCGGAGGCCACCACGAGCCAGCCGGGGAAGAACTTACGCTGCTGGGGCATACTGCTCCTTTTAGACAAACGAATAGCCTGCGCCGGGCGCCGGTAGTGCCCAAGATTGCCTTGAAAGACAAGGGCATAGGCCTTACGGCCATGCCCGCAGGCTTGAAAGGCAAGGTTGGGTGCTACCGGTGGTCGGCGATATAGCCCAAAGCGACGGCGGTATAGGCCGCAGCACCGAGCGGCAGCTCGGCATCGTTAAAACGTGCCTTGGGATGGTGCTGGGCAAAGTGTTCGTCCGTGTCGGTTACGGCCGCGCCCACGGTAAAGTACGCACTCGGAATCTCGCTCGAGATAAGCGCGAAGTCCTCACTCGCCATGGCATGGAAAAGCGGCAAGAAAGCCGCCTTGGGCAGCACTGCGCCCACGTAGCCAAGCGACGCCTGAGTCATATCGCTGTCGAGTACAAGCGGCGGAACATCCGAAAGTGTCTCGATGGTCGCCGGCGTACGATAGGTCGTGGCAACGCCGTTAACGACCTCCGCGATGCGGGTCTTTAGGTGAGCCATGAGCTCAACATCAAAGCCGCGCAGCGTTCCCTCGAGCACGCAGGTGTCGGGGATGACGTTGGCCGCTTGGCCACCGGCAAACTTACCCACGGTCAGTGCGACCTCCTTGGCGGCCGGCACCTCGCGAGCGATAAGCTCCTGAAGCGCCAGGTGCACATGGACGCCGGTCGTGATGGGGTCGATGCAGATCTCGGGGCTCGAGCCATGGCCGCCCTTGCCCTGCAGCGTGATGCGGAAACCATACACGCCCGAAAGCGCCGGGCTCCCATAGAGCACCAGGCCGAGCGGCGATTGGCTGTTAACGTGCATGGCAAAGGCCGCCTGAGGGCGCGGGTTCTGCAGCAGACCGTCGGCGATGGCGGCGCGGGCACCCTCAAAGGTTTCCTCGCCCGGCTGGAACAGCAACTTAACCGTAGCGTTGGCATCAACAAGCTCTGCCTCGCGCGCTTTGAGCATACGAGCCGCACCAAGCAGCGCCGTCGCGTGCATATCGTGACCGCAAGCGTGCATGCAGCCGTTGGTGGATGCAAAGGGCTCGCCGGATTCCTCGGCAACGGGCAGGGCGTCCATGTCGCCACGAAGCATGATGACCGTACCGGCCTGCTCATTCGTGCAGATGCCATTGCCTTGGGCCGCGGCGGCACCGGCGCCGACAAGGCCCACAACGCAGGAACCATCGACGAGCGTAGCAAATGGGATGTCCATCTCGGTCAGGCGCGCTTGGATATACGTAGAGGTCTGCGGGAGGCTATTACCCAGCTCGGGCATCTGATGTAAATCGTGTCGCCACGCAGCGAGCTCATCTGCAAAAGCCTGAGCTTCTGCAACAAGACCGTCACCGATAGCGGTCTGCGCCGCCGCGGTGGCCTTGGGCGCTGATTGCGGTTGAAGATCGGACAGTGCTGGTGCCATAGATGCCCTCCAGTAACGTTTTTGCAGCAAGCACTTTGATAGCGTAAAGTGCAAGGTACTACTTTAAGGGCGACACATAAAAAATGCCGCCCCGGGAGGCGGCGCAACAAATTGTTTACAATTGCGGACGCGGCTTTCGACGCAAAAAATCGAAATGCGTCTCACTCAAAATGATCGACAGGAAGATGAGCGCAAAGCCGGCAAGCAGGCGCGAGGTGAGCGCCTCCCCCATCAGCAGCACCGAAAACAACACGCCCGATGGCGACTCCATCGAAAGGAGCAGCGAGCCCGTTGAGGCCGGGACGTGCGCCAAGCCGACGTTTTGGATGAGCAGCGCCACGCACGTGCAGCCCACCGAGAGAAAGGCCATTACGCAGATAAAGCTCGGCGTCCACACGGACGAGGGCGCTTGGGTCTCGAACAACAGCGACGAGATCAGGCTTAGGACACCATTGCCCACAAACATCCAAAACGTGATGACGTTGATATCCATCTTGCGACCGTACTTGGCGGTCACCGCCATCTGGATGGCAAAGAAGACCGCGCCGCCCAGCGTAATGGCATCGCCGGCATTGAACTCGACGCTATCGAGCGCCACCAAGCCAATGCCCGCCAGGCACAGCAACGCGGCGCCCAAGTTGTAACGGGTAAGCTTTTCGCCGCTTAGGACGTAGCTTGCAAACGGCACGAGGATGCAATAGGTACCCGTCAAAAATGCACTCTTGCCCGCCGTGGTCTGTGCCAGGCCAATCGTCTGCAAACCGTACGCGCCCCACATAAGTGTGCCCATACCAAGTCCGACGATAAGGTTGCGGGCATTAAAGTGCACGATGATGCGTTTGTGGAAGATGGCGAACATAACCAGCGAAGCCGGAAGAAAACGAATATAGAGCAGTTCGAACACCGGAATGGTGTCGAGCGCATCTTTCATGGTGGTAAAGGAATAGCCCCAGATGACCGCCACCGATAGCAGCAAGACCTTCCAGAAGAACGGGGAACGCGCGCCGGCGCCGCGGGAGGTGCCGCCGGCGCCCAGGTCCTCCCGTGCGACAGGGCTATCGGGCATGTTTTCGATTTCGTTGGCAGCGTATTGGGCCATGGAACATCCTCACACTCAATCTGGGCGTGGTGTCCGCACGCGTATGGCTGCGTGCCGCCTCATGGTCAAATAAAAACGGGGCGCACCGGACCCCCGGCACGCCCCGCTACTGTAGCAACAACCGGCGTTGCATCGCAATCCAGCCCACTAAAGTACCGACTTGAATAACCTCGATGTTCCGACGGCGTTTACGTTGCTGTATTAAATCAATTTGGTCGATTCCAGCTTTTCGATGATCCAGTCGTTGGCTTTGATGACCGGGCGGCGGAAGACGACGCCCAGGGCCAGAGACGGAATCAGATAGCTCGCCAGAATGCCCAGTTCAATCCAGTACTCCATATGGTAGGCGCCAGCCATGGCGGCATGCATAGCGTTGATGCCATGGGTAAACGGCAGGAACGGATATATCGCCTGGAACACGGGGCCGGTCATCTCGATGGGGAACGTGCCGCCCGAACCGCCGACCTGCATGACCAACAGCACGACAGCGAGCGCCTTGCCGATATCGCCAAACGAAACCGTAAGCGTGTAGACGATATTGGAGAACACGAGACTCGCGACCCAGCCCGCCAGCACAAACTGCAGCGGGTTGTCGCACTGAATGCCAAAGAACAGGATGTCGCCCGCGCACACGAGCGTTGCCTGCAGCAGGGCCAAACCGCCAAAGAACAGGTAGCGACCCAGGTAGATCTCGTGCAGGCGCACGGGGATGAGCTCGTTGATAAGCTCATCGTCAACCGAGACCTTCATCATGGCCGCCAGTACAATCGAGCCGACCCAGAGCGACAGAATCGTGTAGAACGGCGCCATGGCTGAACCGTAGTTGCGGATCGGATAGACCGGCTTGCGATCGAGTGCGACGGGACCGGAAAGCGACACGGCAAGGCCCTCGGGGTCGTTGCCAATCATCGTCTTGATCGTGGCAAGGTCGTCCGACATCAGGGCGCCATCGAGCTCGTCCTTAAACGCGCTGATCTTGTCCGACGCCTCGCCCAGCTGATCGGAAGCCTTGTTGACCAGCTTTGCAGCCTTGGAGAGGCCCTTTGCCAGCGAACCGGATGCGTCGGTCAGGCCGTCTACGGCGCTATCCAGATCGCCCGAGATGCCATCGAGCGAGTCCAGGATGCCCGAAACCGTCTTCTTGAGCTCCTTGGCCTTAACCGAGAACGTGGAATCGTAGTCGGACTTGGCGCCCGAAATGCCCGCCTTGGCATCGGCGATGGCCTGATCGACCTCGGCACGCGTGCTGTTGACCTCTGCCATGCTGTCAGAAAGGGACTTAGCAGTTGCCGTCAGGTCCTTGGCGTTGTTGCGATACTCCACCGCGATCCTGCCCAGCGATGTTGCCACAGACTTAAGGCTCTCCTGGAGCTTTTCGTCACTGACCTGCTCGGCAAAGCCGCGGAGCTGGTCGGCCGTGGCGTCGATATCGTCGGCACGTGTATTGAGCGCCGCCGCGGCATCGTTGAGCTGAGACACCGTAAGGTAGACATGCTGATTCGCGGCATCGAATGCCTTCGCAAGCTCGGCGGACACGTTGTCGAACGAGCCCGCGCTTCCGTCAATCGCGGCGTTGATGGCGTCGTTGGCGGCCTTCAGCGCTTCTTTGGAATCGCTCATGCCGCTCTTGGCATGCTCCATCAACTGCTTGGTCGACTCATCGACCGTACCCGTCTGCTGGAGCATACCGCTCGCCGACGTCAACGAATCGGACGTAGAGCTCAAAATGCCCGCCAGCGACGAAGCATTAGCCTGAACGTCCTGCAGGTCCTGGACCGAATCGCCGAGCGTCGAGGACAGGTTGGCGATAAAGTTGCTGACCTGGTCGGTGCTCATGTAATCGAGCAGGCTGGACACCGTCTTAAGACCGATGCTCGTAATGGTCTCGGTAAAAGTTTCGTTAACCTGGCTTTGAACGGCGCTCGAACCCTTCTCGGTCACGATCTGCGCGATGGCGTTGGCTTTCTGGTTCTCATAGAACTCGATATCAGCGTGTTTCACGTCGGTCGAGAAAAGCGTCATCATGTCAGCGCTAAACGTTTTGGGGATAACGACGGCAGCATAGTACGCGCCCGACTTAACGCCCTCGATAGCCTTTTCGCGATTGTTGAGCACAACCCAATCGAAGCTCTCGTTGCCGCGCAGGGTGGCGGTTACGTTTTCGCCCACGTTGACCTCGACGGGAATCAAATCGCTCTCGTAGCCCTCGTCGGTGTTGACCACGGCGATCTTAAGATTGCCGGTGTTGCCGTACGGATCCCAGCTGCCGGCGATGTTAAACCACGCGTACAGACACGGTACGATAATGAGGCCCATCACGACAACCAAGCCGATCACGGAGCGAGACACGTTTTGGACATCGCGCTTAAACAGATGCAGGATGTTCTTCATTTATGCCTCACCTCCTTTGGAGTGCTTGCCAAGCGCGGTGGTATCTCCATCATTTGTGGCTGTGCTGTCGCTGCCCTGAGATTTATGGTGCGAGCCGATATGCGGCAAGCGGCCCGTGGACTGATCGCCGCCCTTGGCACCACGCTCGCTGGCGTTGAGGCCAAACATGTGGCGGGCGGCAGGAATGGCGGCCGTGTGTTCGCGCATCTCGCGACGCAGGTCCTCATCCGAAAGCGCCGAGATGCGCATCTGGGTATTGAGGCTCGCGCGGATATATTCGATATTGATAAGCCAGCCGCAGATGGCAATAACCGAGATGATCCAAATGACAAGCAGGATGATCTTGCCGTTATTGTCGATATCGAGAACCGTCGACAGGACAAAGAGCAGGACCTGAACGCCCACCACGGCGGCAAAACCGCCCTTGATGTAGTACGGGTAGCGATGTTCAAAGGCGACCGCATGATCGAGCAGTTCGCGACGGTACGAATCGGAATCGAGCATGACACGCATGGCCGTGCGCAGCGAGTAGCGCTGGCGCGGCAGGTCGTTGGACTCGCAAATCATCATACCGGTCGTGGAGAGCTGTTTATCAAAGAGCAGGTTAAGGTTGAGCAGCAGCGGACGCAGCTGCAGGCCGATAAAGAGCGCCACGATCAAGAACACGCCCAGAATGCACAGGTTAAACAGGTAGTTGAACGAATACATGCCGCCGACCGTCTCGCGCAGCAGATTGATGCCGTAGGTAAAGGGCAGCAGCGGGTGCAGCCACTGGAAGAAGCCTGGCATCATCTCGATGGGGTACATGCCCGACGAACCCGGGATCTGCACGATAACCAGAATGACGCCGATAGCCTTGCCGATATGCTTAAACGTGGTGGACAGCGCATAGATGATATTGACGTAGGTGAACGAGATGGCGATGCCGCCCAGCACAAACAGCAGCGGGCTGACGCACTGCACGCCGATCACCAGATCGCCTACCGTAACGATGATGGCCTGCAACGCGCCCAGGATCACCAGGAGCAACCAGCGGCCAAAGTAGCCCTGACGCGCGGTAAAGCTGCCGATGCCTTCGCGGTCGACCTCGAGCTTGTAGATAGCGATAAGCACGTAGCCGCCCACCCACAGCGCCAGATTGGTATAGAACGGGGCAATGCCCGAACCAAAGCTCTTGACCGGGTAAATTGACTTTGAGGTCAGCTCGACCGGAGATGCCATGAAGTCTGCAACATCATCGACGTCGACGCCCATCAGGCCGGCCAGCTCGCCCATGGACTCGGAGGTCTGTAGCGCCGCGATGTCGTTGGCGGCGGTTGCGAGCTTGTCCTGGACCTTGGCAAGCGAGGCATCGGTCTGGGACAGCGTGGTCTTGGCCTGACCGAGCGTGGCGTTGAGTTGCGAAAGTGTACCGCGCGCACTTGCAATAGTAGGCGTGAGGCCAGACACGATTCCCGTCAGATCACCCGAGACGGCGGCAAACGAATCAAGTGCGCTCGAGACCTTCGGCAGCGCGTTTTGACCCAAGTCCGTCTGAGCCTGGCCAAGGTTGGTCGCACCGGTCTGAATTGCATTATTGATAGCGTCGCTGGCACCCGAGACAGCCGCAGCGTCATTCGCCATGGCGCTCGACTGCGCAGACAGACCGTCCTTGATGCTCTGAAGCTTTTCATTCTGCTCGCGGAGCAAATCGATGATCGATACAATGCGCGCGTCAATTTCCTTGGAACCTGTCGACGTGTCATTGACGAGAATTTCCAAGTGCCCGATAACGGCCTTATTGTGGTCGATCGTCGCTTGGAGAGACTCAAGCGAGTTGTCGATACGGGTAGTCGTAGATGCGACCGTGCCCGTCAGCTTGCCAATCGCAGCGTTTGCGGAGACTGACGTCTTGGTGAGCGCAAGGCTGCCTTCCGAGAGCGCCTTGGAGAGCGAGGCGACAGAGTTGCCCGCCGTGGCGCGAGCCTCGCCCAGCAGGTCATTGCCCTGGGAGATCGCCTGCGTCAGCGACGGCGCCTGACCCTGCAGACCGGCAAGTGCCGCATCTGCCGAGGCAATGGAACCACTCGTCTTATCGATGGCGGCATTCATGTCGCCAATCGAATCACGCACTTCGCCCAACGTATCGGAAGCCTCTGATACCGAACCGGCCAACGAATCCTGAGTCTGGGTTGCCTTGTCCTTTAAATCGACTCCGGCATCCTTGGCAATACTGGCAACGGTCTCGCCCACCGTGGAGACAAATTCCGAGTTGATCTGCTCCTCGATGGTGCTTGCGCCGGTGTCGGTAACCTTGGGCGCAATAGCGCTCTTCTTCTCATTGACGTAGTACGTAAGCTTGGGCTGATGGTAGTTGCCATCGAGCATCGAAACCAGGTTATCCGAGAAGTTCTTGGGGATTACGATGGCCGCATAGTACTCACCGCTCTCGACGCCCTCCTTGGCATCGGCCGCCGAGTCAACGAAGGTCCAGCCCAGCTGATCGTTCTCCTTGAGCTGGTCGACCACTTTGTCGCCAGCGTTGAGCTCGCCCACCAAGTCGTTTTGGGTGCCCCGATCGTTGTTGGCGATGGCAATCTTGATACCCTGGGTGTTTCCGTACGGATCCCAGTTAGCCACGATGTTGTACCAGGCATACAGCGAGGGAATAACGCACACGCCAAGGGTAACCACCAAGGCGACGGGGTTCACGAGCAGTCGCTTAATGTCGCGCTTAAATATCGCAAAGGAGACCTTTGCATTGGATAGTTTGCTGCCGAGACTCACGCTTGGACCATCCATCCTGTCGTTGAATCGAATCGTACTATTGATAACCATTGTACGTAGGCGCTTTAGCGTCTCAGAGCACAATGGTATTGAGTTTTGCGGGTAGCAATATACTACGAAGACGAATTAACGTACAGTTGTACAGTATCTTTAATTTCAGCAGGTCACAAAACCACAACCCCGACAAATAATTGATCCCTTGGGGACGGAGGAATCATTCAAAAGGAAACGAGAGTGGAAAATCTCCCACTTCAAGCCCGCATTCGAGCCAAAAGTGGGAGATTATCCACTCTCGTTCTAATCTAGTTACGGTGCCGTATCCCCGAACTACATCAAGTTGCAAACAGCCGCCGCGAAGGCAACGGGGTCCTCGGGCAAAATGCCCTCGACCAGCAGAGCCTGGTCATAGAGCAGACCGGAGTACTGCTTGATCTTGTCGGCGTCGCCTGCCTTCTGGGCAGCGACAAGCTTGTCAAAGACCGGGTGCTTGGCGTTGAGCTCGAGCACGCGTTGGCTCTTGGGCATGCCGTCGGGCGCGCCCTCGGGTCCTTTCTGGAGCACCTTCTCCATCTCGAGCGAAAGTGGGCCCTCGGTGGTGATGCAAGCGGGGGCATCGGTCAGGCGCGCGGAGACGGCAACTTTCTCGACCTTGTCACCGAGCGCCTCCTTCATAGCGCTAAAGAGATCCTCGTTCTCCTTGGTGGCGTCCTCGGCCTCCTTCTTCTCGTCCTCGGTCGCCAGATCAAGATCGCCAGTCGCAACGTTCTTGAGCTCCAGATGACGATCCTCGACCTCGGGCTCGGCACCGTCGGCCACGGCCTTTTCGGCAGCCTCGCGGGCAGCATCGTCCTCGTAGATCTTGGGCATATCGGCGGCAACGTACTCACGCATAGCCTGGAACGTGAACTCATCCACATCCTGCGTCAGCAGCAGCACGTCATAGCCGCGGTCGAGCACGCCCTTTACCACGGGCATCTTGGCCAAGCGCTCACGCGAATCGCCGGCGGCGTAGTAGATGGCCTTCTGATCCTCGGGCATGCCCTTGGCATACTCGGCCAGGGTAATCATCTTCTGTTCCTTGGCAGACCAGAACAGCAGCAGGTCGGCAAGCTCATCGGCCTTCATGCCATAGCTCGAGTAGATGCCGTACTTAAGGCCGCGGCCAAAGTTCTCAAAGAACTTCTCGTAGGCCTCGCGGTCGTTGTCGCGCATATCCTCAAGGTCGGCGGTAATCTTCTTTTCCACACGCTTGGCGATGGCCTTGAGCTGACGGTTCTGCTGCAGCGTCTCGCGCGAGATGTTGAGCGACACGTCGGCGGAATCCACGACGCCGCGGACAAAGTTGTAGTAGTCGGGCAGCAGGTCGTCGCACTTCTCCATAATCAGGACGTTGGAGCTGTAGAGCGACAGGCCCTTCTCGTAATCTTTGCTGTACAGATCGAACGGCGCGCGACCTGGCACAAACAGCAGTGCGTCGTACTCGAGCGTACCCTCGGCGTGGAAGCTGATGGTGCGCGCCGGATCGTCAAAGTCGTGGAACGTGGACTTGTAGAACTCGTCGTAGTCCTTCTGCTCGACATCGGAGCTGCGCTTTTTCCAGATCGGCGTCATGGAGTTGACGGTCTCAAGCTCCTGGTAGTCCTCGTACTCGGGCTTGTAATCGTCGCCGGCGTCCTCGGGCTTGGGTTTCTGGCGGCTCTTGGACACCATCATCTGAATCGGGTAGCGCACATAGTTGCTGTACTGCTGAATCAGGCTCTTGAGGCCCCACTCGGTCAGGAAGCGATCGTAGGTCTCGGCCTCGCCGTCGGCGTCGAGCTTCTCGTTCTCGCGCAGCGTCAGGATGACATCGGTACCGTGCTCGGCGCGCTCGCCGTCCTCGATGGTGTAGCCCTCAAGACCGTCGGACTCCCAAACGTGGGCGGTATCCTCGCCATAAGCGCGGCTGACGACCTTCACGTGGCTGGCAACCATAAAGGCGGAGTAGAAACCCACGCCAAACTGACCGATGATGTCGACATCGGAGCCCTGCTGCTCGGCGTTCTCGGTCTTAAACTCCTCGGAGCCGGAATGGGCGATGGTGCCCAGGTTGCGCTCGAGCTCCTCGGCGGTCATGCCGATACCGTTATCCGAAATAGTGATGGTACGGGCATCCTTATCAAAGGAGACACGGATGGCCAGGTCGCCCTGGTCGAGTTTGACACTCGGATCCTGAAGGCTCTTAAAGTTGAGCTTGTCGACAGCATCGCTCGCGTTGGAGATAAGCTCGCGCAGGAAGATTTCCTTATTGGTGTAAATGGAGTTGATCATGAGGTCGAGCAGTTTTTTGCTCTCGGTCTTAAATTGACGCATGTGCAGTCCTTTCGCGCTACCCCTGCCCGCAAAAACGGCCCGGTTGCCCGAGCCGCATCGCAGACCTGCTATGTTCAGACTTAGATTTTATAACCTATTAGCGCGCATATATACATACGGAATCGAAAAACTGTATGTTGGAACACCCATGCGTCGATTGCCAAGGAGTGTCCCCAGCTGCCGGCAGAAAAGGAACGTCCCTATCTGTCGCCCAGCAGTTTGGCCATCCAGGCATGGGGCTGGCCTTCGTCCTCATAGTCCACCGGCGCGATCTGCGTGTAGCCCGCCTTGGTGTAGAGCGGCAGCACGTACTCCTGTGCATGCAACTTTATGAGCTTGGCGCCGGCATCACGCGCGCACGTATCACTGGCCTCGACAATCTTGCTCGCCAAACCGCGACGGCGCATGCTCGGCAGCACGGCCACGCGCCCCATAATGTAGGTCTCCCCCGCCGCGACGCCTTCGTCCGAGTCGCACGCCGGCAAAACTGGGGCTTCGGCATCTGCCGCGTACTCCAGTTCCTCGGGAAACACGCGCGAGCAGCCGGCAAGCTCGCCGTCTACATAGAGTGTCACATGAATGCAGTTCGGATCCTCGTCGATAGCGTCGAACTCATTCTCGTAGCCCTGCTCGTCCATAAAAACGACGCGGCGCACCAACGCCGCGTCGTCAAAGCATCCCGTCTTAAGTTGGATATCCATAGCTGCCCTTTCATTCAACGCGAACGTTAGGGACAGATTTTAGCGAAAATGAGCTCCGCGCACGCTAAACTTCGCGCGAGCCTTCGCCAGACAGTCGTAATGACCCACGTTATGGGCATCGCTCGCGATGAAGCTGTACAGGTTCTGATCGAACAGGCGCTGTGCCGGCTTTTTCTCGCGACCAAAGCGACCGCCGGCAATAAAGTCCGCCGAAGCCTGCAGCTTGCAGCCCATATCGACCAGGCGCTCCGCCACACTTACATCCTTTTGAACCGCACGATAGCGCTCAGGATGAGCGATAATCACCTGGTAGCCACGGCACTGCAAATCGTAAATCGTGTTCTCGTACTCTCTAAACGCATACGCATCGGCATGCGTCGAAAGCTCGAGCAGAAACTCGTTGGTCCCATCGAAATGCAAGTGATCCGCGGCATCGATACCAAGCTCAACGAGCTTTCGATGGTTGACCTCGAAGCCCATCTGGAGCGGAAAACCGTCAGCGTTATCGCGCAGCAGCTCAAAGGCATCCCACATCTTGTCGTAATCAAAATAGGGATCACGGCAGTGAGGAGTGCAAACGATTCTGGTTACACCGGCCCGCTTGGCAGCCTCGAGCATCGCCAAGCTCTCTTCGAGATCGGCGGCGCCGTCGTCTACACCCGGCAAGATATGGCAATGAATGTCACGCATAGGTCAGCCTTAATCAACTAAACGTTTGCTCGGTTGGTGAAGATGCCCTTTTTGGAAGTGCCCTGATCGTCGGAGCCCTTCTTCACCTTCTTACCGTCCTTGGTGTAGTAGGAGTAGTAGTACTCGCTGGTCTCGGTCTCGCAGTAGTTCATAACGGTACCGATGAGCTTGACCTTCTCGGACTTCTTAAGCTGACCGATGGCGTTGAGCGCCTCCTCGCGCTTGGTGAAGTCCTCACGCACGACAAAAAGCGCACCGTCGGTCAGACTTGCGATCTCGGCAGCATCGATGAAGGTGCCGACCGGGGGAGCATCAAAGATGACGTACTGGAACTTGGCGGACAGTGCCTTTACCAGCTTGGCAAAGCGGTGAGAGACGATGATGTCGGCAGGATTGGGAATATGCGGCTCGGCATCGAGGAAGTAGAAGTTCTTCTGACCCGTCTCGACAATCGCCTGGTCAATAGAAACCTGCTCGGAAAGGACTGCATAGAGTCCGCCGCGGGAGCGGACGCCGAGCATATCGGCAAGGGACCTGCGACGCATATCAGCCTCGACCAGCAGGACGCTCTTGCCGCTGGTGGCGATAGCCTGGGCAAGGTTGATGGAAACCGTAGACTTGCCCTCGTTGGGAATCGAGGACGTAACGGTGATGGTGCGAATGGGGTCGTCCACGCTCGCAAAGCGGATGTTGGCCAGAAGGGTCTTGGCGGCATTCTGTACAACGAGCTTATCGGTGTTCTTTGCCTTAGCCATGCCTATTTACCACCTTTCATAGCCGGAATTCGGCCAACAACGGGAATGCCCAGGAGCTCTTCTGCCTCTTCGGCACCGCGGATGCGGGTGTTGAGCATGTCTGCCAAAACGACATAGGCAACTGCGATAAAGATGCCCGCGAGGAACGCGACAGCAACGTACAGCATACGCTTGGGGCCGCTGGGGACTTCGGGAGTCTTAGCCTCGTCGATAACGTTGATGCTCTGGGCAGCGCCGACGTTCTGAGCGACCGTACTCACCGAGCTGGCCATGGCCTTTGCGACCTTAGCCGTCTCCTTGGCATCGGTGCCGGTAACCGAAAGCGTAATGACACGCGTGGTGGTCTCGGAGGAAACAGACACCTTGTAGTCATCCAGGTCAGCAAGGCCCAGCTCATTGGCAGCACCGCTCTTAACGCTATCGCTATCCAGCAGCGTGGCGATATCGTTGGAAAGCATCTGGCTCGCCGAGAGATCGTTGTAGCTCATCTGACCGCTATCGTCGGTTTTGGCGAGAATGTACATGCTCGTCGTCGCGGTGTAGGTGTTGTCCATCGCAACGAAGGACACGATGCCCATGGCGATCGCGCAGACCACCGGAAGGGTGATGACCAGCTTAAGGTGCTTCTTCAGCAGCTGGAACAGTTCGAGAAGGGTCATGCAGCTTGCCTTTCATTTCCCCAGTTCGGATTGACAAAACTGTCCGTATGTTATCGCATCTTTTTACCGAGACCAAACTCTATACATAAGAAACAGGCTCTCCTGTAAAAATGTCGGAAGCAATCGTAAAATTGCACAACAACGCCGCACCCGAAAGTCAAATGCGGCGTCTGCATCAATATCTATGTTGTATCGCTATGCGAATGGCTCGTCCTGCCGTATGGGAAACGTCACCGTAATGGTGGTTCCCACGCCCAACTCGCTCGACAGATCGAGCGTGGCGTGATGATACAGGGCCGCATGCTTGACAATTGCAAGCCCCAGACCGGTTCCGCCGCGCGCCTTGGACCTACTCTTGTCCACGCGATAGAACCGCTCAAATACCTTGCCCTGTTCTTCAGGCGCGATACCGATTCCCGTGTCGGCGACCGCAAGGAACGGATGGCCTTCGTCGTTGGTGCCGCACTGCAGCGTAACCGCACCGCCGGGTCGATTGTAGCGGATGGCGTTGCTCGCCAGATTATAGATGAGCTCGTCAATCAAGCGCGACACGCCTTCGATGACCACAGGCTTGGTCTCATGACTTATCGTCACATTCGCCTGACGGGCGACCTGTTCAAGACGCTGCTCAACCGCGTAGATGGCACGCGAGAGCTCAATAGGCTCCGTGGAACCAATGGGCACCGCTTCGCCCTCAGTTGCACGCTCGGCCTCGTCCAAGTTAGACAGCGTAAGGATATCGTTGACAAGCGCTGCCAAGCGGCCCGCCTCACGATAGATGCGACCGCCAAAGTTGCGCAGGTCGCCCTCGCCCTCGACCATGCCGTTTGCGATGAGCTCGGCATAGCCCGAAATCGCCGTAAGCGGCGTCTTGAGCTCATGGGTGATATTCGCCGTGAACTCGCGGCGCATACGGTCGTTGTCCGCTAGCACCGCCATTTGGCGCTTGAGTTCCTGGCGCTGCGACTCGATACGCTCAAGCATGGGGACCATCTCGGCATAGGCGTGCTCATAGCTACGGCGTGGGTGGTCCAAATCCACCTCTTGCAACGGCGCGATGATGGCACGGGACTCGCGGCGCGCCATAAAAAACGAGAGTACCGCACCCGCTGCTGCGATAAGCAGCATCGGCGCCACCATCGACAGCAAAATCGCCGCAACGCCAGGCTGGGCCTGCGCCAAGCGGACAACCTGGCCGTTATCAAGGGCGACGGCGCGATACAGCATAATCTCGTCGAGCGTAGAGCTTGCGCGCTCCGCGGAACCCAAACCACTCTCAAAGGCCTCGATGACCTCGGGGCGATCGCCATGGTTGGGCAGTGCGGAAGGCGACGCCTCGTTGTCGTAGGCAACCGATCCATCCTTGTTAATCAGCGTGATGCGCAAGTCCTCGCGATCAAGGCTACGCAAGAACGGGATGGGCTCCTGCTGTTCGTCGAGAGCGGCAGCAATGAGCTCGGTTTCCTGCGCCAGATTGGTACTCGTGGCATCCGCCAAGGTGTTTTGCACAAAGAACGCACCCAGCACCGTAAACGCCACGATAACCGCCATGGCGCAGACAAAGATCGTCACAAAAACGCGGTGCGACAGCGTATGTTTTCCCTGGGGGGCGAAGACCACGGGTTACTCCTCCGATGCGGTGGCCGCGGTGTCGTCACCTTCGGCACCATCACCGGCAGAAGGCTCGGCCAAGCGGTAGCCCACGCCGCGCACGGTCTCGATGGCGCTGGCATGCTCGCCCAGTTTTTGGCGAAGCGTCTGCACGTGCACGTCAACGGTGCGCGAACCGCCGTCGAAGTCCCAGCCCCACACGCTCTGCAGCAACGACTCGCGGGTAAAAACCACGCCGGGCTTGCGCATGAGGTACTCGAGCAGGTCGAACTCGCGCAGGGTGAGCTTAAGCGGCTCGCCGGCAACGGTCACCTCGCGATGGCTGGGCGAGAGCACGATGTCGCCCACGCTGAGCACATCGCTCGCCTGCTTGACCATGCCGCCGCGACGCAGCAGTGCGCGGCAGCGGCTCGCAAGCTCCATGAGCGAAAACGGCTTAGTCAGGTAATCGTCGGCACCGCCATCGAGCGCCATCACCTTGTCGAGCTCGGTATCCTTGGCGGTAAGCATCATGATGGGCACCGTCGCCGTCAGGCGATCGGCACGCAGTCGACGCATAATCGCCAAGCCATCGGTATCGGGCAGCATGATGTCGAGCAGGACGGCATCGGGTACCCGTCGCGCCACGGCAGCCTTAAACTCACCGTCGCACGAAAAGCCTTCGGCCTCGATCCCCTGCTTGCGCAGTGCATAGACCGTCAAATCCCTGATGTTGTCATCGTCCTCGACGTAATAGATCATGTTGAACCCCTTTGCGGCCGGCATGACCGCATCTTAACCCTAAAGGTACCTTTACTAGATGGTATCAGCCAAAACGTCCCGTCAAATAATCCGCCGTGCGCGGATCGGTCGGATTCTTGAAGAGTTGCGCGGTGGGCGCGTGCTCCACCAACTCACCCAGCAAGAAAAACGCGACCGAGTCGGAGATACGCGCCGCCTGCTGCATATTGTGCGTAACGACCACGAGCGTACAGGTCTCTTTGAGCTCGCAGGCCAGCTGCTCCACCACAAGCGTCGACACGGGGTCGAGCGCCGAGGTCGGCTCGTCCATCAGCAAAATGTCGGGCTGCACGGCAAGTGCGCGGGCGATGCACAGACGCTGCTGCTGGCCGCCCGAAAGACCCAGACCCGACTCTTTGAGCTTGTCCTTGACCTCATCCCATAGCGCAGCGCGACGAAGGGAGTCCTCGACCAGCTCATCCAGCGCAGCGCGATCGCGCACACCCATACCGCGCGGACCATACGCGACGTTGTCGTAGATGCTCACGGGAAACGGGTTGGGGCGCTGGAACACCATGCCCACGCGCTGGCGAAGGCGGCAGATGTCGTAGTCGCCCAGGATATCTTGACCATCGAGCGCAATCTTGCCCTCGATGCGGCAGTCCTTGATGCCGTCGTTCATGCGGTTAAAGCAGCGCAGCAACGTGGACTTTCCGCAGCCCGAAGGCCCGATGAACGAGGTAATCTGCTTGTCGCGGATCTTGATATTCACGTCCTTGAGCGCATGGTGGTCGCCATAGAACAGGTCGAGGCCCTCAACATCGATTCGCGTCGGCGAGGCGGCAAGATCCTCTGCCGTGGGGCGAGTCGCATCCCCAACCTCGCGCTCGTGCGCGGCCTCGGCCTGCGCTTTCATGAGTTCTTCAAGCTCCGTGGGCTCCACAGCCGCAGCAGCCGTCATACCGCATACCTCCACATCAATATCAATTCAGCAGTATCGATAGTAGGAATCGCGGCTCATATGCACGTGAGCGCATTGTCAAGTGTTTGTAAGGGCACACTGGCTATGCGGCGGGCAGCTCGATGGTGAATATCGTGTGTTCGGGCGTCGATTCACATGCAACGGTACCGCCGTGCGCGCATACGATCTCCTTGGCGATGGCAAGCCCCAGTCCAGCGCCGCCGCGATTGGTCGCACGCGCCGCATCCAGGCGATAGAACTTCTCAAAGATCACCTTGAGCTTTGCCTCAGGGATGGGATCGCCCTGATTGATAAAGCGCACGCGCACGCCACCGCCGTCCCGGCGTCTGGCCTCGATCGTGATGGTCGAGCCCTCATAGCTATAGGCAATAGCGTTTTTCATGATGTTGTTGAACACGCGAGCCATTTTGTCGCCATCCACGAGCACCGTCAGGTCCTCGCGAATATCAACTTGGACTTCCTTATGCTGCTCGTTGAGGATGGGATAGAACTCGTCAGTCACCTGAGCCAGCAGCAACCCCAGATCAACATAGCCGCGCGTGAGCACGATATCGTGGAAGTCAAAGCGCGTGATATCGAAGAACTCTTCGATGAGCGTATCGAGCCGGTGCGCCTTGTCGAGCGCCACGCCCGTAAAGTGCGCACGTTGCTCAACCGGCAGCTCGGGAGCCTCTTGCAGCAGCGAAAGATAGCCCACCACACTGGCAAGCGGGGTGCGTAGGTCATGTGCCAAGTACGTGACCAAATCGTCCTTGCGATGCGACTCGTCACGCAGAGCTTGCTGCACCTTGCGCTCACGGTCACGCACGCGGTTAAGGGCGCCCTCGACCTCCAAGAAGTCGCCGTCGATGTTATCCCAGGTGTCGGGGTGATCGATCAGGCGATCTTGAATACGAGCGGCCAGCACACAATCGGCATGCTGCTCGCCCTGCTCGTAGCCCTGGTAGTACAGGGCGCGGCCACACAAGAACAGCACGCACGCGGCAAGCGCCAGCACAAAGCCAAGCATGTTGAATACAAAGCCGGCATCGAACAGCACCGGCCCTTCGATGCCGCCGAGCGCCATGGCGCCAATCGCCAACGTCATGGCCCGCGCGGCGCCGCCAATCACCACGCAGCGGCACACGATCTCAAATCGATCGATCAGCAAAAAGCCGACAAGCAGCACCGCCAAGATTCCGACGATGTTGTCGATGCCAATCAGCAGCAGGCTCAGCAAAAAGAGCAGCACCGTTGCAAGCGCGCGGTTGTCGACGACCGACCTCACGTATTCAAAGAGCCGATCGGGCACCTCGAACGCTTGCCTATCGTCTTTTGTCATATCAAGATCCTCACAAGCGAAAAGCGTTATTCGATGATGTAGCCGACGCCCCAGACGTTTTTGATAAAGCGTGGCTTTTGTGCGTCGTCGCCGATCTTTTCGCTCAAGTGGCGAATATGCACCATCACCGTATTGTTGGAGCCGGGCATAAAGTCCTCGTTCCACACCGCGCGGAACAGGTCCTCCACGGCCACCACGCTGCCGCGATGCTCGACCAGATACAGCAAGATTGAATACTCGGTGGGCGTGAGGCGAACCGGTGAACCGTCCACTGTCACGGAACGAGCATCGCGGTTGATCTCCAAGCCGTCGAGCTGAATGGTCGGCGACTCGGCCGCCTGTGCACGGCTACCGTAGCTGGTGTAGCGGCGAAGCTGAGCGTGCACGCGCGCGATGAGCTCCAGCGGACGGAACGGCTTAACCACGTAATCGTCCGCGCCAAGCGAAAGGCCCCCGATCTTGTCTTGCTGGGCATCGCGCGCCGTCAGCATGATCACGGGATAGGTATGGCTGGAACGGATCGTACGCAGCAGCTCAAACCCATCGATATCGGGCAGCATGACATCAAGCAGCGCCAGATCGAACTCCTGCTCCAAAATCGCCTTGGCAGCATCGGCCCCGCTATAGGCAATCTGGACATCAAAGCCCTCTTTTGTAAGGTAGATGCCAACCAAGTCGGCGATGGCCTTCTCGTCATCAACTACCAAAATGCGCTCGTTCATGCGTGCTCCTCTCGCGCTCCATTATGCCTGAGGCGACGCACGCCACACACAACAAGCGTGGGTGATTAAGTCGGCCTTAAGCACCCTTGTGCCCGTTCGGGTGCGGATGTGGGCCAAGCGCGCACGCGATGATCGCCGACGCCGGCAAACGATATACTCTAGTTTCAGAAGAGACCATCCCGTCGAAAGCGAAATCTGTGAAGTCCCTCACCTCTTTTGCAAAGCGCTCAGCCCAGCTTGCCGCCGGCTTTGTCTGCGCTATCGCCCTTGCCGCTGGCGTGCCCACCGTCGCCGGCGCCCAAGTGCTCACGACCGACAATGTTTGCGGCAAAACCGCCGATGCGCGCGGCATCACGGCCGAAAACCTGCCCGATATCGATGCGACCAATGCCCTCGTCATGGGCAAAGACGGCACCGTCTACTATGCCCGCGGCGCCGATGAGCAGGTCAAGATTGCCTCGATCACCAAGGTCATGACCGCAATCCTAACCGTCGAGAATTGCAAGATGGACGAGAAGGTCACGGTGAGCAACGCCGCAGCCACCGTGGGTAATTCGACCGCCGGCTTGCTCGAAGGCGATGAGCTTACCGTGGAGCAGGCACTGCGCGGCCTGATGATTCCCTCGGGCAACGACGCCGCCATCGTGCTCGCCGAATATGTGGGCAAGAAGATCGACCCTAAGACCAAAGACGCCGAGGCCACATTTGTGAAGGCCATGAACGAGCGTGCCAAGAAACTCGGCTGCACCGGTACGCTTTTTGAAAACCCGCATGGTCTGGACTTTGATGAGTGGGCTGGCGATATGCACTCAACCGCACACGACGTGGCGCTGATGATGCAGGAGGCCATGAAAAACGACACGATCCGCGAGATCGTAGCGAGCGAGGATTCCTGGATCGAGGTCACGGGCGCCGACGGCACCGACCATTCGCACTCCATGGACACGCACAACTATTTGCTGGGCCAAGATGGCAACATCGGTGGCAAGACCGGCACCACCGACGATGCAGGCTATTGCTTTACGAGTGCCTACAACCGCGATGACGACGAGATCTACACCGTCGTTTTGAACTCCACCACCACCGACCAGCGCTTTACCGATACCGCAACCCTTGCCAATTGGTACTACGGTCACAAGGTGACGGTCGCGATCGCCAACACGCAGGAAAAGACCGCCAACGGCAACCCGCTTATGGCGCGCATTGGCCAAACCGACTGGACGGATAAGACGATCGACGCCACACTCGCCGATCCTACGGCGCAAGCGACCGTGTTTTCCCTTGCCGGCGAGGTGACCGAAAAGGTTAGCTACGACGATCTTTCGGGCACGGTGCATGTGGGCGACAAGGTGGGCAGCGTTACACTCAAGCAGGACGGCACCAAAATCGCCGTTATGGACCTGGTTGCCGACGAGGAAGGCGCAGGGCCGAATCCCATTGAATGGATACTCGTGAAGCTCGATCGCTTGGGCCGCCGCATCGACAACCGCCCGCTCACAGCCGAGAGCGAGACCGTAGCCAAGGCGCCCAAGGCGTAGGGCCGGAGCGATATCACATCGAACCAAATGAGGCGTCCAACGGGGCGCCTCAATTTTGAGGGTTCGAATCCCCAGCCTCCTTTCTCCGCACAAAAAAGGGCCCCAAATGGGACCCTTCTTCAAATTCGTACTGGCGGAGAGCTGGGGATTCGAACCCCAGATGCCCTTTTGGGGCATACTCGCTTAGCAGGCGAGCACCTTCGGCCTCTCGGTCAGCTCTCCGTAACAGCCGTTCTATAGTAACCAAACAGCCAAGGATGGGCAAGAGAAAATTTTCTAATTGCCTAGCATCCTTTCCTCCTTGGAAGCTTCGCCTACCCCAGCGAGCGGTTGAGGGAGCCGAGCTCGTCGTTGCCCATGGTGCGCCACATTTGGAAGATGCAACCGCGTGCCAGGAAAAAGAAGCCGTTGTCGACCAGTTGAACAGCGGCATCTGCAAGCTGATTCGTCACGGCGGACACTGGCGGCAGCTCGAGTCCAGCCTTGCGGATGGTCTCGACCGCTTCCTCGAACGTCGGAGGCTCGCTGACGCCCATCTCGTTCATAAGGCCCTGCATTTCCTCCTGCGCACTGCCACCCGACTCCTCGCCGCGCGGCACCAGGCGGTAGCACGCCAGCGCCAGCTCGAGCTGGTCGCAGTTCCAGTAGGCGAATGCCAGGCGATAGAACAGGTAACCGATCGAAGTTCGGTCGCTGGCGATGCGCAGGCCGTGGCGCGCCACCTCGATAATCTCGTCATAGCGCTCCAGACGTGCCAGCACGTTGATCAGGGCAAAGTGAGACTGCATAGACGAGCGTGCCAAATCGTAGAGACGACGCACCTCGGGCAGCGCACGCTCAAAGTCCTCTTGTTCGGCGTAAAAGCTGCAAATCTCGTGCTGGGCAAAATACAGCGCATCGGGAGCGCGAAGGATACGCACGGAACGGTCCTCTTCCATCACCGGCAGCACCATGCGCACCAGCTGGTTGTCGCAGAACTGGGTCTGCACTGGGCCCGTCGCCAAAAGCTCAGCAACCGTACACTTGGCTTCCAGCTCCTCGACAAGGCGAGAAAAGCCCTCGAAAGCACCAGCTCGGTCAACTTTGAATTGCTCGCGCAGCTCGACGACACGGGCGACATACGGATCGTTGTCCTCCTCCATGACCTCAAGCTCGTCAGCCGTATCAGCGAGCAGCAAATCGCGAAGCGCAGGCGGCAATGAACGATGGTCATCACGTGGTCGGGCGTGAACCTCTGCAGGCTCAATCATGTCCGGAGCATCTGCCTCATATGCCTCGAGCAAATGCTTGCAGGGCATGTCGTCCATATCCATGCTCTCAAGATCCTTGGCGACAGAAACGCAATCAGCCAGATAGGCCGCACGGCCAAAGGAATACGTTTCGACAACGCGCTCGCCCTGCTCGCCGTCGGGAGCCGCAATCTGCACGTAGCAGCGCGTGATGCGAGCACCCGAAGCAAAGCAAGCCGCCGCGAGTGTAAGCGCAACACGCGCATCGTGCTCAGTGGCCCATGCCGCGCGCTTAGGCTCATCCACCTCGCGCCAGGCGTCATCTTGAGCATCGTATTCGCGTCGCGGCATAGCATCGACAACCGTGCGGCCAAATCGCACCAGCATGATGCCCTCGGCAACGTTCGCTCGATAGGTATAGTCGAGCCGCGTGACCACGTTGAGCGCTTCTACGAGACGTGCAAAGCGAGTGCGAACGTCCCACTCGCCACCCGGCTGGCACGCAACCGTCCCCGGCTTGGCCCACGGGTTGTCATTCGACAGCGTTTCGAGCAAGCGAGGAACGTCGTTTGTCGTCTTGCTGATATGCCATAGGTCAAAGAGCGAGCAGCCCTCAAAGCTTGGCGACGAGGCAACGGGGCCCAACCCTGCCCCAATACGCTCAAGAATGCCCGATAGGCGGTTCAGGCGGCACTCGACGGCAAGCAGGGTATCGATCTCGTCCTGGTCCAGCAGGCTACGGTCAAAATTGAGATAGAAGAGCCTCGAGCGATCGATGCGCGCCAGGCTCATTTCGGTTTTGGCCGCGATGGTGCGCAGGCGAGGCAGATTAACTTCGCCCATCAAAGCGGCGGCATAGCGCTCAATGCCACTTGGATTATCTGTATGGTCAATGCGGTAGAGCAACGTTTCGATTGCATCGGGCAGCGGTGTGGAATCAAAACCCAGCAGCACCTCAACCGGCTCGGGGAGTTTTACAAGTTTGATCTTGTCGACGGCATTTTTCATGCCCTCGTCGAGGCCGTCACCGTCTGCCGTGCCTGAGACAGCGTTTTCAGAATCGGCGAATATCACGTAACGCAAGAACATCGAGGCCATGAACTCGCCGTAGCGAAGGCCGCGCGTCGAATTCCACGTCTCACGATCGGATTGTTCGCGCATGGTGCCTTCGGGAGAGCCGATGACTCGCGCCCGGGAGTGCATCGTCCCATCGGTACCCCTGACCGCAATCTCACCGATGTTGGAATCGGACTCGTCAAGAATCAGTTGCATGTCGGGATCGTCGGGCAGCGATACCTCGTTAACGGGACGGTCCACCTTATAGACCTCACCCGAAACGCTCACGTAGCCCAAAAGCGACACATGGCTTTTGCCGACAAATTCGACGACATAGCATGATTCATGCGGGTCCTCGCCAAAGAGCTTCCAAACCACGCCATACGAGCGTCCCGCAGGCTGCTCGGGCATGGCCGGAAAGCGCTTTTTGGGATCGAGAAACCTGAGCTTGTATGTCGGACGCTCTGCCACGAAATATCACCCTGATCGGTCGTCTAAAGAAAGAGCGCGCCACGGGCTCACCGAGGCGCATACTCGAAATCTTACACGAGTCGATGAGAAATAGTCCCCGTTGACCGAGGTTCGAATCCATGCGACGTCTACCTAAAAGAAAAGCCCCCGTTGCCGGGAGCTTTAATCTCAAATGGTGCGGCGTATAGGATTCCGCGCATCCGCTTCGCGGATCCGCACCGGCTTCGCCCGCCTGCCGGCGGACTCGCCCGCGGGCTAAAAACGCTCCGCGTTTTCTTTACGCCCGCGCCTCGACCGAGGTTCGAATCCATGCGGTGTCGGCGTAAAAGAAAAGCCCCCGTTGCCGGAGGCTTTCAATTTCAATTGGTGCGGCGTATAGGATTCGAACCTATGACGTTCTGATTCGTAGTCAGACCCTCTATCCAGCTGAGGTAACGCCGC
>JAXKEA010000051.1:0-15662 GCA_036551635.1 Collinsella sp.
CGACTCGAATTCTTGACGGCCTGAACAATCGTCAATATCGGTCGGAGGGGTGGCTTTGTAAAGCCGTTTGTCTCCACCCGCGTAGCGGGTGGTTTAAAGCTGGCCGCTGCGCGGCCAGCAGACTAAAGTCTTGAACAAAAACCACCACAAAGGCCCCCTTTGCGGTGGTTTGAGCGGAGCAGAAGGCCACTCTGCCAGTTTGTCTCAGTCTGTAACAGATAGGCCCCTAAAAGCAGGCTTATTGTTACAGATCGAGACAGTAAAGGGACACGAAGCGATCCTTCGCAGCAACGACCCTCTAGTAAAGCGATGCGACATATCGGCCAAAGCCTGGCAATGCAAACTCAAAACGTCCTTGTAGAGGCTCTTCAATTACCCCAGCCTCTACCAGACGCTTTTTATACGTTGAAATCGAACCGGAACTCTTCTTAAGCCTCGCTGCCAGCTCTTGCCTGGTCGTCGTCCCAACCGGATTCATTGCACGAAGAAATTCAAGGTCCCCTCGTGAAAGTTCCGCCGCTGTTGAAGCGAAAACTCGCGACTCCAGCTCCTCTTGCGCAAGTTTCGCGCCTCGTTCGACATCCTCAATAGAAACCTCGGAGGCTTGGCGCGAAGCATTCCATGCCCGATACCCCACCAACTGGAACATAAATGGAAAACCATCGATCGCCTTAGCAGCGAGGTCGATCGCCTCATCAGAAATCGTCTTGCCGCCGTCCTCAATCGTTAGTCGAAACGCTTCTTTTACCTCAGTCGGTGAAATTGATCCCAGCGAATGTTGAGCCGCGCGACGAAGAAACGATGTCGATTTCCCCGTCAGCAGCGCCAGCACGCGAAACGGCAGCCCCGCCATAAGCAAAGCTACCTTTTTATTCTCGCTTACAAAGTGCTGGTAGGTAGTAACAAGCTCCGTCATTTGCGCAAACGATGCATCCACTTCGTCAACGGCGATAAGCACCCCGGTGTCAGTCGCTTCAAGCTGAGCAAACAAAGCGTTCATCTTAGTACGCCAGTTAGCGCCCTCAAATTCAACATCTATGTTTTCCCAGCTCATGCTTCCTACGGGGGCAATGCCGACACTGTTCACACGCCTAGAAGCGGGCTTTTCGATCAGATGGGCGGCTGATTCGTTGAGGCGCTGCAAAATGTCTTCGAGCATCCCCTCCGAGGCCGTCACATTCGCTGTAATCCAGCCCTCTTGCTGGGCGCGGTACGACAGATATGCCAAAAGCGCCGTTTTACCTGTACCACGCGCACCATAGAAAACCGAGCAAAGATTGGGATCGGAGTCGTCATTTTCAAACGCCAGCACCATATCATCGATGATTTGCTCACGGCCGGCCATATACGCCGGTACACGTCCGAACATCGGCGTGAATGGATTTGCCTGCCTGTACGCCGTCGGTGCCGCCATAAAGCCTCCCTTTAACTCATATAACTTAATTATGCCCCTACTATCTATAATTTATTTGAGTATCTTTGAGTTTTTTGAGCATCCTTGAGTTCTTTGAGTGATCGGCCACGGCAGAACCAGTTGACTTTCTCTACCTAAAAAAACCACCACAAAGGTGCTGTCCCCTTTGCGGTGGTTTTGATCGGCTAGCCTTCGAGCTGCGCCACTTTGTAGCGGTAGGCAGCGGCGATAACGTCTTTGCAACCCTCGCGTCCCAACTTGGCGCGATTGACAACGATATCCTTGCCGCTCGTCATCTTCCACTTTCCGGCACTGTAGCGCTTGTAAAATGCCTCGCGCGCCTTCTGCTGCTGTTTGACCAGCTTGGCGCCCTTCTTTTTGTTAAGGCCACGCTTCTTGCGCACGATCTCGACGCGATCCTCAAAGGGAGCGGTCACCAGCACGGCAATGTGGTTGGGATTGTTGCGAAGCAGGTAATCGGACAGGCGGCCTTCGATAATGCAGCTCTCGGTCTCGCCCAGATCCAAAATCACCTGACTCATCTTTTGGAACAACTTATCCGAGTACGAACGCGCATCGTAGCGGTCGGGCAGAAACGCCATGTTCTCCACGGCCAGACGCTCGTCGTAGGCGGCCATCTTGTCGAGCGACTCGCCCGCGCGCAGCGACGCACGCACCAGCAGCTCGTTATCGTACAGTGGAATCCCCAACTCGTCGGCAAGCATGCGACCAATCTCGTGGCCCTCGGCGCCAAAGTCGCGCGCGATGGTAATGACCACAGGATTCTTCTTATTCTCCAGATCGCTCATCGCGATTCCTTTCTAACAAATGAGAAATAGGCTGTTTATCGCCTTTTCCACGATAGCGTACCTGGGTTTTCCTGGTGCCCAAGATTGACCTGAAAGAGGAGCGACGCGTACTTTGGTACGCGAGCGACGGTTTGAAGGCCAAGGTTGGGTGCCAGGGAAAGCCAGGCTATGCGGCTACGATGCGGCGTTGATATGCCCTCACCAGCAGCGAGATACCAAAGTTGAGCACAAAGTACATCGCAAATACCAGGCCGTAGAGCATAAGCACCTGCGACAGGTCGATCGCATGGGCCATCACGACGTTTGCCGTGTACATGAGCTCGGCCACGTTAACGCCCGAAAGATACGAGCTGTCCTTGATGACGGTCGTGCACTGGCTAAACAGCGCCGGAATGATCGTCTTAAACGTCTGCGGCAGAATGATGTAGCGCATGGTGGCAAAGAAGCCAAAGCCCTGGCTCTGCGCTGCCTCAAACTGGCCGCGTGGAATCGAGTTGAGGCCGCCGCGCACAATCTCGGCCATAACAGCGCTGGTAAACAGCGTAAAGGCGATGGTCGAAATCACAATGTCCAAACCCTGCACCGTAAAGTAGATAAACAGGATCCACAGCAGGTTTGGCGTGCAGCGGAACAGCTCGATATAGGCGCTTACCAAAATACGGAACGGGCGGGGCGCATAGCTTTTAACAAGCGCCAGCACCGTGCCCAAGATGAGCGAGAAAAAGATCGACAGCGCCGAGATCTCGATTGTCTTAACAAAGCCGCCCCAAATGTAGAGCAGGTTAGTCGCGTTGAAGATTTCCATGCGCTAGGCCTCCTCTACGTTGTCGAGCCCCAGCTCGGCCAGGCTCACGCCGCGCGGACGCTCCTTGGAGCGGCGCTCGAGCCACTGCACCAGCATGGCGAGCGGAAAGCAGATGATGAAGTACATAAGGCAGCAGACGATGTATCCCTGCAGGTAGCCGTACAGACTCACAAAGTTGTCGGAACGGTACATAAGGTCGCCGCCGGCCACGAGCGCCAGCACCGACGTGTTCTTGACCAGGTTGAGCGCCTGGTTACACAGCGGGGGCAGAATGATTTTGAACGTCTGGGGCAGCACGATGTACCAGTACGCCTGCGCGCGGGTGAAGCCCTGGCTCTGGGCCGCCTCCATCTGACCGCGCGGAACCGCCTCGATACCGGTGCGGATGACCTCCGAAATGTAGGCCGCGTGATACAGGCCCACGCCCAAAAAGCCCAGCACGAACGGCGCGATGCGCACCGGCTGGTCGGCACCGGTTATGGCCTGCAAAAACTGCGGACCGGCCATGTACATAAAGAGCACCTGCACGGGCAACGGGGTGTTCTGGTAAAACTCCACGTACACGCGGCTTATGGCGCGCAGCACGCGCGAGCGAGTGGTAGAGAACACGCCCAGCAGCGTGCCCAGCACCAGCGACAGCAGCAGACCGGCAACGACCACCTGTAGCGTCACGCCAAAGCCCTCCCAGAAGGGCCCCATGTTTTGAAATGTCGTCGACCAACGGTCGGCGTCAAATAATCCTTCGAGCATTTGATTCCTTCCTTGGACGATGCGCCTATACAAGACCCCAGGTCTTGACCTCTTGGTCGAGCCAGCCGTCGGCCAGGCGATCGCAAATCACCTGATCGACCACGGCCGAAAGGTCGCAGCCCTTCTTGGTCGCCACGCCGTAGCCCTGCTCGCCAAACTTGACCTCGGGCTGCAGCAACTCAACGGTCTCGTTCATGTAACCGGCCAGCGTGGAGCGGTCCATGGCAAAGACGTCGATATTGCCGGCGTCGAGCGAACTCTTGATGATGGGGTAACCGCTAAAGGCCCTAAACTCGGGCTCGCAGCTAAAGCCGTTGTCCTTGATCATCTGCTCGATCAGGCCCTGCGTGGTAGCACCCTGGCTCACACCAATGACCTTGCCGTCCAGGTCCTCAATCGAGGTAAAGCCCGAACGCTTCTTGACCATGAGTCCCACGTAGTCGGTGCGGTACGGCGTCGAGAAATCCCAGCTCTTCTTGCGCTCGTCGGTGATGGTGTAGGTCGCCGCGACCACGTCAAGCTGGCCGTTATCGATCAGCGGGCCGCGCGTCTTGGGCGTTACGTCGGTAAACTCGACAAGCTCCTGGGCGCGGGCATCCTTGTAGCTCACACCAAAGACGGCAGCGGCGATCTGGTAGCACAAATCGACTTCCATACCCTCAAAGCGGCCCTTAGCGGTGTCGTAATAGCCGTAACCGGGAACGTCCTTCTTAACGCCGGCATTCAGATGGCCACGCGACTTAATGGCCGCAAGCTTGGACCCCTTGTCGGAGCCCTCGCCGCTGGCGGAGTTGCCGCAACCGGTAAGCGCGGCCCCCGTCAGCGTAAGCATACCGGCGCCCGCCAGCTGCAAAAAGTGACGGCGCGACACGGCCGCCCTCGTCATATCCGTCATGTCCATCACCGCGCCTAGTGCAGAATCTTGGACAGGAACTCGCGGCAGCGCGGGTTCTCGGGGTTATCGAAGAAGTGCTCGGGCGTGCCCTCCTCCAGAATGCGGCCGTCCTCCATAAAGATGACGCGGTCGGCCACCTGGCGCGCAAAGCCCATCTCGTGCGTCACGCAGATCATGGTGATGTCCTCCTGCGCGAGCTCAATCATAACGTCCAGAACCTCCTGGACCATCTCGGGGTCGAGCGCAGAGGTCGGCTCGTCAAACAGGATGATGGGCTGCTTGGTGCACAGGGCGCGGGCAATGGCGATGCGCTGCTGCTGACCACCCGAGAGATTCTGCGGATACTCGCCGGCCTTATGCGCCATGCCGACGCGCTTGAGCGCGGCGATGGCGATCTCGGTCGCCTCCTCCTTGCTCTTCTTTTGCAGCTTGATAGGCGCGAGCGTCAGGTTGCCCAGCACCGTCATGTTGGGATACAGGTTGAACTGCTGAAACACCATGGAGCTGTACTTGCGAGCCATCTCCAGGTGGTTCTTTTTGGTGAGCGGCGTACCGTCGATGACGACCTCGCCCGACGTGGGCTCCTCCAGATAATCGACGCAACGGATGAGCGTCGACTTACCCGAGCCGGAAGGCCCGATCATTACGAGCTTCTCACCGCGCTTGACGGTGAGGTTGATATCTTTGAGCACATGCAGGTCGCCAAAGTACTTGTTGAGATGCTTGATCTCGATCATGTCTGCCATGAATGTCCCTTCCCTGCGTTTACACGAGTTGAACTATTGTACGGAAAGAACCGCGTTTCCGCAGCCCACACTACATTCCCGTAAAGAACCCGCAACCTTCCACCCACTCATTGGGGACAGGCTTAAATGAGTGCCTACTCATTGGGCACTCATTTAAGCCTGTCCCCAATGAGTACCCAGCCCAGCAAAAAGGGGCGCGACCGCAATGGTCACGCCCCCTCAACATCAACTATGTACCGCTCGGCCCCTACGCGAGTTTGGTTCCGACGATCTTTGCCGCGGCCGGCTTATCGAAGTTGCCGCCGGTGGCCTTGCCGAGTGCTCCCATGACCTGGCCCATCTGCTTCTTGGAAGTAGCGCCCAGCTCGGCGATAACCTGCTCGATCAGGGCCTCGAGCTCCTCGCCCGAAACCTGCGCGGGCAGCAGACTCTCCAGGATCTTGACCTGCTCGGTCAGGTTGTCGGTACGCTCCTGGTCGGTGCCGGCCTTGATGGACATCTCCAGCGTCTCGCTCGTCTGCTTGATCAGACGCTTGATCATGCTGTTGACGTCTTCCTCGGTCACATCGCGGCGCTCGTTAACCTCGATATTCTTCACCTCGGCCTTAACCTGGCGAATGATGGACAGGCGAACCTTATCCTTGGCCTTCATGGCCGCGATCATTTCCTTCTGCAGCTCTTCGTTGGTCATCTGCAAATCCTCTCTAATTGCGTGGGCGGCACTCGCGCGAGCACCGCCCCATGATTACTCAGTCGTCGACGAATCGTCGGTCGAGCTCTTGGTGACGCCCTTCAGGCTCACGTTATAGGGTACGTCCTTGGGCATGGGGTTGACGGTAATGTCGGCGTCCTTCTTGTACTGCTCCAGCCACTCGCTGTACGCGGTGCTGGCCGCCTGCGTCTTCACCACGTTGGAGACATACTTCTTGATGGCCTTGGGCACCTGGTTGATGTCATCGACCTGATTATCGACATGGAAGTAGTCGGTGCACTTGATGATGTGGTAGCCATAGGTCGACTCGACGACTTCGCTCACGTCGCCCTTGTTGAGCCCCTCGAGCGCCGTCTGGTAGCTGTCGACGAAAGTGGTGAGCTTATCCCAGCCCACATCGCCCTTCTTCTCCTTGGAGCTGGTATCGTCGGAGTACTGCTCAACGGCGTCCTCAAAGCTCAGCTCACCGGAGTTGATCTTGTCCAGGCACTCCTGTGCCTTGGCCTTGGCGGCAGCCTTGTCCTCGTCGGAAGCGTCGGAATCAACCTTGATCAGGATGTTCGACGAGCGGCGAGCATCGTTGTAGTTAGACAGGTTCTCGTTGATGTAATCGACGATCTCGCTGTCCTTGGGCTTGCTGGTGGGCGCCACGGCATCCTTGAGTTTCTGCTGCGCCAGGCTCTCCTTGAGCGAATCCTTGTAGGTGTCCTCGGTATAGCCGTAGGTCTTGAGGGTCTTCTTAAAGGCCTTGGCACCGCCCGCGCTCTTGCACGCGTCCTTCCAAGCCTTCTCGACCTCCTCGTCCGACACCGTCACGCCGTTCTCCTTCTGTGCCTGCTGAAGCAGAATCTGCTGCGTGTAGGAGTCGATGAGCTGCTTGCGGTACTTCTTGGGCGTGAGGTCGTTGTCAACCAGATACTGCGCCCAATCCTCATCCTTGGTGTAGCCGTAGGACGTGCGCATGCTCATGATCTGCTTGGTCACGGTGTCCTCGGTAAGGTTGGTGCCGTTGATAGTGGCAGCAACACCGCCGGTCAGCTTGTAGCCCGAGGTGTCCTCGGCCTGCGACATAAGGCCGGAGCACGCCATCGCCGAGACGGAAAGCAGCATCGCCAGCACGCCGATGACCACCAAGACGATCTTGACGGTCTTAGACACGTACGTCTTGCGCTGCTTCTTGCGAGAGCTGGAGGCAGCGCGGGCCTGCTGCTCGGGCGTCGGCGCGGCCTCGGAGTTCTTTTTCTTATTTGCCATAGTTGGCCTTTCGCATAACGAATCGAACAAACGCCATTGTGTCACAACGCAGCCCCCGCGGCACGCTTGGTGCATTGGGGACAGATTAATCTGCACCATTTTGGTGCAAAGGGGACAGCTCTGGCAGCCGGCAGTTAGGGACAGTCCCCAAGTGCCGACTCAGCCCCACCTTAGAAATGACGGCGGATGGCGTCGACCATGCCCTGGGACGTGGTCTGGCCGAGCACGTCGGCTGCGGCATCGGCGTCCATAAAGATGTTCATGAGCGCCTGCAGGGCCTCGACCTGGCCGCCCGGCTCGGCGATGCCCAGATTAATGACGATCTGCGCCGGCACCGGAGCGCCCATGCCAGCCATAGCGTTAAATGTCACGGGCGCGGTGGGCTTCACCACCGCGATATAGGGCTTGGTCACAAACCCCGGATCGGTATGCGGAATGGCAATGTTTGCCGCCGGCATGGCAAGGCCCGTGGGATAGGCATCCTCGCGCGTGAGAACGGCGTCGAGCCAACCGTCGGCAATGTAGCCGCGCGGGGCGAGCTCGCTCTCGAGCTGCGCAAACACCTCGCCCGGCGTCGCACACCCCCAATCAAAAAACACCAACTCAGGCGCAAACAGCGCTTCGTTATCCGCCATGCGCTCACCTCTCTCACCTAGTCACCTGCTAGTCATTGGGGACGTTCTTAAATGAGTAGTCATTCAAGAACGTCGCAGGCGACTACCAAAACAAAAGGTGGTCACGCGCACCTTGGCGCCAATGACCACCCTGACCATCAACTAAATTGTACTGTGCACCGCTAGCCGCGGGGCACATCAATTGCGACCTTGCCGTTCTCCAGCACGTGGACGCGGCCATCGGCGAGCATCTGCACGACCTCGGGATACAGCACGTGCTCGATCGCGTGGATGTGCTCCTCGAGCGTATCGACATCCCAGCCCTCCTCAACAGCCAGCGCACGCTGGGCGATGATGGGGCCGTTGTCGTAGATCTCGTTGGCAAAGTGCACGGTCACGCCGGTCACCTTGACGCCGCGGGCAAACGCATCGTCGATCGCGTGGGCACCGGTAAAGCTCGGCAGCAGGGCCGGGTGCAGGTTGACCACGCGGTTGGGAAACGCTGCCAGCAGTGGCGTGTGTACCATGCGCATGTAGCCGGCCATGACCACATACTCGCAGCCGCGCTCGAGCAGCTCGTGCGCGATGATCTCGTCGGCAGCAATAGGGTCGGCGTAGACATCCTTGGACAGCGTGAGCGTCTGGATACCCGCACGCTCTGCGCGCTGCAAACCCTTGGCCGAAGGGCGGCTCGACACCACGAGCTCAATCGAAGCGTTGAGCTCGCCGGCGGCGATCAGGTCGATCAACACCTGTAAGTTGGTACCCGACCCGCTGATGAGCACGCCGATCTTGAGCGGCTCGGCGGTATCAGTGCCGGTCGGTCGGCTATAGGGCACAAAGCCCAGGCCCTCGGCAGCAGTCATCTGCTCGTTAGCGCTCATCGGAGTACACAACCTTACCGGAGCCCTCGACGCACTCGCCCACGCGGAACGGCTTCTCGCCCAGCGCGACCAGAGCCTCGGTCACCGCGGCCTCGTCCTCGGGAGCGACGATCAGGCACAGGCCAACGCCCATGTTGAAGGTCTTGCACGCCTCGTTGGGCGCAAGCTCGGCCTGGCGCGACACATAGGTGATGACGGGCGGAACGTCCCAGCCCATCTCGGCACCGTTGCGGGTGACCACGGCGTCGACGTCGTCGGCGAGCGCGCGGTTGAGGTTCTCGGTAATACCGCCACCGGTGATGTGGGCAATGGCATGAACGTTGGCGCCACCGCGGAGCAGCTCCAGAATCGGCTTGACGTAAATGCGCGTAGGAGCCAACAGAGCGTCTGCCAGCGATGCACCGCCGAGCTCCTCGAGCGGACGGCTCAGCTCCTCGGCCTTAGCGGCGGCCTCGGGCGTACCCGGCTTAATGCCGTCAACGCCGATGACCTTACGCACGAGCGAGTAGCCGTTGGAGTGCACGCCGGTGGAAGGAAGGCCCAGAATCACGTCGCCGGGACGGACGTTGGCGGGATCGAGCATCTTGGGACGGTCGACGACGCCCACGGTAAAGCCAGCGAGGTCGTAGTCGGCAGGAGCCATGACGCCCGGGTGCTCGGCCATCTCGCCACCCACGAGCGCGCAGCCCGCGAGTTTGCAGCCGCCGGCAACGCCCTTGATGATCTTTGCCATGTGCTCGGCCTCGATGTGGCCAATGGCAACGTAGTCCAAGAAGAACAGCGGCTCGGCGCCCGAAGCCAAAATATCGTTGACGCACATGGCGACCAGGTCCTGGCCCACCGTCTCGTGACGGTCCATGATCTGGGCGAGCACGAGCTTGGTGCCCACGCCGTCGGTACCGCTGATCAGGATCGGATCTTCCATATCCTTGAGCGCGGCGGCCGAAAACAGGCCACCAAAGCCACCGATGCCGCCGATGACCTCGGGGCGGTTAGTGTCCTTGACCATCTGCTTAATCGCATCGACGGCGCGGCCGCCCTCGGCGGTATCGACACCGGCGTCCTCATACGTCACATGTTTGCTGTCGCTCATCTGAGCCTTCCTCTCCCACTACCGTCCGCCGCCCAGGCGTCAAACGGTGCTCATAGTTGCGTTCATATCGGCGCACACCGCAGCGGTGCGCGCCGTCATATCAACAAAACAGCAGGTAAAACCTACCAGAATAAACCTGTCCCTACATGGCAGGCTTTAGGCCTCGCCGTGCTCCTCTTCCCAGCTGCGGTCGTCGTATTTCTCGACCACGGCGTCGTCGTCAAAGTGCAGCGGCTTATCCAGGTTGCGGGGCTTAAAGCCCTCCATAAACTTATCGCGGCCAAAGCTCTCGGGAATCGCCACGGGGTAGCGGCCGGTAAAGCACGCATCGCAGTAACCGCCCTTGGGCATGACCTTAAGCAGGCCCTCGACCGAAAGGAAGGCCAGCGAATCGGCGCCGATATACTCGCAAATCTCGTCGACCGTCTTGTTGGCGCTGATAAGCTGCGACTGCACGTCGGTATCGATACCGTAGAAGCACGGCCAGATGACCTCGGGCGAGTTGATGCGGATATGAATCTCCTTGGCGCCGGCGTTGCGCAGCATCTTGACGAGCTGCACCATAGTGGTGCCACGCACGATGGAGTCGTCGATCACGACGAGGCGCTTGCCCTCGATGTTGTCGCGCAGCGGGTTAAGCTTCATGCGCACGCCCATGGCGCGCAACTCCTGCGTAGGCTCGATAAACGTACGGCCCACGTAGCGGTTCTTGATAAGACCCTCGCCAAAGGGAATACCGCTCTCGTGCGAATACCCCTCCGCGGGCGGCAGGCCGGAGTCGGGCACGCCGATGACCAGGTCGGCCTCGACGGGCTCCTCATGTGCCAGCTGACGACCCATGTCGTAACGGCAGGCGTAAACGCTCTTGCCGTTCATGATGGAGTCGGGACGGGCGAAGTAGACCTGCTCAAAGATGCAGTTGGCGGGCTCTTCGGCTGCAGGCACGCCCTGCTCGGATACCAGACCCTCGGCGCTGATGCGCAAGATCTCGCCGGGACGGACGTCACGGACGTACTCGGCGCCCACGATGTCGAGTGCGCAGGTCTCGGAAGCAACGACCCAGCCGCCGGCGCGCGTGACATGGACGGCGGAGTCGACCGTCGCGGCGCCGTCTTGCGAGGGCAGCTGCGAAACGGATGCGGCATCGGCCTGGTCCAGACCCTCGTCCACCAGCTTGCCCAGCACGAGCGGGCGAATGCCGTGCGGATCGCGGAATGCGTAGAGCGCCTGCTCGTTGATGAGCGTCATGGCGTAGCCGCCGCGCACGAGCTCCATGGTCTTGCGAATGCCCTCACGCAGATGACCCGTACGCTGGGTAAAGTAGCCGATAAGCTTGGTCGCGACCTCGGAATCCGAATTGGAGAGGAACGGCACGCCCAGCTCGATCAGCTGGCGGCGCAGCTCGTCGGTGTTGACCAGAGTGCCGTTGTGAGCAAGCGCGATAATGACGCTGTTGATGGTAGAAAGATGCGGCTGCGAGGCTTCCCAGCTCTTGGCACCGGCGGTGCCATAGCGCACGTGGCCCACGGCCAGTTGGCCGGAGAGTGTCGACAGGTCGGCGTTGGAGAACACGCGGTCGAGCAGGCCCAGATCCTTGCGGACCATAACCGTGCCGCCATCACCCACGGCGATTCCCGCCGATTCCTGGCCGCGATGCTGCAGCGCGCGCAGACCAAAGTACGTCAGTCGGGCCACATCGCGATCGGGTGCCCACACACCAAAAATGCCGCATTCCTCATGCAGCTGGTCGGAGTCCGGATCATACGTCGACATGGTCTTCACCTGTCCCGCGGCACGCTCGGCCGCGCGGATGGTTTCTTGAGACATGGCATCCCCTCAGAGCCTCGTTATTTGGCGTTACCTGCCCTATTATACGCACGGCAAGACAAGCACTCCTGCGCATGAACAGCGCTTTTTAAAAGCCCACCGAGCTTATAATCCGTTTTGCAGCCAAACATTTTATTGGGCAGGCGCCTCGGGACCGACGATCCCGCATACTTCCGTTGCGACGCGTCTCGCCCGCCGTTGGGGTTTGCATTGTTGCAATTGGGACGTTCGTCCTGTCTTTTGGCAGGTCGGCGGCGTATCCTTGTACCTACAGCAAAACGAGAAAGGTTATGTATGGATCGAAACGAACTCGACCCCAGCGTCCCCAGCGCCACGGAGGTCAAGAAGATCCCCCTCATCATTAAGGTGTACGCCGTCCTGTGCATCCTGTCCGGCGTGGGTACGCTCCCGTCGGTCGGCGCCTTTATGTGGCAGGTCATCACCGCGCTCATCAACGGCAACGCCGCCGCCAAGCTCGGCGACAACGCGCTCGTCGCGGTCGGCCTTATCGTCGCCGGCATCATGCTCTCTGCGGCAAGCGCCGTCATCCTGATCATCTTTGGCCTGGACCTCATCAAGAACCAGCGCCGCAATGCCGCCCGTCTGTCCTATATCCTTATCGCATTGACCGTCGTCGAGCTTTTGGTTGACGTGATGCTCCAGGGCATCGGGCCTTTCTTGCTGCGCCCTGCCATCCAGCTCGGCATCCTCGTCGCGCTTTCGGCCACCGTCGACCCCACGCTGCGCCAGGAGCGCGAGCTGCAGCGCCGCCTGCAAGAGATGCTCGATCGCGACGCCGCCGCCGAGGGTATGCTCGGGCGCGATGAAACCGGCGAAGGCTACATCAAGCTCAACTACTTCAACCTGTTCTGGGTGTTCTTTGTCTGCTGCGTGCTCGGCCTGATCGCCGAGGACATCTGGCACATGACGGTCAACGACCCTGGCGTCTACCAGAACCGCGCCGGCATGCTGTTTGGCCCCTTCAGCCCCATCTACGGATTTGGCGCCGTGCTCATGACCATGGTGCTCAACCGCTTCTACAAAAAGAACCCCATCATTATCTTTTTGGTGAGCGCGCTGCTCGGCGCAAGCTTTGAGGTGTTCGTGGGCTGGTTTATGCAGACCTCGTTTGGCGTGGTCTCGTGGAGCTACTCGCATATGAAGCTCTTTGGCATGCCCGATCCGCTCGCCGTCCTTACCGGCGGACGCACCTGCACGGGCTTTGCCTGCCTGTGGGGCCTGGGCGGACTCATCTGGATCAAGCTGCTGCTGCCGAGGCTGCTCAAGCTCATCAACATGATTCCGTGGAAGAGTCGCTACTCGGCTACCGTCATCTTCACCATCATTATGCTGGTCGATGGCGTTATGACGCTGCAGTCGCTCGATTATTGGTATCAGCGCGTCAACGGCACGGGACCGGATATTCCCGTTGCGCAGTTCTACGGCAAGTACTTCGATAATGACTTTATGGAGAATCGCTTCCAGAGCATGACCATGAGCCCCAAGGATACGACGCGCGTGTAGCGCCATGCAATGCCGAGATTTTCCAACACACCGAAAAGCCCACTGGTAGACTGATGAACTGCCAGTGGGCTTTTTGTTGGCGAGTGCTGCTGCCGGCCTTACGCCTCGCGCTCGACCTCGCTCACACACTCATTTTTGATGGTACCGACGAGCGCCTGTAGCGCATCGACCACATGCGGGCGAATGTCTCCGCCAATGAGCACGAGCATGATGTCGTCGCCCACGGTAAGCTCGCCACTCGCCAGCCACACGCGCACATAGCCGATACCCGGCATCGCGCGCGTTGCCTCGATAGCGGCCTGCACCTTTTCGGCATCGAAGCCAAACACCATGCCGCCCACCTTATGCCCAGGCGCCACACCATCTGTCTCGACCCCACGCACCTCGGCCTTGGGCGTCGCACGCACCACGCCGTTGTGTGTCAGGTACATCCCACAATCAGCCGCCGAAACATCGGCCTTGGCTTCGCGCAGCCAAGCATCAACCGAAGGCATCGATTTGCCGCTTTCAAGCATCATTTCTCCTTTTGATTTCCAGGGTAGTCTTTTTGGGACGGGGCTCTTTTAGCTACTCTCGAACCACTTATTCCTCGACCGGCGTGAGTACCATGACTGCGCGCGTATTGCTAAATGACAGCGAACGGCAAGTCACAAGCGTTACGATCTTGGTTGCCGAAGCGGCACGATCGGTGGCATCGCTCGCCACGGCCGAGGCGCCGTCGAGCATCTCGGACAGGTAATTCTTCAGTCCGTCATCGCCCTCAAAGTTGGGCGTGCGCGCCTTGGCATACGTGTCCTCGACCACCTTGGTCGCCAGCGGGCGCAACTTATACGTCGCATCACGCGTGATGTAGTACACGTATTCCATGCTGTCGAACGTCGCCTGATCGGTCGTATCCGAAATCACGTTGAACATCGAACCGTCGTTCATATGATGACCGTAAATCGTGGTCTGCTGATCCACCATGCCCGGCGCGGTGTCGTCGCTATCCAGGAAGATGGCTCCCGAGGCATTGGCCGTACCGTCGAACAGCGTGTTGAGGTACTTGGAGTTGTTGTTGGTCTGCACCACGGGGTAGTTGATGTTGGTGCCGGGCGCGTAAATCCAACCCACAACCTCGGGATTTGTCTGGGCCAGCGCATTGAAGTCGACAATTGGCACGCCACTGGCGTCCTTGTCGCTCACATATTGCTTTTCGATTTTTTGATACGACTCGCTCGCCTGCTTGTAGCCAATCTGCGCGTTGATAAAGATGGCGGCCGCAGCAACGATCAGGCCAATGCCGATGATGATGAGCAGAATGGGAATGACGGAGCGGCGCTTTTTGCGCGGCGGCTCGGTATAGCTCGATGGCGCGGCATGCGCCGAAGAGCGAGGTGACTTCTTGGCCGTACTGTATGACGAAGGACGATATGCAGCCGGCGTATCCTGACGGCGATGCTTCGCCGGCGTCACGGGGCGCGGCGCGCGCGGCTGTTGAGGAGAGGATGTCCGACCCTGCTGCGGCGCGCGGGCTGCTCCCGACTTGGCTGAATCGGGAATCCGAGAAGCCGAAAAACGCTTTCCCTGATAGTCGGACATGGCTCTCCTTATGCTGCAAATGGACTGGCAGAGCGCTTAGGCGTCAGCCATCTCCTGCTTCATCTTCTCGATAACCTTGCGGTACTCGGGGTCGCAGGCGCCCAGAATCTGCGTGGCGTAAATGGCAGCGTTCTTGGCACCGTTGATGGCCACACAGGCAACGGGCACGCCCGAAGGCATCTGCACCATCGACAGCAGCGAGTCCATACCACCCAGATCGCTCGTCTTCATAGGCACGCCGATGACCGGCAGCGGCGTAAACGCAGCCACGACACCGCCCAGGTGAGCAGCCTTGCCAGCAGCAGCGATAATCACCTTGATACCGCGGTCGGCAGCAGTCGAGGCCCACTCATGGACCTTCGCCGGCGTGCGGTGCGCGCTTGCAATCACGAGCTCATAGGGCACGCCCAGTGCCTCGAGCTCGGCGGTGCAACCTTCCATAACGCCCAGATCGGACTTGGAGCCCATGATGATCCCGACAACCGGCTTCTGATCTGCCATAAACAAAGACCTCCTGTTGAGAGCGGTGACGCGGCGAATCCGCGACCCTTAACTACTGAGAGTAGTATAGCTGCTCCCGTCCCTGCGGTCTCTGTGGCGCTTCGCGGGCGGGCCAGGCTTTATCTTCACTCCGGTTGCTTCGCAAAGTCGTTCAGATAGAGCCTGGCCCGCCCGCGAAGCGCCACAGAGACCGCAGGGACGGGAGCAGCTATACTACTCTCAGTAGTTAAGGGTCGCGGATTCGCCGCGTCAC
>JAXKEA010000052.1:0-112767 GCA_036551635.1 Collinsella sp.
CCGCCGGTTCGACCGGCGCGCCACGGGTCAAGATGCACTAGGCCTGGACGAAGTCCGGGCCCGCGCCTTTAGACGCGAGCCCGGGGCCCGTGGGTTATACCCTAAGAGCAAACCACCCTTTTTAAGGGTGGTTTTGATTTTTCGGTCCCTCGACATCGGTAGCTCAAACTGCCATATTCTGTGATTTGCGTCGTATCGGGTGCCCTGTCGTTGGGCAATAAAATTGCACCATTCGAGCAATAATTTGCGTTGACCTGCTGAAGAATTGTCTCTGCCTTGTAGCGACATATAGTTCCAGCGGTAAGATGCTTGGGTATCGCAATTTGGTCTGCGGCTGTGCGCCGCACGCACGGGGCGCTTTTGCGCCTGCGAAAGGATCTTTGAATAACATGAAGGCAATCATCCCCGCCGCCGGTCTTGGCACGCGTTTTCTGCCTGGCACCAAGTGCACGCCCAAAGAGATGCTGCCGGTGCTCGACAAGCCCGTCATTCAGTACGTCGTCGAGGAGGCACTCGACCCCGAGGAGGTCGACGACGCCATCATCGTTACCTCGCCCGGCAAGCCCGAACTGCTGAACTACTTCCAGCCCGACCGTTCCCTCGAGAACCTGCTGCGCGAGCGCGGCAAGAACGCCTATGCCGATGCCGTCGCCCACGCTGGCGGTATGCCGGTCGACTTCCGTTATCAGTACGAGCCCAAGGGCCTCGGCCATGCTATTCGCTCTGCTGCCGACGCCGTGGCAGGGGAGAACTTCCTGGTTCTTCTGGGCGACTACGTTGTACCTAACCGCGACATCTGCGACAAGATGCTCGCCGTTTCCAAGGAGCACGGTGGCGCTTCGGTTATCGCCGTCGCTGCTTGCTCGCCCGAAGAAGTCAGCCGCTACGGCGTTATCGCCGGTGAGCGCGTCGGTTCGCTCGAGGGTGCCGAGGACGTTGCCGATGCCGAGCCGGGCGCTGTCTGGCGTATCGGCGGTCTGGTCGAGAAGCCCGCTCCCGAGGCGGCTCCGTCCAACCTGTATATCGTCGGTCGCTACCTGCTGAGCCCGCTGGTCATGGACTTGCTGGCAGATCAGCAGGCCGGCAAGGGCGGCGAGATCCAACTCACCGACGCCATGGCCCGTTCGCTCGACCGCGAAGCCATGTACGCCGTCGTCATCGACCCGCTGTCGGGCTACGACACCGGCACTCCCTCTGGCTGGATGGCCACCAACGCCCTCATGGCTGCAAGCGACCCCCGCTTTGCCGATGCCTTCTGGGACGCCATCGACGAGCGCGGCGGATTGATGCGCAAGTAAGCCTTCGGGCATCGACATTTACGGGCGCGGACCTCGGTTCGCGCCCGTTTTTTATAAGAGCTGCGATTGCCGGCTCTCTGTTCACAGAAAATATATGAACAGATGTTCGATACACATACATCTACCTGCGTGTTTTCTGTCGAAAAACTTTGCTACTCCAAAAACTCAATCGCGTCAAGGCTTTTCTTGCCCAACGGTCGGTACCTGATAAACTATTAGGTTGCGATAACTGGCGAAGCTATGCCTCGCCAACCCACCGAGCATTTCCGTGAAGGAGGAAAAACCTGGTGACCTACGCATACACTGCCACTGAGCGCAAGCGCGTCAGCTTCGGGAAAATCCCGGAGGCCATGGAGCTCCCCAACCTTATCTCTGTTCAAAGGGAATCCTTTGAGCGTTTTAAGGACGAGGGCCTTCGTGAGGCGTTCAAGGAATCCAGCCCCATCCAGAGCCAGAACCATGTTCTCGAGGTTACCTTCGGCGAGCATCAGTTCGGCGACCCCGCGCACACCGTCGAGGAGTGCCGCGAGAAGGACATGACCTATCAGGCCCCGCTTCTGACCGACGTCCGTCTCACCAACAAGGAGACCGGCGAGATCAAGGAGCAGCTCGTCTTCATGGGCGACTTCCCCATGATGACCGATCAGGGCACCTTCATCATCAACGGTACCGAGCGTATCGTCGTCTCGCAGCTCGTCCGCTCCCCGGGCGTGTACTACAGCTCCGAGATGGATTCGGGCAAGCAGATCTACAAGGCCCAGATCATCCCGTCCCGCGGTGCCTGGCTTGAGTTTGAGGTCGACAAGCGCGACCAGCTCATGGTCTCCATCGACCGTAAGCGCAAGCAGAGCGCCACGATGTTCCTGCGCGCCCTTGGCATCGCCGTCACCAACGACGACATCATCGAGCTGCTCGGTAACTCCGATGTGATCAAGCGTACCCTGGAGCGCGACACCGCTCTCACTCGCGAGGACGCCCTCATCGAGATCTACCGTCGTCTGCGCCCGGGCGAGCCTCCCACCGTGGACGCTTCCCGCAGCCTGCTCGAGGGTCTGCTCTTTAACCCGCAGCGCTACGACCTGGCCCGCGTCGGTCGTTACAAGGTCAACAAGAAGCTCAACCTCACCACCGAGGAAGAGGTCACGGTGCTCACCGACGAGGATATCGTCGCGACGCTGCGCTACCTCCTGTCCCTCGCTGCCGGCGAGCAGGGTTTCAAGGTCGACGACATCGACCACTTCGGCAACCGCCGCATCCGTACTGTCGGCGAGCTCGTCGCCAACCAGTTCCGTATCGGCATGAGCCGTATGGAGCGCGTCGTCCGTGAGCGCATGAGCTCCCAGGACATCGACGAGATCACCCCGCAGTCGCTCATCAACATCCGCCCGATCGTGGCCTCCATCAAGGAGTTCTTCGGTTCCTCGCAGCTCTCGCAGTTCATGGACCAGGCGAACCCCCTGACCGGTCTGACCCACAAGCGCCGTCTGTCCGCACTCGGCCCTGGTGGTCTTGCCGGCCACAAGTCCGGCTCCAGCCGCCGCACCAACGTGCCGACGGCCGTCCGCGACGTTCACAACTCGCACTACAGCCGCATGTGCCCGATCGAGACCCCCGAAGGCCCCAACATCGGCCTGATCGGCTCGCTCGCCCTCTACGCCCGCGTCAACGAGTATGGCTTCATCGAGGCCCCGTTCCGTCGCGTCGAGAACGGCGTTGCCACCGATCAGATCGACTGGATGACCGCTGACGAGGAAGAGAAGCACGTCATCGCGCCGGCCAACACGCCGCTCGATCCCAAGACCAACGAGTTCATCACGACCGATGCCGAGGGCAAGATCGTCCGTCCGCACACTGTGATCGCCCGTACCCGCGACTTCGACGGTTCCTTCGGCGCTCCCGCCGACGTGCCTGTCGAGGACGTCGACTACATGGACGTCTCGCCGCGTCAGATGCTCTCCGTCGCAGCCACGCTGATCCCGTTCCTGGAGCACGACGACGCCAAGCGTACGCTGATGGGCGCTAACATGCAGCGTCAGGCCGTGCCGCTGGTTCACCCTGCCGCTCCCTATGTCGGTACCGGCATGGAGCGTCGCGCCGCCCTGGACTCCGGCGAGGTCACTCTGGCCAAGAACGCCGGCGAGGTCATCTTTGCCGACGCCGCCAAGATCATCGTCAAGCATGCCGGCGGCATGGACGAGTATCACCTGGCCAAGTACCAGCGCTCCAACCAGTCCACCTGCATCAACCACCGTCCGCTCGTGCGCGTCGGTGACACCGTTGAGCAGGGCGAGCCCCTGGCTGACGGTCCTTCGACCGATCATGGCGAGCTCGCACTGGGTCAGAACCTCACCGTGGCATACATGCCGTGGGAAGGCTTCAACTACGAGGACGGTATCGTCGTGTCCGAGCGCCTGGTGGCCGAGGACCTGCTGACGACCATCAACATCACCCGTCACGAGATCGACGCCCGCGACACCAAGCTCGGTCCCGAGGAGATCACCCGCGAGATCCCGAACCTCTCCGAGGACATGCTTGCCAACCTCGACGAGGACGGCATCATCCGCATCGGCGCCGAGGTCGGCCCTGGCGACATCCTGGTCGGCAAGGTCACGCCTAAGGGCGAGAGCGCTCTGACCGCCGAGGAGCGCCTGCTGCGCGCCATCTTTGGTGCCAAGGCCCACGACGTTCGCGACACCTCCCTTAAGATGCCTCACGGCGCTTACGGCCGCGTCATCGACGTCGTCCGCTTTAGCCGCGAGAACGGCGACGATCTGGCCCCCGGCGTCAACGAGCAGGTGCGCGTCTACGTCGCCCAGCGTCGTAAGATCCAGCAGGGCGATAAGATCGCCGGTCGCCACGGCAACAAGGGTGTTATCTGTAACGTTCTGCCGGTCGAGGACATGCCCTACATGGCTGACGGTACCCCGATCGACGTTATCCTCAACCCGCTGGGCGTTCCTTCGCGTATGAACGTCGGCCAGCTGCTCGAGTGCCACCTTGGCTGGGCTGCTGCCTGCGGTTGGGATACCGAGCAGGCCGACTCCGACAAGTACGTCCCCGGTCCGTTCTTCACCGCGACGCCCGTCTTCGACGGCGCCAAGGAGGACGAGATCGCCGAGGTCATCCGTCGTGCCAACAAGAACATGCTCAACAAGGCCACCGCTGCCTTTGGCGATCACATGCGTCCCGAGTTTGTCACCCAGCTTGACGAGCGCGGCAAGACCCGTCTGTTCGACGGCCGCACCGGCGAGGAGTTCCGCGAGCCCATTACCGTGGGTACGTCCTACATCCTTAAGCTCGGCCACATGGTCGATGACAAGATTCACGCACGTTCGACCGGTCCTTACAGCCTGGTTACCCAGCAGCCTCTGGGCGGCAAGGCTCAGTTCGGCGGCCAGCGCTTCGGCGAGATGGAAGTTTGGGCACTCTACGCTTACGGTGCTTCCAACGTCCTGCAGGAGATCCTGACCGTCAAGTCCGACGATACCGTGGGCCGCGTCAAGACCTACGAGTCCATCGTCAAGGGCGAGAACGTTCCGGTTCCGGGTATCCCCGAGTCCTTCAAGGTTCTCGTCAAGGAGATTCGTTCGCTCGCACTGGACATCGAGCCCATGCACGATGCCGACGAGGACGCCTCCGCCCCTGTGACCGCCGAGGAGACCTCTGCTCTCGACGACCTGGCTGCGCTCGCCGGCGTTGACGCCGACGTCGAGGCCGAGGATGCCGAGACCGCCGAGGCACCCGAGGCTGTCGCCGCCACGACCACTGATAAGGAGTAGTTGACTGTGGCAGATTTCGAAGCTACTGATTTTGACTCGGTAAAGATCTCCCTTGCCTCCGCCGACCAGATCCGTTCCTGGTCGCACGGTGAGGTCAAGAAGCCGGAGACCATCAATTACCGTACCCTCAAGCCCGAGAAGGACGGCCTGTTCTGCGAGAAGATTTTCGGTCCCGCCAAGGACTGGGAGTGCTCCTGCGGCAAGTACAAGGGCATCCGCTTTAAGGGCATCGTTTGCGAGCGCTGCGGCGTCGAGGTCACCTCGGCCAAGGTGCGTCGCGACCGCATGGGCCACATCGAGCTCGCCGCTCCCGTGTCCCACATCTGGTACTTCAAGAGCCCCACGAGCTTCCCGATGAGCCGTATGCTCGACATCAAGTCCAAGGACCTCGAGAAGGTTCTGTACTTTGCCAGCTACATCATCACCGAGGTCGACTACGAGGCTCGCGAGGCCGACGCCGACGACCTGCGCGAGGAGCTCGCCGCCGATCTGGAAGAGATCGATGCCGAGTGCGCCCGCCAGATCGAGTCCCTCAAGGAGCAGGGCGACCCCGAGAACTTTGACGAGTTCTCCGACGAGGAGCCGCTGACCCCCGAGGAGATCGCCTCCGGCATCGTCGACATCGAGGAAGAGTGCAAGGACGAGAAGCAGCTCCGCACGGACGCCTTCAACGCCTTCATGAAGCTCACCGAGCGCGACCTCATTTCCGATGAGCCGCTGTTCCGCGAGATGACCCGCTACTACTCCATGTACTTCAAGGGTGGCATGGGTGCCGAGGCCGTCCGCGACCTGCTCGCTGCCATCGACCTCCCCTCCGAGGCCGAGAAGCTCAAGGCCATCATCGCCGACGAGGACTCCCAGAAGCAGAAGCGCGAGAAGGCCGTTAAGCGCCTCGAGGTCGTTGACGCCTTCCTGAAGGGCGGTAACAGCCCCGCGAATATGATTCTGGACGTCATTCCGGTCATTCCGCCCGATCTGCGCCCGATGGTCCAGCTCGATGGCGGCCGCTTCGCCGCGTCCGACCTCAACGACCTGTATCGTCGCGTGATCAACCGTAACAACCGACTCAAGCGCCTGCTCGACCTGGACGCCCCTGCGATTATCGTGAACAACGAGAAGCGCATGCTCCAGGAGTCCGTGGACGCCCTGTTCGACAACGGCCGTCGTGGTCGCCCGGTCTCTGGCCGTGGCGGTCGCCCGCTCAAGTCGCTCGCCGAGGCCCTCAAGGGCAAGCAGGGTCGTTTCCGTCAGAACCTGCTGGGTAAGCGTGTCGACTACTCCGGCCGTTCGGTTATCGTTACCGACCCCAAGCTGCTGCTGCACCAGTGCGGTCTGCCCAAGACCATGGCGCTGGAGCTCTTCAAGCCCTTCGTTATGAAGCGCCTGGTCGAGCTCGGCAAGGTCGAGAACATCAAGGGCGCCAAGCGCGCTATCGACCGCGGTGCCACCTTTGTGTGGGATATCCTCGAAGAGGTCATCGACGGCCGCGTCGTGCTGCTCAACCGTGCACCGACCCTGCACCGTCTGTCCATCCAGGCCTTTGAGCCGGTGCTGGTCGAGGGCAAGGCTATCCACCTGCACCCGCTGGTCTGCTCGCCCTTCAACGCCGACTTCGACGGCGACCAGATGTCTGTCCACGTGCCGCTGTCCAGCCAGGCTCAGGCCGAGGCCCGCGTGCTCATGCTCTCTGCGAACAACCTGCGCTCGCCGGCATCCGGCAAGCCGGTCAACATCCCTTCGCAGGACATGATCATCGGTGTGTACTACCTGACCCAGGTCCGCGAGGGTCTGCCGGGCGAGAACCACGTGTTCTCGAGCTTCGACGACGCGCTGCACGCCTATGACTGCCGCTCCGAGGTCGACATGCAGGCCAAGATCCAGGTCCGCGTGTCCGCTGCCGATGCCAACGTCATCAATGAGGACGGCACCCGTATCTTCCGCGTCAAGAACGGCAAGAACGAGTTTGTCGACTACGATGTCACCGGCAATAAGACCGCGCGCTTCGAGACCTCTATCGGCCGCATCATCTTCAACCGCCAGTGCCTGCCCGAAGACTACGAGTTCATGAACTACAAGATGGTCAAGGGCGATGTGGCCAAGCTGGTTGCGGACTGCTGTGATCGTTACCCCGAGGCCAAGGTCGGCCCGATCCTCGACGCCATCAAGTACTCCGGCTTCCACTACGCTACCCGCGCCGGCCTTACCATCTCGGTGTGGGACGCTCTCATCCCTGCTGAGAAGCAGGAGCTGCTCGATCGCGCCCAGGCCAACGTCGACCAGATCAACGAGTACTTCGAGGAGGGCTTCATCAACGAGACGGAGCGCCACATCGAAGTCGTTAACGAGTGGACCGCTTGTACCGACAAGGTCGCAGCGCTCATGCTCGACATGTTCGACGAGGAGAACCCGCTCTACATGATGGCCGACTCCGGCGCCCGTGGTTCTAAGACCCAGCTGCGTCAGCTCGGCGGCATGCGTGGCCTGATGGCAGACATGTCCGGCGAGACGATCGACCTTCCCATTAAGGCGAACTTCCGCGAGGGCCTGCTGCCGCTCGAGTACTTCATTTCGACCTACGGTGCCCGTAAGGGCCTGGTCGATACCGCATCCCACACCTCGGACTCTGGTTACCTGACCCGTCGTCTGGTCGATGTGGCCCAGGACGTCATCGTCCGCGAGGAGGACTGCGGTACGCACGAGGGCGTCACCTACAACCTCATCATCCCCGGTACCACCGACCTCAACACCGACCTCGTCGGCCGTTGCTTCATTGAGGACGTCGTGGCCCCCGATGGCACCGTGCTCTTTGAGCAGGACGGCTACATCGAGAAGGTCGCCGACATCCAGAAGATGGTCGATGCGGGCCTTAAGAAGGTCAAGCTTCGCGCGCTGCTCACCTGCCGCTCCAAGTACGGCGTGTGCCAGAAGTGCTACGGCTGGGATCTTTCCACCCGTCGTCCGGTCGCTATCGGTACTGCCGTCGGCATTATTGCCGCCCAGTCCATCGGCGAGCCCGGTACGCAGCTTACGATGCGTACCATTCACTCCGGCGGCGTCGCTGGCGTCGACGATATTACGCAGGGTCTGCCTACGGTCAGCCGTATGTTCGATATCGTCGGCAACGTCAACGAGAAGATCCTGGGTCGCGAGGCCGAGCTGGCTCCGTACTCCGGCCACCTCTCGATTAAGCCCGAGAAGTCCGAGTACGTGCTGACGCTCACCGACTCCGAGGATCACACTCGTGTCCTCGACGAGCGTCGCGTTCCCGCTTCGGTGCGCTTTATGCCCGAGATCGAGGACGGCTGCGAGGTTCGCGCCGGCGACCAGATCACCAAGGGCTTCGTCAACTTCCGCAACCTGCGCAAGCTGACCGACATCGAGTCGACGATGCACACCTTCGTCGAGAGCGTCAAGGACGTCTACACCAGCCAGGGCGTCGACCTGAACGACAAGCACATCGAGGTGCTCGCACGTCAGATGCTGCGTCGCGTTCAGATCACCAACCCCGGCGACTCCAAGTACCTGCTTGGTCAGTACGTCGACCGCTACGAGTTCGCCGACGAGGTCGAGCGCGTTGCCCGTCTGGGCGGTCAGGCTCCCGTGGCCGAGCCCGTCATCCTGGGTACGCTCAAGGTCGCGTCCAACATCGACTCCTGGCTGTCGAGCGCTTCGTTCATCCGTACCGCTGGTGTCCTTACTGAGGCTGCCATCGAGGGCAAGGTTGACCACCTGCTCGACCTTAAGTCCAACGTTATCGTCGGTAAGAAGATCCCGGCTGGTACCGGCCTCAAGCCGTACGCCAACGCCAAGCTGACGTATCGCACGGCCGACGGCTACGTGGACATCGACGGCCCGGCTTCGCCCAACGCCAAGTCGCTGCCCGAGTGGGCTCCGGTTGAGCTCAAGGACCTGGACGAGCGGCTCCCGCAGCAGCTCGACTGGGCCGGCTACGACGAGTTCGGCGGTGCTGACGGTTCGTTCACCCGCAACGGCCACACCATCTCCGCCGAGAAGGCTCGCCTGTACCTGTTCGACGACCTGGGCGTGTCGCAGCGCTGGACCAACAAGTTCAGCGAGGTCGGCATCGAGACGGTCGGCGACCTGGTCGGTAAGTCCGAGGAGGATCTGCTGCGCATCGATGGCATCGGTGCCAAGGCAATCGAGGAGCTCCGTGACGGCCTGGAGGCCCACGACCTGCTCTACATCCTCGAGAACAACGACGACGTTGCCGACGAGGAAGACCTCTCGCAGCTGCTGCAGATGGTCTTTAGCCCCGACGGTCCGGACGACATCCTGCTGGGCACCTCCGCCGCTCCGACGCATCACGCCGACGCCGACGAGGAGCTCCTGGGCGCCCCGATCGACGACAAGAAGGCTCCCGCCAACGGCGCGATCAACGAGGACATGGCTTCCCTCGACGAGCTGCTCAACCAGCTCGTGGACACCGACGACGCCGAAGAGGCCAAGGACAACGACGAGGAGTAATTTCCTAGTACGTTAACCGTCCTTCCAAAGACCCGTTTCCCAACAGGGAAGCGGGTCTTTTTGTTAAAGAAAACCTGCCAAAAAGGGACAGGTATATTTTGGTAGGTTTTTCCTGCTTGAATTTGAAACATTTCGCCCGACAAGAGCGTATCTAAGGTGAGGGCCTCACCAAGAATTATTAACGTCACCGGGAGGTGATTATGGAAGAACAAGCATTTAGACAGGCGGTCGAGGATCACCGTGATGTCGTGTTTCGAATCGCATTGACGTACCTGCGCGATCGTGCCGATGCCGACGATGTTGCCCAAGATGTCTTTCTTAAGTTGCTTAAAAGCGATGGGCACTTTGAAAGTTGGGAACATCTTCGCCGCTGGCTTGTCCGGGTCACGATCAATGAATGCAAATCGCTCTTTCGAAAGCCATGGAGGCGTGTGGAGGATATTGAGAATCTGGCCGATTCGCTTTCGGCGGCGCAGGATGAGACCAAGGCGGTCTTGTCAGACGTTATGCGACTTCCGGAGCGATTCCGCGTCCCCATCGTGCTCTATTACTATCTGGGCTTTTCGACCTCAGAGATTGCCGAGTTACTGCATGTGCCAGCCGCGACCGTTCGAACGCGTTTAGCTCGCGGTCGATCGAAGCTCAAATTCATCCTAGAGGAGGGCGACCGTGAAATCCAATCAAATCAAGCAGGCCTTCGAGTCCATCCAAGCCGATAGCGATCTTGCCGACCGTGTTATTGATGCTGCGGCAGGCGAGCCGCTTCATCGAAAGGGCCACGCGAAGCCTCTCTATGTTGCCGTAATCGGATGTCTTGCCGGAGTGTTGGCGACCGGAGGGGTCGCCTACGCCGTTGTCAATTCCGGCTATTTTGCCTCAGCCTGGGGAAACCACGGCAACGGGGATTCCATTACCTGGACTAATGGCGGCTCATCGGGGACTAAATACACCTACACCAGAGAGTTTGGTGACGGCATTGCGCCCCAAAGCCTGGAGGGCACAGTCCAGAAGGTTAATCTGTCCGTCGAGGGTAACGGCTATACGCTTGATATCCATGAGATGGCTATCGATAAAAACGGTTGCGGTGCCGTGACGTTTACGCTGTCCAATCCAAATGGCGTTAACTACTACAAGCCGGCAGCAGAGACAGGCGAACTTGTTCTCTATGGTGAAGAAGAACAAGGCATCGGCACGCCCAGCATGAACTTCGGCGAGGAATGGGCTGACACACGCTGCACAATTGATAAGGACACCTCAAGCGACACGGTCATTAATGGCACGATGTACTTTGCCTCGTGGGATCGCGAGCGAGATTTGGGACATGCGGTCACCTGGAATATCAGCTGGACGGAGGGCAAAGGTGAGGATGCGAAGGTGATCGAGGTATCGACGCCAGAGTTTAACGTCGGAGCGCACGTCGATATAAAGGAACTCCGCTCCGATGACTCGTCTCTTGAGATTAGCCCGTTTTCCATCCAGACGCACATCGATGATCTGGGCTATGAAGCAGTTGATCATAAACTGACCGTCAGCTACAAGGATGGATCGGAGCAGATTATCGAAGATGACGACGCAGGGGCGTACAATTTCTATGTTTCGATGGCACGCAATAGCGGAGAGAACATTTGGGTGCCAACGAAGTTGATTGATGTCGACCAAGTGGTCTCAGTAACGCTTGAGGGCACGAGATACACATCAACAGGAGAGACCGACACAGAAGTACCCTTTACCATCGTCTATTCGTAAGATTTGGGGCCGCTTCCTACTAGGGGAAGCGGCCTCTTTTGCGGTAAATGGGCGCTTAAAGCGAGCAGTATTCGTCTGAATTTCGGAAGTATGCGGCAAAATCTTGATAGGCCGCCCGGACCGGGAATCCGCCCCCGCGCACAGAAGGGGATTCCTTTTGTGTAGGCTTTGCGGAAATGTGCCAATTTTGGGATACGCCCGGCGGCGTGGTCTGTTGACGACACAGCTAACGGCACGTATCCTATCGAACTGCGTGTTTCGTAGGGGGATGCTGACCCCTCGATTCAAGCCGTTGCACTTTACAGAAAGCTGGAATCATTCGAGAAGGAGTACGCTTTGCCTACTATTAACCAGCTGGTTCGCCAGGGCCGTCGTTCCGTGCCCAAGAAGTCCAAGAACGCTGCTCTGCAGCACAACTCCCAGAAGCGCGGCGTGTGCACCCGCGTCTTCACCACGAGCCCCAAGAAGCCGAACTCGGCTCTTCGTAAGGTTGCCCGTGTTCGCCTTGTCAACGGCATCGAAGTTACTGCTTACATCCCGGGTGAGGGCCACAACCTGCAGGAGCACTCCATCGTGCTCGTCCGCGGCGGTCGTGTCCGTGACCTCCCTGGTGTCCGTTATCACGTCATCCGTGGCGCCTACGACGCTGCTCCGGTCCAGAACCGTATGCAGGCCCGTTCCAAGTACGGTGCTAAGCGCCCCAAGGCTAAATAAGCCAGATAACGTTTTGATACTTTCGCCGTGTGCCGCCTAAGCGCCGCACGGTAGACACTTAAGGAGATTTCACATGCCGCGTCGTGCAGCAGCTAATCGTCGTGAGGTTCAGCCTGACGCCGTTTACAACAACCGCCTGGTGACTCAGCTCATCAACAAGGTCCTTCTTGACGGCAAGAAGGCCACCGCTGAGCGCATCGTTTACACCGCTTTCGAGATCGTTGCCGAGAAGTCCGAGGGTGGCGACGCTCTCGCTACCTTCAAGAAGGCTATGGACAACGTCAAGCCCACGCTCGAGGTTAAGCCCAAGCGTGTCGGTGGCGCTACCTATCAGGTCCCGATGGAGGTCAACTCCCGTCGTTCCACCGCTCTGGGTATCCGCTGGATCGTCAACTTCTCCCGCGCTCGCAAGGAGAAGACCATGGCCGAGCGTCTCGCCAACGAGATCCTCGACGCTTCCAACGGCCTGGGCGCTTCCGTCAAGAAGCGTGAGGACGTCTTCAAGATGGCCGAGGCCAACCGCGCGTTCTCTCACTATCGTTGGTAAGTTAAGGTAAGGAACTAACATGGCTAAGCCTAAGTACAAGCTTTCCGATACCCGTAACATCGGCATCATGGCTCACATCGATGCCGGTAAGACCACCACGACCGAGCGTATTCTTTACTACACCGGTAAGACCCACAAGATCGGTGAGGTCCATGAGGGCGCTGCCACCATGGACTGGATGGTTCAGGAGCAGGAGCGCGGCGTAACCATTACCTCCGCTGCTACCACGTGCTTCTGGAACAAGGACGGTAAGGACTACCGCATCCAGATCATCGACACCCCGGGCCACGTTGACTTCACCGCCGAGGTCGAGCGCTGCCTGCGCGTCCTCGATGGCGCTGTCGCCGTCTTCGACGCCGTTGCCGGCGTTCAGCCCCAGTCTGAGACCGTTTGGCGTCAGGCTTCTACCTTCAACGTCCCCCGCATCGCCTTCATCAACAAGTATGACCGCGTGGGTGCTGACTTCTTCAACGCTATCGAGACCATGAAAGATCGTCTCGACGCTAACGCCGTGGCCGCTCAGGTCCCGATGGGCGCCGAGGACAACTTCTGGGGCGTCATCGACCTGGTCACCATGACTGCATGGGACTTCAAGGCCGACGACAAGGGCATGACCTACCCCGAGCCGATGGACGAGATCCCGGCTGAGTTCGCTGACATCGCTGCCACCAAGCGCGAGGAGCTCCTCGACGCTGCTGCCAGCTTTGACGATGAGCTCATGGAGAAGATCCTCATGGAGGAGGACTTCACCGTCGAGGAGCTCAAGGCTGCTCTGCGCAAGGGCGTTCTGGCCAACGAGCTCAACCTCGTCTTTGTGGGCTCCGCCTACAAGAACAAGGGCGTCCAGGAGCTGCTCGACGCTGTCGTCGACTACCTGCCCAGCCCGCTTGACGTCGAGGCCGTCACCGGTACCGATCCGGACACCGGCGAGGAGATCGAGCGTCATCCTTCCTTCGACGAGCCCTTCTCCGGCCTGGTCTTCAAGATCATGACCGACCCGTTCGTCGGTAAGCTCACCTACGTCCGCGTTTACTCCGGCCGTGCCGAGTCTGGCTCCTACGTGATCAACGCTTCCAACGGTCAGCGCGAGCGCCTCGGCCGCATCCTCGAGATGAACGCCGCCGAGCGTATCGACCGTGACGACGCTGCCGCCGGCGACATCGTCGCTTGCGTCGGCTTCAAGAACTCCACCACCGGTGACACCCTGTGCGCCGAGGGCAACGAGATCGTCCTCGAGAAGATCGAGTTCGCCAAGCCCGTTATCGACGTTGCCATCGAGCCCAAGACCAAGGCCGAGCAGGACAAGATGTCCCTGGCTCTGACCAAGCTCGCCGAGGAGGACCCGACCTTCCAGGTGTCCACCAACCACGAGACCGGCCAGACCATCATCGCCGGCATGGGCGAGCTGCACCTCGAGATCATCGTCGACCGTCTGCTCCGCGAGTTCAAGGTTGACGCTAACGTTGGTAAGCCCCAGGTTGCCTACCGCGAGACCGCTGGTCACGACGTCGAGAAGGCTGAGGGCAAGTTCGTCCGTCAGTCCGGCGGCCGCGGTCAGTACGGCCACGCCGTCATCAAGCTCGAGAAGATGGAGGAGGGCTTCGGCTACGAGTTCGTCAACGCTATCGTCGGCGGCGTCGTGCCCAAGGAGTACATCCCGTCCATCGACAAGGGCATCCAGGAGGCCCTGAACACCGGTGTTATCGCCGGCTTCCCGGTCCTCGACGTTAAGGTCACCCTGTTCGACGGTTCTTACCACGAGGTCGACTCCTCCGAGGCCGCCTTCAAGATCGCCGGTTCTATGGCTATCAAGGACGCCCTCAAGAAGTCCGATCCGCAGCTGCTCGAGCCGATCATGGCTGTCGAGGTCGAGACCCCCGAGCAGTACATGGGCGACGTTATGGGCAACCTCTCCGGTCGCCGCGGCAAGATCGAGGGCATGGAGGATCGCAAGAACAGCAAGCTCATCCGTGCCAAGGTGCCGCTGGGCGAGATGTTCGGTTACGCTACCGACCTTCGCTCCCAGACCCAGGGCCGTGCATCCTACACGATGCAGTTCGACTCTTATGAGCCCGCGCCCAAGTCCATCGTGGACGAGGTCATGAGCAAGAACGCCTAAGTTCGAGCTCCCTGTTACGTAATCCGCGAGAACATCTCTCGCACTCTTTGGAGGTTTAAGTTGGCTACCCAGAAGATCCGCATTCGCCTCAAGGGCTATGATCACGAGGTCGTCGATCAGTCCGCGAAGCTCATCGTCGAGACCGCTCAGAAGACCGGCGCTCGCGTTTCCGGTCCTGTCCCCCTGCCCACCGAGCGCAACCTGTACACGGTTATCCGCTCGCCGCACGTGAACAAGGACTCCCGTGAGCAGTTCGAGATGCGCACCCACAAGCGCCTCATCGACATCCTCGACCCCACCTCGGGCACCGTTGATTCGCTCATGCGTCTCGACCTCCCCGCTGGCGTCGACATCGACATCAAGCTCTAAGCGATATCGCTCATAGCTTACAGAGCCCCGCTGCCATCTTGGTAGCGGGGCTCTTTTGTTTTGAATGATGGTTTGGACTGCCGGGTAATGCTGCCGAGCCGACGGCTGCGGCGACCTATTCGCTCAAGGGGCGCAGCGATGCCTCCTCAAAATGGAAGGATCGCAAGCCGCCTTCCGTTTCGATACACGCGCGACCAAAGGCATCGACGGTTTTAAAGATGCCTCGTGCCAGCTCGTCTCCAGCGGGGGAGCGGGCGATAACGTGCTCCCCGATCCAATTGAGGTGAGCGACATATTCGCCGTGGACGGGCGCGAGCGGACCGGCGTCTTCGTCCTTGGCGTTGAGGCGCTCTGCCCAGGCATCTACAGCGTCTATAACTGCGTGATAGACCTCATCGAGGAGCATGTCGACGGCGGGAACGCTCTCGTTGAGGTCCGAGAGGCCAATTGCCGCCAGGCCGCCATCGGGCACCTCTTGGGGCGTGTAGTTTACGTTGACACCAATGCCGCAGACGGCGAAAGGTTTGCCTTCGTTATCGCGTGCGGCCTCGACCAGAATGCCGCCGAGTTTGCGTCCTCGCGCGACCAGGTCGTTGGGCCATTTGAGGCCAATCTCGTTTGCAAGACCCTGCTTTTCGAGTGCTTCGAGCACCGCTAGGCCGCTGACGGCGGCAAGACCAGAGTACTTTGCGGGATTAACGCATGGACGCAGGACAATCGAAAGCAATAGGTTGCCGGCGGTTGAATCCCACTTGTGGCCGCGCCGGCCGCGTCCTGCCGTTTGCGCGCGGGCGGCAAGTCCTGTGCCGTGCGGCGCACCCTGTTTTCCTGCCTCGAGCAGGTCATCGTTGGTCGATCCGGTTACGTCGACAATCGTTAATTGGGCATCCATAGCGGCTGCTACCTCCTTATTGAATAAGTGAATGACGCAATGGTGTCGAGAGATAGACACAATGTGAAGCCTTTGTCGCATTTGGACAATTTAATGTTAACACGTCAACAAAGACTGAAATGCGCTATCCTCTCTTGGTCGATGTAAACACGTCAACAACTCAAAGGAGGTTAGTGATGGGTTTCACGATTCTTGGAACAGGCTCGGCGCTTCCTGCGCGCAGCGTTTCCAATGACGAGCTGTCCGAGTTCCTCGATACCTCGGATGAGTGGATTTTTACCCGCACCGGTATCAAGAGCCGCCACGTCTGCACCACTGAGTCACTCGACGACCTTGCCGTAGCGGCGAGCGAGCGGGCACTCCAGGTATCCGGAATCGACGCGAGCCAGCTGGATCTGATCGTCTGCTCGACGACGACGGGTGACCACCTTGTTCCCGCTGAGGCGTGTGCCGTTGCTGAGCGCCTGGGTGCCACATGTCCTGCCTTCGACGTTTCGGCGGCTTGTGCCGGCTTCGTTTTTGCGCTCGATGTCGCCGAGGGCTATATCGCCCGCGGTCGCGCCAGGCACGTGCTGGTCGTTGCCGCCGAGCAGATGACGCGCGCGCTCGATTGGACCGACCGTGCCACGTGCGTGCTCTTTGGCGATGGCGCGGGTGCTGCGGTCATAGAGGCTGGGGGAGAGAATCCCCTTGCTGTTGAGCTTTCGACGTCGCCTGACGTCGAAACACTGCGCGTCCCCGGTCTGGTCGGCACCTCGCCGTTTAAGGCCTCCGCAGAAAGCGAGAGTGTGCTGTCCATGAATGGCCGCCGCGTGTTCAAGTTCGGCGTCAACGCCATCTGCGACACGGTCCATATGCTTGCGAGCGATGCGGGCATTTCGGTCGAAGACATCGATCATTTTGTATTCCATCAGGCTAACGAACGAATCCTGAGTCAGGCGGTCAAGCGCCTCGGCGTGCCAGACGAGCGCGTGGTTCGAACGCTGCGCGAGACCGGCAACATTTCGAGCGCATGCATTCCGCTTGCCCTCGACCGGCTGGCAAACGCCGGTGCACTTCACACAGGCGACACTATCGCCCTCGTTGGATTTGGCGCCGGCCTGGATATAGGTGGCTATCTACTTCGCTGGAAGTAGTCGCACATAGGAAATAAAAACGCCCCTAGGGCACAAACAAAGGAGAACTACCATGGCAGATCAGAAGACCTTCGAGCGCGTTTGCGACGTTATCCGCGAGACCGCTGGCCTTGACGATGTCGAGATGAAGCCCGAGTCCACGCTCGAGGAGATTGGCCTCGACAGTCTGGGCACCGTCGAGATCCTCGTCGCCGTCGAGGACGAGTTTGGCATCCAGCTCGATACCGAGGAGAACCCCAAGACGGTCGGCGAGTTCGTCGATACGGTCGAGGCGGCATTGGAGAAGTAGTGATGCTCAAGTCTCCTCTCTGCGATCTGCTCGGCATCGAAAAACCCGTGTTCCAGGGTGGCATGGCCTGGATTGCCGATGCCTCGCTGGCATCTGCCGTGTCCGAGGCGGGCGGCTTAGGCATTATCGCGGCCATGAATGCCGACGCAAACTGGCTGCGCGATCAGATTCACGAGCTGCGCGCCAAGACGGATAAGCCCTTTGGCGTCAACGTTATGCTCATGAGCCCGTTTGTCGACGAGGTCGCACAAGTGGTGATTGATGAGCAGGTGCCCGTTGTGGTGACCGGCGCCGGCAATCCCACCAAGTACATGAAGGCCTGGAACGATGCAGGCATCAAGGTTATTCCCGTCGTGGCTTCGGTGGCGCTGGCGCGTCTCGTGGCGCGTCGCGGAGCCACTGCCGTGGTTGCCGAGGGCACCGAATCAGGCGGCCATATTGGCGAGACCTCGACGATGGCACTTGTCCCGCAGGTTGTCGATGCGGTCGATATTCCCGTGGTTGCGGCTGGCGGCATCGCCGATGGCCGCGGTGTGGCGGCCGCCTTTATGCTCGGCGCTGCCGGCGTCCAGGTGGGAACACGCTTTCTGGTCGCAAACGAGTGCACCGTATCCGAACAGTACAAAGAGCTGGTGCTCAAGGCAGGCGACACGTCGACGCGTGCGACCGGTCGCTCGACGGGACATCCGGTTCGCGCCCTCAAGAGTCCCTTCACCAACGCGTATGCCAAGAACGAGGCGGCGGGCGCAAGCCCCGAGGAGCTCGGGGCCATGGGCACGGGAGCGCTTCGTAAAGCCGCAAAGGACGGTAATTACGAAGAGGGTTCGTATTTGTGCGGACAGATTGCCGGTATGGTCAACGAACGCCAGAGCGCACGCGAAATCGTCGACGATCTGGTCGATGGCGCCGAGCATGTCCTGAAGGGTGCGTCCGCATGGGTAGCGTAGCGTTTCTGTTTGCCGGTCAGGGTGCCCAGCATCCCGCGATGGGCGTCGATCTCATCGAGGCATCACCGGCGGCTGCCGAGGTGTTCGCCATTGCCGATGAGGTGCGTCCGGGAACCAGTGAGCAGTGCCGGAGCGCCTCGAAAGAGGAGCTCTCGCAGACCGAGAACACGCAGCCTTGCGTGTTCGTGCACGACTTGGCTGTTGCCGTCGCCCTGCGCGAGCGCGGCGTGGTGCCTGCCGCTTGTGCGGGATTCTCGCTGGGCGAGGTCGCTGCACTCACCTTTGCGGGGGCGTTCGATACGCGAGCGGGCTTTGAGCTTGTGTGCGAGCGCGCGGCGCTTATGGCCACGGCGGCTGAGCGTCACCCCGGCGGAATGCGCGCCGTCATCAAACTCGATGCGGCGCAGGTCGAGGGCTTGGCAAAACAGGCCGGCGAGGACTGCTGGCCGGTCAACTACAACAGCCCCCAGCAGACGGTTGTGGCCGGAGCGCCCGATGCGTTGCAAACCCTCGACGTCCTGGTAAAAGAGGCTGGTGGCCGGGCCATGAAGGTCGCGGTGTCGGGTGCATTCCATAGCCCCTATATGACCGAGGCGACCTGTGGCCTTGCTGCATATATCGAGGCCGGTCACGCGCCGTCCCCGTTGCTCATTCCTGTTATGGCAAATATGACGGCGGCGCCCTATCCGGTCGACCCACAGGCGGCATCGGAGGTGCTGGCCAACCAGTTGAGTCATGCCGTGCGCTGGGTCGACACGCTGCATGCTCTGCAGAATCAAGGCATCGACACGTTTATTGAGGTCGGTCCCGGCAAAACGCTGTCCGGCTTGGTCAAGCGTACGCTGAGCGACGTTCGTGTGTATTCGTGCGAAACGGCCGAACAGGTCGCAGCTATTGCCGACGAGCTCGCATAGCCCACAGGGCTGTAACCCGAAAGGAACGACATGGGCAACTTGAACAACGGCGCACTCGAGCGCGACGGATCGCGCCGCGTGGCGCTGGTCACGGGCGGCTCGCGCGGCATCGGTCGCGCTTGTGCCGTGGGCTTGGCGGAGGATGGCTACGATATCGCCGTCGTCTATGCCGGCAGCGTCGATGCGGCGCGCGAGACGTGCGAAGCCTGCGAGGCGTCAGGCGCCACGGCACGCGCATATCAATGTGACGTGGCCGACCCCGCCGCTGTCAACACATGCGTGGAGACGGTCCTCAACGACTTCGGCTCCATTTGGGCGCTCGTCAACAACGCCGGCATCACACGCGACGGCCTGCTCATGCGTATGGGTGACGATGCCTTCGACCGCGTGCTCGATGTCAATCTCAAGGGCACGTTCAATATGACGCGCGTGCTCACCAAGACCTTTATGCGCCAGCGTGGCGGTTGCGTCATCAACATGAGCTCGGTCGTGGGCCTGATGGGCAATGCCGGGCAGGCCAACTACGCCGCCTCCAAGGCGGGCGTTATCGGCCTGACCAAGGCGGTAGCGCGCGAGCTTGCGCCCCGCGGCGTACGAGTGAACGCGGTCGCCCCCGGGTTTGTCGAGACCGATATGACGGCAAAGCTTTCGGAGAAGGTTCGCGCGGCAACCGAGGAGCAGATTCCCCTTAAGCGCATGGCGCGCCCCGAGGAAGTGGCCGGCGTGGTGCGCTTTTTGGCGAGTGATGCGGCTGCCTACATTACGGGTGAGGTTGTGCGCGTCGACGGCGGAATGGCGATGTAGAAACCAGGGCCAAAGAACGGCTTGAATGAGGAGACCATGATGGAACAGAGAGTTGCAATCACCGGCATCGGCGCCGTATCGCCGCTCGGAAACACGGCGCTTGCCACCTGGGCGGCCATGTGTGCCGGCACGTGCGGTATCGGCCCGATCACGCACTTCGATACCGATGCGTTTGCCGTTAAGGTGGCGGCCGAGGTCAAGGGCTTTGACGGCAACGACTACTTTGGTAAGCACGATGCCAAGCACCTGGACCCCTGCGTTCAGTTTGCACTGGCGGCGTCGGACGAGGCCATGCACGATGCGGGCTTTGATGTCGAAGGCGCCGTCGATCGCGAGCGCCTGGGCGTCTATGTGGGTTCGGGCGTGGGCGGCATGCAGACACTCGTCGACAACGTCCACACGATTGCCGACCGTGGGCCCCGCCGCGCATCGCCCTATATGATCGCGATGATGATCCCCAATATGGCTTCGGGCAATATCGCGATCCGCCACAAGGCAAAAGGCCCGACCCTGCCCGTGGTGACCGCGTGCGCGACCTCGGCCCATGCCGTGGGCGAGGCGTTCCGCGCCATCAAGCATGGCTATGCCGATGCGATTCTCGCCGGCGGTACCGAGGCCGCAATCATTCCCGATGCCGTTGCGGGCTTTACATCCTGCCGTGCACTCACCACTAATCCTGACCCGTCGACGGCATGCCGTCCGTTCGATGCAGACCGCGACGGCTTTGTGATGGGCGAGGGCGCCTGCGTGCTGGTACTCGAGAGCATGGAGCATGCGCAGGCGCGCGGGGCGCACATTTATGCCGAGGTCGTGGGCTACGGCAACACCGATGATGCCTATCACATCACGAGTCCCGATCCCGAGGCTGCCGGCATTGCCCGTGCGATATCGCTGGCGGTGGCCGAGGGCGACGTTAAGCCTTCCGAGGGCCTCTACATCAACGCTCACGGAACCTCGACTAAACTCAACGATTCGTCCGAGACGGCGGGCATTAAGCGTGCGCTCGGCGAGGACGCGGCACGCGCCGCGCACGTCTCGTCGACCAAGTCGATGACCGGCCACATGATCGGTGCTACGGGTGCCATCGAGGTCATGGCCTGCGCCATGGCGCTCGAGCAGGGCGTGGTGCCCCCGACCATTAACTACCACACGCCCGATCCCGCCTGCGATCTTGATTACACTCCCAATCGAGCGGTTCGCGCCGACCTTACCTGGGCGCTTTCGACCAATCTGGGCTTTGGCGGACACAACGCCGCCATCGCGCTGCGTAGATATGCAAGGAGCTAGAGCATGGATTCCAAAAGACTTGCCGAGATAGCCGATGTTATGGAAGACCGTGGCCTCACGCGCGTGCGCGTTGAGGAGCCCGATGGCACCGCGGTCGAACTCGAGCGCGCGAGCGCCGCACAGCCGGTTGCCGTGCCCATGCCTATGCCGGGTGCCGTGACTGCTCCGGCGGTGGCTCCTGTCGCCATGCCTGCCGCCGCGCCGGAGCTCGCCGCGCAGGCGCCTGCCGCCGCACCGGAGCCTAAGGGCACCGAGGTGACCGCTCCCATGGTCGGCGTTTTCTATGCTGCCCCGGCGCCGGGCGACGAACCGTTTGTGCGCGTGGGCTCCAAGGTCAAGGCCGGCGAGACCCTCTGCATCATCGAGGCCATGAAGGTTCTCAACGAGGTGACGGCAGAGGCGGATGGCGAGGTGCTCGAGATCTGCGTGGCCGACGGCGACCTCGTGGAGTTCGGCAGCTGCCTCATGAGGATCGGATAGGTGATATCCATGAACAAAGAAGAGCTCAAGAAGCTGTTACCGCATCGCGAGCCGATGCTTTTGCTCGACGAGGCCGAGCTGGTGGGCGACGAGGCCCACGGCAAGATCACGATCACGGGCGACGAGTACTTTTTGCAGGGGCATTTTCCGGGAAACCCGGTCGTCCCCGGCGTGATTCAGTGCGAGATGCTCGCCCAGAACTGCTGCGTGCTGCTGATGGGCGATGAGGAGGCGCGCGGCGCGACGCCGTTCTATACGAGCCTCGATAAGGTGCGCTTTAAGCGTCCGGTGCGCCCGGGCGACACGGTTGATCTGGTGTGCACCATCACGCGTGCGCGCGGGCCGTTCCGCTTTGCGACGGGTACTGCGAGCGTCAACGGTGAGGTTTGCTGCCGCGCCGATATGTCCTTTGCACTCATGCACGAAAGTTAAGGAAGGCTTCATGTTCGACAAAGTGCTCATTGCCAACCGTGGCGAAGTCGCGGTCCGTGTTATCCGCGCGTGCCGCGATATGGGCATCAAGACCGTCGCCGTCTATTCCACGGCCGATGCGGACGCGCTGCACGTGCAGCTTGCCGACGAGGCGTATTGCATCGGTGGCCCGCGTCTTGCCGAGAGCTACCTCAACGACGATGCCGTGCTCACCTGTGCCGTAAAGTCGGGAGCTAAGGCAATTCATCCCGGCTATGGCTTTTTCTCCGAGAAGGCGAGCTTCGTGCGCGACTGCGACAAGTATGGCCTGGCGTTTGTCGGTCCTTCGGCCGAGGTGATCGACAGCATGGGCGATAAGGACGCCGCGCGTCGAACGGCTGCCGCGGCGGGCGTGCCCATCGTGCCGGGCTGCAATTTGCTCAAAAGCCCCGAGGAGGCAACGGCCGAGGCCGAGCGCATTGGCTGCCCCGTGCTCATTAAGACGCGTGCAGGTGGCGGCGGTCGCGGCATTCGCAAGGTCGATCGCGTGGAAGATGCGGCAAAGGCGTTCATCGAGGCGCGTGCCGAGGGCGAGGCCGTTTTTGGCGACGGCGAGTGCTACATGGAGAAGTTCGTCGCGCCGGCGCACCACGTTGAGGTGCAGATTATGGCCGATAAGCAGGGCCATGTGTTTTCGCTCGGCGAGCGCGAGTGCTCGGTGCAGCGGCGCAACCAAAAGCTAATCGAGGAGAGCCCCGCGCCGTGCCTCGACGGACACGACGACATTCGTGCTCGCATGCACAAGGCAGCGCGTGACCTGGCTCGTGCCGTCGGCTACGAAGGAGCCGGTACCATCGAGTTCCTGTATTCGGACGACGGCAATTTCTACTTTATGGAAATGAACACGCGCTTGCAGGTGGAGCATCCGGTTACGGAGTTTGTGACCGATACCGACTTGGTCAAGTGGCAGCTGCGCGTGGCAGCCGGCCAGCCTCTGCCCTTTGAGCAGGAGGACATGCCGGTCCGCAACCACGCCATGGAGTGCCGCATCAATGCCGAAACGCCGGACTTTCTGCCGTCATGCGGAACGGTCACCGCGTTGCGTGTGCCGGGTGGTCCGCGCGTGCGCTGGGATTCCGCCATGTTTACCGGTGCGAAAGTTCCGCCGTACTACGACTCCATGCTTGGCAAGCTCATCGTGTGTGCGCCCACGCGTGACGGCGCCATTCGCAAGATGCGATCGGCCCTGGGCGAGCTCGTGATTGAGGGCGTGAGCGAAAACAGCGAGCTTCAGCTCGACGTGCTGGCAAACGACGAGTTCTTGTCGGGCATGTATCACACCGATCTGATGGGGCATCTCTATGCTGATGAATAGAAAAGCGAAGACGGTCAACGTCCTCGAGGGACCGATGACCGAGTCGTGCGCCGAGTTTCCCGCGCGCCATGTGTTTATCAAGTGCCCGGAGTGCCGCCGCGTGATCGATGAGGCGCGTCTGCACGACAACCTCGAGGTCTGCCCTCGTTGCGGAAAACACTTTCGCGTGAGCGGTCGCGCGCGCATGCGCATGACGGTTGACGAGGGCACGTTTGAGGAATGGGATGCCAATCTGGCGTCGGAGGACTTCCTCTCGTTTCCCGGTTATGCCGACAAGCTCAAGAGCGTGAGCGAGCGTTCGGGCGAGCGCGATGCCGTTGTGTGCGGTAGAGGCAAAATCTGCGGTTGCGATACGGCGCTCTTCTTTATGGACGCCAACTTTATGATGGGCTCGATGGGTTCCGTGGTGGGCGAGAAGATCTGTCGCACATTTGAGCGAGCGACCGAGCTTGGATTGCCAGTTGTCGGCTTTACCGTTTCGGGCGGTGCGCGCATGCAAGAGGGCGTGACATCGCTTATGCAGATGGCCAAGATTTCTGCGGCGGTTAGGCGCCACAGCGAGGCGGGCGGCCTGTATATCACGGTGCTCACCGACCCCACGACCGGAGGCGTAACCGCGAGTTTTGCCATGGAGGGCGACATTATCCTGGCCGAGCCCGATGCCCTGACGGCATTTGCCGGCCCGCGCGTGATCGAGCAGAACATGCACAAGCGCCTGCCCAAGGGATTCCAGCGCTCCGAGTTTTTGCTGGAGCACGGCTTTTGCGATGCCGTTGTTCCGCGTGGCGAGATTGCGCTCACGGTAGGCGAGCTGCTGGCGCTGCACGAAGGGCACGCGCCCGGCCTGGGGGCACCGCATGAGATCGTGCATATGGGTCGCCGCGGCAAAAAGCTGGGACACTTGTTCAAGCGCTCGGCCGCACCAAAAACCGCGCTCGAGATTGTCAAGCAGACCCGCTCGGCAGATCGCGCCACGGCAGGCGAGATGATCTCGCTGGGCCTGGATGGATTTGTGGAGCTGCACGGCGACCGCTACTTTGGCGACGACGCTGCTGTGGTGGCTGGCATTGGCTGGAAAGACGGACGCCCCGTAACGGTCATCGCCATCGAGCGCGGCACCACGACCAAAGAGCGCATGCGTCGCAACTTTGGTATGGCACATCCCGAGGGCTACCGCAAAGCGCGTCGCCTTATGCGCCAGGCCGAAAAGTTTGGTCGACCGGTTCTGTGCCTGGTCGATACTTCGGGCGCGTTTTGCGGTATCGGTGCCGAGGAACGCGGCCAGGGTGAGGCGATTGCCCAGAACCTCATGGAGATGAGCGGCCTTAAGACGCCGATTGTCTCGGTGGTGACAGGCGAGGGCGGCTCTGGTGGCGCGCTGGCGCTGTCCGTGGCCGACCGCATCCTGATGCTCTCGAGCTCGGCCTATTCGGTCGTGAGCCCCGAGGCCTGTGCGTCGATCCTGTGGAAGGATACCGAGCGCGCGAATGAGGCCGCCAAGGCGCTTAAGCTCACGGCCCCCGATCTGCTGGCGCTCGGTATCATCGACGGCATTGTTGACGATAAGGGCCTGTCGCATGAGGAGATCGCCGGTGCCGTCATGTCCTCGGCATTTGATGCCTTCGATACGCTTGGGCGGCTCGACGACGCGACCCTCACAAACCTCCGCTACCAAAAGTACCGCGCAATCGGTCAGTACCGCACGATGTGACAAAGGGACGGCCCGCATGTCACATTGGGAAAGGCGTTCCATGTCACAAGTTTCTAGAACCTCGTTTACAACGACGGTTTCATCAAACGCCATGGCCGTGGTGGACTATCTGTCCAAAAGCATGATGTCGGCGCTGCCCTTTATTGTCTGCGCGGCGTTGTTCCGCACCGTCGCCGTCATTATGGGCGAAGGCATGCTGGGCCTGTGGTCTGCCGATTCCGAAATCTATCGCCTGTTCTACAGTTGGCTCTATAACGCCGGCTACTACTTTTTGCCCATTTATCTTGGTTGGGCGGCCGCCCGCCCGCTCGGTTGCTCGGAGCAGCTGGGCATGATGCTGGGCGGCGTATTGATTGCGCCCGATCTGCTTAAGCTTGTCGATGCCGCATCGACGACGGGGGCATCGATGACTTCCGTGTATGGTCTGCTTCCTGCGCCGGTCAACGATTACACGACGACTGTTATTCCGGTTCTCATCTCGGTGCCCGTGCTATGGCGAGTGGAGTGTTTCTTTAAGCGCGTTATCCCTAAGGCCGTGGCGTTTTCGTTCGTCCCGTTTGCGACCATGCTTGTCATGGTTCCGGTTTCGCTGTGTATTACGGCGCCGGCGGGCAGCTATCTGGGCATGCTGTTGGGCCAGCTTATGTTTATGCTTGGCAATTCCGGTGGCATCGTGTCGCTGCTCACGCTCATGGGGCTTGCCGCGGGCTGGGAGTTCCTAAAGATCGCCGGCGTCAGCAACGTTGTCCTATCGCTCGCCTATGCGCAGTTTATGAGTGTGGGAACGGATTCGTGCATCCTGATCGCCGCGACGATGGCAACGTTCGCCGTTTGGGGCATGCCCTTTGGCGCGTCGCTTCGCGTTGCGGATAAGGACGAGAAGGCGCTCATGCTGGGCTATTCAATCTCGGGTGTTCTTGGCGGCGTAAGCGAGCCGGCGCTGTACGGTTGCGGCTTTAAATATGGCAGGTGCCTGACGTGCATGGCCATTGGCGGCGCCGTCGGAGGCCTTGTTGCGGCCGTGGGCCACGTTACGGCCTATACCATCGGCATGACGAATGTCCTTATGGTCATTGGCTTTGCCACGGGCGGCATCTCGAACCTGCTGTGGTGCTGCGCTGCCGGCGGTGTGGCATTTGCGGTGTCTGCGGCGCTGAGCTACTGCTTTGGCGTGGTGCCGGCGAAGGGACAGACGACGGGGAACGGAGCCGATTTGCCCGAAACCTCTAAGAGCGTGGCCGAAGTAAGCGCGTAAACCTGTGCGACACAAGGACGATTCCTTTGCCATATTCCAAGGCCGTGGCCCGTGTGGGTTGCGGCCTTTTTTGTATCTGGGGGACAAAGTGGCTACACTACAATCCGTTTGAGCAATAGATATATAGGTAGTACCGTGGGGGCGGATGTAGATGGTCGAGTGGATTGTTAAGCGTGCGCAGGGCGACCGTGCGCGCGTGGGCACGTTGACGGGCGTGGCGTGTATTCTCGCCAATGTGGCACTATGCGCTGCGAAGGGCGTAATTGGCGTGCTGTCGGGATCGGTTTCGATTGTGGCGGATGCCATGAACAACCTGTCCGATGCAAGCTCGAATATCGTGAGCGTGCTGGGCTTTAAGCTGGCGAGCAAGCCGGCCGACCCCGAGCATCCTTACGGCCACGGTCGCTACGAGTATCTCTCGGGTTTGGTCGTGGCGGCGCTCGTGCTGCTTATTGGCATCGAACTGGTGAAGTCCTCGGTGGAGCGTATTGTCAACCCGGAGCCTGTCGAGTTCTCGCTTGCCCTGGTGGCAGTTCTAGTGCTTTCGATGGTCGTAAAGCTCTGGATGGCGACCCTCAACCAAAAGCTCGGCGATCGCATTGAGTCCGAGACGCTGCATGCGACTGCGCAAGATTCCAAGAACGATGTCCTTGCCACGGGCGCCGTGCTGGCGTGCGCGATTGTTTCGCAGGTGACGCACATCAATCTTGACGCATGGGTCGGCCTTGCCGTTGGCGCCTATATTGGCTGGAGCGGTTTTGAACTTATCCAGGATACGGTTAGCCCGCTTTTGGGCCAGACGCCCGATCCTAAGCTCGTCGAGCATATCCGCAGCAAGATCATGAGCTACCCCGGCGTCTTGGGCGTTCACGATTTGATGGTCCACGACTATGGCCCGGGCAGGAAGTTCGCAAGCGCTCACGCCGAGATGGCGGCCGAGGCCAGCCCGATGGAAAGTCACGACACGCTCGATAACATCGAGCAGGCGTTTAGGAACGAAGACGGCATGATTGTCACGCTCCATTACGACCCCATCGTGACCGACGACCCCAAGGTGGCGAGCATGCGTTTACGCATTAACGCCATGGCCCAACAGATCGATAGCCGCCTCTCGATTCACGATCTGCGCTGTGTGCCGGGTCCTACGCACACTAACGTGATCTTTGACTGCGTGCGTCCCTCGGATCTGCAGATGAGTGCCGAAGATGTAAAGCACGAGCTGGCACAACGGGTCGAATCGGAATATCCCAAGTCGATTGCCAAGATTACGATCGACGAAGACTACGTAGGCCATACCCACGAGTAGGGCTGTGCCGGCAAAGCAAGTTATACAGAAGGGGAGACTATGAAGAAGCTGTATCTGCTCCGCCACGGCCAGACGGAATTCAACGTCAAAAAGCTCGTCCAGGGTCGCTGCGATTCACCGCTCACCAATTTGGGTCGTCAACAGGCACAGACAGCCGCCGCATGGCTCAAGGTCCATGGCGTCGTCCCCGACAAAGTAGTCTCATCACCCTTAGGCCGAGCCATGGACACGGCAAGTCTCGTCGCATGCGAACTCCTCGGTCCGGATGCAGCAGTCGAGCCCTGCGAAGGCATCATCGAGCGCAGCTACGGCACCTTCGAAGAAGGCCCCCACGACGCCCTGCCCACCGACGTCTGGGACCCCGGCGAGGACCTGATTCCATTTGGCGGAGAAGGAAGCCATGCCCTGCAGGAGCGCATGGTAGACACCCTCACCAATATCATGGGCGCCGAGGATATCGAAACCCTCCTAGCAGTAAGCCACGGCAGCGCCAGCCGCCAATTCATCAAGGCTGCAGCCCCAGAGGGCTTCGAGCTCCCAGCAAAACTCCCCAACTGCGCCATCATGATTTTCGATTTCGATGAGGCAAAGCCACAAGCAGAAGGCGAGCCTCATCAATGTAAGTTCACCCTCCAGCAAATAGTGGACCCCCAACAAAGTCATTAGTCTGAGCGAGCAGAGTTAAGCAGACATCAACGTGGCGTTCCCAGTGTGCGGCGGAGGGGGCGGGCCTGAGACATATTAAGGTTGTCGCGAGTTCCGCACGAACAGGAGAGCACTTAATGTGCTCTCCGTCGTGAGCAGGACTGTAGAGCAGCAACCTTAATATGTCTCAGGCCCGCCCCCTCCGCCGCACACTGGGAACGTGCCACGCACTTTACCTGCGTAAACAATGTGAGTGAAATATGAATCTCGATGGATACGCCCGCAGCCGTGTATACTAAACAGCTGTGTGAAACCAGGGGAGTATTCTGGCTGGACAAAATGCCTGCTTAATAGGGTTGTCAGGTAGTCCGGGCGAAATACAAGGCTGGGGAGCACGTCGTGTAAGTAGTGGTCCTCTAGGGGCGTACGCTCGGTGGTGTACGCATTGTCCCAAGACCACGCGAGAGTTGGGATCATATCTTGATCAGCATGATTCTCGGCCGCAAGATTGGCATGACCCAGGTTTGGGACGAGGACGACAACGTCGTTCCCGTCACGGTCATCCAGGCTGGCCCCTGCGCTGTCTCGCAGGTTAAAACTCAGGCAACCGACGGCTATGACGCCGTCCAGATCGGTTTCGGCGACATCAAGGCCAAGAACGTGAACAAGCCCATGGCTGGTCACTTCGCTAAGGCTGGCGTCGAGCCTGTCCGTTTCCTTCGTGAGGTCCGCGTCGAGAACGGCGAGGAGCACAAGGTCGGCGAGGTCGTCACCGTCGCTGATTTCGCTGATGTCGAGAAGGTCGACGTCATCGGTACCTCCAAGGGTAAGGGCTTCCAGGGTCGCATCAAGCGCTGGGGTCAGCGCCGCGGTCCTATGACGCATGGTTCTCACTTCCAGCGTCACCCCGGTTCTATCGGTCAGTGCGCCTATCCTGCGCGCGTCCTCAAGGGCGTCAAGATGGCCGGTCACATGGGTAACGAGCGCGTTACCGTCAAGAACCTTTCCGTTGTCCGCATCGATGCCGAGCAGAACCTCATCTTGGTCAAGGGCGCTGTCCCGGGTGCCAAGAATGGTCTCGTCGCCATCCGTATGGCCTAAGGGCCCAGCCCATTTAGCCCAGCGTCATACCAAGGAGAACACTTAAATGGCAAAGTTTGAAGTAAAGAACAGCGAGGGCAAGAAGGTCGCCGAGGCCGAGCTCGCCGCTGAGGTGTACGGCATCGAGCCGAACATCCACGTTATGCACCACATCGTCAAGTGCCAGATGGCCTCTTGGCGTCAGGGCACCCAGTCCGCTAAGGGCCGCTCTGAGGTTTCCGGTGGCGGCAAGAAGCCTTGGCGTCAGAAGGGCACCGGCCGTGCCCGCCAGGGTTCCATCCGTGCTGCCCAGTGGCGTCACGGTGGCGTTGTCTTCGCCCCCAAGCCCCGTTCCTACGCTAAGCGTATGAACAACAAGGAGGTCAAGCTGGCTATGCGCTCCGCGCTGTCCGCCAAGCTGGCCGATGGCGAGCTCGTGCTCGTCGACGACTACGGCTTCGAGAAGCCTTCCACCAAGGCTGCCGTTGCCATGCTCAAGGCTCTCGGCCTTGAGGGCAAGCGTCTGACCATCATCGTTCGCGATGAGGACGTCAACGCCTACCTGTCGTTCCGCAACATTCCCAAGACGTTCATCATCACTGCCGACGAGGCCAACACCTACGATCTCGTCAACAACAACGCCGTGCTGATGCCCGCCGACATCGCCGCTCACTTCGGGGAGGTGCTTGCTTAAATGACCGCCCACGAGATCATCATCCGTCCGATCGTGTCCGAGCGTTCCTTCTCCGGCATGGAGCAGAACAAGTACACGTTCGAGGTCGCCAAGGATGCTAACAAGTATCAGATCAAGGACGCTGTCGAGGAGATCTTCGGCGTCAAGGTCGTTCGCGTGAACACCCTGACGGTCAAGCCCAAGACCAAGCGCGTGCGCTATGTCGCCGGCAAGACCCGTTCTTGGAAGAAGGCCATCGTCACGCTGGCCGAGGGCGACACCATCGAGGTCTTTGGCAACCAGGCCTAAGACTCGCTGCTGTTGAGTGAGCTCATGCCTCCCAAATAGGGGAGGCGAGAGCTCAAGGTTTTGGGCGTATAAAATGGACACGCCCGGAGCCGTGTATACGTCCGGTGTCATCGCACCCGAGGCAGAACCTCGAATCCCTGTCTGCGATGGCTAACGGATTCCTATTGAAAGGGATTGTAATGGCTGTAAAGCACCTTAAGCCGACCTCCGCTGGTAGGCGTTGGCAGACGATCTCCGACTTCTCCGAGATCACCTGCACCAAGCCCGAGAAGTCTCTTCTCGAGCCCCTGCCCAAGAAGGCCGGTCGTAACAACAACGGCCGCATCACCACCCGCCACCAGGGCGGCGGCGTGAAGCGTCGTTACCGCGTGATCGACTTCAAGCGCAACAAGGACGGCGTGCCCGCCAAGGTTGCCACGATCGAGTACGATCCGAACCGTTCCGCTCGCATCGCTCTGCTGCACTACGCTGACGGTGAGAAGCGCTACATCCTGGCCCCCAAGGGCCTCGAGGTCGGTCAGACCGTCATGTCCGGTTCTGACGCCGACATCAAGCCGGGCAACGCTCTGCCCCTCGCCGACATCCCCGTCGGTACGCTCATCCACGCCGTCGAGTTCCAGCCGGGCAAGGGCGCTGCTATCGCCCGTTCCGCCGGTAACTCCTGCCAGCTGATGGGTAAGGAGGGCAAGTACGCTATCGTCCGTATGCCTTCCTCCGAGATGCGCCGCATCCTCGTTACCTGCCGCGCCACCGTCGGTGAGGTCGGCAACGCCGATCACTCCAACATCGTCATCGGCAAGGCCGGCCGTAAGCGTCACATGAACGTGCGCCCGACCGTCCGCGGTACCGTCATGAACCCTGTCGACCACCCGCACGGCGGTGGCGAGGGCAAGAACCACACCTCTGGTCGTCCCTCTGTTACCCCCTGGGGTAAGCCGACGAAGGGCCTTCGTACGCGCAAGAAGAAGAAGGTCTCGAACCAGCACATCATTCGTCGCCGTAAGAAGTAATTTCGGATACCGAGTTTTAGGAGAAAGCACTTATGAGCAGAAGTCTCAAAAAGGGCCCGTTCGTGGAGACTCGCCTTCTCTCGCGTATCACCGCGATGAACGAGGCTGGCAAGAAGGACGTCGTGAAGACCTGGTCCCGCGCGTCCACCATCTTCCCCGAGATGGTTGGTCACACCATCGCCGTCCACGACGGCCGCAAGCATGTGCCCGTGTATGTTACCGAGTCCATGGTTGGTCACAAGCTCGGCGAGTTCGCGCCGACTCGTACGTTCCGTGGCCACAAGGCCAAATAGGGGGTTAACCGTAAATGGCAACTAAGTCTATTGAAACTGAGGCCACCGAGGTTCGCGCCGTCGCTAAGTACGTGCGTGTTTCCCCCAGCAAGGCCCGCCTGGTGGTCGATCTGATCCGCCGCAAGCCTGTCGCTCAGGCCTTCGACATCCTCCACTTCTGCGACCGCGCCGTCGCCGTGGATGTCGAGAAGGTTCTCCGTTCCGCCGTTGCGAACGCCGAGAACAACAATGGTCTGCGTGCCGACAACCTGGTTGTCGCCGCTGCCTATGTTGACGAGGGTCCGACGCTTAAGCGCATCCGTCCCCGCGCCAAGGGTTCCGCTTCTCGCATTCTGAAGCGTACTTCCCACATCACCGTCGTCGTTGCTCCTCGAAAGGAGGCGTAAAGCTGTATGGGTCAGAAAGTCTACCCCACCGGCTTCCGTCTTGGCATCACCGAGAACTGGCGCTCCCGCTGGTTCGCAGAGAAGGATTACGCTAAGACCCTCGGTAACGATCTCGAGATCCGCAAGTATCTCGAGAAGCGTCTTTCCCGCGCAGCTGTCTCCCGCGTCGAGATCGAGCGCGCTGGCGACAAGGTGAAGGTCATCATCCTCACCGCTCGCCCCGGCGTTGTCATCGGTAAGAAGGGTGCCGAGATCGATACCCTCCGCACCGAGCTCGAGAAGGTCGCTGGCGTCTCCAAGGGCCAGCTCTCCGTCGACGTTGTCGAGATCAAGCGCCCCGAGCTCGACGCCAACCTCGTTGCTCAGTCCATTGCTGAGCAGCTCGAGGGCCGCGTTGCCTTCCGTCGCGCTATGCGCAAGGCTGTCCAGTCCGCCCGCAAGGCCGGCGCTAAGGGCATCCGTATCCAGTGCTCCGGTCGTCTCGGCGGTGCCGAGATGGGCCGTCGTGAGTGGTACCGTGAGGGTCGCGTGCCTCTGCACACCCTCCGCGCCAAGATCGACTACGGCACGGCTGTCGCCAGCACCACCATGGGTGCCTGCGGCGTGAAGGTCTGGATCTACCTGGGCGAGAAGCTCCCGGGCCAGCCTGTTCCCAACCCTGCACTCGAGGGCTCTTCCCGTCCTCGTCGTCGTAACTCCGAGAGGAGGGGTCAGTAGTGCTTGCCCCTAAGCGTATTCTTCACCGCAAGGTGCAGCGTGGCTCCATGAAGGGCCAGGCCAAGGGTAATACCGAGCTGCATTTCGGCGAGTTTGGTATCCAGGCTCTCGAGGCCCATTGGATCACCAACCGTCAGATCGAGGCCGCTCGTATTGCCATGACCCGCTACATGAAGCGTGGCGGTCGTGTCTACATCACGATCTTCCCCGATAAGCCCATCACCAAGAAGCCTGCCGAGACTCGCATGGGTTCTGGTAAGGGTAACCCCGAGGAGTGGGTGGCCGTCGTCAAGCCCGGCCGCATCATGTTCGAGGTCAAGGGCGTGCCCGAGGAGGTCGCTCGCGAGGCTCTGCGTCTTGCACAGCACAAGCTTCCCATCAAGACCAAGATTGTTGCTGCCAAGAACGCTGAGCAGCGCATCCAGAAGGAGATGGCTGAGGAGGCCGCTCTCGAGGCCAAGTGGGCTGCTGAGGACGCCGCCGCCGCCAAGGAGGAGAACTAATGAAGCCCGCAGAGATTCGTGAGCTCTCGGACGCTCAGCTCGTTGAGAAGCTGAAGGAAATGCGCGCCGAGCTCTTTAACCTTCGTTTCCAGATGGCCACCAGCCAGCTGGACAACACCGCTCGCGTCAACACCGTGAAGAAGGACATCGCTCGCGTCCTCACGGAGCAGCGCGCCCGCGAGATCGCAGCGGAGAAGTCCGCTGTCGCCGAGTAGGACCTAAGGAGAGAACATGACTGATTCGCGTAACTCGCGTAAGGTCCGTACGGGTGTCGTTACCTCCGTCTCCGGTGCCAAGACCATCGTTGTCACCATCACCGAGCGCAAGCGTCACCCCAAGTACGGCAAGATGATGACCAGCTCCAAGAAGCTGCACGCTCACGACGAGGAGTGCACGGCTGGCGTGGGCGATACCGTCCGCGTTATGGAGACCCGTCCTATGTCCAAGATGAAGCGCTGGCGCCTCATCGAGGTCGTCGAGCGCGCTAAATAAGCAGTCGCTCTTACGACTTGTACGTTTCCGAAGATGTGCGTATGCCTGGCTTGCATACCACGGGCCGTATAAAGGCTGCGCACCTCTCTTCGGTTCTTAGTTCGGAGGAACATCTACCATGATTCAGATGCAAACCATGCTGAACGTCGCCGACAACTCCGGCGCTCGCAAGATTCGCTGCATCAAGGTGCTTGGCGGTTCCAAGCGTCGTTATGCAGGCATCGGCGATGTGTTCATCGGTGCTGTCCAGGAGGCTACCCCTGGCGCCAACGTCAAGAAGAAGGACGTTGTCCGTTGCGTCGTCGTTCGCACCGTTAAGGAGATCCGCCGCAAGGATGGCTCCTACATTCGCTTTGATGAGAACGCCTGCGTTGTCATCAACAACGATGGTTCGCCCGTCGGCACCCGTATCTTCGGGCCCGTCGCTCGCGAGCTTCGTGACAAGAAGTACATGAAGATCGTCTCGCTCGCTCCCGAGACCCTGTAGTTAGGGGAGATATATGTATATCAAGAAGGGCGATAAGGTCCAGGTTCTCTCTGGTAAGGATCGCGGCAAGCAGGGCGTTGTCCTGCGTGCTCTCCCCGCCGAGAACAAGGTCGTTGTCGAGGGCGTTTCGGTCGTCAGGAAGGCCGTCAAGCCCAACGCTGCCAACCAGCAGGGCGGCATCGTTTCGCAGGAGGCTCCCATCGACGCCTCCAACGTCAATCTCGTTTGCCCCGAGTGCGGTAAGGTTACCCGCGTCGGTCACGAGAAGGACGGCAAGAACAAGCTGCGCGTCTGCAAGAAGTGCGGCCACAAGTTCTAAGCTGCCCGCAACATCAAGTTGCTAGCAAAGGCCCGGATGCCACGGCACCCGGGCCTTTTTCTATCCCTACTCATTGGTACTCATTGGGGACAGACTTAAATGAGTGGCCGTTGAGGACGTTCTTAAACGGCTGGTCATTTGGGACAGCCTTGTGCTAAGTTGCGGTGAAATAGGGACTGATGAGGGGCTCTAGAGGGCCAAACAATCCCTTTTTCACCGCAACTTAGGTGAGGTCTGTGGTAATGCGCGGCAATCGGATGAATGCGGCAGGAAAGGAACGTCCCCATGTGCCAGCATCCGGGGACGTTCCTTTCCTGCCGGCAGTTTGGGACAGTCCTTTGTGGTCAGATGATTCGTTACGTTCGTTTTCTTCTGGGGATCACTTGGTGCGCAATTCTGCGTACTTGAGTGCGCAGGATTGCGTGAACGTGCGCAGAAATGCGCCGTTTACGGTTGAATAATGACCGTTTGGCGGTAATACGCGCAGAAGTACGCACATACACGCGTATTTGTGCGAATATAGAGCCGTCAGAAATGAAAGACGTTCCATGACACAGGAGGCACTCATGGCAGATTCCAAACAGGCTCCGCTCGATGCTGCGGCGGCCGCAAAGGCTGCGTTCGCTTCGGTTCAGGACAAGCCGTTCCCTAACGACATCTTTACGGCTCCCGAGCTCCGTTGGGCCGTGATCGGTTGCGGCGTTATCGCCAACCAGATGGCTCAGTCCCTCGCCCTTGCCGGCCGCAAGCTCGCGGGCGTTGCCAACCGCACGGTGTCCAAAGCTCAGGCTTTTGCGGAGCAGTATGGTGTCGAGAAGGTTTACGACACCGTCGACGATCTCTACGCCGACCCGGACATTGATGCCGTTTACATCACCACGCCGCACAACACGCACATCACTTATCTGCGCGCCGCGCTGGCCGCTGGTAAGCACGTGCTCTGCGAGAAGGCCATTACGCTCAACTCCGCCGAGCTCGACGAGGCCCGCGCTATCGCCGACGAGCACAACGTGGTCCTTATGGACGCCACCACGGTGCTCCACATGCCCCTGTATCAGGAGCTGCGTCGTCGCATGGATGCGGGCGACTTTGGCCGCATGAACCTTGCCCAGCTCAACTTTGGCAGCTTCAAAGAGTACGGCGACCTGACCAACCGTTTCTACAACCGTAATCTTGCCGGCGGTGCCATGCTCGACATTGGCGTGTATGCGCTTTCCGTCATGCGCCTGTTTATGGCCAGCCAGCCCACCGAGGTCGTGTCTCTGGGCAACACCTGCGAGACCGGTGTCGACGTCGCGGGCGGCATCGTCTGCCGTAACGCCGAGCAGCAGCTGGGCGTTGTGAGCCTTACGCTCCACTCCAAGCAGCCCAAGCGTTCGGTCATCAGCTTCGATAAGTGCTATATCGAGGTCAACGAGTATCCGCGCGCCGATCACGCGACCATCGTGTGGACTGCAGACGGTCACCGCGAGGAAGTCCACGCTGGTATCGAGGCCTATGCCCTGTGCTATGAGATGGCCGATCTGGAGAAGGCCGTTGTCGGTGACGATTCGAAGCACGAGCTTCTGGGCTATGCTTCTGATGTTATGGAGCTCATGACCAAGCTCCGCGCTGATTGGGGAGTTGTGTACCCCGAGGAGGAGTAAGAGATGCTTGCGGAAGATAGGCTCAACGCAATCGTTTCGATGGTACAGCAGGCTGGCTCGGTTACCGTGCCGGAGCTTGCCGAGGCCCTGGGCGTGACGCCGTCTACCATTCGACGTGACTTGCAGACGCTTGATCGCGCGCACCGCATTGCCAAAGTGCATGGAGGCGCCACGAGCCTTGAGCGCGCGCACGTAACGCGCGACCTGACGATCAGCGAGCGCAGCGACCTCCACAACGACGACAAGGAGCGCATCTGCGCCCGTGCCGCGGCTCTCGTGGAGCCCGATAGCTTCGTGTATATCGATTCGGGCTCGACGACGCTCGGGCTCATCGAGCATCTTCCGCATCTCGAGGGCGTCACCTATGTGACCGATTCTGTGCTCCATGCTCAGCATCTTGCCCTGCGCGGCATGCGCACCGTGGTGCTGGGCGGCGAGCTCAAGCCCGAGACTGAGGCGCTCGTTGGTCCCGATGCCCTGGCAACCCTGGACCGCTACAACTTTAACTGCGGTTTTTGGGGTTCCAACGGCATTGCCGCCGAGCAAGGCTTTACGACGCCCGATATCGAGGAGGCGCAGGTCAAGCGTATCTCGATGCGTCATACCGCTAAACGCTTCGTAATCTCGGACGCCAGTAAATTTGGCATGGTGGCGCCCGTCAAGTTCGCGGACTTCCGCGATGCAACGATCATCACCGCGGGCGAGGTTCCCGCCAAGTACCAGTCGATGGACAACGTCATCACGGTCTAGCGACAGGGGCAGGACAAGGCTAAAACCACCACAAAGGTGCCTGTCCCCATTGTGGTGGTTCCGATGGCCCCGCCGGGCATGGTTGCCCAGTACCCCTGTTTCCATACGACGTGATCATGTCCGTCGGAGCTATCGGCTCTAATCAAAACGCAAACACAAGGTAATACGCAGGTTTTGACCCTCTGGAGGGGAGGGGTGGGCCTGCTTGTGCAAAAGGAGGAAACATGTCAGCTACAAACGAGAAAACGGGAGGCGGCACCTACGACGTCGTTGCCATCACGGCGTGCCCGACAGGCATTGCCCATACGTTTATGGCAGCAAAGGGGCTTGAGGACCAGGCCGCCAAGATGGGCGTGAGCATCAAGGTCGAAACTCAGGGCTCGGGCGGCGCCAAGAACGTGCTGACGGCCGCCGACATCGCGGGTGCTACGGGCGTCATCATCGCGGCGGACAAGAACGTCGAGCTCGATCGCTTTGACGGCAAGCCGGTCTATTCGTGTGCCGTAACGCGTGGCATCAACGACGCCGAGGAGCTCATCAACATCGCACTCGCAGGCAATGCGCCCATTCACCACGTGGCCGGTGGCGCGTCCGCTCAGCCCGCCGTTGAGGGCGAGTCCGAGGGCCTGGGCCGCAGGGTCTACAAGGACCTCATGAACGGCGTTTCGCACATGCTGCCCTTCGTCGTTGGCGGTGGCATCCTTATGGCACTTTCGTTCCTGCTCGACCAGGCCGGTCTGGGCACGAGCGCCTACGGTCACAGCACGCCGGTCGCGGCCTTCTTTAACCTAGCGGGCAACCAGGCGTTCAACTTCATGCTGCCCATCCTCGCGGGCTACATCGCCATGTCCATCGCCGACCGTCCGGGCTTGGCGGCGGGCTTTGTGGGCGGCTGGATCGCCAAGCAGGGCTTTACGCTCGGATATCTGACGACGGCCATGGACGCCGACGCTCAGGCCCAGCTCGTTTCCGCGGGCTTTTTGGGCGCGCTGCTGGTCGGCTTTGCCGCCGGTGCTATCGTCAACGCGCTCAAAAAGGTGGCAAGTGCGCTGCCCGAGTCGCTCGACGGCATCAAGCCCATGCTCATCTACCCGGTATTCGGCATTCTTCTGACCAGCCTGTTCATGATGGCCATCAACCCCATCATGGGCGTCATCAACACTGCCATCACCGGTGCGCTCAACGGCCTCTCCGGCACGAGCATCGTCCTGCTAGGCATCATCTGCGCCGGCATGCAGGCGACCGACATGGGTGGCCCCATCAACAAGGCTGCGTACGTCTTTGGCACCGCCGCCCTTGCCGAACAGACCGTGCAGGGCAACATGATTATGGCCGCCGTCATGGCCGGTGGCATGGTTCCGCCTCTGGTGATCGCCCTTTCCACGACCTTCTTTAAGAACCGTTGGACTGAGGCTGATCGCAAGGCCGGCCTGGTGAACTACATCATGGGTCTGTCGTTTATTACCGAGGGCGCCATTCCCTTTGCCGCAGCCGATCCGCTGCGTGTGCTGCCCGCCTGCATCCTGGGCTCCGCGACCGCCGGTGGCCTGTCGATGCTCTTCGGTTGCGCCAGCCCCGCTCCGCACGGTGGCGCGTGGGTCATCGCCGTCATCACGAACCCGGTGCAGTACCTGCTGGCACTTGCCATCGGCGCCGTGGTCGGCTGCCTGGTCCTGAGCTTCCTCAAGAAACCGCTCGACAAGACTGCCGAGTAACGGAAACTAGATAGTTTTCTCAATAGAAAAGCGGCAACGTCCATTGGGGGCGTTGCCGCTTTTCTGTCTGCCGGTTTGTCTCGATCTGTAACATTTAGACCGTTTAAAGTGGGCCAGATGTTACAGATTGAGATACTTCTGAACCGCGTCAGCCCTTTGTCTCGATCTGTAACATCTGGGGCCGATTTTGCCGAGTTATTGTTACAGATTTAGATTTTGCCTTGCGGGGGATTCGAATGTCTCGATCTGTAACAGATAGACCGGAAAATGGGTTCTAACTGTTACAGATTGAGATCTTCTGCGACGCGGCGAAACCATTGCGGCAAAACCACCACAAAGGTGCCTGTCCCCTTTGTGGTGGTTTTTAGGGCTCCCAGGGGCAGGGGGCTTCGATGTGGATGTGCTCGCCGGTTACGGGATGCGTAAAGGACACGCTGTGGGCGTGGAGCATCAGGCCGCAGGGGCGCGGCGTTCCGTACAGGTCGTCGCCAACCAGGGGGTGATGCTCGCTGGCCAGGTGCACACGGATCTGGTGTTTGCGACCGGTGAGCAGCTCAACATCGATATACGAACGCGTGGGCAGGCCACGACGGCTCTTAAGACGCTTGAGTACCTTGACGCGCGTCTGAGACGGCTTGCCGCTGGCGCCAACGCGCATCTTGCGGCTATCGTGGCGGTCGCGGGCGATGGGCTTGTCGATGAGTTTTTCGTTCCAGTCGATCTTGCCCTCGGCGAGCGCCAGATAGTGCTTTTCGAACGCGTGGTCGATGACCATCTGGTCAAAGGCGGGCTGCGTCTGCTTGTCGAGCGAGAACAGCACCACGCCGGTGGTGTCACGGTCCAGGCGATTGAGCGGCTGCATGTCGGTCGCGGCAAAGCCGTCGCCCATCGCCAGCAGCAGGTCGCTGGCGTAGTCGGTGAGCGTGCGTTCACCGGTGCCGTCGCCGTGGACGATCATGCCGGCGGGCTTGTCGATGGCCATGAGCCAGGCATCGCAGTAGAGGACTTGAGGTTCTTCGTTCACGTGTAAGCCTTTCGGTTAGCTGATTCCCACAAACATGCAGCCCGAGGTCGCCCCGCGCAGGCGGACGGCGGGCTTGCGGCCGGCTTGAGCCGCCTCGACGGCGCGACGGACGCGAGCGACGGCACGGCCAATCTCATCGGCCTCGAGCAAGGTTCCGTCGACCATAAGACGACGGACGCCGGCGTCGAGCAACTGCGGTACCTGCGGCGTGAGGTCGATGGGGTAGGCGTCGTACAAGCGAGAGCGGCCGTGGATGTCGGTGTGCACGGGCATGACCTTTCCGTCGATATTCTTGAGCGACAGCTTGCGGGCGCGCAGACGGCAGCTGGCACAATCGTGGATGCAGCCATTGGCCACCTGCAGGATGCAATGCTCGCTTGTCATGACGCGCGGGCGGCCAAAGACGGTGATGCCCAGAGCCGCGGGCGCGGCGGCGCCGAGCGAGACAATCTCGTCGAGTGTGATCTCGGGCGAGAGCCAAAACGCACCGGCTCCGCGCTTGGCAAGCGCCTCCATGCAGGGCGTGTTGTGCACCGGCAGGCAAGAGCGAATCTCGGCCGTGGCGCCAACCTGGGAGGCCAGGGCAAGCTCAGAGATGTTGCCAATAGCGACCGTAGCGCCGGCAACAACCCACGGGTCGACGCGTACGTGGTCAACGGCACGGCAGACCTCGTCGAGCACGGGCACGATGCCCTGCTCAAATGCGTCGGCGGGGGAGAGCTCGGCCGCATCGAGCGCGTCGGTGGTCATGTAGATGCGCGTTGCACCCTCCGCTCGCGCTGCCTCGGCGGCCTCGAGCGAGGTGACGGTGGCGCAGATCTGCGGCTCGTCGCGGTAGTGCTCGGGCATGGGCCGCGTACATTTGTCGAGCACCGGCAGCTCGAGCGTGCGGGCACGCTCGTCATACGGTGCCAGAATGGCCTCCTCCAGCGCCTTGCAGGCGGCGGCGCGCACCTTGTGCACGGCGGAGAAGCCCATGCCGCAGCCCTTATCGAGCGCCACATCAAAGCTCGCGGACTCAAAGGGCGAGGACCCCATGCGGCCCACATGCTCTACCAGATCGGACGCCTCGACCGCGCGGGTCTTGGCGGCCTCGACGGTAAAGCCCGTGGCCGTGGCCGTAAGCGAAGGGGCGTCGCAGCAAGTAAGCGTGACGGCAAACGGTTCGCCCAAACGCGCCACAACGGTTACATCAACGGCGCGGCGGCGCAGCACATCGCGCTTGAGCGCGGCGCCGGCAGCGTCAATGGCGCGCTGGCTTCGAATCACGCGCACGCGGCAGCCCTCGGGCATGCTGCGAGGCACGCGGCACTCGATGATGTCACCGGCGGCGGCATCATCGGCGGCAATGGTGGTCAGGAACTGGTCAAACTCGTTATCGTGGCGAAGCTCCAGCAGGTCGCCCTTGCCCACGGGCTCAAACAACTCAATGCGGGCGATGGCGGCGCGCCGACGGCGGTCGTCGGGCTTGAGGCCGCGCACATCGCGGTTGGCCGGGCGGCTGCCCAGCACCGTGCCCACGATCTGGCCGCGGTTGTTGGAGCGCTCGTAGCTCATCATCTCGTCACCCGAGGTACCGTCTTGGTAGGCGTGCGTAAAGTCGCGGTTAAAGCAGCGCTTGAGCTGTCGCTGGCGGGCCGCATCCTCATCCTTAGAGGTCGAAACATCGGCCAGCATGTCATCAATCTGATGACGATACACGTCGACGATGGAATACACGTAATCGGGGGCCTTCATGCGGCCCTCGAGCTTGAGCGATGCGGCGCCGGCGTCATACAGACGGCGAACAAGCTGCGAAGTGTTGGTGTCGCGCGGGCACAGCGCGCGCTCGCGACCGGCAGGGGAGAGCGAGCGGCCGTTCTCGTCAATTAGCTCGTAGGGTAGGCGGCAGGGCTGGGCGCACATGCCGCGGTTGGCCGAGCGGCCAGCCATGGCAAAGCTCGACAGCAGGCACAGACCCGAGTAGCAAAAGCAGATGGCACCGTGGCTAAAGACCTCAAGGTCCACATCGGGCGCGGCGTTGTGAATGGCGGCGATCTCGTCGATGGAGAGCTCGCGCGAGAGAGTCACGCGGTCGGCGCCCTGCTCACGGCACCAAAGGGTTCCGCGGTCGTCGTGGATGTTCGCCTGGGTCGAGATGTGTGTCTCGATGCCGGGCATGGTGCGCTTGACCTCAAAGAACAGACCCCAGTCCTGGATAATGAAGGCGTCGGCGCCTAGCGTGGAGCAGCGATGGATGAGTTGCAGCGCATCGCCCATCTCGGACTGCTTGATGACGATGTTGACCGTGACGTAGACGCGCGACCCGGCTAGATGCGCGGCGCGGCAGGCTTGCTCAAAGGCCTCGTCGGTAAAGTTGGTTGCCTTGCGGCGGGCGTTGAAGCTGCCCATGCCGCAGTAGATGGCGTCTGCCCCGGCAGCGAGCGCGGCGGCAAAGGGCTCGGGCCCTCCGGCGGGCGCCAAAAGCTCGGGTCTGCGGTTGGTGGTTCGACTGGCGGTTGCGGTCATATCCTGCCTTTCAAAATGCTCAGATATTCAAAAGTATAGTGGTGCCGTTGCGGCAGGCGATGCCCGTGCTCCAAGCGGGATAAAGTCTTCAGCAGCTTAGGCTGGCTGACCCCGTGGAGAACCGTTCAGCTGCCAACGGGCGCCGTTGGGCGATAAAATATTCTCTCCAGCTGATAATATTCTTGCATCAAACAGAAACCTTGAGTACTATCCCAAATCAAGCGCGGTGTTCAGACCGAATTGTGCCTCCCGGTGCGAACGCCGCGCTCACGCTCTCTATCTGATCGTAAGGAGAAAAACATGAGCAAGACCGTCGTGTCTTCCGATAACGCACCCGCAGCCATCGGACCGTATTCCCCCGGTATCCAGACCGGCAACATGGTGTTCCTGTCCGGCCAGCTGGGCATCGACCCCACAACTGGCAAGATGCCCGAGGGCGTCGAGGCCCAGGCCAAGCAGTCCCTTGCTAACGTCGAGGCCCTGCTGACTGCCGCCGGCGCTACGTTTGCCGATGTCGTCAAGACCACGGTCTACCTGGCCGACATTGCCGACTTCGCTGCCGTGAACGAGATCTACGCCTCCAAGTTCGAGGCCCCGTTCCCCGCGCGCAGCGCTTTCCAGGTTGCCGCCCTTCCGGCTGGCGGTCTGGTCGAGATCGAGGTCGTCGCCGCTCTCTAAGGCGTTGGCAACAACTAAACATGACATGCAAAAAGACCCTGCAGCGCGTGCGAGCTGCAGGGTCTTTTGTTAAGTGACGGATCGCTTGTGGAGCCGCGCTCCATTTTGCTCGTTAGCCCTCCTTGCGAACTTTTTGCAGGTAGCGGTAGACGCTGGGCTCCGAGATGCCCAGCGCGGTGGCGGCGCAGGCCACGGCGCCCTTGAGCATGAACACCCCGTTGCCGTTGAGGTGGCGAATGACGTCCACGCGGTCGCTCTGACCAAGCGACGCTACATCCAGCCCGCGCGCGCTCAGCAACTCGGCAATGCTGCGGTCAATGAGCTCCTGTGTGGACTCCGAAAGGCTTTCGACCTCGATAGGGGCGGGCTCCGTGCGCGTCGGCGCCGCGTCGAAGCACGCCATGAGCTGCTGCGCCATGGCGTTGATGGAGCGTACGGTCGAGAGGTCGGTGTTGACGCAGAGCATACCGACGATCTCGTCATTCTCGCGGATAAAGTACGTCGCCGACTCCAACGTCTTGCCGCCGGCACCGCGCCCCTCGTAGCCCGTAATAAACGGCAGGTCGCGATACTTGGCGTCGTGCATGATCTTGAGTGCCAGATCGGTGGCGGGACCGCCGACCTTGCGGCCGCTCACGATGCCGTTGCGAATATCGACGATGGCGTGGTCGGGATCCGAGAAATCGTGCAGCACGATTTCGCTGTTTTTGCCGAGTATCTGCTCCAGAAAATCGACCATCGGCAAAAAGCGGCGTACGGTCTCGTTCACGGGCAACTCCTTTGGGTGAAAACGGAAATGTTCATAACAATTTTTTCTCATGGTAACACGCTGCCCACCATCTCGCATATTCGCAGGTACATTGCGTAATACAGACGAACGGTAGGAATTTGGCGGTAAACGGTCGACCAAAAGAAAAGTTAGATGTTATTTTGACCAGATACTTTCCTGACCTGCGGAAATGCGTTATTTCAGCTGAAGAATAGTCTGATAACAAAAAATTATTATTGAGAATGAGAATCATCTTTAATACGATATGCAATGAAGGCACAACCTCAACCCCGCACTGCGTCACAATAGAGCGTTAGATGCGAAAACAACTACTTCGAGGATTGGTGGTCAAATGACCCAGGAGACGGTTACGAACGGCACTGAAGCCCTGTTCACTCGCGAAGGTATGCCTCCCGTTAAGGAAATGATCCCGTGTGCCCTTCAGCACGTACTGGCATCGTTTGCCGGCATCATTACCCCGGCGGTCATCATGGCCGGCGTCTACGGCTTTAATAGCCAGCAGAGCACCGACATCATCCAGGTCGCGCTCATTCTTTCGGCGATCGACACGGCCCTTCAGGCCTTCGCTCCCTTCCGTCGCATCGGCGGCGGCCTGCCCATCGTCATGGGCGTTTCGTTCGCGTTTCTGCCGGCCCTGCAGGCCATGGGTGCCTCGGGCTTTAGCTTTGGTGCGCTGCTGGGTGGCGAGATCGTCGGTGGCGCCGTCGCGGTCCTCTTTGGTCTGGCCTACAGCAAGATCAAGTGGCTGTTCCCGCCTGTCGTGACCGGTACGGTCATCTTCTCCATTGGCGTCTCTCTCTATCCCACGGCTGTCAAGTATATGGCCGGCGGTATGGGTACGCCGCTGTGGGGCACCCCGCAGGCCTGGTGCGTCGCTCTTATCACCTTCGCCGTGGTCTTTGCGCTCGCCAACTTTGGCAAGGGCACGCTCAAGCTGGGATCCGTGTTCTTTGGCATGATCGTTGGTATGATCGTCTCCATCCCCTTTGGCATGATCGACTTCTCCAGCGTCGCCACCGCCCAGGTCTTCGCCCTTCCCAAGCTCATGCCCTATGCGCTCGAGTTTGATCCCGAGGTCTGCATTACCCTTGCCGTCGTGTTCCCCATGGTTGCCATCCAGGTTATCGGCGACGTCTCTGCCGCCTGCCTGGGCTCCATCGACCGTATGCCCACCGAGCGCGAGCTCTCCGGCGCTATCGTGTCCCAGGGCCTCACCTCTATGGTCGGCGGCCTGCTGGGCGGTCTTCCCACCAGCGCCCTTGGCCAGAACGTGGGCATCATCTGCTCCAACAAGGTCGTCAACAAGTGGGTCTTTGTGATCATCGCGGCCGTCTTTGCCATCGCCGGCCTGTTCCCGCAGCTCTCTGCCGTCCTTTCCGCTATCCCGCAGCCCGTCATCGGCGGCGCGACCGTCGGCGTCTTTGGCACCATCACCATGAACGGCGTGCGCATGTTCACCCGCGAGGGCCTCACGCAGCGCACCACCACCATCGTCGGTACCTCCGTCGTCTTTGGCCTGGGTATCTGGATGGCCAGCGGTTGCCTTGCCGGTGAGGGTATGCCCACCTGGGTGCCCACCGTCATCGGCTCCAATGCCGTAACCCCCACCGCCATCATGGCCATTGTCCTTAACCTGATCCTTCCGCAGACGCCGGTCGTGGCTCAGCACATCGATGCTGCCAAGGACGCTGCCGTGGATCTGGTCTTGCCCGAGAGCAAGAAGTAACCAATTCGGTGCTATTCGTCGGCGGGCGCATCGCCTCGTCCGCCGACGTCATGCGGTGCCAAGCCGCACTTCAAAGGGTTTGTCCCTTTGGTGAAGCGTTGACGGGAGAGGGCCCGTTTCCGGTGTAGGCCGGCGCTTCGCACTCCGCCATGTCAGAGGTGTCAAACCCCGCCCCTGATGTTGAAGGGAGCATTTATGCTTCTGGTCGCTAACGGTTCCGTCTTTACCCGCAATGCTCAGGCCCCGTTCATTCCAAACGGTGCGGTCGCCATTGACGGAGATACGATCGTCGAAGTAGGTCCCGAGTGCGAGCTCAAGGCCAAGTACCCGGATGCCGAGTACGTCGATGCCCGGGGCAACCTCATCATGCCCGGACTCATCAACTGCCACACCCACATCTACTCGGGTCTGGCCCGCGGCCTCGCCATTAAGGGCTGCAACCCCACCAACTTCCTGGAGAATCTTGAGCAGCAGTGGTGGAAGATCGACGACAACCTGACGCTCGACGGCACCAAGGCCAGCGCCTATGCCACGATTCTGGATTCCATCCGCGATGGCGTTACCACGATCTTCGATCACCACGCGAGCTTCTGCGAGATTCCGGGCAGCCTCTTTACCATTAAGGACGCCGCTCAGGAGCTTGGCATGCGTTCGTGCCTGTGCTACGAGGTCTCCGACCGCCGCGGTCAGGAAAAATGTGACCAGGCCATTGCCGAGAACGCCGAGTTTGCCCAGTGGGCCGCCAAGGAGCGTCGCGATAACGACAACCACATGATCGCCGCAATGTTTGGCGGTCACGCCACCTTTACGCTGTCGGACGAGACCATGGATAAGATGGCCGAGGCCAACAACGGCCTGACCGGTTTCCACATCCACGTGTGCGAGGGCATGAATGACGTGTGGGACTCCCGCCTCAACCGCGGCGGCATCAGCCCCGTCGAGCGCCTGCTGCAGCACAACCTGCTCGGTCCCGACACCATGCTGGGTCACTGCATCCACGTGATGCCTGCCGAGATGGATATCGTCAAGGAGTCCGGCACCTGGCTGGTTAACAACCCCGAATCCAATATGGGCAACGCCGTGGGCTGCGCCCCCGTGCTCGAGTTCTTCCGCCGCGGCATCCCCGTGTGCATGGGCACCGACGCCTACACCCACGATATGCTCGAGAGCCTCAAGGTCTTCCTGATCATTCAGCGCCACAACGCCGCCATGCCCAACGTGGGCTGGTGCGAGGCCATGACGATGCTGTTTGAGAACAACGCCAAGATGGCGAGCAAGTACTTCGATCGCAAGCTCGGTGTGCTTGAGCCCGGCGCTGCCGCCGACGTCATCGTCATGGACTACAAGCCCTTTACGCCGCTGAGCGAGGAGAACATCGACGGCCACATGCTCTTTGGCATGATGGGCAAAAACTGCCGTACCACCATCATCAACGGCCGCGTCTTGTACAAGGATCGCGAGTTTGTCGGTATCGATGAGGACAAGATCAACGCGTGGACCATGGCCGAGTCCAAGAAGCTCTGGAGCACGCTCAACGATCGCGCCTACTAGATTACAAGTAGATTCGCGCGCGTCGGATGTTTCGCCGCATCCGACGCGCGTATAGGCGACCTCCGCGGGGTCGCCGGCGCTGTGCTAGCGCTACACCGTATTTGCGCCCGCCGCGCGGTCTCGCCGGGCGTTACAGAGAGGAGCTCATTATGAGCGACATCATGAGGCCGATCCCGTTTTCGCAGCTGATGAACTGGATCATCGAGGAGCACAAGACCCAGGGCGCCGTCTTTGGCGTGCGCAAGATGGTCACGACCAACCAGGAGGGCGCGCTTCCCATTTTTGACGAGCGCATCGAGACTCCGTTTGGCCCGGCCGCCGGCCCCAACACGCAGCTGGCCCAGAACATCGTGGCATCCTACGTGGCCGGTTCCCGCTTCTTTGAGCTCAAGACCGTTCAGGTTATGGACGGCGAGGAGCTCTCCAAGTGTGTGAACAAGCCCTGCATCGTGGCGCAGGACGAGTGCTACAACTGCGAGTGGTCGACCGAGCTCGAGGTTCCGCAGGCCTTTGCCGAGTACGTGAAGGCATGGTTTGCCTGCCACCTGATCGCTCGCGAGTACGGCCTGGGCAGCCCGGATGGTTTTGTCTTCAACATGTCCGTGGGTTATGACCTCGAGGGCATCAAGAGCCCCAAGGTCGATGCGTACATTGAGGGCATGAAGGACGCCAGCGGCTCCGAGGTTTGGAACGAGTGCCGCACGTGGGCGCTCGCTAACCTGGACAAGTTTGAGCATGTCGACGCCGCGTTTGTCGAGTCCATCCCGGCACGCGTTTCCAACTCCATCACCGAGTCCACCCTGCATGGCTGCCCGCCGGCGGAGATCGAGCGCATCGCGACCTATCTGATTACCGAGAAGGGTCTCAACACCTACATCAAGTGCAACCCCACGCTGCTGGGCTATGAGTTTGCCCGCCAGCGCCTCAACGAGCTGGGCTTTGACTACATCGTCTTCGATGACACGCACTTCCGCGAGGACCTGCAGTGGGCCGATGCCGTGCCTATGTTCGAGCGCCTGATTGCCCTGTGCGCCGAGCGCGGCCTGGAGTTTGGCGTCAAGCTGACCAACACGTTCCCCGTCGACGTGACGAGGAACGAGCTGCCCTCCACCGAGATGTACATGTCCGGCCGTTCGCTGTTCTCGCTGACCTTCGAGGCTGCCCGCCGCATTACCGAGCAGTTTGATGGCAAACTGCGCATAAGCTACTCCGGCGGTGCCACGGTCTACAACATCCGCGCCCTGTACGATGCCGGCATTTGGCCCGTCACCCTGGCGACCGACGTGCTCAAGCCCGGTGGCTACGAGCGCTTTAGCCAGATGGCCGGCGAGTTTACCGACCTGGATGGCAAGCCGTTCGCGGGCGTCTCGCTCGAGGCTGTGACCGCGATCCAGACCGACTCGCTCACCAACCCGCTCTACAAGAAGCCGCTGCGCCCGCTACCCGACCGCAAGGTTGCCGGCAAGAGCCCGCTTTCCGACTGCTTTACCACGCCGTGCCGCACGAGCTGCCCCATCCAGCAGGATATTCCCGCCTACTTGGCGGCTGTTGACGAGGGCCGCTACGAGGACGCGCTCAACATCATCATCGAGCGCAACGCCCTGCCGTTCATTACCGGCACTATCTGCCCGCATCCCTGCGGCCGTGCCTGCGAGCGTGCGTTCTACGAGCCCGAGGGCGCCCAGATCCGCGCCAGCAAGCTCAAGGCCGCCCGCGAGGCCATGACCGCCGTGCTGCCCAAGCTGCGCGCCCAGGCCATCGCCAACGACGGCGAGCGCAACGTTGCCGTTATCGGCGGCGGCCCGGCCGGCCTGGCGACGGCGTTCTTCCTGACGCGCGCTGGCGTGCCCGTCACCATCTTCGAGGCCCGCGATTCGCTCGGCGGCGTGGTCCGTCACGTCATCCCCGAGTTCCGCATTGCGAGCGATGACATCTCCCACGATGCCGAGCTCTGCCTGGCCTTTGGTGCCAAGGTGCAGCTCAATGCCCGCGTGGAGTCCATTGACGAGCTCAAGGCCCAGGGCTTTACCGACGTGGTCGTGGCCACCGGCGCCTGGATGCCCGGCTCTGCGGGCCTGGGCGAGGATGCCGAGCTCGACGTGCTGGAGTTCCTCGAGGCCGCCAAGAGGGGCGAGAAGCTCGAGCTGGGCGAGGACGTCGTGGTCATTGGCGCCGGCAACACCGCCATGGATGCGGCTCGCGTGGCCAAGCGCCTGGCTGGCGTGAAGAACGTGCGCCTGGTGTATCGCCGCACCAAGAAGCAGATGCCCGCCGACGAGGAAGAGCTTGATCTTGCTCTTGCCGATGGTGTTGAGTTCTGCGAGCTGCTGGCCCCCAAGGCGCTTAACGGCGCCGTGCTGACCTGCGACGTCATGGAGCTTGGCGAGCCGGATGCAAGCGGCCGTCGCAGCCCCGTCGCCACGGGCGAGACCGTCGAGCTTTCCGCCACCACGGTGATCTGCGCCGTGGGCGAGGGCATCGATGCCAGCCTGTACGATGCCGCGGGCGTTGAGCACGACCGTCGCGGCCGCCTTGCCGCCACCTCCACTGGCGTCGAGGGCGTCTGGGCTGCCGGCGACTGCCGTCGCGGTCCTGCCACCGTGGTCGAGGCTATCGCCGATGCTGCCGAGGTCGCCCGTGCCATCGCCGGTGTGGACTTTAACAAGTACGCCGACCAGAATGCTCAGGCCGGTCGCGAGGACACCTGCTACGAGCGCAAGGGGTCGCTGTGCCGCGACAAGCGCAACTGCACCAAAACCCGCTGCCTGGGCTGCGGCTCGGTGTGCGAGGTCTGCTGCGATGTGTGCCCCAACCGCGCCAACGTTGCCATTAAGGTGCCGGGTCTCGCCAAGCATCAGGTCGTCCACGTCGACGGCATGTGCAACGAGTGCGGCAACTGCGCTGTGTTTTGCCCCTACCAGGAGGGCCGTCCCTACAAGGACAAGCTCACCCTGTTCTGGAGCGAGCAGGACATGGAGAACTCCGAGAACGAGGGCTTCCTGGCTGTGGACGAGGACCACTTTAAGGTCCGCGTCGCCGGCACGGTCCGCACCGTCTCGGTCGATGCCGTCAACACCGGCCTTCCCGAGGCCGTCCGCCTGACCATCAGGGCTGTGCGCGACAACTATCCGTATCTCCTTAAGAAATAGGCGAGTCTCTTATGGCCAAATCCATTCAACATAACGTGGCCTACGTTGCCTGCGGAAGCGGTTGCGCCTCCGCAGGCGGCGACGCCCGCTGCAGCGAAGGCTGCATTGGCTGTGGCGCCTGCGTCACGGCCTGCCCCCACGGCGCCATTGCGCTGGTCGATGGCATCGCCCGCGTGGACCGCTCCAAGTGCACGGGCTGTGGCCTGTGCGGCGTGGCGTGCCCGCAGCGCGTGATTGCCTTCGTCCCCGGCTACCAGAACATTCTGGTGCGCTGCAACAACACCGATAAGGGTGCCATTGCGCGCAAGGTCTGCGACACGAGCTGTATCGGTTGCGGTATGTGCGCCAAAAAGTGCCCTGCCGGCGCTATCCGCATCGAGGACAACTGCGCCCATATCGACGGCGTGGACTGCCTGTCGTGCGGCATGTGCGCCGTCGTCTGCCCGCATGGCGCCATCCACGACCGCACCGGCATCGCCGCCGGCGTGTAGAAGGGAATCACCATGGCACAGGAATTCACTTTTACCGTTAACGGTGTCGAGCACACGACGACGGAGAATAAACCACTGCTGCGCTATCTGCGCGACGACCTGCACATTCACTCCGCCAAGGACGGCTGCTCCGAGGGCGCCTGCGGCACCTGCACCATCCATGTGGACGGTGCGGCCGTCAAGGCGTGCGTACTGACCACTGCTCTTGCCGCCGGCCGTAACATCGTGACCGTCGAGGGCCTGCCCGAGGACGTGCGCGAGGCCTTTGTGTACGCCTTTGGCGCCGTGGGCGCCGTGCAGTGCGGTTTTTGCATCCCCGGCATGGTCATGGCGGGTGCAGCGCTGATCGCCGAGGACCCCGAGCCCACCGAGGAGCAGATCAAGTACGCCATCCGTGGCAATGTCTGCCGCTGCACCGGCTACAAAAAGATTATCGAGGGCATTTCGCTGGCAGCTGCGGTGCTCCGTGGCGAAAAGCAGATCGACGAGGATTTGGAGTGCGGCGACGACTACGGCGTGGGCAAGCGCGCCTTCCGCATCGACGTGCGCAAGAAGGTGCTCGGCGAGGGCAAGTATCCCGACGACATCGACGAGCTCGATCAGCCGGGTCTGACCTATGCCAGCGCCGTGCGCTCCAAGTACCCGCGCGCCCGTGTGCTCTCCATCGATACTTCCAAGGCCGAGGCCCTGCCCGGCGTGGTGGGCATCCTGCGCGCCGAGGACGTGCCGGTCAACCAGGTCGGCCACCTTATCCAGGACTGGGACGTCATGATCGCCCAGGGCGATATCACCCGCTGCGTGGGTGACGCTATCGTGCTGGTGGTCGCCAAGGACGAAGCGACGCTCGAGAAGGCCAAGAAGCTCGTAAAGATCGATTACGAGCCGCTGGAGCCCGTGCGCAACATTGTCGAGGCCAGGGCTGCCGACGCCCCACGCCTGCACGACAGCTTCTTTGCCTTTGGCAACACGGTGGAGCTCAAGGACAATGTGTGTCAGAGCCGTCACGTGACGCGCGGCGACGCCGCCAAGGCGCTGGCGGAGAGCGCATTCACCGTGACGCAGCGCTTTACCACGCCCTTTACCGAGCATGCCTTCTTGGAGCCCGAGTGCGCCGTGGCGTTCCCGTATAAGAACGGCGTCAAGGTGCAGTCGACCGACCAGGGCGCCTACGACACGCGCAAAGAGTGCGCTCACATGTTTGGCTGGGATAGCGAGCCCGAGCGCGTGGTCGTCGAGACCATGCTCGTGGGTGGCGGCTTTGGCGGCAAGGAGGACGTGTCCATCCAGCACTTGGCCGCGCTCGCCGCATATAAGTTCCAGCGTCCTGTGAAGTGTAAGCTCACGCGTGCCGAGTCGCTCGCTTTCCATCCCAAGCGTCACGCCATGGACGGCACCTTTACACTGGGCTGCGACGCCGAGGGCAACTTTACCGGCCTGGATTGCGAGATCAACTTTGATACCGGCGCCTACGCGTCGCTGTGCGGCCCGGTGCTCGAGCGCGCCTGTACGCATGCCGTCGGCCCCTACAAGTACCAGAACACCGACATTCGCGGCTTTGGCTACTACACCAACAACCCGCCCGCCGGTGCGTACCGCGGCTTTGGCGTTTGCCAGTCCGAGTTTGCGCTCGAGAGCCTGATCGACCTGCTGGCCGAGAAGGTCGGCCTGGATCCGTGGGAGATCCGCTACCGTAACGCCATCGAGCCGGGCGAGGTTTTGCCCAACGGCCAGATTGCCGATTGCTCCACGGCACTGAAGGAGACGCTGCTCGAGGTCAAGGATGCCTACTACGCGCATCCCGGACACGCCGGTATCGCCTGCGCCATGAAGAACGCCGGCGTGGGCGTTGGCCTGCCCGATGCCGGCCGCTGCAAGATTCGCATCGAGGACGGCGTGGCTGTGGTCTATGCCGCTACGTCCGACATCGGCCAGGGCTGCAACACGGTCTTTTTGCAGGACGTTGCCGAGGCCTGCGGTCTGCCGCTGAGCTGCATTGCCAATGGCGAGTGCTCCACCGAGAACGCTCCCGACTCCGGCACCACGTCTGGCTCGCGTCAGACGGTCGTGACCGGCGAGGCCGTGCGCGGTGCCGCCTTCCTGCTGCGCGATGCCATGCTTGGCATCGAGGCCGGCAAGCCTGCGCCCACCGCTCCCGTGAGTGCGCATGGCGACGGCGTCAAGATCGAGTACGACGACGGCCGCGCCTACCAGCTTCGAACGCAGGAGCTCGTCGCCGGCCAAGGTATGCATCCTCAGGATCCCACGGCCGCCATCAAGGCGCTCGAGGGATGCGAGTTTGGCTACGTGTACCTGGAGCCGACCGACAAGCTGGGCGCCGACGTTCCCAACCCCAAGAGCCACATCTGCTACGGCTTTGCCACGCATGTGGTCATTTTGGATGATGACGGCCGCGTGAGCGAGGTCTATGCCGCGCACGATTCCGGCAAGGTGGTCAACCCCATCTCCATTCAGGGTCAGATCGAAGGCGGAGTGCTCATGGGTATGGGCTATGCGCTTACCGAGGACTGGCCGCTCAAGGACTGTGTGCCCCAGGCAAGGTACGGTACGCTCGGGTTGTTCCGTGCGCCCGAGATTCCGGATATCCATGCCATCTACGTGGAGAAGGACGAGCTGCTGCCCGTGGCATACGGCGGCAAGGGCATTGGCGAGATCGCAACGATCCCCACGGCGCCCGCCGTGCAGAACGCCTATCGCGCATTCGACGGCAAGCTGCGTCCCGATCTGCCCATGGTGGATACGCCATACAGCCGCGTCCGTCGCCGCGGGTAGGGTAGGGTGCGGACAGCCATTGCTGATGGGCCGTTCACACTCAGCACCAACTGCATATGCTGTGCCTTTGGCCCCAGCTCCATCTCGAGCCGGGGCCTTTTGTTTGGAGCGCCTCCGCATACGGAAACTGTGTCCCGGAATCCAGCTTCGGAACGGGATGAACTTTCCCAACGGGGCCGCATGCGGAAACTGCGTCCCGGAATCGTGCCTCAGAATGGGATGTGTTTTCCGCTGGCCGGCCGTTTGGAAACCGCATCCCAGTTTGAGCGTTTATTCCGGGATGCGGTTTCCGCTGAAGGACTCAACCGGAAAGCCTGTCCCGTTCCGAGGCTGGATTCCGGGACACGCTTTCCGCCAGGCCCGCCATCCGGAAAGCGCATCCCGTTTTGAGCGTCCAGGCTAGGACGCGCTTTCCGTTGGCGTGGTCGTTGGGAAAACGCGGCCCAGATAGGGGGATGCGATCTGGCGATGCGTGGCCTAGCAGCTCCTACAGGTCCACCTCGTTGAGCCATGTCGGCAGCGCGGTCTGCCGGATGCCTGCCGTCTGCAGCTTTTTGGCGAGCATTCCTGCCGAGCAGACCTCGTTCATGGTAAAGCGCAGCGGAGGGTGACCGTAGAGCGATAGGTGCGCCTCGCGCTGTCGTTCGGCAACGAGCGCTTCGGCGGTGGTGCGTCCTGCCAGCATGGTCTGGTTGGTATATTTGATGAGCCCGTCGAGCTCGCCCAGCGTGAGTTCCCGCGCCTGGCGCTCCCAGGCAAAGTCCGTTCGTATGGGCTTGGCCGAATTGAAGGGGTCCGTCAGCTCGTATTGAAGCCAATCGGGCGCAAAGCCCGTCTCGATCATGACGGCTCGGGCGACCGATTCCCCGCCGCTCTCGGCGCGGGCGTTGGCATATCGAAGCGTTGTGAGAGCCGTACGAATCGCGCGACCATTGCGGGCGGTTGCTCGTTGCTCGACGGCCTCCATCAACTGTTCCCGCACAAGGACGAGCTTTGAGATCGCCGAATCGGCAATGGGCATACCGTCGGCAAAACCGGTCTGCAACAGGCAATCTGTAACCGTTTGGATGGGCGGCGTTACCGATATGCCGGCTCTGCGTATTGCTCCGGCCGGCTCAATCTGGTGCCGCTGAATATGTGCGCCCGGACGAGCCGACGGCTTGGTGGCACTGCAGACATGCACGACATTCAGGTGTCGCCACGAGACCTCGAGCCCCAGCAGACAGGCGGCCGAAAACGAGCAGAACGTCCAATCGGGGTGGATGATCGCAAGGGCGCGGAGGATTTCGCAATGGCGTTGCGCTCGGTTGAGTTCATCCCAGCGCGTTTTTCGCGCAAACAACCCCGGCATGGGCGAGACAACCGTGCCGCCGGTGCGCCGAAGGAGCGCTTTTCGGATCGCCGTGCTCGGGGGAATCAGACAGCGCCCCTCTTGTTCGGCTTGAGTGAGCAGTTGGTCGATGAGCTGGTCATTGCAATGGGTCATGAGCTACCGCCTCCTTTTGGGTAGCAAAAACGTATCAGCTGGAACTTGCCGCTCAGCTGACCAAAAGCTGACCAAAATCTAACCATGCAGGTAGATGACCTGCTTTTGGCGACATATTTCTTGTTTGAATCGGTGGGCGGTAATCGGCGACCGTGAACGGTAGCTGGATATGAAGTCTTGGTAAGTTTCGGGACGTGTACTTTTTGAAAAAGAGCATTCTATCTGCTGTTTTGTGTTTCTGGATCGCATATTTGAAGGCATGTGATAAGGGCGGCGGACTGTCGCCTTGTATCTGCGGAAACTGTGACCCGGAATTGCCGCTCGGAACGGGACAAGCTTTCCGGAACAGCCCTCAACCGGAAACTGCGTCCCGGATTCGACGCTCAGAATGGGATTCGCTTTCCGGTAGAAGCTTCAGCGGAAAGTGCATCCCAGAATTCAGGCTCAGAACGGGACACGCTTTCCGGATGGCATGTTTGGCGGAAACTACGGCCCAGTTTTTGGCTCCAGAACGGGATACATTTTCCGGAACGGTCCACGTGCGGGGGTGTACCGCCCCTTTTGCGTGCGCCGCTTGTCGAATTGCGTTATAGCTAGCTATATTATAGGAAAGTATAATATAGCTAGCTATAACGCAAAGGAAGGATGGCCCTATGTTTATCGGAAGAACAGTGGAAATGTCCGAGCTCAATCGACTGTATGGCACGGGCTCCTTTGAAATGCCTGTGATTTACGGCCGCCGTCGTGTGGGTAAAACGCGCCTTATCACAGAGTTCATCCAAGGCAAGAAGGCTATTTACTTTCAAGCTCGTCGTACCAATGCGGAGGCAAACCTGCACGGCTTTAGCCAGGCGATACTTGCAGGCTCGGTTGGTGCTGCAGGCGTGTCGTTTCGTAGTTTTGACGAAGCGTTCGATGCATTGGCCACCATGGCTCGCACGGAACGTTTGGTTGTCGTGATTGACGAGTATCCCTATCTCGCCCAATCGAATCCCGAGATCAGCTCGTTGCTGCAAGACAAGATCGATCACCTGTACAAAGAGACCAAGCTCATGCTTATCCTGTGCGGGTCGTCGCTTTCGTTTATGGAGGAACAGGTGTTGGGCTACGAGAGCCCACTATACGGTAGGCGTACGGCCCAGTTTAAGATCATGCCGCTCGATTTTACGACGACCCTCGGGTTGTGGCAGAGCATGGGTCGCGAAGACGCTGCAGTTTGCTATGGCATGACGGGTGGCATTCCTGCATATATCGAGAAAGTCGATCCTGCCGCACCGCTCAAGGACAACATCAAACGTCTTTTTCTTACTCCTACGGGCTATCTCTTTGAGGAGCCGAGCAACCTGCTATTGCAAGAGTGCCGCAATCCCGAGCAATATGATGCAATCGTGCAAGCAATTGCTCAGGGGCGCTCGAAGATCTCAGAGATTGCGAGCTCTACGGGAATCCCTGCGAGCAACGTAAAGAGCTATGTGGATAAGCTGGCGTCGCTTGGGATTGTCGAGCGCGAGCTGCCCCTAAACGAGACGAGCAATAAGCGAGCCGTGTATCTGCTGAGCGATCAGATGTTTAGGTTCTGGTACAAGTTTGTGCCGCAGAACATTGGGCTGATTCAAAACGATATGGCCGAGATGGCGTATGAGCGCATTGAGCCGCACGTATCGGATTACATGGGTACGATCTTTGAGATTATATGCAGACAATACGTGTACGAACTCGCGCGCGCGGGCCAGCTCGATGTGGTTCCGGCGAGTGTCGGGCGCTGGTGGGGGACGGACAATCGCACGCATACGCAGGAAGAAATCGACTTGATTGTTGACGATGGCGAGGGCGCTGCGCTGTTTGCGGAGTGCAAATGGCGCAATGAACCGGCGGGCGAAGACGTGCTGCAAAAGCTCGTGCATCGAAGCGAGCTCTTTAGACGGCAGCACAAAAGCTATGCGATCTTCTCGAAGCACGGCTTTACGCAGGGATGTCGGGATACCGCGGAGAGTAGGGGAGACGTCAAGCTGATCTCGTTTGCCGAGATGTGAGGGCGGAGATAACCAAGCACGCTCTGATGTGATGCTCGGAATGGGTCGCGCTAAGGATGCCAAGCGTAAAACCTTCAATGAAAATGGCGTAAAAACTACATCTGTCATGGCGTAAAAACTACATTGAAAGTAGCGTAAAATCAGCATTGAGAATGGCGTAATTTCGCATATAGCGTGATAGAGAGGGACGGCCGTCTATGGATGCACCAAAGAGATTGACCCAAAAGGGATATAGGCCCCGGCTCATAGAGGAGCGCCTCGACACCCTTATGCGGGCGTTTGGCTGTGTGGAGATCAACGGCCCCAAATGGTGCGGCAAGACCTGGACGGCGCTCTCTCGCTCGGCGAGCGTCTCCAGGCTCGATGAGCCTGCGCAGCGTGCGGCGGCAGAGGTCGACCCAAGCCTGGCGCTCATCGGCGATGCGCCACACCTGGTCGATGAATGGCAGGAGGTGCCCGAGGTTTGGGATGCCGCCCGGCGTTTCGTGGACGCGAGCGGCAACGAACGGGGGACACTTTTGCTCACGGGCTCGACCGCGCTCAAAAGCGAGGAGCGCAGCCATGTTCGTCATTCCGGCACGGGTAGGATCGCCCGTCTGTCAATGCGCCCCATGGCCCTGTGTGAGTCGGGCGACGGCGAGCCGCTCGTGTCACTGGCAAGCCTCTTTAAGGGCGAGGATTTTGCCCCTCAGCGTCGCGAGAGCACGGTGGATGACGTCGCCCGCTGGTGCTGCAGGGGCGGTTGGCCTGCAAATCTTGGGCTTTCGGAAGATCTTGCGCGAGAGACGGCAAGCCAGTACGTGCACTCGGTGCTCGACGTCAACGTGCTGGACGAGGGCATGTCGCCCGAGCTTGCACACGGCCTTTTGCGAGCTCTTGCCATGAACGAGAGCCAGGCTGTCACGTACAAGACGCTCGTAAAGGACGCCTCGTACGGTGAGGCGGGCCCCGACGAGAGGACCATCGCTGCGTACTTGGACCTCTTCAACAGGCTCAAGCTGACCGAGGACCTGTGCGGATGGGAGCCGCCCATGCGCTCGAAGGCCCGCGTTCGCGTGCGCCCCAAGCGCTACTTCTGTGACCCGTCACTTGCGGCGGCGTTGCTGGGGGCTACCCCTGAGCGGCTGCTTGGCGATATGCAAACGCTGGGGATGCTCTTTGAGAATCTCGTCCTGCGCGACGTGCGCGTGTTCCTTTCCACCTACGGCGGTGTCGACAACAGTGTCCATTATTTCCGAGATGAGAAGGGCCTTGAGGTCGATCTGATCGTTGAGCACGACGGGCGCTGGGGAGCCATCGAGGTCAAGCTGAGTGATGCGAAAGCAGACGATGGAGCGAGAAATCTCAAGGCGCTGGAGAGGAAAGTGCTCTCCAATCCTGCCGCCCAGAATGCCGCGCCGGCGTTTTTGGCGGTCGTGGTTGGAAAGGGGAGCATTGCCTATACACGCGACGACGGCGTGGCGGTGATTCCCATGGCGGCACTTGGGGCGTAGTGGTTTTGCGGGCGTGCCGTGCTTCCTTTACCGACAATCCATTTGGTAAACCAGATGCTCGCGGATAGAATAAAGTTGACGGCAGCCCAAGGGTGATAGCTGGGCAGCGCCGTTGCTTGGTCAAGAGGTCAGTGCCTTAATGGCAGCGACTTGTTATGCTTCGAATGCTGCTTGAGTGCCTCGGAAAGTTCGATAAGCGCCGTGAAGAGCGAGACCAAAGCAACCAAGAGCTCTACGAGCTCTGATGGGCCCGGGATGACCGCTGATTCAAGTCACCGGGCCTAAATCTTTTTCATGCATTTGAATAGAGCGGGCAACTCTCTTGGGGCCGTCTGCATGACGTGTGCCTGGCGCATGGTATTGCGCCCAGCTTTCATGTCCGCGCGGCCACCTATCCTTACGGCAATGTAGCCGCCTATGTAGCAAGCGGCAGGCAACGGAGAAAGGCCCTAACCGTGTCAGTTGAAAAGACGCCGGGTATCTCGGCTATCGATACGACGAACTTTGCGCGCCAGATTGTGCTGGACTTTGAGTTTGCGCCGGTGCCAAAGCAGCGCCAGCGCCGTGGACTGCGCAATGAGATTATCGAGGTCGGCGCCGTCAAGCTCGATAACCGCGGCAACGTTATAGGCGAGTTCTCGCAGTTTGTGCAGACAGAATTTACCGAAGGCGTTGCGTTTCCCGTCCGCGAGCTCACGGGGATATCGGCCGTGGACACCGCGATGGCCGACCCGCTCTATGCGGTGATCAAAAGGCTCAGCGATTGGATCGGTCGCTACTCCGCCCAGGTGGTCGTTGGAGCGGGGCGGATCGTCGACAGCTTTTGACCGAGTGCCAGGCAAAACACATCGACCTTGCCGCATTTCCTACGGACTGGGCCGACCTGCAGGCGTTTTACACCTCGATCATGGACGTGGGCAGCCACGGGTGCGTCTCTTTGAGTGACGCGGCGACGTGGTTTGGTATCGAGTTCGACGAGTCGACGGGCCACGCCCACAGCGCCCTAGCCGATGCGCGCGTGACCGCCAAGCTGCTCAAGCAGATGATGGATGGGGACTACCGCGTGAGTCCGCACGCCCAGGAAGTCCGCCAGCGTTGGGGGATGGGCGAGCGACCCCAGACGCGCCTTTCCAGCAAGTGCCCCGAGCTGAGAGACCTGCTGCTGAGGCTGAAGGCGGAGGGGAGGTAGGCGGGGCAGACAATATTGTCGTTTCGCCTGTGAAGAAGGAACCAATTAACTACAAAGTGTGGATGGCTTCTAGTGAAGACTTAAACACCAGACTAAGAAAAGGTTATCGAGCCATTGGGACTGCAGCATTCGCCCATCGCAAGACGTTACTCGTTCAAATTGGGACGCTCCACATCCTATGAAATGGTTAATGCGGAGCGTCCCTAGAACTCTGTCTTCTGTTACCTAATAGTAGAGTTCGATATACGAATACGCCTTATCAAAAAGAGCCTGGTCTTTGAGCTTATAGCGCATCCACAGAATGGCACGGAGCTGTTTTTTAACCTCTTTCACGCCAGCCGTGGTAGCTTGCCAGCCGTCGAAGCGAGTTATCTTAACGATCTCGTCAATGTCATTGACGATGTTCTCGACGATGATAGGCGTGTCGCCGTTCTTGATGCCGTTAAAGAGCTCAGTGAGAGCAGCCTTTCCCTTGTCCTCCTCTTCCTCGGGCACGACTTCCTTTTCGGCGGCTCGTGCTTCTTTGGCGAGGTCGATGAGCATCTTGAGGAACTCGACGCTGTTGATGAGACCTTGCTCGTGACGTTCCCTCAGGTCCTCCAGGCGCTCGCCGAGCTTCTGGAACTTGCCATTCTTATCGTGCCTGCGGATTCGGGCGACGAGATCTATCTCCAGCTTACGCGTGATCTTCTCGGTATTGCTCTTGTCGTTGATGAAGTGCTCGATCATGTCCTCGTCGAGCTCAAGGATGTCGTCATCGTCTCGGACTCTCTCGACGGTGATGTTCTCGTGCACGAGCTCGATTGTCTTGGGCCCGAGCGCTGCCCAGATGAGCTTCCCGCGATTGTCTACCGGTCTCACGGAATCGTAGACCTGCGAGAGCCAGATGAAATCGGGCTTGTAGGGATTGAGACATGCGTCGGGCGAAAGGGCTTCCCACGCTCTGTTCAAGACCGAGAAGTCGGCCCCAAACTGGTCTTTCACCTTTGTCGTTGGCAGGCATTGTTGAGCTTCGAGAAGGGACTCCCAATCCGCGCTGCGGCGGTCTCTGACCGTTGAGAAGTACTCAAGACAGCAATGCATAAGCCCGGGTAGCTCGGCCTTTACCTCGTCGATGTTGGTTATAACCTTCTGCACCTCGGCCTCGTCGAAGTGCAGAGACTTGGCGACGTTGTCGAAGAGGCCGATATAGTCGACAATGAGACCGAATGTCTTCTTGTCGTTGTAGACGCGGTTGGTTCGACAGATTGCCTGCAACAGCGTGTGGTCGCGCAAGGGCTTGTCAAGGTACTGAGTTTGCAGGATGGGCGCATCGAACCCCGTGAGCAGCTTTGCAGTGACGATGAGAATCTTGAGTGGATCGTCCGGGTCGCGGAAACGGTCAAGGAGCTTTTCTTCGGCATCGCGATCGCGACGATATGCCTTGTACCGGTCCTCCTTGTCGTTGTTCGTGTCCATGACGATGGTGACTGCATCAGCGCCCAAGAGCTTGTCGAGCTCCTCCTTATACAGCAGGCAGCACTCTCGGTCGTAGCAGACTACCTGCGCCTTGAAGCCGTCGGGCTCAACCTTCGATTTGAAGTGTTTGGCAATGTGTTCACACACCTTGTGAATGCGGTCGGGGGCCTTCATGACGGCTTCGATCTTGACGCGCCTGGTGAGTTCCGCCTTGTCCTCTTTGCTGAGGTCTCGGGTCATTTCGTCAAAGGCGGCGTTCACGACCTCTTGGTTGACGTGGAGCTCGACGGGAACGGTTTCAAAATGGAGCGGCAATGTGGCGTGGTCGCGGATGGAGTCGGCGAAGGAATAGCGGCTCATGTAGCCGGACTTGTCCTCTTTGGCACCGAAGGTGTGGAACGTGTTCTTGTCGGTTCGGTTGATGGGCGTGCCGGTCAAGCCGAAGAAGAAGGCGTTTGGCAAGGCGAGTCGCATCTTCTCGCCGAGGTCGCCCTCTTGGGTGCGGTGCGCCTCGTCGACCATGAGGATGATGTTCTCGCGCTCGTTGAGCGTCCCCGCAACCTCGCCGAATTTGAAGATGGTGGTGATGAGGACCTTTCTCATGTCCTGCTTGAAGAAGGACTCAAGCTCCTCCTTGCTGCCGGCGCTTGCGAGGTTGGGGATATCGGATGCGTTGAAGGTCCCTGTGATCTGGGTCTCGAGGTCGATTCGGTCATCCACGATGACGACGGTCGGGTTCTTGAGTTCGGGGACCATGCGCAGCTTCTGGGCGGCGAATACCATGAGCAGTGACTTTCCTGAGCCCTGGAAATGCCAAATGAGGCCACACTTTGGGTATCCTGCGCGGACGCGGTCCACGATGAGGTTCGCGCCCTCGAACTGTTGGTAGCGACAGATCAGCTTGATGCGTCGATGCTTCTTGTCGGTGGCGAAGAGCGTGAAGAACTGGAAGATGTCCATGACGTTTGAGGGGGTGAGCATGGATGCCATGCTTCTCTTGACGTCGGCAAGTGTGCCCTCGCTCTTCTTGTCGCCCTCATGCCAGGGTCCCCACATCTCGGGAGGCATGTTCACCGACCCGTAGCGATAGCATTTTCCTTCGCTGGCGAAGTTGATGGCGCTACAGACGAACATCTGCGGGATGCTCTTCTCATATTTAGCGATGTCGCCAGCGCCGTCGAGCCAGGTTATCGAATCGCGCACCGGCGTCTTGAGCTCGCCGATGACGAGCGGAAATCCATTGACAAGAAGGACGAGGTCGAGGCGCTTGCCGCCCTGTTCCTGGGGGTAGACCCACTGGTTGGTGACGATGTACTCGTTTTTGTCAAGATCGCCGTCCGCCGCCGTGCCAAAGAAGCGGATGGGGACCATGCGGCCGTCTTTGCCGTAGGGGAATGAGTTCTCCTCGATGACGAGCTTTTTGAACCGCTCGTTGGTGGAGACCAGGTTCTGCGGACTTGTGGACTGAATGAGGGCCCTGAGTCGGTAGATGATCTCGTCGGCGCGATCGGGGTCTTCTGCAATCTCCGGGTTAAGCCTGATGAGGGCGTCCTTGACCATGGGCTCGACCATGACGTCGGCATGGCGGCGCGGGAGGTCTTCGGCAGCCACGTATCTCCAGCCAAGGCTGGCAAGCGCCTCGACGCTCATTTGCTCGATGGTGTTGTCCTCGTTAAACATTTCCGAGCCCTAACTCCTGGTTCAAGATTTTCTTCGTCGTGGCGTTTAGCTCATCGAGGGCCTTTTGTACGGCAAATTTCGATTTGTCGATCGAAGTGGCGAAGTCAGCGAATTCTCTCTGGAGGGAAAACGGAGGCACAGGAATCTCAATTGATCGAATTTTCCTGGTACTTAAGGTGTGTAAACCTGAGGTATTGACCGCTTTAGCCATGATTTGTCTCCTTCCTTCGGAGGACGACAAGAAAGTTTGAACATAAAGCGGGAGGGCCTCGTCTCTTAGGCGAACTCGGATTAGGTGATTCTGATGGACGCAAGGATCAATTTGACCATTCCAAATTGCCGATCTTCCTATTTGTGTATCGCTGCCATTACCCTCAACAATTAACAAGTCGCCGGATATTAGCCTAACGGCTTCATACTCCTGTTCCGTCAGTCCAATGGTCTTCACTTCCGTTAGGTCAAGTTCATTGGGGAGAATATTGGCGACACGAAGGTATGGAAGCTGCAACTTCATGGCTTCTCGTTTTTTGTTCTTTGTAATCCCGCCCTGAATATCAGCTATGTCTTCAAGATGTTTTATCGGAATGCCAGGCTTATCGAACATCTCGACAAATTGTGATTTGACGATGTCGTCGCAGGTGGCAAGCAAGCCGCGGTAACACCCCTTGAGCTGCTCGGCCTCAGAGAGGATGCCGGCAAGCTCGCGTTGCTTATCCAACGTCGGCAGGCTGAACTCCAGGACCCTGAGGTCCTTCCAGTTCGCCGTCGGCGAGAGCGAGCCCACGGAGACGCGGATGGCCTCATCGAGAAACACGTCCGAGCTAATGAAGAACGGGAAGAAGTCCGGATCGACAACGTCGGTTCTCGGGCGCAGCACCATGCCATGCGCCGAGAAGATGCCGTCGAACGGGGCGATGCCGACCTTCTTCTGGTAGGCCCTGCGACGACCGAACAACACGTCGCCCCTCTCCATGAGGAGCTTGTCGCCCTTCGGCGTCACCTCGGCACCCCAGCGGGTCACTTCGAGCGTGCCGGGGTCTAGGTGCTCGAGGCCGACATATCGCTCGCGGTCGCTGTCCTCGGGTTTCTTCTTCGCGGTGCTGTTCTCTGCTATTTGGTCGAACCTATACCTTGTCACGCTGCGCACCTCCGGCCGCTAAATTGTGATTTGACGACGTCATCGCAGGCTGTAAGCAGCTGCCTGTAGTGAGACCTCGTTTCTTGTGCGGTCCAGAGTATGTCGGCAAGATCTTCTTGCTTAGCGATGCTGGGAAGCTCGAATTCAAATTGCGAAAGGCTCTGCCACTTGACTCTTGGCGAGAGGGAGCCTGCCGAATTGGTGACGGCGTGCTCGAATAGGGCGTCGTTCTGGATGATGAACGGGAGCAGCCTCGGAGAGAGGTTGTCCTTGGGGGCGATGACGGTGATGTCTCCAGAGCAGATTCCGTCGAATGGGGCGACGGCCGCTTTGCGCAGGTAGGCCCTGCGACGCCCGAACAGCACCTGCCCCTTTGAGAAAGCCTTAGTGAAGGTGGTCTCGACACCTTCGTCCCAATGGGCGAGTTCGACTTCGCCGGGGTCCAGATGCTCAAGGCCGACCGTCGGCAGTTCTTGGTCTACAGGGACCTTCTGTTTGATTTCGCGGGCCACATCGCCCAGGCAAACGTGGGTCATGTTACTCACCATCGTTTTCATGCAATTTCGCAGCAATAATATCGAGCAGGGACGCGGCCTCTGTGGAGGCGGCTCTCCAGCTTTCTACCGTCTCCTCGATGCTTCTGTCGTCAGCATTTTCATCATTGGAGGGCTTCACGTACAGAGGGATGGAGAGCGAGAAGGCGTTGCCCTCGAGCTCACTAAACGATGCGTGGGATGAGAACCCTTCGATGTCCTCGTCAGATCGGTAGGCATCGACGATTCTCTTGATGTGTTGAGGCTCAAGGTAGCTTTGCGCGTTCTTGCGGGTTACCTCGGCAGAGGCATCTACGAACAGTATTTTCTTGCTTCGATTCGGCGCTTTCTCGCTGCGGCAGATGAGGATGCAGGCCTCCATGGGCGAGTTGAAGAAGAGGTTTGCGCCGAGTCCGATGACCGCCTCAACGAGATCGCTTCTCACGAGCCTTTCGCGCATCTCCGATTCCTCGTTGCGGAAGAGTACGCCATGGGGGAGGAGAATGGAGCACCTGCCTGTGTGTGGGTCCATACTCTTGAGGATGTGCTGTATGAAGGCGTAGTCTGCTCGTCCCTGCGGCGGGGTGCCGAGGAAGTTGCGGCCGTAGGGGTCCGACGCGAACGCCTCGCGGTCCCATTGTTTGATCGAGTAGGGAGGGTTAGCGAGTACCATATCGAAGGTGCGCAGCTTTCCCGCCTCGAGGAAGGCTGGGTGCCGTAGCGTGTCGTCGTTTGCGATTTCGAAGTCCTCGACGCCGTGCAGGAATAGGTTCATGCGTCCGATGGCGGAGGATAGCTGGTTGATCTCCTGTCCGTAGGCGTGAACATTGCGCCATTCCTCTCCGTGCTGTTTGAGGTGGGCAATGGAGGAGATGAGCATGCCGGCGCTGCCGCAGGTGGGGTCGTAGATGGACTCGCCGGGCCTGGGCTGGAGGATTTCGGTCATTAGGTGGACGACCGTGCGATTGGTGTAGAACTCTTGAGCGGTGTGTCCAGAATCGTCCGCAAACTTCTTGATGAGGTACTCGTAGCCCTGGCCGAGCTCGTCCTCGGGGCAATTGGCGATGGAGAGCGTTATAGCGCTGAAGTGCTCGATGAGGTCCTTGAGCAGGCGGTCGGGAAGTCGTTTCTTGTTAGTCCAGGCGGCGTCGCCGAAGATACCACGCAGCTTGGAACCGTTGGCCGTCTCGATGGCGCGGAAGGCGCCCACGATGGCCTTACCGATGTTTTCCGTGGCCTCGCGGACATCGCACCAGTGGGCGCCGTCCGGGATTGCGAAGCTGTGATTCTCGGGAAGGGCGGCGAACTCCGCATCTCCGTCAGAGGCTTCCAATGCCTCGGCGGTCTCCTCGTCGTAAACATCTGAGAGGCGCTTGAAGAATAGCAGCGGGAATATGTACTGCTTGTACGAGCCGGCATCGATGTAGGTGCGCAGCAGAACCGCCGCGTTCCATAGATGGTTGTTCAGCTCTTCCTGGGGGATTCTACTCTCCATCGACATAGCCTCCCTTTGAGAGCAGCTCAAGGAGCTTCTCCTCGGACTTCCTCGTCTGGCGAAGGAGGTCGTAGAAACGTTTCCTGGTTTCCGCCGGCGGCTCGATCTCCTCGCGCCTTCTTTCGACGTAATTGTTCGCCGAGAGCACGTAACCCTCGCGCTCTATATCATCGAGCGTCGCGATGGCGCACTTCTCTACGACGGGTTCGTAGGATTGATAGAGGGAGAGCATCTCCTGAGCGTTCTCCTCCGTGATCATGTTCTGCGCGCGCTGGGCGGTGAAGATCTCGGTACCGTCGATGATGCAGACGCGGCCCCGATGCGCCGGAGGCTTGTCATTCCGGAGGAACAGCACGCAGGCGGAGACGCCGGTGCTGTAGAAGACGCCGCTCGCGAGCGAGATCACTGCCTCGACCTTGTCTGACTTGAGCAACTCCTTGCGGATGGCACCCTCCTTGCCGCCGTGGAACAGTGCGCCCTGGGGCAGCACTACGGCGCAGCGACCGCTCTTCTCGTCCATGGAGCAGACCATATGCTGCACCCATGCGAAGTCCGCCGACTTGTCGGTGGGGACACCCCAGATGTTGCGGCCCCATGGGTCCGAGGAGAACTCTGCGGATCCCCAGTTCTTAAGGGAGAAGGGTGGATTGGCGAGGACGCAGTCGAACGACCTGAGGGTGTTCCCGGCAAGGAAGGCGGGCTCGCGCAGGGTGTCGCCCTGGGCGATGCGGAAGTCCTTCGCGCCGTGGAGATACAGGTTCATTCGCGCTATGGCGGACGTGCTGAGGTTCTTCTCTTGGCCATAGAGCTTTCCGTAAGCTAGCTTGGAGTTGTCCATCTGCCGCACGGCTTCGATGAGCATACCGCCCGTGCCGCAGGCGGGGTCATAGACGGTCTCGCCAGGTTTCGGCTCAAGCAGGGAGACCATCATCTTGACGATTTCGCGCGGGGTGTAGAACTCGCCGGCGTTCTTCTTCTGCATGTCGGCGAACTTCTTGATCAGGTATTCGTAGGCGTCGCCCATCATGTCGGCGCTGTAGTTTCTGTTGCCGAACTTCTTTGCTGAGAAGTGCTCGACGAGGTCCTTCAGGCGCTCGTCGGAGAGCTTGCCTTTGTCTGTCCAGCTCGCATCGTCGAAGCTACTGAAGAGGCCGCTGAGGGTATCGGGGTTGGCTCGTTCGATTCCTACCATGGCGTCTACGATTGCCTTGCCGACGTTTGCGCCGGTGTTGCGCACGTCCTGCCAATGGCAGCCGTCCGGCACCGCGAAGCTGTGGTTTTCGGGCAGGGCGGCGTAGTCTTCGTCTCCGTCCGACATCTCTAGAGCTTCGGTGGTCTCCTCGTCGTAGACGTCGGAGATGCGCTTGAAGAAGAGCAACGGTGTGATGTAGCTCTTGTACTCGTCCTGGTTGATGGGGCCACGCAGGATATCGCAGGCTCCGAGTAAGTGGTTTCCCAGCTCGGATTTACTTATCGGTTCTTCAGTCATTCAGGTACCTATGAGCTCAAAAATACAAATTACAGCCCTTGTGATTATACCGTCATATTTGCCGAGATAAATGAGCTGAGCATCGCCGCCCATTCAGACATCCTGCGTCTGTAAATCACAATTTGTCGAAATGTTTGGGGATGAGAAATGGGGTTTCAAGCCCCTATCGGAGTGCGTTGATTCCATTGATACCGGTAAAAGTATGAATTGCGGAGAAGGCCCACGAGGAGTTGGTGGTTTTGGGGTCCTTAAGCTGAGCGCGCTATCTTCAGGTACTTTTGTCGCCTCCGAAAACAAAGTGATTTCTAAAGACAACTTCATGTCTATAAAAGAGGTCGAAAAGGGTGACCTCTTGTTTGCACGCAAAAATACGCCTGAGCTAGTTGGCACAACCGTTTATGTTCCAAACGAAGTGAGGGGCCTTATGTTTCCCGATCTCGTCTTTCGTATGAAACCGAAGGATGTCAACGCGCTGTATTTACTTGCGTACATGAGAAGTGACCGTGGCCTCGATTTAATTCAAGGCATGGCCCACGGATCGGCAAAATCCATGGTCAACATCCCTAAAACTCAGCTGGCAAGGCTGCCGGTTCCGGTTCCTCCGCTCGAGCTCCAACAGGAGTTCGCCGACTTCGTCGCCCAGGTCGACAAATCGAAATTTAAGTTAGGTACCTGCGGTGGGATGCTTTGACATTGCGCTGGTCGACCATTGCGTACCTTAATGTGGTGTCTATTTTTTTATGGCCAAGGAGCACCTGGACTTGTTCGATGGGCATTCCTTTGTCGATTGCCTTTGTGGCAAGCGTTCTTCTGAACTTATGAGGGTGGACCCTTCCTAAATCAAGCTCGCGCCCCAGTTTTCTAAGCAGCGCCTCGACGCCGCCAATTTGTAGCCTCTCGTGTGGCGCCTTGCTCGACACGAAGAGTGCTTCCGAGCTGTCCATTCGGGTTGACAGGTAATTCTCGATATGGACTTTAGTCTTTGCGTCAAAATAGACGATGCGGTCCTTATTTCCCTTGCCGTGTACGATGCACTCACGATTGATGGTGTCGACAGAGCTCCTGTCCAACGAGACAAGTTCGCCCACACGCATGCCCGTGGAGCGCAACAGGTCGATCAGGGCAAGGTTTCGGGGCGACCCGCAGTTATCACAAAGAATCTCAACGACTTCATCGCTATACGTTTCCTTAATGGGTTGTGGGGCCTTGACCCTTTTAATGCGTCTAACCGGACTCTTGATGATATGGTCTTCATCTTCGAGCCATGAGTAGAAGCTTGAGATGATTCTTCGGACATTGTCGACGGTGACGCGACTGACGCCGGCTTTTTGCTGATAGTCGGAAAGATAGGACCTAATCTCTTCGGTTCCCAGGTCGCAGGCTGGCGTGTCGAACGATTCAAGCAGTTTATTAATGGTTGCTTCGTAGTAGGCGACAGTCCTATCCGAGCAACCTTCGAGGCGTTTCGCGGACAGAAAAAGATCGAGGAATGATTTGTTGTCACTGTCGCCGCTGTTCTCAGCTAACTGGTTTTCATCGAAAAGGCAGTGCGATAAAACCTTTTTGAGCTGGCGGTTCTGCTGCGTGGTCAGGTAGGGGAGCATGAGGCGGGTAATTTCTCTAGCCGTTTTCGTGAGATCCATGGTGGCGTCCTTCCTTGCGCGGTGGGTGGCGCTATTTCCCTTTGTTTACCCGTGCGTTATGGAAGGGATGCCGGGTGGCACTTCCGCTAGGCAGCGTCAAGGGGACCCGTGAAACCCTGCGCAGGCCTCTGCATCACTCCGGTGCGGCTTTGCCTGCAAAGCGAGATGTTCAGAAGCGTTTTCTTAGCGGGGGATGTCTTTCGGATTCTTTTGATGGGGATGTGGAAACACTGATGAAGTTTACGAATAGCGAGGTTGAGGGGTTCGCCTGTGCCCATCGCCTCTCGTGTGCGGATGGATGGTGCCGGTGGTTGTTTGAGACTGCAGTCGCGCCGACGGGATTGGTTGGGGTCGGTACAAGGCGAGCACGCCCCATGCCGTTATGGTAGATGCATCTTTGTCGATAGAGCGCTCGATTAATCTACGCGGGAGCGCTGAGAAGATCTTCCAGCATCGGGTCTACCCCGGCGGCGACCATGCCCTCGATCAGGTGCTGGGCGTGGAACCGACCAACTGTCCATGCGATTTATGAAAGCGTCTGACAAGCGCGCTCCTTGATATCAAATGCAGCTTTGCTTAGAACGATTGCCTCTGCGATGTCGGCAAATACGTCGTGATCTCCCCATGTCTTACAGGCTTGTATCATGCCCTGGTCGATAGCATCCATAACAAAGGTGCCGGATCCGTCCGCAACGCACACGCCGTCGGCGAAGAGTTTCCAGCTGGACGGCTCACGCGAGTCGTTTCTGGGCAGCTTAATCTGTAGTACGTGCGGGCCGCCAGCAGCACAGAGCTCTTCCTCGAGCACCTGCACCGTAAAGCGCATCTGGTGGGAGAGGCTGCTCTTGACCATGGCCGAGGCATAGCCGCTCGGCTCGTCCAGAAGATGCATTCGTTTTGGCTTGGTTGCCAGGTTGTGGAAGTTGCGCTCACTGCGCACGGAGAAATTGTCCATACGGACTCCTTTCATCGATGTTGGCAGGGCCACCGTGCCTCTTGGCCGGTTGGCGTCGGGATCGTGGAGCCAACTCTCTACCCCGACTCTGGATAAAACGCGCCCGCTCCTTGCGGGCAAGAGAAAGTCTATCAACGTGTACGGACAGAAATCAAGCGCCGCCTGCGAAATGACGTGCAAGCGGCGCTTGATTTCGCCGGCTGCTGTTAGGCTTAAATTCGAAAAAGTGTCGAAATATCCCGTGTAAAAGTACGGAAAAGTGTCGTAATGCACACTTTAGAACTTCGAAAAAGTGTCGAAATGAGCACCTAACAACCGCGGAAAAGTGTATCCTAGTGCTAAAACAGCACGTAATAAGGGATGCACTTATGCTGCAGAGAAAAGCGAAAGCACAGTTTGAATCTTGGCTTGCCTCGTCGCCTAACAAGGCTCTTTTGGTCAAGGGCGCCCGACAGGTAGGAAAGTCATATCTGGTCAACGTCTTTGCAAACGAATCGTTCGAAAATGTCGTGACGTTCGACCTTATCGCCGACGCGTCCGTGCGTGATTCGTTTTTGGCGGCGAAAAGTGCGGATGACCTGCTTATGCGCATGTCTATCGCTGCGACGCAGCCGATGGTTGCGAACAAGACCGTCGTGGTTATCGACGAGGTGCAGCGATGCCCCAACGTGGTGACGTTTATCAAATACCTGGTCCAGCGCGGCGACTTTCGATACATCCTTACCGGATCGCTCCTTGGCGTTGAGCTCGAGGGCATCGATTCCCTGCCGGTGGGGTATGTCGAGCAGGTCCAGATGTACCCGCTCGACTTTGAAGAGTTTTGCTGGGCAAATGGCGTTGGTGCCAGCGTGTTTGACATGCTCAGGGGCTGTCTAAAGGATGAGGAGGAGCTCCCCGGCTACCTGTATGACCGCTTGCTCAATCTGTTCCATCAGTATGTGGTGGTGGGAGGCATGCCCGACGCGGTCAATTCCTTCTTGGCGACGCGCAATGTCGACGAGGTTCGAAACATCCACCGCGATCTTCACGCCCTGTATCGCGATGACATCGCAAAGTACGCTCCGCCCGAGCTACGCTTGGTTATTCGCGATATCTATGATTTGATTCCCAGCGAGGCCGGTTCAAAAAACAAGCGATTCAAGCTGTCGTCGATTAGCGGTGTTAAGCGTTTTTCGCAGGTGACAGACCATTTTCTTTGGCTTTCGGAGGCGGGTGTTGCGCTTCCCGTGTATAACGTGACAGCTCCGGTAGCGCCTCTTTTAATGGGGGAGCAGCGAAATCTGTTTAAGCTGTTTTACTTGGACACCGGAATGCTCATGTCCTCATATTCCAAGAAGGTTGCCCAAGGAGTTTTTGATGGAGAGGCAGAAGGCCCCTTTGGCATGAATATGGGGGCGGCATTCGAGGGCTTTGTCGCGCAAGAGCTCAAGGCCCACGGATTCAGATTGCGCTACTTTACGTCTAAAAAGGTCGGCGAGCTCGATTTTGTTGAGGAGACGCTCGATGGGGAAGTGCTTGCTATCGAGGTCAAATCGGGCAAGAGCTTTAAGTCCCACGCGGCGCTCGATAACGCACTGGCAACGAAGGGCTACGGAATCGATCGCGCCCTGGTACTTGCGGAATGTAATCTTCACCGCGATGGTGACGTGCTGTATCTACCCATCTTTATGACAGGGCTTTTGGAGCCGTAATGTGCCGCCGGCTCTTCCGGCCCTCCCTTAACCCTCGCTACTCGTCGTCCTCGTCGTTGGGGTCGCCCTTGAGGGTGTTGATGTCCAGGTACTGGTTATCGTCCTCTTTTTGCTGGGTCTCCGACTCCGCTTGGGTGGGGCCGCGGAACAGCTGGAATCCCTCAAACGCAATGACGCCGAGCAGGGCAATGACAATGGCGATAAAGGCAACCTTGACTGCCTGCGGAAATTCCGAGAAACGCAGCGCCTTTTCCTTGGCGTAATAATCGGCGAAGCGCTCTTCGCCCGTGCTTTTGGTATACGCCGGTGCGGACGCGGCCTCCGGGTCATATTCCGGTGCAGGCGTGGCAGCGTACGGATCGTTGAGATAATCGCTCGATGCGGTGCCATAATCCTCTGTCTCGATGCGACCGTTGCCAGCATAGTCATCGGAATAATCGGAATATGCCGCACCGCCCTCATAGTCCGCGGCGCCCGTGTTGGCGGCAAAAAGCGGGTTAACTGGAACATCGAGCGCCGGCATGCCGGTAGAGGTCTCATCCAGATCGGCTGCAGCCCAGGAATCGTGGGCAACCTGATGGGCAACGGGCTCATCGAGCCTTGTGACCGGAAGCTTGCGTGCCGCAGGAACAGGTAACTGCTGGGCGTTGTACATAACGGTGCTGTCGGCCGATTTGCCCTGCGTCGCTGCAGCGAGAAATGCCGCCGTCTCGGACGGGTCGCTTGCGGGGCGGGGAACGGGCGTGGGCGCCGAAGTGGGTGCGGGCGTAGGCGCGGGCGTCGAAACGGGCGACTGCGCAGGAGTCGGCGCAGATGCGGGCTTAGGCGCAAGTGCGGGATTGGGGTTTGACGGGCGAGCCCCGCCGCCCATGAGTTCGTCGGCGGTCCACGGGCGATCATCCATCACGTCGTCAAGGCTTAGCGAAAACAGGTCGTCTTCACCCTCATCGAACATGCGGTGCACATGTCCACCAATTGCCGGAATCAATCCGCGACCGGTGCATGATGCCTTGCTCAACGCCATTCTGTTCCATCCTTTCGAAATACTAATGACATCGATTATATGGAACTTCCCAAGCGGCCCGGTCTTGGATTCGTGCTTTCCAGAACTCGCACCCAAAAGGGGAGGGGCAATCCAGGCGAGTGCCTACTTGTCGCCGGCTGCCGCCTTGGCCTCATTGAGGTAGCTATAGAAGCTGTACTTTGAGATGCCAAAGAACTCGCAGGCGCGCTCGCTCGACTTGGAAATGAGGAAGGCGCCGCGACGGTCGAGGTAGCCAATGGCACGAATACGCTCGTCTTTGGTCATGAGTGCCGCGGGCTTGCCCACAAACTGCTCGCACTCGTGCAGCAGGTCCTCGAGCAGGTCGCCGATGTTCTTGGTAATGGGCTCGGGCTCGGTATAGCCCGTGCCGCCGGTGCCGGTAAAGGCGTCGAGCGAACGCTCAAAAGCCTTCATGAGCGTAATGTCAAAGTTGATGCCCAAAATGCCGACGGGCTTGCCCTCGTCGTTGCGGATAAAGATGGTAGAGGACTTGAGCAGCTTGCCATCGGTGGTTTTGGTGAGGTATGGCTCGCGGTCGTGCACGTCGGTGGTGCCCTCGTGCATGGACTCAAACACGATATGGCTGGGGCCGTCACCCAGTTTGCGCCCGCTGACGTGGCCGTTTTCGATCACTACGATGGAGTGGTCCACGTCCTCGGTCTCTAGGTCGTGGACGACGACTTCGCAGTTGGGGCCAAATTGGAGCGCCAGGCCGTGTGCTAGGCGCTTGTAAAACTCAATCTGTGCGGGGGTCATGGGTGCCTTCCTAAAAATTAGTTTGGGCACACTTTGCCATAAACCACACTTGACCGCAAATAACGAAAGCGTCGCTGCGTTGTGTGACCGTTCGGCGGCGAAAAAGTACCGATTACGGCAACAAACAATTCGTTAGGTATGCCAATCAAAAAGTGTGGTAGAACATTACTAACAAACTTTTTGTTTGGCATCCACATAAAAGTTCAGCCGTGTGAATGGGATCGCGCTGAAACGCGTATGCGGGGGCCGGCAAGAGAGAACTTAAGGAGTTCACCGTATGGCCGATAAGATCCAGTGGGCGGGCAACACGATGCCCAAGAGCGATGACAAGCACTTGGGAATCATGAGTCTCGACCACGTGAAGAAGGCCCGCGCCTTCCACCAGTCGTTCCCTCAATATACCGTCACTCCGCTTGCCCGTCTGGACGGTCAGGCTGCGCGCCTGGGCCTGTCCAACCTGTGCGTTAAGGACGAGAGCTATCGCTTTGGCCTCAACGCCTTTAAGGTCCTGGGCGGCTCGTTTGCCATGGCCAACTACATTGCCGACGAGACCGGCAAGGACGTTGCCGAGTGCACCTTCGATTACCTGACTTCCGATCAGCTTGCCAAGGACTTTGGCCAGGCTACCTTCTTTACCGCCACCGACGGCAACCATGGCCGCGGCGTGGCATGGGCTGCCAACAAGCTGGGCCAGAAGGCTGTCGTGCACATGCCCAAGGGTTCCACCAAGCCCCGCTTCGATAACATCGCCGCCGAGGGCGCCACGGTGACCATCGAAGAGGTCAACTACGACGAGTGCGTGCGCATGGCCGCCGCCGAGGCCGATGCCTGCGAGCGCGGTGTCATCGTTCAGGACACCGCCTGGGAGGGCTACGAGAAGATCCCGTCCTGGATCATGGAGGGTTACGGCACCATGGCCTCCGAGGCTGCCGAGCAGCTGCGCGAGATGGCCATCAACCGCCCGACGCACGTGTTTGTCCAGGCTGGCGTGGGTTCGCTCGCCGGCGCCGTGGTGGGCTACTTCACCAACCTGTATCCCGATAACCCGCCGACCTTTGTTGTGGTCGAGTGCGCGCCTGCCGCCTGCCTGTACAAGGGCGCTGCCGCCGGCGATGGCGATCCGCGTATCGTGGACGGCGACATGCCTTCCATCATGGCCGGCCTGTGCTGCGGCGAGCCCAACATCTTGGGCTGGGATATCCTGCGCAACCACGCCACCGCCTTCGTGTCCTGCCCCGACTGGGTCACCGCTCGCGGCATGCGCACCCTGGGCGCTCCCGAGAAGGGCGACCCGCGCGTCATCTCCGGTGAGTCCGGCGCTGTGACCACCGGCCTGGTCGAGACCCTCATGCTCGATCCCGAGTACGCCGAGCTCAAGGAACTCATCGGCCTGGACAAGACGAGCTCCGTGCTCTGCTTCTCCACCGAGGGCGATACGGATCCCGACCAGTATCGCCGTATTGTTTGGGAAGGCGAATATCCCACTTGCTAATCGTTGGGGCGGAGTAAATAGGTATCGCTCCGCCACCTCACAGGTAGATTCCTTCGTTTGAAAGGTTATGAACAATGGCTAAAGAACTCGATTTCGACGCTATCAAGGCCGCTGCTGAGTCTCACCGTGCTGATATGACTCGCTTCCTGCGCGCTATGATCTCCCATCCCTCTGAGTCCTGCGAGGAGGGCGAGGTTGTCGCCTGCATCAAGGCCGAGATGGAGAACCTTGGCTATGACGAGGTCAAGGTCGACGGCCTGGGCAACGTCATGGGCTTTATGGGCGAGGGCGACAAGATCATCGCCATCGACTCCCATATCGACACCGTCGGCATCGGCAACATCGAGAACTGGGACGCCGATCCCTATGAGGGCTACGAGACCGACGAGATCATCTACGGCCGCGGCGGCTCCGACCAGGAGGGCGGCATGGCTTCTGCTACCTACGCTGCCAAGATGATGAAGGACATGGGCCTCATCCCCGAGGGCTACAAGATCATGGTCGTCGGCACCGTCCAGGAAGAGGACTGCGACGGCATGTGCTGGCAGTACATCTACAACAAGGACGGCATTAAGCCCGAGTTCGTCATTTCCACCGAGCCCACCGACGGCGGCATCTACCGCGGTCACCGCGGCCGCATGGAGATCCGCGTCGACGTTCACGGCACCTCCTGCCACGGCTCCGCTCCCGACCGCGGCGACAACGCCATTTACAAGATGGCCGACATCATCGCCGACGTCCGCGCCCTCAACAACAACGGCTGCGACGAGTCGACCGACATCAAGGGTCTCGTCAAGATGCTCGACCCCAAGTACAACCCCGAGCACTTCGAGGATGCCCGCTTCCTGGGCCGCGGCACCTGCACCGTCAGCCAGATCTTCTACACCAGCCCCAGCCGTTGCGCTGTCGCTGACTCCTGCGCCATCTCCATCGACCGTCGTATGACCGCCGGTGAGACCTGGGAGTCCTGCCTGGACGAGATCCGCAACCTGCCGGCCGCCAAGAAGTACGGCGACGACGTGAAGGTCTCCATGTACATGTACGACCGTCCGTCCTGGACCGGCGAGGTCTACGAGACCGAGGCTTACTTCCCCACGTGGATCAACAAGGAGACCGCTCCGCACGTCAAGGCCCTCGTCGACGCCCACAAGGCCATGTTCGGTGACGAGCGCATCGGCTGCGAGCCCAGCATGGACAAGCGCACCGGTCGCCCGCTGTGCGACAAGTGGACCTTCTCCACGAACTGCGTTTCCATCCAGGGCCGCTACGGCATCCCCTGCGTGGGCTTTGGCCCGGGTGCCGAGTCTCAGGCTCATGCTCCCAACGAGGTCACCTACAAGGACGACCTGGTCACCGCTGCCGCCATGTATGTGGCTGCCCTGAACCTCTACGATCCGAGCCAGGCCGATGGCGACGCCACCGTGTTCCGCGCCGGTCTGACCAACAACAAGATCGACTAGTCCCATTCCTCGATTTTGTTGAGCCGGGGACAGTTTATGCCCCCGGCGCCTCCTGTTGACTTGGGGCCCGCGGTCGTTATCTCCCATGCTTCCTCAACGGTGGCGGGTCCTCGTCATGGTGCTCTGCATGTTCTAGCCACACGCGCATGCCGGAGCACATCTACTCACTGCGATCGTTTCATCTTTAGAAAGGACATTTCCATGGACGCTAAGTTTACCGAGCTCGTCGAGCAGCTGAACGGCCTCGATTTTAAGGGTATGTACGGCAGCGACTTCCTGCACACCTGGGACAAGACCACCGATGAGCTCAAGGCTCTCTACATCATCGCCGACGCCCTGCGCGAGCTGCGCGAGAACAACGTCTCGTCCAAGATCTTCGACTCGGGTCTGGCCGTCTCCCTGTTCCGCGACAACTCCACCCGTACGCGTTTCTCCTTCTCTAAGGCCGCCAACCTGCTCGGCCTTGAGCTGCAGGACCTGGACGAGAAGAAGTCCCAGATCGCTCACGGCGAGACCGTCCGCGAGACCGCTACCATGATCTCCTTCATGGCCGACGTCATCGGCATCCGCGACGACATGTACATCGGCAAGGGCGACGCCTACATGGCCGAGGTCTCCGAGTCCGTGCAGCAGGCTTACGAGGACGGCGTTCTGGATCACCGTCCCACGCTCATCTCCCTGCAGTCCGATTCCGACCACCCCACGCAGTCCTCTGCCGACATGCTCTACCTCATCAACGAGTTTGGCGGCCTTGAGAACCTCAAGGGCAAGAAGGTTGCCGTCACCTGGGCTTATTCGCCCTCTTACGGCAAGCCGCTGTCCTGCCCGCAGTCGCTGATCAGCCTGCTGCCCCGCTTTGGCATGGATGTCACCCTGGCCCACCCCGAGGGCTACGACCTCATGCCCGAGGTCGTCGAGCGCGCCAAGGGCTATGCCGCCGAGTCCGGCACCACCTTTAAGCAGGTCAACACCATGGCCGAGGCCTTCGAGGGCGCCGACATCGTGATCCCCAAGAGCTGGGCTCCGTTTGCCGCCATGGAGAAGCGTACCAACCTGTACGCCGAGGGCGACGACGCCGGCATCGCAGCGCTCGAGAAGGAGCTGCTCGCCCAGAACGCCACCCATCAGGACTGGTGCTCCACGACCGAGCTCATGGAGAAGACTGCCAACGGCCAGGACACCATCTTTATGCACCCGCTGCCCGCCGACATCTCCGGTGTCTCCTGCGAACACGGCGAGGTTAACGCCGACGTCTTCGACATGCACCGCGTGGGCATGTACAAGGAGGCCAGCTACAAGCCGTACGCCATCGCTGCCATGATGTTCCTGCAGAAGGTTGCCGATCCCGCCGCTACCCTCAAGGCCCTCGACGAGCGCAACACCGCCCGTTGGCTCCAGGCCTAAAGCCGGGCTGAGGTAAGCCATGTAAAGGGGGCGCTCTGCCAACTGGCGGGGTGCCCCTATTTTGCATCGCGGGCGTGCGGGATAAGCGCTTTCGATGTGGATGCCCGCGGCGCGAGTTATGGGTACGATGGTTTCAGGGGAGGTATCACCATGAAACTTGGATGCGTCATTATGGCTTCGGGCGAGGGCAAGCGGTTTGGCTCCAACAAGATGCTCGCCGATATCTATGGCGAGCCGCTGATTGCCCGGACCATCGATTCGGTTCCCCGGGGCTTTGACGTTGTGGTTTCGACGCGTTGGCCCGAGGTCGCCCAGATTTGCGAGGACAAGCATTGCCCGTGCGTGCTGCACGATGGCGAGCTGCGCAGCGAAAGCGTCCGTGCGGGCCTTTCGTGGGGAGTCGAACGCAACTGGAAAGGTTGCCTCTTTTTACCGGGCGACCAGCCGCTCGTGAGTTCGGATTCTTTTGAGGCTATGGTTCGTGCATTTGACGAGCGTGGCCGCAAACATCCGGTGCGTCTTGCGTGTAACGGTGAGCCTTCGAGCCCGGTGCTCTTTCCGGCGGAACTGTTCGATGCACTTATGTGTCTTGAGGGCAAGGACGGCGGGGGCTCGATTCTCAAAGGTCGCACCGACGTGGTGCTGGTCGAGGCGCGTGCCTACGAGCTGTGGGACGTCGATACCGTCAAGGGACAGCGACGCATAACGGAGCATATTGCCGCCTGCTCGTATTTTGATCGCGTGGCCAACTGTATTAATCAATAAGGAGCAACATGATCATCATCAAAAACGGCGCGCTCGTGACGCCCCAGGGGCTTCGCCGCGCCGATCTTGCCATGGAGGGCGACAAGATTGTGCGGATTGCCGCGGCGATTGAGCCGGCCGAGGGCGATACCGTCGAGGATGCCGTGGGCTGTTGGGTGTTCCCCGGCTTTATCGACGGCCACACGCACATGCAGTGCTGGACTGGCATGGATTGGACAGCCGATAGCTTTGAAACCGGCACGCGTGCGGCTGCCTGCGGCGGTACGACGACCATCGTGGACTACGCGACGGCCGATCGCGGCGTGACCATGCCCGACGCCCTTGCCGAGTGGCATCGCCGTGCCGACGGAACCTGCACGGCCAACTACGCCTTTCATATGGCACTCGCCGAGTGGAATGAGCGCAACCGCGCCGATCTTTCGGCTATGCGCGAGGCGGGCGTATCGTCGTTTAAGACCTACTTTGCCTACGATCATTTGCGCCTGGACGATGCCGAGACGCTCGAGGTGCTCGAGGAGCTCAAGCGTATTGGCGGCATACTGTGCGTGCATTGCGAGAACGGTACGCTGGTGAATGAGCTGCAGAAGCGCGTGTACGAGCAGGGGATTCATGGGCCCGAGGGGCATGCGCTCAGCCGTCCGGACGCGTGCGAGGGTGAGGCCGTGAGCCGCCTGCTGTATCTGGCGCACTTGGCCGGCGACGCCCCGGTCAACGTGGTGCACCTTTCGACCAAGCTGGGGCTCGAGGCCATTCGCGCTGCCAAAGCGCGCGGGCAGAAGAACATCTATGTCGAGACATGCCCTCAGTATCTGATACTCGACGACACCTGCTATCTGGAGCAGGGCGAGGACGGCTTTGCGGGCGCCAAGTACGTGATGAGCCCGCCGCTGCGCCATGCCGGTGACCGTGCCGCGTTGCGCGAGGCGCTTGTGGCCGGCGAGATCGATACGATTGCAACCGACCACTGCAGCTTTAACCTGCACGGGCAAAAGGACCGCGGGCGCGACGATTTCCGCGCGATTCCCAACGGCGGGCCCGGTGTGGAGCATCGCCCCGTCGCGATCGCTACGAGCTTTGAGGGACAGCTGGGCCCCGAGGATTTGTGCCGCTTGATGAGTGAGAACCCGGCGCGCGTCTTTGGCATGTATCCGCGCAAGGGCTGTCTTGCCGAGGGTGCCGATGCCGACGTGTGCGTGTGGGATCCAAAGGCGCGCTGGACCATTAGCGCGGCGACGCAGCATCAGGCCGTGGACTACACGCCGCTCGAGGGCTTTAAGGCGCATGGTCGCGCCAAGGCTGTGTTTGTGAACGGCGTGCTGGTGGCGCGCAACGGCGAGCCCACCGGAGCCCAACCCGGCCGCTACGTGTCCCGCTAACGGGGGGAGTGCCGGGGTAGCTAATTTGGGACGGGGCTCTTTTAGCTACTCTGGAGGCTGCTGGTGACGATGGGGCGGCCGAGGGCTGCCTCGAAGCGGTCGGCCATCGTGGGGTCGCTGAGCGTGTCGACTTGGTTGAGCATGACGCGTGCGGTGCTGAGTCCCAGCGCCTGCATCTCGGCATTGAGCACCTGGGCGACGCGCTCGGGTGTGGCGATGTCGGTGGGCTCGCAGCCGCAGCGCTCGCAGAAGAGCTCGGGGCGGTGGACAACCTCGGCGACGGGCTTGCCCAGCCCCGAGGCGCCGACGATCCAGACGATGTTGGCCGTGCCAGAGGGAATTACCGGCTCCCAGGCGGCGTGCGCCTTGAGCGGGAGTCGCTTGCTGCCATCTGCCTCGGCCAGGACGTAGTCAAAGCGCTGTGCCAGCTCGTTGAGCGGCTCGGCGGGGGCAGAGAGCTTGCCTGTCTCCGGGTCCAAAACGCCCGCCTGGCAGATGCTTCCGTGGCTCATGCCAGCGCATGCCTCGCAGGTGCAGCCGGGAACATGCAGGCCCCCCGGCTTCCAAGGCGCGGCGTCCAGGCGACGGCTCGACCCGTCCCACGGCACGCCGGCGACGGGGAACATGCGCGTGGCGGTACAGAGAAGCACCCTGCCGCCAGCGCGCATAAGCTCAAGGCCGAGCGTCTTCAGCAAGGTCGACTTGCCTCCACTGCCGATAATTGCGGTAATGCCCGGCTCGATCTTGAGCGCGGAGGCAAGGTTTCCGCTCGTCGTTTCCATCTGTTCACCGCCGTATAATACTGTGATAATAAATAATCATCAGAGTAGCGGTCGAACCGCATTTGCTCTGCTCAAACCGTAGCACAGGGAGGTGTCCCGGGAATGCTCGTTTATGTTCGCGGCGCCGGCGATATCGCCACGGGCGTCGCCGCTCGCTTGGTGCGCGCCGGCGTGTCGGTCGTTATGGCCGATATCGCGGTTCCCACGTGCATCCGCCGCACAATCAGTTTTTGCGAGGCTATTCGCTTGGGCGAGGTCGAGGTCGAGGGCATTCGCGCTCGCTTGGCACAGACGCCGGCAGAGGCGCTTGCAATTACCGAGGCTGGAGACGTCGCCGTTGTGGTGGACCCCCAGGCCAAGATGCTCGGCGAGCTGAAACCCGCTGCCGTGGTCGACGCGATTCTGGCTAAGCGCAACCTGGGTACCACGCGCGACATGGCGCCTGCCGTCATCGCCGTGGGGCCGGGCTTTACCGCGCCGGTTGACTGCGACGCCGTGGTCGAAACCATGCGCGGGCATTTCCTGGGCCGTGTCATTACCCAGGGTTCGCCCCAACCCAACACGGGCGTGCCGGGCATTATCGCTGGCTATGGAAGAGAGCGCGTTATCCACAGCCCCGCCGCCGGCGTGTTTCGGTCCGACCGCGCGATCGGCGACATCGTGAGCGCCGGAGACGTGATTGGCTACGCGGGCGATTCGCCCATGTGCACGCAGATCGATGGCTGTCTGCGCGGGCTTTTGGCGAACGGCGTGCAGGTGACTGAGGGCTTTAAATGCGCCGATGTCGATCCGCGCGGCGATGCCAGCTATATCAACTACATTTCGGACAAGGCGACGTCGGTCGGCGGCGGTGTGCTCGAGGCACTCGCCATGCTCATCGGTGTATTCCAGGGATAGGAAATTGCAATGGAAAAGCTCGATGTGGTGAATGCTGCGCTTGCCGCCCTGCGTGCTGGCGAGACGTGCGAGCTCGTGGTCGTGGCCGGCACGGCGGGGTCGTCGCCGCGCGGCGTGGGCGCATGGATGACTGTCTTTGCCGACGGTGGCCAGGCGGGCACTATCGGCGGCGGCAAGATTGAGCTCTTTGCGCTGGATGAGGCGCGCGAACTCCTGAGCGCGGGACAGTCGCGTCTGGTCCGCTACACCATGGGCGGCGAGAACTCCGATACCGGCATGATCTGCGGCGGAGCCATCTGCCTGTGCTATCTGCACCTGGACGCGACCAAGGTACCGTTGCTCCAGTCGGTTGCCGACGTCTTGGCCTATCGGCGCATCGGCGACTTCGTCATCGACTTTGAACCGTTTATCGCGAGCGCGCTCGAGGGCGATGTGGCCGAGTACCATGGCGAGGCATCGCGCCATACCATTGCCGGCTGCCCCGAGCTTTCGCTGGTGGAGGAGGGGAGTAAGGTTGCCTACACCAACGCGGCCTCTGAGATTCCCGCGGCGCACATCGAGACGCTCTGCCCCGAGGGCCTGACCTATATCTTTGGCTGCGGCCACGTGGGCGCCGCGACGGCGCGGGTGCTTACGGCGGCGGGCTTTGCCGTCGTGGCGTGCGACGACCGCCCCGGCACGCTGACCCCCGATTGGGTGCCCGGTGTCTACGACCGTCGTCTGGTCGACTACAAGAGCCTGAGCAAGCAGTGCCCCATCGGCCCGCGCGACCTGGTGGTCGTCGCCACGGCGGGTCACAAGTCCGATATCGACGTGGTGATTCAGGCCATGCGTGCCAAACCCGCCTATCTGGGCTGCTTGGGCTCGCGTCGCAAGACGGCCTTTGTGCGCGCCCGCCTGGAGCAGGAGGGCTTTACGCAGGACCAGATCGACGAGCTGCACCTGCCGATCGGCGTTGCCATCGAGGCCGAGGACCCCGAGGAGATCGCCATCTCCATAGCCGCCGAGATGATCCACCTGCGCCGCACCAAGCTCGTCCCCCGCAAGCGCTAATCGCATCCCCACCAATAAGTTGCGGTGAAATACGGATTGTTTAAGCCTGTTAGGCCGCCCAACAGTCCCTATTTCACCGCAACTGCTTTTTGGGGATCACTATGTGCGGGGGAGTTGTGGAGTTGTGCAGGCAGAAGAGGTTTTTCTGGAAATACGCACCCAATGCGCGTATAGTACCGATTGTTTTGTCGGCTCCTGCTGCGTCGAGTCCAAACCGCGAAATGCCATGAGCGGCGCGGATGCAGCCAGGAGGCACGAGGACAACCCATCGTGGCCACGCCCCGTGCTTAAAACCCCAAGAAGGAGTGAACAATGGCAGAAGAGAAGTATGTGCCGCGTCTGAAGACCAAGTACAACAACGAGGTCAAGCAGCAGCTTCAGGACAAGTTCCAGTACGAGAACGTCATGATGATCCCCAAGTTTGAGAAGATCGTCGTGAACATGGGTGTCGGCGAGGCCGCTACCGATTCCAAGGCCATCGACGGTGCCGTGCGCGACCTGCGCGCCATCACCGGCCAGCAGCCGATGATCACCCGTGCCCGCAAGTCCATCGCTACCTTCCGCCTGCGCGCTGGTATGCCGATCGGCTGCAAGGTTACCCTGCGTGGCGACCGTATGTGGGAGTTCTTCGATCGTCTGACCTCCGTCGCGATCCCCCGTATCCGCGACTTCCGCGGCATCTCCGCCAAGAGCTTCGACGGCCGTGGTAACTTCTCCATGGGCGTCACCGAGCAGCTCATCTTCCCCGAGATCGACTTCGACTCCGTCGATCACCAGCGTGGTATGGACATCACTTTCGTGACCACCGCCAACACCGATGAGGAGGCCAAGGCCCTTCTGGACGCCTTCGGTTTCCCGTTCAAGAAATAGGTTCACCTGCCCTATAAGCGCCGTTCCCACAAGGGGGCGGCGCTTGGGGCGAACAATACTCTATGTGAGGAGGATATAAGTGGCTAAGACATCGATGATCGTCAAGTGCAATCGCAAGCAGAAGTTCTCTACTCGTGAGTACACGCGCTGCCAGCGCTGCGGCCGTCCGCACTCTGTGTACCGCAAGTTCGGCCTGTGCCGTGTCTGCTTCCGTGAGCTTGCACTCAAGGGCGAGCTTCCCGGCGTTAAGAAGGCCAGCTGGTAAGTCACTACCAGCGTTTCAAGCATCCGTTTGGAACAGGGAAAACGCGCTAAAAAGGCTTTGCCGTTAAGGGCGGTGAAGAACCAAGAGCACGTGTTCATCAAGAACGAAGGAGAATCTGTATGAACCTTACAGACCCGATCGCAGATATGCTTACGCGCATCCGTAACGCTAACTCTGTGAACAAGGCCACGGTCTCCATGCCGAGCAGCAAGAAGCTCGTCGAGATCGCTCGTGTTCTGCACGAGGAGGGCTACATCGAGGGCTACGATGTCGAGGACACCGTTCCCCAGAAGACTCTGCACATCACGCTTAAGTATGGTCCCAAGAAGGCTAAGGTCATCAACGGCATCCGCCGCATTTCCAAGCCGGGCCTGCGTAAGTACACCGGCGTTGCCGACATGCCCCGCGTCCGCGGTGGCCTTGGTACCGCCATTATTTCCACCAGCCATGGCGTCATGACCGACCGCGATGCTCGCAAGCACAACGTCGGCGGCGAGATCATCGCTTACGTCTGGTAATTCGCTCGGTAGGTAGAAGGAAAGGAGATCACCGTGTCTCGTATCGGTAATAAGCCTGTCCAGATTCCCGCCGGAGTCGAAGTGGCAGTCAACGGCAACAACGTTGTCGTCAAGGGCCCCAAGGGCCAGCTCGAGCTCGATGTCTTTGAGAAGCTCGCTATCAACGTCGAGGACAATGTTCTCACCGTTTCCCGTCCCGACGACGAGCGTGAGACCCGTGCCCGCCACGGCCTCACCCGCGCCCTCATCCACAACATGGTTGTTGGCGTTTCCGAGGGCTTCGAGAAGAAGCTCGAGCTCGCCGGCGTCGGTTACCGCGTGCAGCAGAAGGGCAAGAACCTCGAGTTCTCCCTGGGCTTCTCGCACCCCGTGATCGTCGAGGCTCCCGAGGGCATCACCTTCGAGGTTCCCGACAACACCCACGTGAACGTCAAGGGTATCAACAAGCAGCAGGTCGGTCAGATCGCCGCTGAGATCCGCGGCCATCGTCCTCCCGAGCCTTACAAGGGCAAGGGTATCCACTACGTTGGCGAGCACATCCGCCGCAAGCTGGGTAAGGCCGCCAAGTAGTCGTAACCGACTCACTCGCATAAGACCAGCACCCCGTCAGGTGCTGGCAAGATCAACCTTTTTAGGAGTTTACGTATGAACAAGCATAAGGCGAAGCTGGAAGGCCTCAAGCGTCGTCAGCGTCGTGTTCGCGGCAAGGTCTCGGGTACCTCCGAGCGTCCGCGTCTTCGCGTGACCCGTACTAACGCCAACATCTATGCCCAGATCATCGACGACAGCAAGGGCTCCAGCCTGACGCTCGTCTCTGCCTCGACCCTCGAGGCCGAGTTCAAGGGCACCCACACCTCGAACAAGGAGGCTGCGGAGAAGGTCGGTCAGCTCGTTGGCAAGCGCGCCATCGAGGCCGGCATCACCAAGGTCGCCTTCGATCGCGGTGGCCGTATCTACCATGGCCGCGTCAAGGCCCTCGCCGACGGTGCTCGTGCCGCCGGTCTCGAGTTCTAGGAGGTATGTAGCACATGGCTCGTAATCAGAAGCAGCAGCGCGAGGCCTCCGAGTTCGAGGAGCGCGTCGTTTACATCAACCGCGTGTCGAAGACCGTCAAGGGTGGTCGTCGCATGAGCCTCGTCGCTCTCGTCGTCGTTGGCGACGGCAAGGGCAACGTCGGCGTTGGCATGGGCAAGTCCGCTGAGGTGCCCATGGCCATCTCCAAGGCATCTCTCGATGCCAAGAAGAACATGTTCCACGTGCCGGTGACCGAGCAGGGCACCATCCCGCACGAGGTTCTCGGCCACTTTGGTGCCGGCCGCATCATCATCAAGCCCGCTGTCGAGGGTACCGGCGTTATCGCCGGCGGCGCTGTGCGTCCCCTCTTTGAGCTTGCTGGCATCAAGAACGTCCTGTCCAAGTCCCTCGGTACCGACAACGGCCTCAACATCATCAAGGCTGCCGTCGAGGGCCTCAAGGAGCTCTCCAGCCCTGAGGACGTCGCGGCTCGCCGTGGCCTGACGGTCTCCGAGATGTTCGTCGGTAAGGAGAACTAAGCATGGCTGACACCATCAAGATCAAGCAGGTCCGCAGCACCAACGGTTGCAAGCAGGACCAGGTCCGTACTGTCCGTGCCCTCGGTCTCCACAGGATCCGCGAGGTTCGCGAGATTGCTGACAACGAGTCCGTCCGCGGCATGATCTTCAAGGTCAAGCACCTTGTCGAGATTGTAGAGGAGTAGCAAATGCAGCTTCACGATCTTACTCCCGCGCCCGGTTCCACCAAGAACCGCAAGCGCGTCGGCCGTGGCAATTCTTCGGGTCACGGCACCACTTCTGGCCGCGGTCAGAAGGGCCAGGGTTCCCGCTCTGGCGGCACCAAGGGTGCCGGCTTCGAGGGTGGCCAGACTCCGCTGGCTATGCGCCTGCCCAAGCTTCCGGGCTTCCGTAACCCCCGTCGTATCGAGTACACCGCTGTTAACGTTGAGCGTCTCGAGCGTAAGTTCGAGGACGGCGCTGTGATCGACGGTGCCGCTCTTAAGGCCGCTCGCATCACCAAGAGCGAGTTCGAGCCCGTCAAGGTGCTCGGCAATGGTGAGCTCACCAAGAAGTTCACGGTCAAGGTCGACAAGGTCAGCGCCTCTGCACAGGCCAAGATCGAGGCCGCCGGCGGAAAGGTCGAGCTGCCGTGCTAAATGGTCTTAAGAATGCTTTCCGCATCAAAGAATTGCGCGAAAAGATTCTTTTTACCATAGCTATGCTCGTCGTGTACCGCATTGGTGCGCACGTTCCTGTGCCCGGCATTCCCTTCCAGGGGATGCTGGGCCTTTTCTCGACCGATAACAATTCGGTCGCCGCAGGTGCTATGGCCCTCCTGAATCTTTTCTCTGGCGGCGCGTTGAGCTATGTGTCGGTGTTTTCGCTGGGCATCATGCCTTACATCACCAGCTCGATCATCCTCCAGATGCTCCAGGCCGTTGTGCCTTCCCTGCATGAGCTTGCCCGCGAGGGCGAGGTCGGTCAGACCAAGATTACGCAGTATTCGCGTTACCTCACCCTTGCTCTGGCAATCCTCAACTCCGTGGGTTACCTCTTCCTCTTTAAGAGCTTCGACATCAGCTTCAATGGCGCCGGCGCTCCCGAGATCATCTTCGACCTCATGATCGTCGGCACGCTCACTGCGGGCGCCATGCTGATCATGTGGATTGGTGAGCTCATCACCCAGCGCGGTATCGGCAATGGCATGTCGCTGATCATCTTTGCGAACATCATGGCCGGTCTGCCGCAGGCTATCTTCTCCAGCACCGAGGGCAATGCCGGTGGCATCATCACCATGGTGATCATCTGCGCCATCATCCTGCTGGTTATCCCGCTGATTGTTTTCCTTGAGCGCGGCCAGCGCCGCATCCCGGTCTCCTACGCTAAGCGCGTCGTGGGCCGTCGCATGATGGGTGGTCAGACCACCTACCTGCCCATCAAGGTCAACACCGCGGGTGTCGTGCCAATCATCTTCGCTTCGGCGCTGCTGTACTTCCCGGCTCAGATTGCCGTGTTCTTCCCCGGCATCGGCTGGATTCAGGCAGTTGCCTCTGCGCTTTCGCGCGGCTGGCTCAACTGGGTGCTTAACGTTGTCCTCATCGTGTTTTTCGCGTACTTCTACACCTCCATGGTGTTCAACCCCGATGACACGGCCGACAACCTTAAGAAGCAGGGCGGCTTTATTCCGGGCGTGCGTCCGGGTAGGGCTACCGCGGCCTACATCAAGAACGCGCTCAACAAGATTACGCTTCCCAGCGCTGTCTTTTTGGCGCTCATCGCCATCGTGCCTTCGATCATCTTCTCCTTTACGGGTAACCAGCTGATCCAGGCATTTGGCGGCACGTCCATCCTCATCATGGTCGGCGTCGTGCTCGACACGGTCGATAAGCTCGAAGGCCAGATCAAGATGTATGATTACGATGGATTCTTTAAATAGGCTAGAGGAGGATTGCTCATGAACCTCGTATTGCTCGGAGCTCCGGGTGCCGGTAAGGGTACCGTCGCACAGGAGCTCGTCGCCGAGTTTGGCGTCGCTCACATTTCCACGGGCGACCTGCTGCGTGCTGCCGTCAAGGGTGGCACCGAGCTTGGTATTCAGGCTAAGAAGTACATGGACGCTGGCGAGCTCGTTCCCGATCAGCTCGTGATCGACCTTGTCAAGGAGCGCCTTGCCGCCGATGACGCCCAGCAGGGCTTCATCCTCGACGGCTTCCCGCGCAACACCGCCCAGGCCGTGACGCTCGATTCCGAGCTCTCCGCCATGGGTCGCGAGATCGACTGCGCCCTTCTGGTCGATGTGGCCCCCGAGGTCATTATCGATCGTCTGTCTTCGCGTCGCACCTGCCGCGCCTGCGGTTACACCGGCACCGCTGCCGATGCTACCTGCCCCAAGTGTGGCGGCGAGATGTATCAGCGCGACGACGACAAGCCCGAGACCATCAAGAACCGTCTCGACGTCTACGAGAAGTCCACGAGCCCGCTCGTCGACTACTATCGTGGCCAGGGTCTGCTCAAGTCGGTCAACGGTGACCAGGCTCGCGAGACCGTGTACGGGGATGTCAAAGAGGCTCTCGGTCTATGATCAAGATTAAGTCTGCAACGCAAATCGAGCAGATGAAGAAGGCAGGAGCGCTATCTAAGATGGCGCTCCGCCACGTTGGAGCCATGGTGCGCCCCGGCGTTTCGACTTTTGAGCTCGATCAGCTCGCGGAGCAGATTATCCGCATGCATGGTGGCATCCCAGCCTTTAAGGGTTACGGCGGGTTTCCCGGAACCATTTGCGCATCGATTAACGATGCCGTGGTACACGGTATTCCCAACCCCGACATGATCCTGCGCGATGGCGATATCATCTCCATCGATACGGGAGCCGTTGTCGACGGTTGGGTCGGCGATAACGCTTGGACGTTTTTCGTCGGCACCCCCACGCCCGAAGCCAAGGCTTTGTGCGAGATCACGCGCGATTGCCTTAAGGCTGCCATCGAGCAGGCTGTTCCCGGTAACCATATCGGGGACGTCGGTTATGCCGTTCAGTCCCTCGCCGAGTCTCACGGTTACGGCGTGCTTCGCGATTATGTGGGCCATGGCATTGGCCGCGTGATGCACGAGGACCCCAACGTTCCTAACTATGGAAAGAAGGGGAGGGGCGTTCGCCTCCAGGCCGGCATGGTCATTGCCATCGAGCCGATGGTTACGATGGGTTCCAACCATGTGAGCACGGGCTCCGACGGTTGGATCGTCACGACCAACGACCACCTGCCCGCCGCGCACTACGAGAACACCGTCGCCATTACCAATGACGGCCCGGTGATTCTCACCACGGATGCGCAAGGTGCTTGGTGTTCGCTCCAAGGCGGAGAAATGTAAAAGTCGCCGCCCCCTGATGCCCAACCTCGCCTTTCAATTTCGAAGGCATGACCCCAAGGTCTATGCCTTCTCATTTCAAGGCGATCTTGGGCATCAGGGAACGGCTTTGTTTTACATTTCAAATGTAACAAGTTCCACTTAGTTGTGGAGCCATTACGAAGTTATTACGATGCGTGCATACGTGTTGTAGAATACTCAATCGCTGTCGTTTTCTAGAGAAAGATGATTGCTTGTGAAGAAGGAAGACGCAATTGAGCTCGAGGGTACGGTAAAGGAACCGCTGCCCAATGCCATGTTTAAGGTCGAGCTCGAGAACGGTCATTCGGTTCTGTGCAACATTTCTGGCAAGATCCGAATGAATTACATCCGTATTCTCCCCGGTGACAGGGTTGTCGTGGAGCTTTCCCCGTACGACCTGACCCGCGGCCGCATCACCTATCGCTACAAATAGCGGCACGCATACACGCTCTTTTCCGACTGCAGGCTTAGCTCAACCTACGGTCGGTTTGCGTGTGAAGACCAGCCATAGTTTTAAACGCCTGCGGCTGGGCGAGTAGATAGTAGGGAAGTAGTTTGAGCGCTACCGAAAGGAAGAACGATGAAGGTACGTCCTTCGGTCAAGAAGATGTGCGATAAGTGCAAAATCATTAGGCGCCATGGCAAGGTCCTCGTCATTTGCGAGAATCCCCGTCATAAGCAGCGTCAGGGTTAAGAGAGGAGACTACGTTGGCCCGTATTAATGGTGTCGACCTCCCGCGTGAGAAGCGCGTTGAGATCGGTCTGACCTACATTTACGGCATCGGCCGCACCACTGCGACGAAGATTTGCGTCGAGTGCAACGTTAACGTGGATACGCGCGTTAAGGACCTCACCGAGGATGAGGTTAACGCCATCCGCGATTATATCGATAAGAACCAGATCATGGTTGAGGGCGACCTCCGCCGTGAGCGCAACCAGAACGTCAAGCGCCTTATGGACATCGGCTGCAACCGCGGCCTTCGTCACCGCAAGGGCCTCCCGGTCCGCGGCCAGCGCACCCACACTAACGCTCGTACCCGCAAGGGCCCGAAGCGTCAGATCGGTGCTAAGAAGAAGAAATAAGGAGCGCTAGATAGATGGCTACTGCTAAGAAGAACGTTCGCGCTGCCCGTCTGAAGCGCGCGGACCGTAAGAACATTTCCGTGGGCCAGGCTCACATTCGTTCTACGTTCAACAACACTATCGTTTCGATCACCGATCCCCAGGGCAACGTCATTTCCTGGAAGTCGGCTGGCCAGGTGGGCTTCAAGGGCTCCCGTAAGTCCACGCCGTTCGCTGCCCAGATGGCTGCCGAGGCTGCTGCCAAGCAGGCCATGGAGCACGGTATGAAGAAGGTTTCCGTCTTCGTCAAGGGCCCCGGCTCCGGTCGTGAGACCGCCATCCGCTCCCTCCAGGCTGCTGGCCTCGAGGTCTCGAGCATCCAGGACAAGACCCCCATTCCGCACAACGGCTGCCGCCCCAAGAAGCGTCGCCGCGTGTAACTGAAAGGATCGTATCAATATGGCAATCGACAGGACTCCTGTTCTTAAGCGCTGCCGTCAGCTCGGGATCGATCCCGCTGAGCTCGGTTACAGCAGCAAGAAGGAATCTATCCGTCAGCCCAAGCGCCGTCGCAAGGAATCTGAGTACGGCATGCAGCTGCGCGAGAAGCAGAAGGTCAAGTTTATTTATGGCGTTCTGGAGAAGCAGTTCCACGGCTACTTCAACAAGGCCCGTAAGATGAACGGCGTCACCGGTGAGAACCTCATGATCATCCTTGAGTCTCGCCTCGACAACGTTGTCTTCCGTCTTGGCTTCGCCCGCACCCGCAAAGAGGCTCGTCAGTCCGTCCGTCACGGTCACTTCACCGTGAACGGCAAGCGCGTGGACATCCCGTCCTACCGCGTCAAGGCCGGCGACGTCGTCGCTGTCGGCGAGAAGTTCCGTGACCTCCTCCCCATCAAGGAGGCCCTGATTTCCTCCGAGCGCTTTGAGGTCCCTGGCTGGCTCGAGGTCGATATCGAGAAGCTGTCTGGTAACGTGCTCGCTCTGCCGACGCGTGAGCAGATCAGCGGTGATATCAACGAGCAGCTCATCGTCGAGCTCTACTCTAAGTAGTCCATCCGGGCTGCTGAGGCTGGAGGTAATACATGTCAGAATTCATTAGGCCTCAGGTTCAGGTCGAAGAGATCAACGAGACGTCTGCTCGTGTCTCCGTCGAGCCGCTCGAGCGTGGCTACGGCGATACGCTGGGTAACTCCCTTCGTCGCGTTCTTCTGTCCTCGCTCGAGGGTGCCGCCGTCGAGGCTATTCAGATTGATGGCGCGCAGCACGAGTTCATGACCATCCCTAACATGGTCGAGGATGTCACCGACATCGTCCTGAATGTCAAGGGTCTTGTCTTCAGGGCTCTCGGCACGACCGACGAGGCGACCGCCACCATCTCGGTTGACGGCCCCTGCGAGGTCACCGGTGCGGACTTCTTTATTCCGTCCGAGTTTGAGCTGGTCAACCCCGAGCAGCACATCGCAACGCTCACCGAGGGTGGCCATCTCACCATGAGCATGCGCATCGGCTATGGCCGCGGCTATGTTTCTGGCGAGGCCAACAAGCGCGACAACGATCCCATCGGTGTGATCCACGTCGACTCGCTGTACTCGCCGGTTTCCCGTTGCGCCAAGCTCGTTGAGGCTTGCCGTGTCGGTCAGCACACCGACTACGACCGCCTTGTCCTCGAGATCGAGACCAACGGCTCTATCGCCCCGCGCGACGCCGTGGTCCAGGCTGCCAATATCATCAACCAGCATATGGCCGCCTTTATGAACCTTGCCGAGACCCCCGAGGTCGAGGAGGAGGCTTCGATCTTCGCTCCCGAGGTCACCAACGACAACGCCGAGCTGGACAAGCAGATCGAGGATCTGGACCTTTCCGTCCGTTCCTACAACTGCCTTAAGCGCGCCAGCATTCACTCGGTCCGTCAGCTCGTTGAGTTCTCGGAGAACGATCTGCTCAACATCCGTAACTTCGGTGTTAAGTCGATCGAGGAAGTGAAGGACAAGCTTGAGTCCATGGGCCTGAGCCTGAAGGCTTAATGCTTCGCATATTTGAGGAGAAACTAGACCATGCGTCACAACGTTAAGAAGGGCCTGAAGCTCGGCACCGATGCGAGCCACACCAAGGCCATGAAGAAGAGCCTTGCTAAGGCCCTCTTCGAGAACGACCGCATCAAGACCACCGAGACCCGCGCTAAGGCGCTGCGTTCGGTCGTCGATCCGATCATCACCTGGGCCAAGAAGGGCGACCTGCACTCTCGTCGTCTGGCTATCGCCAAGCTCGGCGATAAGCAGCTCGTTGCCGAGATCTTCGACAAGGCTGCCCAGGGTATGTGGCAGGACCGCAACGGCGGTTACACCCGCATCATGAAGCTCGGTAACCGTAAGGGCGACAATGCTCCCATCGTTATCATGGAGCTCGTCACCGAGCCTTGCACGCCTAAGGCCAAGAAGCCTGCTCCGGCCCCCAAGAAGGCCGCTGCTCCCAAGAAGGTCGAGGCTGCCGAGGAGGCTCCTGCTGAGGAGACCGCTGAGTAGACAATCCGTCTGCATAGGCTATATTCGAGGGGTACGTTCGCGTACCCCTCTTTTTTTGTCGAAATGCCATTGCCTGTTTGTTGGGAGCGCCCATGACCGCGCCGTCTGATTTCAATTCGATTCCTGAGCTCGATGCCACGCTCATTTTCCGCGTGGCCTACGATGGCTCGTCCTATAGCGGCTTTGCCGAGCAGCCTGGCCAGACGACGGTTGCGGGCGAGCTGCGCCGCGCTATCGAGACGCTCCTGCGCCGTCCGATCGACCTGACGTGTGCGGGGCGTACCGATGCCGGCGTGCATGCGGTGGCTCAGTTCATCAGCGTGCCCGTAACGGACGCTGAGTTGGCTTTGACGCGCCGTAGGTGGCTGAGGGCTATGGATGCCCTCCTGCCCAAAGATATCGCCATAAACGAGGTCTACAAGGCCCGTAAAGGCTTTTCTGCACGCTTTGATGCGCGTTCCCGTACGTATACGTACCGTATTGCCGATCGCGACGCGCGCCCTGTGCTTTCGCGCGGTGCGGTGTGGTGGCATCGCTACCCATTGGATGTTGAGGCGATGTCTGCGGCCTGTCCCGCGCTACTGGGCGAGCAGGACTTCAAGAGCTTTTGCAAGGTGGCGTCTGCTGTGGGCAAGCCCACGCACCGCTGCGTGATGCGTGCCGAGTTTGGCCATGAGGTTGCGTTTGGCGAGGACATCCTGACGTTTACCATCGAGGGCAATGCGTTTCTGCATTCGATGGTCCGCACGATCGTGGGCACGCTTGTCGAGATTGGCATGCATCGCCGTGAACCCGAGTGGATGCGCGAGGTCATCGATGCTTGCGACCGTACCGCTGCGGGCCCCACGGCTCCTGCCTGCGGCCTTACGTTTATGGGCGTGGATTACGATCCCGCCGAGCTTGTCGTGCTCGACTAAGGGAGGGCTCGACGCGTCGTGCGTCGACACCCGTCATCTGTGGGCTGCGCGTGTGCAACATCTGTTCTTGGCGTGCAATACAACCGGTGTCTCATTGCTTTTATTGCCGGGGTGTACCATGAACCACGGTTTGATTCATTGCTGTCGAGAGGACGGATAACTTGGTTCGACGTGGCTCGCATCCGCGACTTTCGGTGATCCTTGTGGTAGAAGGTTCGCCCAGCTATGCGATGCGTGCGCTCGAGAGTATCCAGAACCAAGACCTCTACGATTTGCAGATTGTCGTTGTCTGCCGCGATGCTGCGCCCGGTGTGCGCCATTCGCTTCAAGTTGCTGCCGACAGGGACATTCATATTGATTTGATTGACGTCGAGGACGCGAAGCGCGGTGCTTGTCTTCGTGCCGGTTTTGCTGCCTCGCGCGGCTCTCAAATCATCGCTATGAACGCCGATGAGTGGTTTGCTCCGCAGTCCCTTCCCAAGATGGTCGATATCGCGTGCGATACTGCGGCAGACATAGTGTTTCCCACGGTGTCGCTCGACCGCTATGATGCACATCGAGAGCGCCATTCGCGCGTCTTGGATGCTACTCATATTTCCATTGATAGCAAATCTTCGATGGTGACCGGGCTGCCTCAGTTGATTTTAGGCGGCTTGGTTGCTCAAGTCTCTGGCGTGATGTATAGCCGTCCGCTGTTTGAGGCATGCCTGTCGCACGGCAAGGCGTACCGTACGGTTGAGTTTATGGCATATGCGCTCTCGCAGGCACGATGCGTGTCCGGCTGCGGCGACGCTTGTTTCCACGCGGCGGCACCCAAGCTTACAGATGCCTTTGATCCCACCATGTATGCCAAGGTATCCGATGACACCCGAGCGCTCGACGAGCTTGCGGGCTCACTCTCGGAAGCAGATAGCGGTGGTCGGCTCAAGCTAGCAAGCCAAAAGTTCTACTTTACCGGACTGGTCGCCTGCATCGAGAATTTGTGTCTGAGCCCGCATGGGGTGTCGTCAATCGAGCGTTCCGCCCGCATGCGTGATATGCTCGAAGCGCCTCGAACCCGTCAGATGGTCGCCGCGCTCAAGGATAACCATCGGGGGCTCGGTCTGTTGTTTGGGCCGATCGCCAGCGCCAAGCCCGCGCGCTGCGTGATGTGTACGCATCTGGCAGCTTTTCTTAACCGGACGGGCGCAAAAACCGCCTAAACGGCTCATTTCGTAACAAACTTGCATAGAATTGTTTCGAAATGCGTTCTTATACACAAAAGCCTTCAAATAGCGTTAAACTATTCAATCACTGATTGATTGTCTCCGCCATCTTTTGGAGAGAGGGTTTGTATGGCTAAAAAACGCAATGGGCGCCAGGATGCCATTAGAGATATTGTGCGCAATAAGGACGTCCGTACGCAGCGCGTGCTGGTCGATGAGCTCCGCGCTATGGGCTTTGATTGCACGCAGGCGACTGTCTCTCGCGATATTGCCGATATGGGGCTGCGTAAGCTCCCTGAGGGCATCTATGTTCTGGCAGAGGACCTGCACCTGCAGCGTATGGTTTCCGAGCTCGTAACGGGCGTTCTGCGCACCGATAATCTGGTCATGATCAAGGCTCAGCCTGGTACGGCTTCCGGCATTGCCGCCGCCGTTGATGCGGCAGAGCTGCCCGATGTGCTTGGCTCGCTTGCCGGCAACGATACGATTTTGGTTATTGCCCAGACGGCCGAGGACGGCGAGCGTCTTGAGGCGCTGATCAATAAGCTGAGCAATTCTCGCAAGTAGGCGTGCGGGTCGTGCGCTCGGCACTGTGCGCGCTGACATAGTGGCTTGTAAAGGGTATCGACGTTGGTCGGTACCCTTTTTTGTCTGCCGGTATAAAGACCGCCCATCAGGTCGCTTTAAACTAAAAAGGCCCCCGAGCAGTTTAATAAGCTGCTCGGGGGCCTTGCTGCTTATGGCCGGATGATTTCTAGCCGACCGTATCGTCAGGCGTGGGCGAGGGGTCGGGAGTGGGCGTGGGCGTAGGCGTGCCGCCATCGCCGCCGGTCGAACCACCAGTGGATCCGCCCGTCGAGCCACCGGTGGTACCGGTACCACCGGTGGTGTCGCCGCCCGTGGTCTCGGCGGTCGTGGTCGTCGTGGTAGTCGTTGTGGTAGTGGTTTCCTCTTCGTCCTCGTTCTCGTCCTTGTCGTCGTTCTCCGTCTTCTTGGTGTTGTTGGTGCCGTAGAACTTCCAGACGCTGTTGTTCTTGTAGGTGGGCGCCGTTCCGGTCGCAAACTCCTCGCGCTCGGTACCGGTCAGAACGGTGTTCATAAATCGCTTAAAGACAGGCAGGTTGGTGCTGTCGCCCAGCAGGTCCGTGCCGTATTTTTGGATGGGGATCTCGCCCGCGGAATAGCCGGTCCACAGGGCGCACGCCAGCTGCGGGGTATAGCCGCAGAACCACAGGTTAGTGGTGTTGTCGGTGGTGCCCGTTTTGCCGGCATAGGGCTGGTTGACGCTCAGGGCGCCAGCAGCACCCGTGCCGCCGCCCTGCATGACGCCGGACAGAACATCGGTGACCGCGGCGGCCTCGCCCTCGGTAAGCACCTGTGAGGGATTGTCGGTGTGCTGGTACAGCACCGAACCGGTACGAGAGTCAATCTCGGTGATGGCGATCGGCTGGCGATAGTAGCCGCCGTTGGCAAACGTCGCGTAGGCGGCGGCCATCTCGAGCGGCGAGATCGAGCCGGTGCCGAGCGTCATGACGGGAACGTCCTCGATGTTGTCCTTGGCGGGATCGATGCCGAGCTTTTTGACGAGCGAGATGATCTTGCTGTTGCCGACGGCTTCTGCCACCTGGATGTAGCCGGTGTTGGAGGAGTATGCCGTTGCCTGCTTAAGCGTGATGTTGCCATAGCTATGGTTGGCGTAGTTTTGGACCTCGGTCGTGGTGCCCTTGGCCTTGAGCGGCGAGTTGCAGTTGAGGGTGACGTTGGGGTTCATGCCGTTTTGGATGGCAGTTGCCAGCGTAAAGGCCTTAAAGGTGGAGCCGACGGGACGCTTGGCCGTGGCATGGTTTACGTGGTTCTCGTCGGCGTTGTAGTCGTAGCCGCCCACCATGCACTTGATGTAGCCGGTCTTGGGATCGACGACGACCATGCCCATGTCCAGGCCGTCGAGCGAGAGCGTGTCGAGCTGCTCGCGGACGGCATTTTCTGCCACCTGCTGCATCGTGGGGTCGATGGTGGTCTTGACGGTCAGACCGCCCTTAAAGAGCACGTCGGTCGAGAACTCCTGCTCCAGCAGCTGCTTAACATAGGCGACAAAGTAGGGCTGCGAGTATACGTCAACGCCGCTGCCCGAGATTTCGGTCACGTTGAGGGTGATGGGCTCGGCCTGTGCGGCATCGTGCTCCTCCTGCGTAATGTGGCCCAGGCGCAACATGTTGTCGAGGACCTTGTTGCGGCGAGACAGTGCCAGATCGGGATTGACCGTGGGGTCGTACTGCGAAGGCGAGTTGGGAAGGCCGATGAGCAGCGCGGCCTCGCTCAGGGTGAGATCGGCGGCGCTCTTGGACAGGTAGGTCTCGGCTGCGGCCTCGATGCCGTAGGCGCCGTGGCCGTAATAGATGGTGTTGAGGTACATCATGAGGATCTCGTCTTTGGAGTACATGTCCTCCATCTTGACGGCGATGTAGGCCTCGCGCACCTTACGCTCGATGGTCGAGTCGAACTGCTCCTCCTGCAGGATGGTGTTGCGCACCAGCTGCTGGGTGATAGTCGAGGCGCCTTCGTGCCCGCCGCCGAGGGTTGCCACCGCAGCACGCGCGATACCCCACAGGTCGATACCGCCGTGCTCGTAGAAGCGCTCGTCCTCGACGTCAACGGTGCCCTGCAGCACGTAGGGGGAGACCTCGTCCTTGGTGATGGACTTGCGGTTTTGCGTGTAGAAGCTTGCGATCTTGTTGCCGTTGCAGTCGACGATCTCGGTGGGCTCGCTCACCAGATACGCGTTGGCGTCGGTGTAGTCGGGCAGATCGGACAGCCAGCGGTTGACGTTGCCGACCATGCCGATGCCAAATGCCACGCCCGCGATAAGCAGAAAGCCCAAAAACGAGAGCAGGATTATGGGCAGGGCATGCGTCTTTGAACGGCTGCGTCCCTGTCGTTGGCGAGGACCCATATATTGACCTCCAGGTATGTCGTGCCGGACGGTGGATGTGCCGTCTGGGCAGGATGGACATAAGTTATTACACGATAAACCAAACGGGGCGCGCGAGGCCTCGTGTATGCTGGAAGACGGCATTTTTCAGAGTGAATGCATACCTTGGTAAGGAGTTTGTCGATGGCGATTCGGACGATGGGGCCGAGCGGACAATACGAGACTGGATTGGATGCTGCTGGTGCGGCGCTGCCCGAGTTGCTGGCGCCGGCGGGCGGGCTCGACCAGATGCTTGCGGCCATCGCCGCGGGTGCCGATGCCATCTATGCGGGGTTGGGCGGCTTTAACGCCCGTGTGAGCGCCCATGGCTTTACGGATGACGAGTTTGCGCGCGGCTGCGCCGTGGCGCATGCCCATGGCGTGCGTGTGTACGTAACGCTCAACGTGTTCGTGTTTGACGATGAGTTGTCCGACGCGGTGGTGTTGGGAGCTCATGCACTGGAGCTGGGCGCCGATGCTCTGATTGTCGCCGATGCCGGGTTGGCCTGCGCGCTGCGCGCGGCGATTCCCGGGGTCGAGATTCACCTGTCTACGCAGGCGGGCGTTCATAGCGAAGGCGCCGTGCGGCTTGCCGCCGATGAGCTGGGGGTCGAGCGCGTGACGACGGCACGCGAGCTGACGGTCGACGAGATTGCGGCGCTATGTGCCACGGGTGTGCCCATCGAGGTATTCTGCCACGGTGCGATTTGCATCGGCTATTCGGGGGCGTGCGAGTTCTCGGCCCTGCGGCGTGGCCGCTCTGCGATGCGCGGTGATTGCACGCAGCCGTGCCGTCTATCCTATGACTTGGTGGACGAGGCTGGGCAGAGTGTTGCCGCCGTCGAGGGAGATCGCCTGCTGTGTCCGCGCGACTATCTGGGTATTGCGCATCTGCCCGAGCTTGTAGATGCCGGCGTGGCGTCGCTCAAGATCGAGGGGCGCATGAAGAACCCCGATTACGTATTCAACGTGGTGCGGGTGTGGCGCCGGGCACTCGATATGCTGTGCGACGGCGCGTGGGACCCCGATGCCGTGGAAGAGCTTGAGCGCGAGCTGGGAAGGTCGTTTAACCGTGGGTTTACCGATGCGTACCTGCGAGGGCGTTCGGGTGCCGAGCTGATGAGCTTTGAGCGCGCAATTAACCAGGGCGTGCGCGTGGGGCGCTTGGTCGCTGTGGGCCACGAAGAGGTGACCGTTGAGCTCGACGCCGCCGTGGCGGCGGGTGACACGCTCGAGATTCGGTTTTATCCGGGTGTCGACGCGCGTCCCGATGTGCCCAAGCGCTGGCCGCAGGTGCCCTGCCCGGTGGATACCGCAGCGGGGAAGCGCGTCGTCGTGCATTGCAAGCGTAAGGTGGACACGGGCTGCGAGGTATACCTGATTCGCAGCGCCGGCGTGTTGGATCAGACGGCGGCGGTGTTGGAGCGCATGCGGGCCGAGGCGGATGCGATTGCGCCCGTTGCGCGTGCCGTCGAGGTACTGCTCTTTGAGGGCGTTGCGGTGGATGGCGGTGCATCGACGGAGTTGGTGGAGTGCGCGGTTCCCACTCGCATGGTTTTTGCTTGGCAGCTGATGGATGCCGACCCGCGCGGGGAACTCGATTTGTCCGACGCCGTTGTGGTGCTTGACGAGGTGTGCCGCGCGAGTGACGCTGACTGGACCCGCTCACTGATGCAGCGTGCCGGGCGCGTCGTCTGCCGCAACCTGGGACAGGTGGTGATCGCTCGCGAGCTGGGCGTGACGTTTGACGTGGCGGCGCCGGTGTTCTGCGCGAATCGGGCCACGCTTACCTGGCTGCGCGGACTCGGTGCGGGGCGGGTGTACTTGCCGGCCGAGTTGCTCGGCAATGATGCGGAGCGTATTGCCGAACTGGCTGCTGAACCCGGCGTCTTGGGTCCGGTCGACGCCGACCGTCCCGAGCTTATGGTGTGCGAGCACTGCCTGCTGACCGCCGAGGGCGTCTGCGCCACCGATGCGACGGGACAGGTCCGTTGCCGCGACTGCTTGCGTCGTCGGCAGGCACGCTATCTGGTCGAGCGTGACGGTACACGTCTGCCAGTTGCCATTGACGCATGCGGCAGGACGAGGATTTTCCTGTCGTAGGTGCCGCGTCGCGTCAGTTTGTTATCATAAGAGAGTTTATGGACTTCCAGCACCGCCGTTTTCGGCGAGGGTGCTATAGCAAAAGGAGGATACCCAATGCTGTCTGTTGACGAGCAAATGCGTATCATCACCTCGGGCGCCGCGCAGATCGTTCCCGAGGCCGACCTTCGCAAGAAGCTTGAGAAGGGCGAGCCCCTCAACATCAAGCTCGGCGTCGACCCCACCAGCCCCGACCTGCACCTGGGCCACGCCGTGCCGCTGCGCAAGATGCGTCAGTTCCAGGACCTGGGCCACAACGTCACCCTCATCATCGGCAACGGTACCGCGCTGATCGGCGACCCCTCGGGCAAGAACTCCACGCGTCCGCAGCTTTCGCAGGAGCAGATCGAGGCCAACGCCGAGACCTACGTGAGCCAGGCCATGAAGATCCTGGACCCCGAGAAGACCACCATCGTGCACAACGGTGACTGGATCCTTTCGATGGACCTGGCCGGCCTGCTGCAGGTGTGCTCCAAGTTCACCGTCGCCCGCATCCTTGAGCGCGATGACTTTACCAAGCGCTACCAGTCTCAGACGCCGATCGCCCTGCACGAGTTCCTGTACCCCGTGATGCAGGCCTTTGACTCCGTGCAGATCAAGGCCGACGTGGAGATGGGCGGCACCGATCAGCTCTTCAACCTGCTCGCCGGCCGTGAGCTCATGGAGAAAATGGGCATGGAGCCGCAGATCGCGCTCACCATGCCGCTGCTCGAGGGCACCGACGGCGTGCGCAAGATGTCCAAGTCCTATGGCAACTACATCGGCCTGACCGACGCTCCCAAGGATATGTTCGGCAAGACCATGTCCATCCCCGACGAGATGATCGGCAAGTACTATCGTCTGGCCAGCTCGCTCACCCCGGCCGAGGTCGACAAGATCGACGCCGCCCTGGCCGATGGTTCTGCCGACCCCTACGAGCTCAAGCGCGCTCTGGGCCGCGACCTGTGCGACACCTACCACGGCGCCGGCGCCGGCGACGAGGCTCAGGCCGAGTTCGACCGCGTATTCAAGGAGGGCCAGCTTGCCGACTTCCCCGAGAAGCATGTCGAGCTGACCGTCAACGACGAGGGTCAGATCTACCTCGCCGGCCTGCTCAAGGACCTGGGCCTTTCGGCGAGCGCCGGCCAGGCTCGTCGCGATATCGACGGCGGCGGCGTCAAGATCAACGGCAAGGCCGTGGCTCCCAAGAGCTATAACATCGATCCCAGCGCCCTCAAGCTTGGCGACACCCTCTCCGTGGGCAAGCGCAAGGGCTTTAAGTTGATTTAGTTACGCGGTTTTACCAAACCGCGTAACGACTCGACGCTGCGCGGGCCGCATTTGGACAATCTGACGTTCAACTTCAAGGGCGCGACCAGAAGGTCAGCGCCCTTTCGTTTCACGTCACCTTGTCTCAAATGCGGCCCGCTCGCTGTCGTTGCCAAAACATCGGCGCTTCCGTGGTTGGCACTTGGGGACGTTCCTTTTGTGCCGGCACTTTGGGACACTCCTTGTCATTGGTGCAAAGTAACCTGCCCCCATTGCGCCAAGCGGCGTGTGCCGTTAAGCGGAGAGGCGTATTGTTGACCCATCGTTTGGGCATACAATGGCTATTGGTTTGCTGCGGTGAAGGTCTGTCCGCTCCGCAGCTTTTTTCTACGGTTAAAGGAGTATGTATGTCCGTTGAGGTCATGAGGTCTGTGATCGAGGCCGCCGAGGGGCGCGTGCCCGTCGACACGCTGTTTACCAATGCGCAGATTGTCGACGTGTATGGCCAGCGTGTGGCGCCCGGTAGCGTTGCCGTCAAGGACGGTGTAATCGTCGGCGTGCTCTACGATGGTCGCGACGATGCCGCTGGCACCTACGAGGCAACTGAGGTCATCGACTGCCAGGGTCGCTATCTCGCTCCCGGTTTTATTGACGGGCATCTGCATATCGAGTCTTCGAACATCCGTCCCGCCGAGTATGCTCGCATGGCCGCGACGCGCGGTACTACCACTGCCATTGCCGACAGCCACGAGATTGCCAATGTTGCCGGTCTCGACGGCTTGCGCTTTATGATCGAGGATGGCCGCCGCGCACCCATCTCCATCAAGTACATGATGCCTTCGTGCGTGCCCGCGCTGCCCGACGAGCAGGCCGGTGCCGTTATTTCGGCTGCCGATATGCAGGCGTTTTTTGCCGAGCATCCGGGCGATGTTTTTGGTCTGGGCGAAATGATGAACTTGCCGGGCGTCTTTATGGCCGATCCCGAGACCTGTGCTCGTATCGACGCTGCCAATCAGACGCCGTCCAAACAGGTTGACGGTCATGCCCCGCTCGTTGCCGGCAAGGACCTCAACGCCTATGCCGCGGCGGGTATTATCGCCGACCACGAGTCGACGATTCCCGAGGAGGCGCTCGATAAACTGTCCCGCGGCATGTATGTGATGCTGCGTGAGGGCACGTGCAGCCACGACCTGGCCAATTTGTCCCCGATGCTGCTGGAGAATCCTGCCCGCGCCCGCCGCTGCTGCTTTGCGACCGACGACCGCGCTCCCTCCGATGCTCTTTCGACCGGCATGATCGACAATGCCTGCCGCGTGGCTATCGAGGCCGGTATCGACCCCGTGGTCGCCATCTCCATGGCGTCCCTTTCTACGGCTGAGGCATTTGGCCTGGACCACGGCTGCCGCGACCCGCACGAGCTCCGCGGCGCAATCGCCCCGGGCAAGCGCGCCGACCTGCTGTTGCTCGATGACCTGACGTTTGCCAAGGCTCCGCATCGTGTTTATGCCGCCGGCGCCCTGGTGGCGCAGGATGGCACCTTTGTGGGCGAGGTCGCACCCGAGAGGGCCGAGGTTGCGGCCCTTGCCGATGAGCTGCGCGCCTCTGTTAAGCTGCCGAAGCTTTCGCTCGACGTGTTTGACTATGCCTTTAAGCCGGGCGAGGCGGTTATTGATGTGATCCCGGGCATGGCTATCACGGGCATGGTCCGTCCCGAGACTGACGAGGACTTGCGTCGCATTATGCTGATTGAGCGCCATGGCCGCGGCGTGTCGCTGCAGGCCGAGGGCGTCGACGGCGATGGCCCCGCTGGCCTGGGTCTGGTCGGCAAGCATATCGGTCGCGGCTGGGTGCGCGGTTTCACCATTACCGGTGGTGCCATTGCCTCCACGATCGGCCACGACTCGCACAACGTGTGCGTGGTGGGCGACAATGCCGCCGATATGATGGCTGCCGTTGAGGCCGTGGGCCAGGGTGGTCACGTGCTGGTGCGCAACGGCGAGGTCGTGGCGCGCATTCCGCTGGCGCTCGGTGGCCTGATGAGCGAAGGCACGGCCGAGGACGTTGCCGCGCAGCACGACGACTTTATGGTCAAGGCGCGCGCCATGGGTATTGAGCCGCCGCTCGACCCCATCATGGGCATCATCTTCCTGCCCCTGCCGGTCATCCCGACGCTCCGCATCCGCCCCGAGGGCATGTTCGACGTTACAACCTTCACCTACGCCGACTAGTCATTGGGGACGTTCTTAAACGACTAGCCGTCGGGGTGGCGTGTCGCCTGACGCCGCGACCGTAGGACCTCTGGCATGTGCGAGCTATTTGCCAGGTCCTTGTAACGTTTACGCCCGCGGAGTCTTATTTGAGCTCCCTTTGGGTACGTTGGAATCGGATACACGTTCGATTCCAACAAGCCCGAAGGGAGCTTTTCTATGTTTAAACTGATTGCATCCGATATGGACGGCACACTGCTTGACGAAAACGGCCAGGTGCCTCCCGAGACCTACGAACTGATTCTGGCGCTACACGAGCATGGCGTGCATTTCGCCGCATCGTCAGGTCGTCGCTACGATCGCCTGTGCGAGTTCTTTGCGCCCGTTCGCGACAAGATGGACTTTGTCGCCGCTAACGGCGCCCAGGTCTACGCCGACGGTAAGATGGTAGACCGTGAGGTGTATTCCCACCTGGCGATTCGAAGGCTCGCCCAAGCCGTCAGGACGTTTCCCAATCTGCATCTTGCGCTCTTTGACCGAACCAAGTCCTTCCTGCTCGATGACGAGTGCAAGTTCGTGCGTGAGGTCGATAAGGACCTTCCCAATGCCGAGCGCATTTGGGAGCTGCCCGATCCCAGCGTAAATATCATCAAAGCGAGTATCTTTTGTGACGACAGTGCGGTCATGGACAGCGCGTACGTGCTACAGCGCGAACTTGGTCAGCTCTTTACTTTTGCGCCTTCGGGCAACGCGTGGATCGATGCCATGCAGCCTGGTGTGTCGAAGGCCTCGGGTATCGCGCAGCTCGCGGAGCATTACGGCATTGGACGCGACGAGGTCATGGCGTTTGGCGACTCGATGAACGACTACGAGATCATTCGCTTTGTCGGTACGGGCTGCGCGATGGAAAACGCGCGCCCCGCGCTCAAGGCGGTGGCCGATCGCGTCGTAGGCTGCAACCGCGACCACGCCGTTCAGCATGAGCTCCGTCGCGTGCTGGAGAGTCTCTCCTAATCCGGCAGATGGGGACGTTCCTTTTCTGCCGACAGTGGGGGACAGTCCTTGCAGCTTTTTGCGAAGAGTGTCCCCAACGACTAGTCGTTTAAGAACGTCCCCAATGACTAAGCGAGGGCGGCCATGATGGCGCGGGCGACACCGTCGTGGTCGTTGTCGTATTCGGTGATGGCGTCGGCGGCCTCGCGGTCTTCGGACTCGGCGTTGATCATGGCCATGCCGTGGCCCGCTGCCTGCAGCATGGGGATATCGTTGATGTTGTCGCCGAACGCCCAGGCGTCGGCGAGACGCTCGCCCAGGTGCTCGCATAGCCACGTGAGGGCCGTCCCCTTGGTGGCGCCCTCACCCATGACCTCGATATTCATGGCGTACGAACGCGTGACCTCAATGCCTCCGAGCGTGTCGAACTCTGCTGCGATGGCGTCGCGATCGGCCGGGTCGTGCCAGTACATGGCGATGCGTTCGAGCGTCTCGACCTCGTCGATCTTGCTGTCGATATCCATGTCGATCGGTGTTCGTGTGCGCTTGAGCGAAGCCGCGATGTGGGGGTCGCCGCCACAGAACTCATCCAGACGCCCGTATAGCGAGCGGGGGAGGAAGCACTGTCCATCCGCGAAGATATCGAAGGTCACATCGTGGCCGGCGGCAATGCGGTGGATGCGGTGGGCAATGCCACGGTCGAGCGGACGGCTCAAGATGCACGTGGCGCGCGAGGCGTCGGTGGGCGTATCCTCGTCGAGCTGCCAGACGCTGGCGCCGTTGGCACAGACCGCGTAGTGCACGGCGGGATGGGCGAGAATGGGCTCAAAGATGCCCGACAGCGGACGCCCCGTGCAGGGAACAAACTCGATGCCACGACGTGCGAGCTCGTCGAGCATTGCCCAGGTGGCATCGCTCATTTGCTTATCGCTCGTCAGCAGCGTCCCATCCATATCGGAAAACACAATCATTCGTTGCGATCCTTTCTACTGGCATAAAAAGCGTGGCCGAGGGCTTGGGTCCCTGGCCACGCTCGAGTTCTATAACGGTCCGCGTCCTAGCGGTAGGCGAGCGGCTTGTACTCCAGCGGCTCGATCACCGGACGATAGGCCGGGCGAATAATACGGTGCGCGCAGAAGAGCTCTTCCATGCGGTGTGCCGACCAGCCGGCCATGCGGGCGACGGCGAAAAGCGGCGTAAAAAGCGTCTCGGGCACGCCGAGCATCCTGTAGATAAAGCCTGTGTACAGGTCGATGTTGGCGCAGATAGGCTTGGTCATGCCGTGGTCGCGCATCACCTGCGGTGCCAGGCGCTCGATGCGCTCGATGAGTGCGAACTCTTCGCCCAAGTCCTTTTTGGCTGCCAGTGAGCGCGCGTAACGGCGGCAGACCTCGGCGCGCGGGTCGCTGAGCGTATAGACGGCGTGGCCCATGCCGTAGATGAGGCCCGTGCCGTCGAAGGCCTGCTTGTCGAGGATCTTGCCCAGGTAGGCCGCGACCTCGTCCTCGTCCTCCCAGTTGGAGACATGCGCGCGGATGTCCTCGTGCATAGACACGACCTTGGCATTGGCGCCGCCGTGGCGCGGGCCCTTGAGCGAGCCGATAGCCGCGGCGTAGGCGGAATACGGGTCGGTGGCCGAAGACGACAGCACGCGGCAAGCGAAGGTGGAGTTGTTGCCGCCGCCGTGCTCGGCATGCAGCATGAGCATAACGTCGAGCAGCATCGCCTCATCGCGGGTGAACGCCATGCCGCCGCGCAGGACCTGTAGGATGGTCTCGGCGGTGGAGAGACCGGGCGTGGGGTGCGGCACGTGAACCTCGGAGCCGCGAAGCTTGGCGACCGAGGCCATGTGTGCGAAGGCGGCAATGCGCGGGAGACGTGCGAGCATGGAAATGGCGACGTCGATTTCGTGCTCGGGCGTGATCACGTCTGGTTCGGCATCGAAGGCGTAGAGCAGCAGTACGGCGCGCTGGAGCACGTTCATGATGCTCGACGACACCGTGGTCATAGGGAACTCTTTAACGTACTCGTCGCTTAGATGTCTAAAGGCGCCCAGGCGCTCGCAAAAGCCGTCGAGCTCTTCCTTGTTGGGCAGCGAACCCGTGATAAGCAGATAGGCGACTTCCTCGTAGCCGTAGCGATTCTCGGCCTGGGCATTGTTGACCAGATCCTCGATGCTGTAGCCGCGAAGCGTGAGCTTGCCCTGATCGGGCACGACCTTTCCGTCGACCTTGTTGTAGCCGTGCACATCCGAGATACGAGTGAGGCCCGCGACCACGCCCGAGCCGTCGGCATTGCGCAGGCCGCGCTTGACATTGTGCTCAACAAATAGGCCCTCGTCATAAGGGTCAGTCGGCAGGCCATAGTAGAGATTTTCGCTTTCGGGCGAAATCTGGCGGCTCGCTTCGTAATCCAAGACCAGGCGGCTCAGGTGGTCGTCGAAGCGGTAATAGATTTTCTTGGCGTCGTAGGCCATGCGCGCTCCTCTCCGGGCCGCATCGGGGTGACTTGCATGGGCATGCGCGCGTCAGGCTATCCCCAGCGGCTTGCTCGCTACAGGCGGTACATAAAGTTGAAGACGTCCTCGCGCTGGATGGACACGTTGACGCCCGAAAGCTCGCCGGCCTCGGCCAGCGCCTTCTGCAGCTCGGCGAAGTCGAGCTTGGACTCGGCGGTATCGGCCAGCATGGTCATGGTGAAGATGTCCTCGATAATGGACTGCGTGATGTCGCGGATGTCGACGTTGGCCTCGCCCAGAACGCGGGTGACGCCGGCGACGATGCCGGGGCGGTTCTTGCCAAGGACGGTGATGACGATACGGGAGGACGAGATCTCGGCCATGGGAAACCCTTTCGCGTGGTTGCGGCGCGCGCGGGGCGCTCCGCTACGGTACAGTGTTCATCATTGTACCTGTCTGGCGCAAAAAAGGCGCGCTCGCTGCGGCGTTACATGCCTGCAACATGAGCGTAAGGGGGAAGGCCGTACGGGGAAGAGCCGTCTGGCGCGTGTCCGGCTCGTGTTGGGTTGATTTCCGATCTCAGCCGAACACATTGAGCGGACAGGCCGTTCCCGCAGTCAGCCGAACGCCTCCGACGGCTGATTCCGAACTGGAAGCGGAGGGCATCCCCGCCCTTCGGTAGGGGATACCGCTCCGCGGCGCATGCCGCGGGCGGCGCCCCTATCGGACCACCGTGACCTCAGTTGGGATGGGCCCAGCACTGCCGCGTACTCGGTGAGCTAGAGCCAACTGTTCATCTTCACGTCGCGTATGGCGATATTTCGGTCGTCCGGCTCGGTGATGCCGTAGCCGAACGCCTGGAGCGTCTCGATGGACTCCTGGATCCTCTGTTGGAACATGGGACCCGGATCGACCCTCGGCCCGAGGTGCCCGCGCCAAAGGTACGGCGTGGCGCGCAGCATGTTATGGATTTTGGAGATGGGCTCGATGTCGGCGTAGACGTTGAGCGTCGCCATGGCGTCCTTGTGGCCGAGGATCGATTGGAGCGCCTTGATATCGCCGCCTTGGCGGATCCACTGCGTTGCGAACGTGTGGCGAAGGCCGTGGAACGTGATCAGCTCGTCGTTGGTGCCCATGAGGCCGTTGGTCTCCGAGAACGTCTTGAACGCCCTGCGGATATAGCTTGTCGTCGCGAAGGTCGCGCCCGGCTCCGACAGGATGTAGCAGTCCCCGATCTCGACCGCCCCGGTAAGGCCGCGCAAGCGCAGCTTTCCGCAGTCGATCTCGTGGGTCTCCTTCAGGAAGGGGAGTAGGCCGACCGGGTCGATGGGGATACCCCTGGCGTCATGGGTCTTGGTGTCCTTGATGAACGAACCCATTCCCTTCGCGTACGCCACCGAGTGTCTGATCGAGATCAGGCCCGTCTCGAAATCCATATCGCACCACCGAAGGCCGCAGACCTCGCCGATTCGCATCCCCGTGTGCAGGGCGAGTACGACCGCCCTCTAATCCTCGGCGGACCAATCGAGTCCGAACTCCTTTCGGGCATCCTCTTCGCTCATGACTTCGAGAAGGTCTCCGGGTTGGCAACGAAGGGCGAGGCATAGCTGCTCGAGTGTGTTGAAGCGAATGCCGCGAATATGCCCTTTTTTAATACGGGACAGGTTCACGGGCGAGGTTCCAATCCTTTCGGCAAGTTCGTTCGAGGAAATCTTTCGCTCGGCCATGATCTTGTCGAGGCGAACAATTACGGGCATGGCGTTTCCTTACGCAATCTCGTCGGAGTCGAGGTACAGCTCTCGGGCGTACAAGAAGAGCTGGGAAAGCATGAACAGGACGATGCCGAGAACCAGAGAGGTCCAATCGAATGATGAAGCGATCTCTTGGGCGCCGACGGCCCCCTCGCCGCCAAACATCGAAACGGAGGTTTTGAGTGAGCCGGCGTAGAGGCTGGTGGCAGCTTGAACAACGAAGAGAATGCCGAGCACCTTCAAGCATGTCGCAGACCCTTTCTTGAAGGGGTCTCCGCTCTTGATCGTCCACACGAGAACGGCGCTGAGGATGGTCGTAGCGATACCGATGACGGCAGGGACCAATGTCGAGATCGCAAGGGCTGGATACGCGGGGGAGTCTGCAATTACAGGGTTGTCGAGCACTTTGATTGCTGGCTTTAAGGAGAACGCCACTTGTGCGATGGCGGTGGCGCAAAGGGTCGCAGAGGCTATCGCACATGCGATGCGGAAGGAATGAAGCCGGGGAGTGCGATTGTCGGAACTCATAATAACCTCCGAAGAATTTAAAAACTCAGGTTACTTTTTAACAGTTTATGTTAAATTGACTTTGCCGGCAAGTAATAAGGGCCGAGCATTTTGTTCGGCCCCTCTGTTCCGACTGGATGAGGTTAAGGTTGGCGATGAATATGCTCAAAATCTCGAAGGCGATCTTTAGGTCGCTTCTCTCCTCCAGGTCGCTCTGTGTTGTCGTTGTTGCGTTGATGGTTCTTTGTGCTCTGCCCGTCTTCAGGAGCGCGGCTGGCATCGACGGACGGGTCGAATACCTCGAGTCGGGAATAACCCGTGTTGAGCAGGAATTGTCAGCATCCTATGCGGATGCGCTTGTGAATGCGGGGGAGGACGGTGTCTATACCTCTTCATCAAGCATGCCCGCGCTTCTGTACCCTCTTGCCGCGGGACGTCTTATCTTGGCACCGCTCTCCCCCTACTTCCGTTTCTGCAGATATCGGATGGAGAGTACACCTATTATGACGGATCGAAGGAGTACTTGCTATGGGTCGCAACGGCCGTTGCCGTCTCGTTCCTTGCCGCGCGTCTTAACAAACGTGAAAAGCTCATCATCCAGGCACCGATGGGCGAGCTGGGTAGACTTGTTGCATCGAGCGTATGGGCGAGTGTTTTTGCAATGCTTGCCGTCCTCGCCATCAATCTTCCAGGGATAATCGCCGCGCTTGTGAAGAATGGCCCGGGCTCGCCGTTCTATCCGATAGGCTACATTCAATATGCGACTCCGGTTATCAAACCGGCTTGGCTGGTGTTCGCGCAGACGGCCATCTTGCAATTCTTGGTGGCAGCGTTCATCTCGCTTGTCTTTCACCTTGCCGTGAAGATTGCCAATAACCCTACGCTTGGAATCGTGTTCGTATGTGCCCTGATGGGGGTGACGATGGTTCCCGGGTATTACGGAAGATCCATCGCTTTACGTGAGTTCGCCCTGTTGAATCCCCTTACGTATGCGAACACTGAGTTGACCGTCGGCGCCTATAGCCCGTACCCGACAACGCAGATAGTGAATCTGCCTGGACTTTGCTTCGAGCGTGGCGCGATTGCCCTCGTATGCGCAATCGGGATCGAGGTGCTGGCAATTAGCCTGCTTTGCGTTGCTGGAAAGAGCGGCTGCGCGTGCCCGATATCCCCGATTTGTCTTGAGAGAGGTTCCTTCACTGCATCGAGAACGGCAACTCGTTCGAGCGCTTGTGCCTCCGCCGTTGCATACGTAAGAACGATGGGGAAACTGCTCCTGCGTTCTCCTACCCTCGCCGTATGCGCGATTGCAATGTCGACGACGATGCTGGCCCCGGCTCTGGTCGAGATGTTTCCTGACGCTGATAACGTTTCCGCTGTTCGGTATAGGGATGGGGAGCTCCGTTTAATAGATCGGTATCTAGAGCAGAACGCTGCGAATATGGACTTCGAGGGCAAAGCGGCCCTGGAAGACATGCGGGATGCTCTTTCGGGTTTCGTGTACGCGTCTATGCCTGCGGAGGGGTTTCGAAGCCTTGCGACGTACGAGCGCGCTCGAGGTGAGCTGGACGCGGCAGATGCGACTCTCCTGCAATCGATCGGAATCGAGCCGGAGACTCCTTCTCGTGCGGAGGCGCGCGCCCTTCTGCTTGAGTCGATCGCGAGCTTGCCGGACCCCAAGGTTTACGAGTTAAGTACGAAGATGCCCCCATTAATCCTCCTTTCGTATCTCCAGGCAGCGCTTCCCTCCTTATTTTTGCTGTTGCCCGTGGTTGTCACATCGCTCGCGTGCACCCACCTGCAGTGTCGTTCCCTTCTGGTTCTCCAGATCCCCGCAACAGCGCATGTGCGTTTTCTGACGGCTGTTGCGCTGGCTCTCCTGCTTGGCTTGGTGCTGCTTTTGGTGTCGATGGTTCCCGCTGTCGTTGTGTCCGTGATTAAGAACGGTGCGGGTGGATCGGAGTATCCCGTCGCTCTCATTCGGGCGGGAGCTTCGACAACGTCCACGGTGGGGGAGGCGGTGTTGTGCAGTATTCCGTTGCTGGTCATGGCATACGGCGTGATTTCCGTCGTCGCTGCGTTGACAGCAGCGATTAGCCGCAACCCCGTTGTCACCGGAGTGGTTTGCGCGGTTCTCCTGGTGTTGGGTTCGTTGAGCGCTCATGTTGAAAGCGCGGGCATGGGCGTCGCGCTGCTGGCTCCATTCGCCTCGTTTGATCCCGCTTCCCAGGTGGGGACGATTGGGTTCCTTGGGCGAGGGACGAACGCGATGCCTTTTGGAGAGGTCGTCGGCGCATCGGGCGCTCTGCTGGTGGTTTTGGGCGCCGTATCTCCGTTGGTGGCGCGCCTGGGTGTTCCAAAGATCGAAAGGGGACGGTCTCGATGATTGGCCTTCAAACGCTGACGATCTCTTATGGAAAGAAGGTGCTCGTAGATTCGGTGGACGCTGAGTTTGCCCCGGGTACGGTCTACGGTCTCGTCGCTCCGAACGGGCATGGAAAGACGACGTTGCTGCGTGCGATGGCAGGTTTGCCGGGTCCTCGCGTGGACGGGAGCATCGTTCTGGATGAGGTGCAGGGTACGGGTGCGAGAGAGGTCCGTTCTATGATCTTCTATGCACCTGGTGAGGGGACGCTGCTGTATCCCGGATTGCGTGCGGAAGATCACCTCAAGATGGTTTGCGATATGTGGCCGCATGCTCGCGATATCGAAGAGATAGTGGAGCAAACGCAGATAGGCGAGTTCGCGAAGATGAGGGTCCGTACTCTGAGCCAGGGTATGAAGCAGCAGCTTACCCTGGCGATTGCGTATGCGACGGGTGCGCGGTACCTTCTATTAGATGAGCCCATGAACGCGCTCGACCCCAGCAGGGTGGACTTGCATTCCGAGATTCTCAGGAAGCTGGCCGATTCTGGTACGTGCATCATCATGTCATCCCACATCTTGGATTCGGTCGATAGGCTGTGCGATGAGATTCTGTTTTTGAAGGATGGGAGGCTCATTAGAAGCATTCCGCAAGATGATGCTGCGCCGAAGTCTCCTGGATCCCATTTCGCAAAGCCTGCCGGACGCGCCGAGGGTGCGCTAAGCGCGTATCGGCGGCTCTACGAAAAGGGCGGGTAGAAATGCAGGTTAATAATCTATGTGGTCAATATAATACCGTTGAACCCGCGTATCGATACCGCTCGGCCATTCGCCTCGCCCCCGTCGCACGCATCTTCATCCGGTCTGTTACTTTTAATCTAACAGTTCTTTGAGGAACGTAGGTGCTTCCAAATGTACTGTCGACTTCTTCTCAAA
>JAXKEA010000053.1:0-5449 GCA_036551635.1 Collinsella sp.
CTACGGACGCTCCGCGTCCGCTTCACGCTCGCGCCTCGACCGAGGTTCGAATCCATGCGGTGTTTACGTAAAAGAAAAGCCCCCGTTGCCGGAGGCTTTCAATTTCAATTGGTGCGGCGTATAGGATTCGAACCTATGACGTTCTGATTCGTAGTCAGACCCTCTATCCAGCTGAGGTAACGCCGCAGCGCAAGACATATAAAACCACTTTAGTTCGTTAGAGTCAAGCAAAATCTCAAACTTTTTTCGCGCGGGCCGCAATTTGTCACGCTGCACCACGAGCATCAGCGCTTTTCGTGCGATCGATTGGCTTTTCGATCACATCGAACCCGGCGCCAAGCTCCCCCAGAAGCGACCGCACCCGTTGGGCACAGTCGTAGTCGGCAAACGAGATGCTCAGCATTCGGGCCACCTGATTAGAAGTTCCAACGCCATAGAAGCGCTCAAGGACAACAAGCGCCTCATGCGCTACAAACGTCTCGACCACATGCGGCGACTCCTCATAGCACCATTGCGTCAATGGTCCCTCACTCGTCTGCCGAATCACCAAGCCACCCATACCCGACGGCTCGCACGTTACCAGCAGGTGCTCCCCGCCCTCATCGCTCTGGAACAACACAACCCGCTCGTCGAACAGCTCCATCACATCCCCTTTCTCTTGCTCTTAGTTAGCAAAAGCATAGCAGGTAAATGCATGTATACAGAACGTTTGTTCGTGTGTTTTCTATCGAGCTGTCCGCACGGCATGGTATAGCCGCACACAAAAAGGGCGCCCCTAAAAGGAGCGCCCTCGCAAATCGCCTATGCAGATAGCTTACGCGACCGGCTCGATCTTCTCGAGGCCGCCCATGTAGGGACGCAGAACCTCGGGGATCGTGATGGTGCCGTCGGCGTTCTGGTAGTTCTCCAGAATGGCAGCCATGGTACGACCAGCCGGCAGGCCGGAACCGTTAAGGGTGTGCAGGTAGCGCGAGCCCTTGAAGTTCTCGGGGTCGCGATACTTGATGTTGGCGCGACGGGCCTGGAAGTCGCCGCAATTGGAGCAGGAGCTGATCTCCTTGTAGGCGTTGTAGCTCGGCAGCCAGACCTCGATGTCGTAGGTCTGACGGGCAGAGAAGCCCAGGTCGCCGGTGCACAGGCTAATCACGCGATACGGCAGGCCCAGCTGCTGCAACAGGTACTCGGCCTCGGCGGTCATGCTTTCGAGCTCCTCGTCGGACTCCTCCGGCTTGGCAAACTTGACCATCTCGACTTTGTCGAACTCGTGCTGGCGAATGATGCCGCGGGTGTCGCGACCGGCGGAACCGGCCTCCTCGCGGAAGCAGGGGGTGAAGGCAGTGTAGCGGCGAGGCAGAGTGTCGGCGTCCAGAACCTCACCGGCATGCAGGTTAGTCAGTACGACCTCGGCGGTAGGGATCAGGAAGTTGTCGCCCGAGACGTGATAGGCGTCGTCCTCAAACTTGGGCAGCTGGCCCGTACCGAACATGGTCTGACGCTTGACGACGATGGGCGGCCACCACTCCTTGAAGCCACGGCTCGTGTGCGTGTCCAGGAAGAAGTTGATAAGGGCGCGCTCAAGGCGGGCGCCGGCGCCACCGAGAACGGTGAAGCGGCTGCCGGAGAGCTTGTTGCCGCGCTCGAAGTCGAAGATGTCCAGATCGGTGCCCAGATCCCAGTGCGGCTTAAAGTCGAAGTCGAACTCGCGCGGGGTGCCCCAGCGGCGACGCTCGATGTTCTCGTCCTCGTCCTTACCGTACGGAGTAGCCTCGCACGGAATGTTGGGCAGGTGAGACATGAAGTCGTACTGCTCCTGCTCAAGAGCGGTACGGCGCTCGGCCAGACCGTCGATCTTCTCGTTGACGGCGCGCACGGCCTCCTTGGCGGCCTCGGCCTCGTCCTTCTTGCCCTCCTTCATCAGGGCGCCAATCTTCTTGGACTCGGCGTTACGCGTAGCCTGGAGCTCCTCGACCTCGGTGATGACGGCACGGCGCTCGTCGTCGAGCTCAAAGAACTTCTCACGATCCCAAGACGTCTGGCGGTTAGCCATGGCGACATCGATGGCATCGGGGTTCTCGCGAACAAACTTGATATCAAGCATTAGATCCTCCGGCGATATACATTCCATTTAGGTTGCAACCTTGTACATGTATGGGCAAGTATATACTTATGAGCGTTTACGACCCAACTCAACTACGCAAGAAGGCACCCAATGGACGCAGTTTTTTCCTTTTTGTTTGGCACCCGCACCGGTTTTGCCATCCTTTTCGCCGGCGGCATCCTGCTGTTTGCGATTCTTGCCTTTGTAATGGAGAAGCGCACCCATAAGATGTATGTCGACCGCGGCCCCAAGTCCGAGGATGAAGAAGACAGCTTCTGGGACTAACCTGCCAAAAAGGGACAGGTTTATTTTGGTCGGTTTTATCTGGGCAAACGCAAGCGCCCCGCAACTGGAATTGAGCCAGTTGCGGGGCGCTTTTTGCTCAAGGTACAAAACTGCAGGAAAACCCTGCCAAAATAAACCTGTCCCTTATTGGTCAGTTTACTGGAGAGTAGCGTCGATGGCCTTGACGAGGGCACTGCGCATGCCGGCATCCTCGAGCGCGACGACGCCCTTGATGGTAGCGCCGCCGGGCGAGCACACGGCATCCTTCATCGCTGCGGGATGCTGACCGGTTGCAAGCTGCAGCTTTGCCGTACCCAGCACCATCTGGCTCACAATGCGATAGGCATCGGCGCGCGGAATACCGTGTTTGACGGCCGCATCGCCCAGAGCCTCGATCGCCATGGCGACAAACGCCGGGGCGCAACCGCCCACGGTACCGCCCACAAACAGCAGACTCGAATCGAGCTCGACCACCGTGCCAAGCTTTCCGAGCAGACCGAGCACCGTGGCACGCTGCTCATCGCTAAGCGTGGAAGCCTTCTCGCAAGCGATAACGCCCTCGCCCACCGAAACCGGCGTGTTAGGCACCGTCGAGATATGAGCGACACCTGGCAGGACCTGTTCCCACTTGGCGCTATCCCAGGTCCAGGCAACCGAAAGGACGACCTTGTCGGCAAGCGCATCCTTGAGTGGAGCGAAGACCTTCTCAATCATGTACGGCTTGACCGCCGCAACCACGATATCGGACGCGGCAACAACCTCCGTCGCATCGTGGCAGGCAGCCATGCCCCGCTCCTCGCAACGCTCAACCAGAGCATCGTAGCGGCCTGCGCAGGCGCACATGTCGCCCGCGGCCACGCCGGCGGCAATCCAGCCATCGGCCATAGCGCTCGCCATATTGCCAAAACCGACAAATCCGATCTTCATATCACACAGTCCTCTCAGATGCGTTCCTCAAAACGAAAGTCATTGTCCCACGCCATTGTTTCGTATTGCCGACCTACTTGTGATACGGCTCGCCACGGCTAATCTTGCAGGCGCGGTAGATCTGCTCCAGCAGCACCACGCGCGCCAGGTTGTGCGGCAAGGTAATGCGTCCAAAGCTGAGCATCTCATCGGCGCGGGCGCGCACGGCATCGCTCACGCCGTCCGATCCGCCGATTACAAAAGCGATGTCGCTGTTGCCTCGCAGCATGAGGCCATCGAGACGGGTCGAGAGCTCCTCGCTCGAACGCTCCTTGCCCTCGATAGCCAGCAGAATCACATGTGCCCGCGGTGGCAGGGCAGCAAGAATCGCCGCGCCTTCTTTGTCGCGCGCGGCATCCACGCCGCCCGCCTTGGCCGGATCGATATCGGCAACCTCGCGCATATCTACCTTGGCATAGGCGCCTAGGCGCTTGGTGTATTCGGCGCATGCGTCCTTCCAAAAGCGCTCTTTGAGCTTACCAACGCAAACAACGGTATATTTCACGCGCGTTTACTCCTTCGACTCGCTTTGAACTTTGCCAGCTGTCAGCATCTGCTCGAACATCGAGGCCGACTGCGAGAAATCGCTCGGCAGCACGACCGTCGAGGTTTTGCCCGTGCGAGCGAACTCCGTCATCATCTCGGACCACTGCGTAAACATGAACAGCTGGTTGGCCTCATCGTTGCCGACGCCCGTCTCCTGGATGATCTCGAGCGAATCTTTGATGCCCAGCGCAATGGCCTTGCGCTGGTTGGCGATGCCCTCGCCCGCCTTTTCCATCGCCTCGGCCTCGGCGGTCGCCTCGGTGACGCGCTTGATGCGATCAGCCTCGGCGAGCTCCTGCGCAGCGGCGCGCTTTCGCTGGGCGGCGTTGATGTCGTTCATGGAGTTCTCGACCTCGGTCGGCAGCGCGATCTTGGTGATAAGTGTCGACACGAGGGTGAAGCCGTAGGCGGCCATCTGCTCGGACACGGTGGCGTTGACGTCCTTGGCGATATCGTCTTTTTTGGCAAAGACCTCATCGAGCGTGTAGACGGGGATGGAAGAGCGCAGGGCATCGGTGATGAAGTCACGCATTTGGTCGACGGGCTCCTGCAGCATGTAGTAGCTCTTGTAGATGCCCGAATCTGCCGGGCCGGCGCCCATGTCATAGCTTACGTGGTACTGAGCAGAGACCTCAAGGCCGATGGTCACGTTGTCCTGAGTCTTAACGTCGATGCCAAAACCGTTTTTCATGGTGCGCAGACTCACCGTGGCGGCCTTGCGGTCGATCACGGGCACCTTCATGTGGAAGCCCGCGTTGACGATGCGGTTGAACTTGCCCAAGCGCTCGATGATCACAGCATGCTGCTGCTCAACGACATAGCAGGCGTTGGGGAGCAGTAGCAACAAAATAATGATGGGAAGTAGAAAGCTCGTAAGGGCAGCGATGATACCGGACAACAGCATGGTTTCTCCTCTGATAAGCACACGTTGGGACTAGGATACCCGCACGAAGCAGCTATGTGACACCAACAAGAGGACCCGTGGTCAAAAAAGGCCAAATATGAGTACTGTCACCAATTTAGTAGCAGCATTTTTGACGCAAAAACGCCCTGTCGAATCCGAGATCCTTCCAAATTGACCTGTTTTGCCTCAAACTAGAGTCAAATTAACGTACATCTGTTGCGTAAGTTTCAGAATAATGAGCTTTAGAAATGCAACTGTCCTTGTGACAGTACTCATATTTGATGTTTTTTGCCCACTGGGGTTACGGGCATACGAAATATCGGCATTGAATCCGTAAATACAGCCTGCCGGCGTCCTCGCCAGCTCGCTAAAAACGCCCCGCGTTTTCTTGACGCTCGCTCCTTCGCAGGTTCAAGTCCCCGCGATGGACCCATAACAAAAAAGCTCCCATTGCTGGGAGCTCTTTCATTTAATGGTGCGGGCGAAAGGACGTCCGCGTATCCGCTTCGCGGATCCGCACCGGCTTCGGCCGCCTGCCGGCGTCCTCGCCAGCTCGCTAAAAACGCCCCGCGTTTTCTTGACGCTCGCTCCTTCGCAGGTTCAAGTCCCCGCGATGGACCCATAACAAAAAAGCTCCCATTGCTGGGAGC
>JAXKEA010000054.1:0-59088 GCA_036551635.1 Collinsella sp.
GGGAGCCTCCCAACCTCGTTGCGGCGCGGCTGCGCCTCTGGCACTTCAACAACATTGTCGCAGCCCCGACCCGCGGTCACGAGCGGGGGCTCCTGTCGTTTCCGTGCCCTCGGATTGGGTCATAGTGTCTGTCCGTCCTCTTCTTGCGGCGTTGCCTTGCTCCGGATGGGTAGTCATTGGGGACGTTCTTAAATGACTAGTCAGAAATGAGCGTGGATAATCTCCCGGTTTTGGTCTATGTACGGCCTCAAAGTGGGAGATTATCCACGCTCGTCGCTACTTGAGCCCCGGGAGGCGGGTGTAGGGGAACGAGCGCTCCAGGAACTCGGAGCAGCGGGCGTAGTCTTTGGCGAAGTAGCTGCTGTAGAGCGAATCGAGCACGTATTGCACGGCGATGTGGCTCGCGAACTGCGTGATGCGATGCGTCATGCTCTCGTGGTCACTCACCGTAAGGTAGGCAGCAAAGCCGGGATGAATGCGCGCGCAATAAGGCGTACCGATAACGATGACCGGGACATGCCGGCTGCTGAGGATCGGCAAGATGTCCTTGAGATTGGGGGCAAGGCCGCTGTAGGAGATGACGATTGCCGCATGGTCGGGACCCGAGGCGAGTGCCGTGCGCACCTGGGCCTCGACACCGTCGTGGCACGTCGCGCTTTTACCGGCGGAGAGCAGGCGGTCGCGGAACATTCCCGCTGGATAGAGGTTGTGCGAGCCCGTGTAGATGTCGACCTGTCGGGCGTTCGCGATGAGCTTGGCGGCGTGGTCAAGCTGCGTGGGGTCGAGCAGCTCCTGCGTTTCGGCCAGCGTGGTCTGGTAGAGCCCCTCCATGCGCTCCATAACCTGCGCGGGGCTGGACGTAGCATCAAAGGGAAAGTTGATGTCCACGTCGCGGCGGTTTCCCGCCTCGGTTGCCAAGCGAATAAGCTCGACCTTGAGATCCTTGAAGCCCTCGAGACCGAGCTTTTTGCAAAAACGGTGTACGCTCGCGACCGAAACGTTGGTTTGCGCGGCAAATTCCTTAATAGAAAGTCCGCGGATGTCCTGACCGATGGCAAGGGCTGCAATGCCGAGCTGTTGCTCGGTGGGGGTGAGGCCCTGCGCTTCGGTGATCTTGCGTTTGATATCCATGCGAACTCCCACACTCGCCAAACCTGCCAAAAAGGGACAGGTTTATTTTGGCAGGTTTTGCCCGCAAAGGGTAACGGGGCCGAGGATGCCGCTGGGGGCGACGGGCTCGGTGAGACCGAAGATGTCGGGGATCGCATGGTCGAGCGTGTTGATGACGTCGATCGCGAGCTCATGCGCACCGGCGGAAAGTGAGCCGGCGGCAAAACGATAGGGCGGGCAGATGCGTGTGCCGAGCGAGCGTCCATCGAGCGTGAGCGTTGCGGTTTCGTAGACGTCTCCCAGGTCGATCGTGGCGTCGGTGCAATCGTTGGCCAGCTCAAACGACGCATGATATCGGTAGGTGCCGCAGGTGCCGGTGAACAGATCGGCCGTAAGGTCGCCCAGGTGTTTGAGCTCTTGTGCTTCACCAAAGGCGCCATTGCTGCCGGCAGGGGAGAAGGCAACGGTCCATGGGCCTTCGATGCGCAGGCCGAGCGATGTATCAGCGTCGATTACGCCGTCTCCGGGCGCATCCTCGTTGCTCGCTTGCAAAACAACGATGCAGCTCTCGAAGGGTGCGAGCTCCAGCGCACCGTCAAACGCAACGGGCTCGGCACCGTTTAGCAGGTCGAGCCGCGTGCCGCAAAGGCGCTCGCCTGTCGCAAGTGCAACCGTGCAGTCGATGTGCTCGCGTGGGTGCTCGTTGACGAGCATAACGTAGGTCTCGCCTGCTCGCTCGTAGCGAAGTGCGCGTAGCCAGGGTTGCGGTGTGTCAGGCACAACGGTCTGCAGTCCCGCGCTTGCAAGCGCGCGGGCGACATCGGCGAGCGGCGTTGCGACGAGTCCTCCCAGCTCGACCGCGCCATCGGAATCGTAGAATGCGCCGGGCACCTCGTCGACGGCAAGCACCATAACGCCTGCATCCGTCATGTATCTCGCCGCCTTTGCCGTCTCCGCGCCAATAAACGTAGCACCGGGCATAACAAATGCCTGGTAGTGGCAGTTGTTAACACCAAGCAATCCATCGGCAATCGAAACCTTGTAGCGGCTCTTGTCCTCAAAAGCCTCGGCGGGCACAAAATCAAAGTCGATCTGCGCGCGCGTGAGCTCTGCCGCCACGCGCTCGATAGGCATGGCGCTACCGGCCCATTCGGCATCGGCATGGTACAGGATGGCGACGGGGCGCGTGGCACAGCCTTCCGAAAGCAGCGTTGCCGTACGGTTCATATAGCTCATGAGCTGGCCAAAGTGCGGCCACTGCGGGTTGTTACCGTGCGCGTAAAAGTGCGGCGGGCAGTCCCAATCGGGGAAGGGCGCCATGCTAAACGCGTGCGGCGTAAACCAATTGACGCCGCGGACGAGCATGTGGTCGGCAATCCACTTCATCTCGCGCAAGCCCTCGTGCCAGCCAAAGGCGCCAAAGACCTCGGCCATGCAGCGCCCTTGCTTTTTGGGGTCGAGGCGCGCAGCCGAAGAGCCCAGTTTGGCAAGCGCGTAGGTAAAGAACTCCATGTTCCATGCGCCATGGAAGTAGCTGTAAGGGCCGTGGTCGATGCCGGGGGCGAGCTGGTTAATAACCACATCGATGCCCGCCATGTCCTGACCGGCGACAGCGCGGAAGTAGTGCCCAGCGCCCTGGCCCAAGCGTGTGTGGCAGCTCTTGTCCTCGATTACATGGCCAATGTGCATAACGCCGCGCTCGCGGCACCAGTCACCAATCTGCTCGTCAAAGCACGCACGGTAGAGTTGCGTGGCGATGTCCATGTAGGTGTGGCGGACCCGAGCGCCGGCGGGGTCGCGCGTCCAAAGCTCGCGGAGCTCACTCAGCCAATTTGTGCCCAGTGCCTCGTGCAGGCGTCGCTCAAGTTCGTCCGACCATGGCAGCGCCATGTCGCCGCGTCCGATAAAGCTGCTGGTAGAAGCGTCTTCGAGGGTCGCACCCTTTTCGTTCATAAAGCCCGGTTCATCGGTAAAGAACCCCAGGATGGTCTTGCCGAACTCGTCGCCCAGATGCTCAAACGTGGGTTCGTAGACGGCGTTGATGAGCATGCGGCACGAATCGGCGTCGACCATGTTGATGTATTCATCGCGAAAGCCGGTCTTTTGGCTGGTGACGTAGAGCTCGAGGGTGGTAACGCCGGCGGGGGCGTCAAAGCGCAGGCGGGCGGGAATGCTGTCCACGGTCTGCTCAACGGCGAGCTCAAGGTCGAGCGGCACGCCGGTAGCGTCAAAACCCGCCGCGCCCACAAAGTGCTCCGTGGGATCCATGAGGTTGCCGAGCTTGATGGTCGTGGACGGCTGGGGTCCAACGACCGTTACCGTGTGATGCTTAAGCACGGTCTTCTTGAGCGTGGGGTCTACATCCTCGCCTGAAAGCGCGCCGTTGGCGTAGCCCGTGGGAAAGTGGGCATCATCGAGCAGCCAGATCTTCAGGCCCAGGCGCTTGCACTCGCCAATGATAAATCGCAGGTCGGACCACCAGCCATCGCGGCAAAACTCGGGATGCGTGCGCGACTCAAGGCAGGCTTCACGGATGTCCGCCCCGGCAATTTGCTCTAAGTATTCGGTAATCGTCTCGCGTTCTTCGCCCTTGAGCCACAAGAACGGAAGCACATGGTTGTCATATGCCACCATACTCACTCCTTCAAAACCTGCCAAAAAGGGACAGGTTTATTTTGGCCGGTTTTATCTGGGCAAACGCCACCCCGCAGCTGCTTGGCGAAGCGCCGGGACGCGTGCCACATGCCAGAACCAACCTTCTAAACCTTTGCGAGTTCAGGGTATGTCGTCCGCGCTGCCCTGCTAATATCAAAACCACGGCTAAATATGACTAAATCAACGATGGTGGCGCCATGGATATCGCATGTTTGGACAATCTTTTGCTCGAGCTGACCGACAGTGAGCGCGCTTACTGCGCGGGCGCTCGCTATGACTGGAACGATGCATTTAGACGGGGTCAACAGGTAGATATCGATGGCAGGCATGTTCATAAAATCGGTAACGCGACATACGCCCTGCACCAAGAAGGCATGCCCGAGGGCCTGTCGATTGTGCGCAACTCGCGCTTTAACCCCGTGCCGGAGCACGTGCACGATTATGTCGAAATCAGCTATGTCTATCGAGGGAGCGCGCCACAGATTGTCAATGGTGCGCAACTCACACTCGCCCAAAACGAGGTGCTTCTGCTCGATGCCGCCTGCCCGCATGCCGTAGACGAGCTCGGCGAGCATGACCTGATGTTGAGCATTGTCATTTCGCGGCCGATGCTGCGCCGCAGTCTGGAGCAAAGCCTTTCGCCCACAAGTGCCGTCTCGCAGTTCCTGCTCAACGCACTTAACGACGAGACCGATCATCGCGGGCACGTGCATTTCCGTACGGGCAACAGCCGCCGCGTGCGCCGGTATATGCAGGAGATGTTGTGCGAGCTCCTGAAGCCGACGACAGCAAGCCCCCAGATCGTGTCGAGGCTGTTTGAGCTGCTGCTGGTCGAGCTCATGCAAAGCTACGAGGCCGCGCTGCTGCAAACGGGCGCACCCGCGCTTCCCTCGGCGCAGGTTGCGGCGGCGATGAGCTACATCGAGCGGCATGCTTGCGATTGCACACTCGACGATTTGGCCCGCCACCTGCACTTGAGTCCCAACTATGCAAGCGCACTGCTCAAGCGACAGACGGGCCGCACATTTATGCAGCTCGTGCAGGAGAGTCGCCTGACACGCGCGGCGGCGCTACTCGACACCGGTGCTACTGCAGAGGCCGCAGCGCGCGAGGTGGGCTATGCCAATATGAGCTTCTTCTACAAAAAATTTGCCGAGCGCTATGGCTGCACGCCGGCCGCCTATCGCCGACGTTCGCCCAGATAAAACCTGCCAAAATAAACCTGTCCCTTTTTGGTCGGTATCAGGAAGTGTCAGAGACGGGGCGGCGGCGGTCCGTGGGCGCGAAAAGAAGTGTCGGGTTTGGTACGCCCGCTTCTGCCCGTCCCGCGCGTGGGCGATACTCAGCTCATCGACCCGCGATGCAAAGGAGATGCTCATGGCAAACATCAAGTTCCCCGAGGGTTTCTATTGGGGTGGCGCCACCGCCGCCAACCAGTTTGAGGGCGCTTGGAACGTGGACGGCCGCGGTCCCTCCGTCGACGACCATTTCTTGGGCGGCAGCTACAAGGAGCCGCGTCAGATTACGATTGACATCGACCCCAACCGCTTCTACCCCAATCATGACGGTATCGATTTCTACCATCGCTACGAGGAGGACATCGCGCTGTTCGCCGAGATGGGCTTCAATATGTTCCGCATGTCCATCTCCTGGAGCCGCATCTTCCCCAACGGCGACGACGCTGAGCCCAACGAGGCCGGCCTCGCCTTCTACGACCGCGTTTTCGACTGCCTGCGTGCCCACGATATCGAGCCGCTCGTGACCCTCTCGCACTACGAGATGCCCTATCACCTGGTCGAGAAATACAACGGCTGGGCGAGCCGCGAGCTCATCGGCTTCTTTGAGAAGTACTGCCAGACCGTCTTCGACCGCTATCAGGACAAGGTCAAGTTCTGGCTCACCTTCAACGAGATCAACTGCGGTACCCAGGACATGGGCAACCTCTTTGAGACCAGCATGATTCAGGGCTTTGAGGGTCCGGCGTCGGCGGTCCACACTACGCCGCAGGCTCGTATGCAGGCGCTGCATCACCAGTTTGTCGCCAGCGGCCGCGTCGTGCGCTATGCCCACGAGCATTACCCGCAGTTTAAGATGGGCAACATGGACTGCTTCATTCTTTCCTATGCCGCCACGTGCGATCCGGCCGACGTGTTCGCCACGCAGCAGGAGATGAATACCATGAACTGGTACTGCTCCGACGTGCAGGTGCGCGGCAAGTACCCGTTCTATGCCAAGCGCTTCTGGGCCGAGAACGATGTTGAACTTGTGATGGAAGACGGCGACCTGCAGGATATCGCCGACGGCAAGGTTGATTTCTACACCTTTAGCTACTACATGTCCGGCACCGTGGGCACCCACAAGGATCACGAGATGACCGAGGGCAACATGACCTTTGGCGGCAAGAATCCCTATCTGGAGTCCACCGACTGGGGCTGGCAGATCGATCCGTTGGGTCTGCGCATCGCCCTCAACGAGATTTACGCTCGCTACGAGATTCCGCTGATGGTGGTCGAGAACGGCATGGGCGCCTACGACGAGGTCGAGGAGGACGGCTCCATCCACGACCCGTATCGCATCGCCTACTTGCAGAGCCACATCAAGGCCATGGGCGAGGCCATTGCCGATGGCGTTGACCTGATTGCCTACACCTGGTGGGGTCCCATCGACCTGGTTTCCGCCGGCACTGGCGAGATGCGCAAGCGCTACGGCTTCATCCACGTCGATAAGTACGACGACGGCACCGGTACCTACGAGCGCCGCCGCAAGGACAGCTTCTTCGCATACCAGAAGATCATCAAGTCCAACGGCACCGAGGGTCTGGATTAATCGACAATATGAGTGCCACTGGGGAAAAGGTTTTGGGAAGGGCTTGGAAGGGCTTGCGATTCGAGCCCTCACCTTAGCAATTTGATCATTTGGCACTATAATCACCATAGGCATGCGCATAACGTTGCGCTTAATCAAGAGGAGAAAACGTATGGGTCTGTTTGATATGTTCAAGAAGAAGGCTGAGCCCGCGGCAGCTGCTGCTCCGGCCTCCATCTCTGCTTCTGCCGGCGCCGACGTGCTGTGCTCGCCCGTCAAGGGCAAGGTCATCAAGATGGCCGACGTGCCCGATCCCGTCTTTGGTGGCGAGGTTCTGGGCAAGGGCTGCGCCGTGTGGCCCGAGGACGACCTGGTCTACGCTCCCTGCGACGGCAAGGTGACCGTCACCATGGGTCACGCCGTGGGCCTGCAGTCCGATAGCGGCATCGAGGTTCTGGTGCACGTTGGCGTCGATACCGTCAACATGAACGGCGACGGCTTCGAGGGCTTCGTCAAGGCCGACGACGTCGTGAAGGCCGGCCAGCCCATACTCAAGATCGACCGCGCCAAGATCGCTGCCGCCGGTTACAAGGACTGCGTCGTCGTGGCCGTGTCCAACACTGCCGAGTTCGCCGACGTCGAGCTTGCCGTCGAGGCTGAGTCTGCCGTCGCCGCCGGTGACGCTATCGTTAAGGTCGTCCGCAAGTAGTCTGCGGCATCCAGAAGATGTACAAGGGTGGTCGGGTTATCCGGCCACCCTTTTTTAATAGGCTGAGCAGGCGCATTTTATTGCAGGGGGCTTGCTATGCGGGTCATTCGTTCGTCAAATTCAGCCGCCTGCGCTTTTGCGACGCTGGGGGTTGGGCTGGGCCGCTAATATGGACTTACTGTCACGACGTGCGCTGCGCGGGAAACGCAACGCCGCTTGTTTGGAGGAATGTCATGAAAAAGAAGCTGCTGCTTGCGCCCCTGATGGCTGCCCTGGTCGCGTGCGTGGTTTTGCTTTCCGGCTGCGGAGGGCCTTCGGTGGAGGAGCTCATCACCAACGACCTTACGAGCCAGTTCGACGAGATCAAGAACGGCGGCGATGACTTCCTCTCCGGCCTGGAAGAGGCTTCGGGCGACGAGTTTGAGCAGCTGGGCATCGATCCCAAGGAGTATGCCAAGAGCTATCTCGAGGGCTTTGATTACAAGATCGGTGATGTGACGGTCGATGAGGACAAGGGTACCGCGACCGCCGAGGTTACCATCACCTGCAAGTCCATGAACAAGATCGTCGAAGATTTCGCCACCCAGTATCAGGAGAAGATCGCCGCGCTCGATACGATGCCTTCCGAGGAAGACCTGTACAAGATGGCCGGCCAGGTCATGGTCGACGTGACCAAGGCCGCTAAGACCAAGGACACCAAGGTCACCTTTAAGTATTCCGCCAACGAGGATAACGAGTGGTCTGCCGACGATTCCGCAACCACTGAGATGATGAATGCGATGATGAGCTAACTAGTTACGCGGTTCTACGAACCGCGTAACGACTCGACGCTGCAAACCCGCCAGAGCGGCAATCTGCCTTTCAATCGTCGGGCATGACCAGAAGGTCAATGCCCTCCTCTTTCAAGGCACCTTGCTCGCTCTGGCGGGTTTTCGCTGTCCGTCCTCTACCTGCGACGTTGCCGTGGTGGTCATTGGGGACGTTCTTGTTTGACCAGTCGTTTAAGAATGTCCCCAACGACTATGCTCTGGAGCGTCAAAGCGGGTCGCGCTTTTCGCTCGGCAGCATTGCCGCGGCCGCGTTGGGCGGCGGCTTCGTTACTCGCCCAGTACCAGCGCCGTGAGCTCTGCCTGGGTGTCCACCACGTAGTCGGCGCCGGCGGCTTCCAGCTCTGCGCGGCCGCGGAAGCCCCAGCTGACGCCCGCGCTCTTAAGGCCGGCGTTGTGACCGGTCAGGATATCGACATTGGAATCGCCCACATAGAGCGTGGTTGCCGGATTGGCGCCCAGCTCCTCCATCACATGCAGCGTGACGGGTGCTTCGGGCTTGGGCGGAAACGCATCGACACGGCCCTGTACCAGCGCAAAGCGCTCGGGACCAAAATACTTCTCGATAAGCGGAGCCGCCGAGACGTGGTCCTTGTTAGTGAGCACGGCCAGCTGCACACCCGCGGCGCGCAGGCGGTCGAGCATCTCAATCGTGCCGGCATAGGGGGCGGTGTGGTCCTCCTTGTGCTCGCCGTAGTAAGCCCTAAACTCGGCAAGCGTCTGCTCAAACATACGGCTGTCGCCCGCATACTCGGCAGGCATAAAACGCTCAACCAGCTTGAGCATGCCGTTTCCCACCTTGTAGCGGTACTCGTCGACGGCAAACGTGGGCCAGCCGTGCGTCTCGCAGGTATGGTTGCCGGCGGCCGCCAGGTCCTCGAGCGTGTTGAGGATGGTGCCGTCCAGGTCAAAGATCACATGGGAAAAAGCTGCTGCCATGAAAGCTCCCGTCATTGGATTTAAAACGCACCTCATAATACTGGGCTTCCGCGTTGGGCGTGCTTGGAATCTGAACATCTCCAGGGATACCAAGCCGCATCGCGCCGACCGTGCGGTTCCGCCCTAGCAAATTCTCGGCAGCTGCTCTCCCACGAGCATGTCGAGGATACGGGTCGAGCCCCAGCCGGTGCGCACGCGCACGGCGGGACGGGAGCCCTCGGCAAGTGGCAGCACGCGACCGATGATGGCGGCATTCTCGCCGTAGCGGGCGGCGCGCATGGCGCTCAACGCGGCATCGGCTTGCTCGGCCGGCACGACGGCAACCATCTTGCCCTCGTTTGCCACCTGCAGCACATCGTAGCCGAGCATCTCGCAGGCGGCCTGCACGTCGGGACGCACGGGCACGGCATCCTCGTCGACCTCCATGGCAACACCGCTGGCCTGGGCAAACTCGTTGAGTGTGGACGCCAGGCCACCGCGCGTGGGGTCGCGAAAGCAATGCGTGCCGGGCGCTGCGGCCAAAACGTCGGCAATCAGGTGGTTGAGCGGCGCAGCGTCGCTTTCTATCGTGCTCGAAAACGCCAGGCCCTCGCGTTGGCTCATGATGGCGATGCCGTGGTCGCCCAGCGTACCCGATACCAGAATGACATCGCCGGGCTGGCAGTTGGCACCGCTGAGCGCCACGCCCGCGGGAACCTCGCCCACGCCGGCGGTATTGATGTAGACGCCGTCGGCCCCGCCGCGCTCGACCACCTTGGTGTCGCCCGTGATTATGGACACGCCCGCTTCGCGCGCCGTTTCGGCCATCGTCTGCACAATCTGGCGGAGCTTATCCATGGGATAGCCCTCTTCGAGGATAAATCCGCACGACAGGTAGCGCACGTTGGCGCCCGAGGTCGCGACGTCGTTGACGGTTCCGCACACGGCAAGGCGGCCGATGTTGCCACCGGGGAAGAACTGCGGCGAGACTACAAAGCTGTCGGTCGACATGGCGATGCGCCCGCTCGCGGGCAGCGCGGCGACGCCGGCGTCGTTGCCCGCGAGCAGCTCGGACGACCCAAAGGCATCCAAAAAGACCTCATCGATGATGCGTTTCATCATCTGACCGCCAGAGCCGTGGCCCAACAGGACGGTGCTATCGGTGGTGCTATGGGACATATCCAAAACTCCAATCGTGGGTGGTGCCGGCGTGCGGGTGCGTCCGGGCTAGTCGCGATAACGGTAGTACGCCGCGCAGCTGCCCTCGGAGCTCACCATGCACGGGCCGACGGGGTGCTCGGGCGTGCAGGTGCGGCCAAAGAGCGGGCAGCTGTTCGGCATAATGGCCCCGCGCAGCACGTCGCCGCAGCGGCATCCACGCGGCTCGACCGTCGCCTCAACGGGCACGTCAAAGCGAGCGCGGGCATCAAAGCGCGAGAACTCGGGGCGGATAGAAAGGCCCGAGTTGGCAATCGGCCCCAGCCCGCGCCACGTGGTGCCGCATGGCTCAAACACCTGCTCGACCAGCTGGCGCGCCACGGGGTTGCCGTCTGCGTTGACGCCACGGCGGTAGGCGTTGCCAATCGCGGGCCCGCCCTCGACAACCATCTGGACCAGCATGCAGATGCCTTGCAGGATATCGACCGGTTCAAATCCCGTGACCACGCCCGGGGTATCGAATTCGTTGACCAAAAAGCCAAAGGGTGCCAAGCCCGTGATGGTGGCGACGTGGCCCGGCAGGATAAAGCCGTCGATGGCGGTCTCGGGGTCGTTGGCGATGGCGCGCAACGCTGGCGGCGTGGTCTTGTGGGCGCAATAGACCGAGAAGTTCAAAAGCCCGCGCGCCTCGGCCTCCAGGATGGCGGCGGCGATGGTGGGCGTCGTGGTCTCAAAGCCCACGCCCATAAAAATGACCGGACGATTGGGGTTTTGCTCGGCAATGTCGAGCGCGTCGAGCGGGGAATAGACGATGCGGATGTCGCGCCCTGCCGCCTTTTGCGCAGCGAGCGAGGTGGACGATCCGGGCACGCGCATCATGTCGCCAAAGGTGGTGATGATGGCGCCGTCTATGTTGGCGAGCGCGATTGCGTGGTCGATGTCGCGGTTGGCGGTAACGCAGACGGGGCAGCCCGGTCCGCTCAGCAGCTTGAGCCCGGCCGGCATAATGGAGCGAAAGCCATAGCGGCCGATGCTTACGGTGTGCGTGCCGCAGACTTCCATAAGGTTGATGGTGCGGTCGCCGACAAGCTCGCAAATGCGATCGATGAGCTCGCGGGCCAGCTTGGAATCGCGAAATGCCGAAAAGTCGATACCGGAGCGAGCCGGCTGTCCGGCCGCCACTAGTATGCCTCGGCCGGGTTGCTGGCCAGTTGGTCTTCTTCGGCCAGCTCGGTCATGGTGTTGACCAGGTCGAGCGTCTCCTGCGCCTCCTGCTCGTCGACAATCTGGATGCCAAAGCCGGCGTGCACGAGAATATAGTCGCCAACCTGAGCCGTCGGCACGAGTCGTAGCGACACGGGGCGCTCGATGCCCATCATGTCGACGGTGGCCTTGAGGTCGTCGTCGCGTTTGACTACTTTACCGGGAACGGCAAGGCACATATTGTTCCCCTTTTAGACGCTTTGCGCTGGATGGGCGCTTAATAATCCATCAGTTGATGGTAGCGCTCGCGGGGTTCGCGGGCAAACGCGTTACGCCTGTGAGACGGCTGGGCACGGCGGCGTGCGAGAGCGAGCTACTGCGATGCAATCTGCGCAAGACGAGCGCTTGCGACCGCCGCCTGACCGTAGGCGATGCAGCCGTCGTTGACGGGCACGGTATGGGGGACGAGGACGGTAAGGCCTGCGCTTTTGAGCTCGCGGGTGAGGAGCTGAAGCAGGAGTCGGTTCATGAACACGCCGCCCGATAGGGCGACGGTGTCGATGCCCTCGCGCACGCAGATATCGCTGGAGATGTGTGCCGAGGAGCGCGCGACGGCGACATGGAAGTCGAGCGCGAGCCTGTCGGCGGGCGCTCCGGCTTCAATTCCCTCCAAAAGTGCCTCAAAGAGTGCTTTCTGGTCCAGAACATAGGAGCCGTCCAACCACGATGGGTCAGATGCGGAATAGCCGGCGTTGTCGTCGGGAAAACGGGCGATTTCGCTGTCCAGTGCACGCCAGGCGGCGGCTTCGAGCTCGATGGCGGGTTCGCCCTCGTAGGTTGCCTGGCCGCAAATGCCCAAAATCGCGGCTGCGGCATCAAACAGGCGACCCATGCTGCTGGTGCGCGGGCTGTTGATGCCGCGCTCGATCATCGTTGCCGTTATGCTGCGCGTCTGCTCGTCAAGGCTGTCCAAGAGTCCCGCGGCGCCCGGGTGCTCGAGCAGGTCGAGCTCGCTGAGCAGGGCAAAGGCATTGCGGCGGGCATCGTGTACGGATGCGGCGCCACCGGGAAGCGTCCAAGTGCGCAGATGCGCGACGCGTTCAAAATCGGCGAGATGGGAGATAAGAAACTCGCCGCCCCATATGGCGCCATCGGTGCCGGCGCCCGTGCCGTCGAAGGCGATGCCGAGGACGCGTGCATCGGGCGCAAGCCGGCCTGCGACAATCGCCTCTGTCATTACGCTCGCGATGTGCGCATGATGGTGCTGGACTTCGATAAGCGGCAGATTATGCTCCCGTGCCTGCTCGCGTGCCCATTGGCTCGACAGATAGCTGGGATGCATGTCACATGCCAAGGCGGCGGGCGCCAGGTCAAAGAGGTTTTCCAGACGCGAGCGCGCGGCGCTCCAGGCATCGAAAGTCGCGCCGTTTTCGACATCGCCGATATGCTGCGACACAAAACAGGTCGTATGACCGTCGGCGTCCTCGCGCGTGAGTGCGATCGTGGCTTTTTGCTGCGGCCCACAGGCGAGTACGCAGGGCGTGGTGCCGTCGAGCGCCGGCAACGACAGCGGTTGCGGCGCATATCCGCGTGCGCGACGCACGGGCATGACGTCGCCGTCGACCAAGCGTACCACGGAGTCGTCGTAGCGCGACAGAATCGCGCGGTCGTTACCGAGCAGCGCATCGGCGATGCCGGCGGCAACAAGGTGCTCCCATGCAAGGGCATCGTCGGTCTCGATGGGCTCTTCGCTCAGGTTTCCGCTGGTCATGACGATTGCGTGCATACCGTTCGCTGCAGCCGCGGCGAGCAGCAAATGTTGAAGTGGGGTGTAGGGGAGCATGACGCCGAGCTCGGGCAAGTCGTGCGCGACGGATGGCGCGAGTTCGAGGGCGTTGGGGGAGCCGTGGGTGTCGCTGCCGGCTGCGCGGCGACGCAACAGCACAATGGGACGAACACTGCCGGCCAGCAGGTCGCGCTCAACGCCATCAATGTGACACAGGCGCTCGGCGTCGGCAAGGCTGCGCACCATAACGGCAAGCGGCTTATTGCTGCGACGCTTGCGACGGCGCAACTCGCACACCGCCTGTTCGTTGGTGGCATCGCAGGCCAGATGGAATCCTCCCAGACCCTTGATGGCGACGATCCCGCCGCCTGCCAGCAGCTCGACGCAGCGTTCGATGATGGCATCGCTGGCCTCGCGCGTTGTGCCGACGGCTGGTGTTGCGCCGACCGCCGCTGGCACATCGCCGCGATCCACCTCGCGCCACGTAATATGCGGTCCGCAATCAAAGCAGGCATCGGGCTGCGCGTGAAAGCGCCGATCGATCGGGTCGGCATACTCTGCGGCGCAGGTGGGGCACATGGGAAAGCGATCCATCGAGGTGGCCGCTCGGTCATAGGGCAGCGAGCGGATGATGGTAAAGCGCGGTCCGCAATTGGTGCAGTTGATAAAGGGATAGTGAAAGCGTCGGTCGGCGGGGTCGAACAGCTCGCGCAGGCAGTCGTCGCACGTGGCGATATCGGGGGAGATGAGCGTCGTGTGGGCAGTTTGATCCTGCGACGCCACAATGCGAAAGCCCTGCTCGTTAGCGGCGTCCCAGTCGCCGGGTGCTAGGTCCACAACCTCGACATGCTCCACGCGAGACGCCGCAGGCGCATGTTCGGAAAGCGCGTCGACAAATTCGTCGAGCGACTCGCTGAGAGCGTGCGCCTCGATATGCACGCCATCGCCCGCGTTGAGCACCCAGCCGCAAATGCCGTGCGCCATGGCCTCGCGATACACAAACGGTCGCATGCCGACACCCTGCACAATGCCCGTTACATGGATATGCGCATGTCGCATGCGACCCTCCTTCGTTGAAATGTGTGCTGTTACAGCCCCAGGCTCTGCTCGGTGGCGGCGCAGGTGAGCTCGCCGTGTTTAACCCCGCGCAGGCCCAGCAGACGGTCAGCCAGCTCGTAGACACGTTCGCCGCGACCCTTAAGCGCCAGAATCTCCAAGCAGTTGTGGTGATCCAGGTGCACATGCATGGTCGATACGATCTCGTCGGTGTAGTCGTGTTGCACCTCGTCCAAGCGGCGCGTCAGGTCGCCGGTGTGATGGTCGTAAATCATGGTGAGTGATCCGATGACCTGCTCGTCGGGCGTTCGCATCTGCTCCTTGGCAATCGATGCGCGAATCAGGTCGCGTACAGCCTCGGAGCGGTTGGCCACGTCGCCGCGGCGCGCGATCTGCTCGTCAAAGCGGCGCAACAGGTCGTCGGGCGCGGTGACCGAAAAACGGACCAGCTCGGAGGCGGAGCCGCTGCAACGGCAGTCTGCGTCGCCGGTCGGCCCGTGCGAATGCTCGTGCCCGCAGGTGTGCTCGTGCTCGGTCACGCTACACCAGCTTTACGGAGCCAACGGAGTTATGGTCGGCCTCGATGGCCTCCTCGTAGCCCTCGAGTGCGTCGTGCGCCTCGTGGAGCGCCGCCATGGCGGCCTCGAGCTTGGCGCCAATGCGCTCCATATCAAAGTTCTCGGTCGCATGCAGCAGCTGATGGCTCCACTCGTGGGCGAGCTCGATCGTGTCGTCGACCTGCTTGACGCTCATGGCAAGCTGGCTCATGTTCATTCCGACGTCATGCATGGGAAATCTCCTTTTGTACGGGTCTATTCAGTGGTTCAGATTCTACTACGCCTGCTTTGCGCGTCGCCGCATAAGAAAACGGGTGCGAGTCCGTCTGACCCGCACCCGTTCACTGGGGGCTGTTTGTGATTACCATACTATCCGTGGTCGCGGGCGCAGCGCCCGGCTCTCCGGTGAGCGGCGCAAAACCGCTCATGGACGGCAGCACGTGACCGGTGTATTACAGGTGCTTCTCAAGCAGCGCCTGCAGCCTGGCCTTGGGCAGCGCGCCAACGGAGCGGTCGATTTCCTCGCCGTTCTTAAAGACGACCAGCGTGGGGATGCTCATGACGCCAAACTTCATGGCCAGGTCCTGATTGTCGTCGACGTTGCATTTGGCGACGGCAAGCTTGCCGGCCAGCTCGTCGGCCACTTCGTCAACGATGGGCGAGAGCGAACGGCAGGGACCGCACCACGGTGCCCAAAAATCAACAAGTACGGGAAGGCTGTCGTTAACGATGGAATCGAAGTTCTCGGGGGTAATCTGCTTAATGTCAGCCATGGTGACCTCCATAGTGCGACGCGGCTCGGCCGCGTAAAACTCAGTACGACCGTGCTTATACCCAACGGCCCGCAATGCAACCACTCGCAGGCGGCTCTTTTATATAATGGTGGGCACGCAAACGATTGGAGAGCGCATGTCCACGTCACAAAGCCAGAAAAAAGAAGTTATCGCCCAGGCGACCGAGCAGGAGCTCGCATCGCTCGCGGGTCGCGGCGTGCGTATCGCGGGCAACGCGTGCTCGCCGATTGTGCTGGTAAAAGGTGATTTAGACGATGCCGAGCGTGCGGGCGGCGAGCTGGCTGCCGGTCCGGACGGTGCCGCGCTGCGCAAGGCGCTCGGTGCCATCGGCTACGCGCCCGAGGATTTTTGCGTGCTGGCAAGTGTTGCCGGCGTGGGTGACGGAGCGGTTGCGACAGGCGAGGGCCTGCCGTGCGAGCTGTTCCGCGAGGCGCTTGAGGCTTTGGACCCCGAGGCAGTCCTGCTGCTGGACGATCGCGCGGCCGATACCATGCGCGAGACCTATGCCGACATGCTCGTGGCAATCGACGACTTTGATACCGCTATGCTCAAGCCTGGCTTGGTCGCCCATGTACAGGGTCGTCGCGTGCTCGCGCTCGACGGTTTTGAGGCGGCGCTCACTGACAAAGCCGCCAAGCAGCGCATGTGGGCATACATCAAACAGCTGACCCCGGCAGCCGCGCCGCTGTAGCGGTCCGGCGCCGACAAGGCAGCCCCAGCGGGTCGAACGCGGCTGCCGGCCTGTCGCGTCCCTACATCACGGCGCGCAGTTCAAACCGGTCGCCGTTGATACGGAACTGGCAGTTGCCGTTCATGCGCTCGACGGCAAGCTTAATGCTCTTGGTTCCAAAGCCGTGTCCGGTGTGCCCGGCTACGGGCATGCCGTCGACCATGCGCGGCGGGCGCCCAAACGTGTTGGAGACCAAAAGGAGCAGTTGACCGTCCTCGCAACGCAAGTCAAGATCGACAAATCGCTTGCCCTGGGGAGCGGCGCTTGCGGCGACGATGGCGTTGTCCAGGGCGTTTGAGAGCACGCTAAACAGATCGACGTCGGCTACATGGACGCTCTCGGGCACGGCGGCGCGCAAATCGGCGGTGATGCCGTTTCGGTTGATATCGGAGCTAAATGACGAAAGCGCGATATTGACCGTGTCGTTGGCGCAGTAGCGGCGCACGGCGGTGCGGTCGTTCGTCTCACAGAGCTCGTCGATGCGCTCGAGCGCCTCGTCGATGTGGCCCTCCTCGATCAAAGCCGCAAGGCCGCGCAGGAAGTGCCGCATGTCATGGCGGAGGACTGAAAGCTCACGTCCAGATTGGCGCCAAGCCTCGAGCTCTTTGATAGCTGCGTTGTCGCGGGTCGTGAGCATCCAGCGCTCGCGCTCGGCGATTTCCTTCGCCTCGTATTCGCGCAGATACACAGCAAGAAACATAAGGTAGAACGCGCAAAGCGCAAACGCCAAAAACTCAACCGTCACCACGGAGCCCGAGTGGAAGAGCGTGGTGTAGACGTTGGTGGCGTAGTCAAAGATGTAATAGACGAGCGGCAGGATGAGCAGAATCTCGAGCTCGGTGGGGGTTTTGACCGCCAGGCGCGGACCGATGTCGCTTGCCCAATGCAGCAGGATCGCAAAGACGACGACCGTGGTGATAATGCGTGCCACGTAGTACGCGATTTGCGAGTCGGTGGCGGCGAGCGTGGCGATGCCCATCCAGTTGCTAAACTGGCAGCTCAGGTAAGCACTGGTGACGCCCAGCATAACGAGCAGCGGGCTCAGGCGATAGCGCGCGCACAGATAGATGACGAGCGGCAGATGCACGACGAACGGATATGCCTGACGGGCGAAAAGCTCGCCGCCGACGGCGTCGGCGAGGCCGAATGCGCATCCGGTTACGGCGCTGACCATCACCAGCTCAAGTGCATGACGCCGGTTGATCTCGATGCCGCAGAGCGCCGCCGAGGCAAAAACGCCAAAAAGCAGGGTCGTTGCGTGGTGAATTGCCCAAAGTATCATCTCGGCCGTGGGGAGCATCAGCTCCTCCCGCCTTCGAACCGTGCCGCAAAGTAGGCATCCTGGAAACCCTGCTTGCAGCTGCGCGCCAGCGGGATGCAAGCGCCCGAGCGCATGACAATATCCGTGCGGTTGAAGTGGTCGATATTGCGCAGGTTGACCTGGTAGCTGCGGTGGCATTTAAAGAAGCTCGCGTTTTTGGCTAGCTGGTCCTCGATGTTGCGGAACGGCTCGAGCGCCTCGATGTCGCGCCCGTCGCGCAGGTGGAATACCACGTGCTTGTTGCGGGCCTCGGCATATTCGATATCGGACAGGCGCAGGGCATGGTAGCCAAAGGACGTTTTGGTTACGAGCTCGTCGGTCACGGCGGGTCGCATGCTCGAAAGCTCGTCGAGCAGTTGCGCCAGGCGTTCGTACGTTACGGGCTTGAGCAGGTAGTCGAAGGCGCGGACCTCATAGGACTCCAGCGCGAACTCGGGCGATGAGGTGAGGAACACCAGACGCACAGCGGTATCGGATTGGCGCAACTCCCGCGCGGTGTCCATGCCGTTGACGAGCGGCATGATCATGTCGAGCAGAATGATGTCGGCGCGCGATGCAGCATGGCGGGCCAGCAGGTCCTCGCCGCGCGTGACGAGCGCAACGTCGACTGCCGTGCCCGTCTCGGTCGACCAGCGGTCGATCATCCGGTGCAGTCTATCTAGAAAAGCGACGTCGTCGTCGCAGGCGATAATCTTGAGCATTCGAGCCCCCTTAGTAGTTCGATTTTGCCACATTGGGTGCGCGCCGCCCGCGGAGGCGTGTCCCATTTGCGCCCCAAGGCGTGCAACTCGCGCCAAGCGGCAGGGCGTCAGTTTTGACGACCGCACAATACTCCATGGATACACACGTCAATCGATGCCGGCGGTCGGACGGGGAATCATGCCGGCCGCCGGCGCCAGGCGATAACGAACATTGCGAAAGCATAGGGGTAAGGGGAGCTGTGATGAGGGAGAAAAAGATGGGGATGCGCAGACTTGCTGCTTGCGTGCTGGCTGCAGCGCTGGCGCTTGGGGGTGCGGTGACGACGCTCGCCACGCCTACGGTAGCGGAGGCGTATCCGTCCGCCGCGATCAAACCAAAGCACCTGAAAAGCGAACTTTCGTATGGCGAAAGTGATGTAATCCAACTTTCCGGCGGCAAAGACTATCGGTTTGCCGGCACGGTTGATATCGACCACTATGAGGTCGAGGGCGGCACCAAGGAGAATCCGACCCGCCTATATTTCACCGACAGCTCGTCTCTGGGCGGTCCGCTGACCGTCAAGCGCGACCTTACGTATTCGCAGCACCCCCTCTTTGTGCTTAAGGGCGGTTATGTCGAGTTCATCGGTGATTCGGGCGCCTCGACCGAGGTCCGCTGCGATGGAAAAACGTTTTTGAGCGATAGCAACGATTACGAAGCGCGTGGAGGTGTCGATAAGCCGAATACGGGCAAGAGCCTCAACCTTTCCGTGAAAAACCTCAAGCTTGTTTCAAGGACCGATAACAAAGATACCGTTCGGGCAATCACGCTCTATGGAACCATGGGTGCGGGAGAGACGGCCAGCTTCACGAACGTGAATGTCAGCGGTTGGAAATGCTGCAAGAACAACGCATTCAAGGTTGACCAGGGTAATGAAATTTACGAAGCCTCGCCGGCGCCTGTGACTATCAGAGGCAGCCAGGTCGCGGTGGATGCAACGTTTGTCAACTGCACGTTTAAGAATAATAGTGATGACTGCGTCGGCGCCTTGAGCGTGGTCGGGCGGTCGAAGACTCCAAAAGTTACGTTGAACGGCTGCACGTTCGAAAACAACAGTCAGGGAATGATTGCATGCGACGAGATGAAGGTTGAGAGCGGTCATGTGCATGCGGGCAATATCGGCGTCAAAAATGCCATAGTTGCTCTGAATAACTGCAGCATTCGTTCAACAAATAACACGTCATGGAATGGACCCTGCTCTTATATGTTCAAGGTGTGGGATATTCAGTATCAGATGCACATGACGAGCGCCATTGCGGTGGCAAAGGATGCGTCGTGCACCATAAACGGTACGGTTATCGACGATTCGTTCGTGTTCCCCTCTGATTATTTCAACGGTCGTGACATAAGCGGTCAGGACGAGAAACGCTGCGCGGTTTACGCTCTTGGTTCTGTGACGCTCGCCGGCAACACCAAGGTCACTACGGTCAAGGCGAAGGGTGTCGACGCATCCGAAATCGGCAGCTACGGTAAGGTTCATGTCGATAAGTCTTTTACGGGCGAAGCTGCCCTGTCTGTCGACGATTCCAAGTTCGATTCCGAATCCAATAAGCAGCACTACTACTATGAATATGTGAACCTCGGCACGAGCGATCTTTCGCAGGAGGATCTCGCGAGCAGGCTCAAGCTTGCCAACGCTGACCTTGCATACGACGTTACCGATGGCAAGGTCAAGGTCATCCATCGCAAGCACGAGCACGAGTGGACCTATTCCGCCAACAAGGATGGGTACAGCATCGCGGCTACGTGCAACGGACAGTATGAGGCCTCACACTGTGTCTACTCCAGGGACGGCGAGACGATCTCGCTGATGTCGTTCAAGAGCGGCGACCTGAGCTTTATCTACAACGGCAAACAGCGCGACGCCGTGCTTGCTACGACTAAGCCGTCTCAAAAGGACAATGCTGTAGCCCAAGGCAAGGTAAAGATTGTGAGCGCACGCTTTTACCGTTACGTGGATGAGAATGACGCCGTGGGCATCGAGATGGAAGGGTCGCAGCCGTGCGATGCGGGTACCTATCGCGTGGAGGCGACGGTTGCTATCGAGGGCCAGAATGATGTTACGCTCAAACGCGTGTTCAAGATCAACCCTGCCTCGCTTGCGGAGAAGGACTCCAAACGCAAGGATCTTTGCAAGGTCGAAATCATTGGCTACGACAAGCTGAAGGATAACGTGAGGTTCAGCAACGGTGACGTGCTCAACGACGTTCCGTCTTATAAGTGGACGGGTGAGGAGATAACGCCTCGCATTAAGGTGACGTATAAGCTTGGTGACGAATGGATTGAGCTTAAAGAGGGCGTCGATTTCGAACGCCTCGCTTGGGGCGAATCGGTTTCGGAGAAAGATCCAGGTGCGTACCGGAGCCAGCTCTGGGGCCTGGGAAACTTCGCATCCTACGAGTCAATTTACTCCTGCAAGTTTTTCTACTGGAGCATCTACGGCACGCAGTTCGAGAATGTTCAGGCCAAGGGCTTTGACGGCACCTATGATGGCAAGGCTCACTCGCCATCGGTGACGGTCGACAACGCCCCCGAGGGCATGCAGATCGAATATAGCGTCGATGGTGGCTTGCTGTACAAAGACCGAATCCCCTCCTATACCAATGTCACGCGCGATGTCTACGACAACGTGTGTGCCGAGACAATTAAGTACCGCATTACCGCACCTGACTACGTGCCGGTGGAGGGCGAGCTTAAGATTAAGATTGCCCCCGCCGATCAGGCCGCTCCCAAGGACGTCAAGACGACGGCCACGACCGGGCATGCCTTGGCGGATGGCAGCATCGACGGGATTGATAACACCTACGAATGGAAAGCCGAGGCCGCCAGCGACTATCAGTGGATTGCCGAAGGCGAGACGTCGGTTAAGAGCCTCGTCGCTGGCAAATACAGCGTTCGCCTTAAGGCCGACCGTAACCATAACGCCTCCGAGGCCCTGACGGTTGAGGTCAAGGACGGCCCTAAGAAGGCCGACGGTAGCGGTTGGAAGCACGACGACGCCGAACACTGGAACACCTGCACCTGTGGCAAGGAGGACGTTGACCGCGCAAAGCATGACTTTGAGTGGGTCGTCGACCAGGTCGCTACGGCTGATAAGCCCGGTTCCAAGCATGAGCGCTGCAAGACGTGCGGCTACGAGCGCGAGTCTGTCGAGATCCCCGCCTTCGGCATCAAGGGCTACTCGGGCACCTACGATGGCGAGTGGCACGGCGTGACGGTTGACACCAATACCATCGCATCTATCCAGTACCGCATGAAGGGCGATACGCTGTGGCTCGAAACGACTCCGAGCATCCGCGATGCCGGCACCAAGACCTTCGAGTTTAAGGCAAAGCTCGTGTCTGGTGAGTCCTGCAAGGGCGAAGTCGAGCTTAAGGTCGATCCCTGTCCGGTGACGGTGAAGCCCAAGGATGCTTCAAAGGTGTACGGTTATGACGATCCGAACTTTAAACTCGAGGCTGTTGAGGGCACGATCCCCAATGGCGAGTCGCTCTCTTGGCTCAAGATTCACCGTGAGCCCGGCGAGAACGTGGGCACCTATAAGCTGACGATTGAGCAGCGCGAGCCCCTCAACACGGTGGACAAGATCAGGCAGGGTAACTATGAACTGACGCTTCTCCAGACCGGCACGTTCGAGATCACCAAGCGCCAGATTGGTGTTGGCTGGACGGTCGGAACGTATACCTATAACGGCAAGCCTCAGGGCCCCAAGGTCACGGTCAGCAATGTTGCCGAGGGTGACGAGGGTAAGGTTTCCTATGAGGTCGAGAACGCGACGGGCATCGATGCCGGCAGCTATCCGACAAAGGTGACGGGCCTCGACGGCGACCCCGAGGTCATCAAGAATTACGCCCTTCCTACCGAAAACCTTGAGTATACCTACACGATTTATAAGGCCGAGCAGGAGAAGCCTCAGGGCCTGAAGGCTACCGCCGAAACCATCCGTGGCAAGTGCGACGGCAAGATCGAAGGCGCGCGCGGCGGCGTCGCCTACCGCCTGTTCCGCACCGAAGCCGGGGACGCCGATGGCGAGACCATGGTTTCCGAAGACGGTAAGATTGAGAATCTTGCCGCTGGCGACTACCAGGTCTGGTATGCCGAGACCAATAATTACATGCCGTCCACGCCTGTGGAAGTGCATGTTGGCAAGGGCAAGTACCTGAACGTCACCCTGTCCGAGAAAAATGACGCGTACTCGATAGTGTGGCATAGCCCGAACAGACTGCAGTGGCACGAAAGCGTGGAGTTCTCGGTAAAGATCTCCGATGGCTACTACGCGGGCGACGACTTTGCTGTCAAGGCAAACGGTGTGGTTCTCGAGAAGAACGAGGGCGGAAGGTTCGTCCTGAGCGATGTCGAGGAGAATACCGCCATCACGGTTGAGGGTGTGCGCAAGCACGAGGCCGTGAACGATAAGTGGCTCTCCAACGATAATACGCACTGGCACGAGTGCACCTGCGGCGAGAAAATCGACGAGGCCACGCACACCTTTGAGTGGGTTGTCGACAAGACGCCCACGGCAACCGAGGCCGGCTCCAAGCATCAGCAGTGCACGGTCTGTGGGCATGCGTTGCCTGCAGTCGAGATTCCGCTTGCCGCTATCGTTGGCTACTCCGGCGAGTACGACGGTGCGTATCACACGGTCGATGCGACGAGACTGCCCGAGGGCGCGACGGCCCAGTACAGCGCCGATGGCAAGAACTGGTCTCCCGAGGCCCCCAAGATCAAGGACGTCGGCACACTGACTGTTTCCTATAAGGTGACGATCGACGGTGTGAAGGCTGAGGGTGAGGTTACGCTCGAGGTCAAGCCGCGCGCGATTACGGTCACCGCCCAGGACGATTCTAAGACCTACGGCGAGGCTGACCCCGTGTTTACGTGGGATGTCACTTCTGGCAAACTCGTCGCGGGCGAAACGCTTCAGGGCCTCGAGATCGAGCGCGAAGATGACGACAACGTGCGCGAGGGCGGCTATGCTCTGCAGCTGACGCAGCCCGAGGGTGCAAACCCCAACTACAGCATCACGTTCGTCGACGGCATGTTCACCATCAACCAGCGTCTGCTCACTGTGACGTGGGGCACCACCGAGTTCACCTATGACGGCAAGGAGCACTGCCCTGTGGCCACGCTCGGCAATGTTATCGGCAATGATGACCTCGGCGCGACCGTCGAGGGCTCCCAGACCGAGGCCGGCACTTCTTACACGGCGACCCTCGGTGCGCTGACGGGCAAGGCCGCTGGCAACTACGCGCTGCCGACTGAGGGCCTGACGTGCGAGTTCTCCATCAAGAACGCCGCTCAGGACGCGCCGAAGGTCCAGGCCACCGCCGAGACCGTGAGTGGCAAGCGCGACGGCAAGATCACGGGCGTCGACGCCACCATGGAGTGGCGCGCCAAGGGCGCTGCCGAGTACCAGGCCGTGGGCGAGGGCGTGACCGAGCTCAAGGATCTCGCCGCCGGCGTGTACGAGGTGCGCTATCAGGCCAAGGCCAACTACGACGCGTCTTCCGTCACCGAGGTCACCGTGGCTACCGGTCGCAAGCTCGTCGTGACGCTGCCGAGCAGCCAGGTTGGCTACACGCTCACCTCGACGGCAACCGAGCTCGACTGGCACGGCTCCGCAAAGCTCGCCATGAGCATCGACAGTGCGTACTTTGCGGGCAAGGACTACGCCGTAAAGGTTGACGGTAAGGCCGTTAAGCTCTCCGACGCCGGCACCTTTGAGCTTAAGGACGTCGAGCACGACGTGAATGTGACGGTCGAGGGCGTGCTTAAGCACGAGCCCGACGGCTCCGGCTGGGCACACGACGCCAAGAACCACTGGCATGTCTGCCGCTGCGGCGAAGTCCTCGACAAGGCCGAGCATACCTTTGAGTGGGTCGTCGATACGCCGGCGACCACCGAGACCAAGGGCAAGAAGCACCAGGAGTGCACCGTCTGCCGTGAGAAGGGCAAGTCCGAGGAGATCGCGATTCTGACACCCGAGATCATCGACGGCAAGGGCCAGACGATGGTGGTCGACGCCGCCAAGGACCTGAGCTTCCGCTCGAGCGCGCCGATTGAGTTCTTCCAGAAGGTGCTGGTCGACGATAGGGAGGTCGCCGCCGAGAACTACGTGCTCACCGAGGGCTCTACGATCGTGACGCTCAAGGCGAGCTTCCTAAAGACGCTCGACGTGGGCGAACACAAGCTGAGCGTGGTTTCGGCTACGGGCACTGCCGAGACGACCTTCACCGTTGCCGAGGCTGCCAAGCCCGCTCCTGGCCAGACCACCACGACTACGACCACCACGACTACGACTTCCAAGCCTAAGAAGAAGGCTGGCAAGGAGACGCTGCCTCAGTCCGGCGACAGCGCGTACGCCATGGCCGGTGCCGTACTCGCTGCCGGTGTGGCAGCCCTGCTGCTGGCGTGGGCCATGAAGCGCCGCGCTTAACCGCATGCCAGTTCCCAGCGGGTCCGGATCGAGCAATCCGGACCCGCTTTATGCCTACCGCTTCTCGGGCCAAGACAAAACGGGCTGCTCGAACCGTGCGGCAAGTCCATTTTCGACTATCCTCAGCTTGCCAGTTCGAAAATGGACCTGCCGCATGATTGAATCTTTATTTCAACTTTACACCTAGGTTTACAGCTGTCTTGTCAGCTGTAAACCTAGGTGTCATACTAAAGCCCCAAGATTCGCCAAAAGAGAGGGGCCTTGATGGCACAGAGCGCGAACATGGATGCGTCGGAGCTTGCACGCGATATCGCGGCCGGCCTAGCATCGGCAACGACGGCAACGGAGCGCGCGGCACTGGTGCCCGCAGAGCTCGTCGAGGCCATTCAGCAACTAAAAACCCAACGTGACGCGGTGATTTTGGCGCACTACTATGTGGCGCCCGAGGTCCAAGCCGTTGCCGATTACGTCGGCGACAGCTTCTACCTGGCAAAGCTCGCCAAGAGCCTGCCGCAGCAGGCCATCGTGCTGTGCGGCGTGGAGTTTATGGGCGAGAGCGCCAAGCTGCTCAACCCCACCAAGACCGTGCTGCTGCCCGAGCCGGGCGCGGACTGCCCCATGGCGCACATGGTCAAGCGCGAGACGGTCGATGCGGCGCGCGCCGAGTACGGCGACGACCTTGCCGTGGTCTGCTACGTCAACTCGACGGTCGAGATCAAGAGCTGGAGCGACGTGTGCGTCACCAGCTCCAACGCCGTCAAGATCGTGTCCGAACTGCCGCAGCAACACGTCCTGTTCATCCCCGATCAAAACCTGGGCCGCTTCGTAGCCGAGCAGGTGCCGCAAAAGCACGTCATCCTCAACAATGGCTATTGCCCGCGCCATCACATCATCACTGTCGAGCAGATCGTCGATGCGCAGGAGGCGCATCCCGACGCGCTCGTGCTGGCGCACCCCGAATGCAAGGCCGACGTCCTTGCCGAGGCCGACTACATCGGCTCCACCGCCGGCATCATCAAGTACGCCGAGGATTCGGACGCGAGTGAGTTCATCATCGTGACGGTCCGCGGCGTGCTCTACGAGCTCGAGCGCCGCTGCCAGGGCACCGGTAAAAAGTTCTACTTCCCCGCGGTGCAGCCCACCTGCGTCAACATGGATCTCATCACGCTCGAAAAGCTCGTGCGTTGCCTGGAGACGGGTGAGGGCGAGGTACAGATTGGCGTGTCGGACGAGGCGGCCGATCAGGCCAAGCTCACGCTCGACCGCATGCTCGAGTACGCGGCGCGTTAGGCCAATGTGACATGAGGGGCAGTCCCTTATGCCACATTACAAGGGAGAGGATTCCTGTGGAAACCAAACAATACCCCGACATGGAGTGCGACGTCGTCATTGCCGGTTGCGGTGTGGCGGGCCTTTACGCGGCCCTCAATCTGCCGACGAGCACGCGCGTGATTATGCTCTCCAAGGGCGCTGTCGACGAGTGCGATTCGATGCTCGCGCAGGGCGGTATCTGCGTGCTGCCCGAAGGCTCGGACTACGATGCCTTCTTTGAGGACACTATGCACGCCGGCCACTACGAGAACCGCCGCGAGAGCGTAGACATCATGATTCGCTCGAGCCGCTCGGTCATCAACGACCTGCTGGCGATAGGCGTGGATTTTGAGCGCAAGGCCGACGGCAGCCTCGACTTTACCCGCGAGGGCGCGCACAGCCGTCCGCGTATTGCCTTCCATGCCGACATTACGGGCAAGGAGATCACGACCAAGCTGCTCCAGGCCGTTCACAAGCTGGATAACGTGCAGATTTTGGAGCACGTGGCCATGACCGACATCCTGACGGGCGAGCGTGATGGCGCCACGGTGTGCACCGGCGTCGTTGCCGTTTCCGTGGACGAGGACAACTCGGTTCGTCCCGCCGACGAGCTGGCAAACGCCGCCGAGGGCGTGCATGCCGGCGAGCCGTTTAAGATCCATGCCCGCCACACGCTGTGGGCTACGGGCGGTATCGGCGGCGTATACGACCATTCGACTAACTACCCGCAGCTCACGGGCGATGCCTGCTACATTGCTCAGGAGCATGGCATTAAGATGGAGCACCTGGACTACGTGCAGATTCACCCCACGGGGCTGTTCTCGCCGCAGCCGGGCCGCACCTTCCTGATCAGCGAGAGCTGCCGCGGCGAGGGCGCGATTTTGCTCAACGCCGCCGGCGAGCGCTTTACCGATGAGCTTCAGCCGCGCGATGTGGTCGCCGCCGCCATTCGCGAGCAGATGAAGCAGGACGGTACCGAGCACGAGTGGCTGAGCTTTGCCCCCGTCGAGCGCGACGTGGTGACCGGGCACTTCGCCAACATCCGCGCACGCTGCCTGGAGGACGGCCGCGACATCCTGGACGAGCCCATTCCCGTCACACCCACGCAGCATTACTTTATGGGCGGCGTGTGGGTCGACAAGGACGGCCGCACCTCGATGCCCGAGCTCTACGCCGCGGGCGAGACAGCCTGCAACGGCGTTCACGGCAAGAACCGCCTTGCATCAAACAGCCTGCTCGAAGCGCTGGTCTGGGGTCGTCGCGCCGCTTGGCGTATGCGCACCGGCGAGTCGCTTGCCGTGGAGCAGACGGGCGAGCCCGCGCTCGATGGGCACCATCGCGCCCTGAGTTCCGATAACCTTGCAATCGATGATTTGGCCCGTGCCGCCGGCACGCAGGCCGTGGAGGAGTAGACCATGAATCCCATTACCATGAAGCTCGTCGTCGATGATTTGATTCTGCAGGCTCTGCGCGAGGACATTACCTTTGAGGACGTGAGCACGGCGAGCGTGTGCCCCACGGCGCGTCCCGCCACGGTGGAGCTTATCGCCAAGGCCGATGGCATTATCGCGGGCCTGGATGTGTTCGCTCGCACTTTTGAGCTGCTGGATTTGCAGAGCTCGGTGCTGTTTGATGTTGCCGATGGTGACGAGGTGCACGCCGGCGACCACGTGGGCCAGGTGCGCGGCGACGCGCGCGTACTGCTTTCGGGCGAGCGCGTGGCGCTCAACTACCTGCAGCGCATGAGCGGCATCGCTACTTACACGCATCGGATGGCAGCTGCGCTCGAGGGCACCAAGACCGTGCTTGTCGACACGCGCAAGACCACGCCGGGCATGCGTGTCTTCGAGAAGGCTGCAGTCGAGATCGGCGGTGGCAGCAACCACCGCTATAACCTGTCGACGGCTGTCATGCTCAAGGACAACCACATCGACGCCGCCGGTGGCGTGGCACGCGCGATTGAGATGGCGCGCGCCCATGCGTCGTTTACCGCGACGGTCGAGATTGAGTGCGAGAACCTGGATATGGTGCGCGAGGCAGTTGAGGCCGGTGCCGATATCATCATGCTCGACAACATGACCCACGACGACATGGCTGCCGCGATTGAGCTTATCGCCGGTCGCGCCAAGACCGAGTGCTCGGGCAATGTGGATGCCAGCAATATCCGCGCCCTCGCCGACCTGGGCGTTGACTTTATCAGCTCGGGGGCGCTGACGCACTCTGCGCCGATTCTCGACCTCTCGCTTAAGCACCTTCGTCTGCTGGACGGTAAATAATGGACGCCCGCGAGCGTCGCTGTGCCATCATGGGCGTGCTCGAGGGAGCCAAAGACCCTGTCTCGGGCAGTGCGCTTGCTCGTGAGGTGGGTGTGAGCCGCCAGATTGTCGTGCAAGACATCGCCCTGCTGCGTGCCGATGGGCACGATATCGTGGCGACCAACCGTGGTTATGTGCTGCAGGAGGCCCCCAGCAGCCCCGCCGTGCCCACGCGCCTGGTCAAGGTGCACCATGGCGTGGAGCAGGCAGGTGACGAGCTCACGAGCATCGTCGACGCGGGTGGTGCCGTGCTCAATGTAATCGTCAACCATCGCGTGTATGGCAAGATCACAGCCGATCTGGACATTCGCAATCGTCGCGATATCGAGCGCTATCTGGAAGGTATTGCCAGCGGCAAGAGTTTTCCGCTGCTGACGGTGACGAGCGGCTACCACTTCCATCGCATTGCGGCAGAGGATGAGCAGACCCTCGACGAGATCGAGACCACACTCAAGGAAAAGGGCTATCTGGCGGATCTGATGCCCTACGAAGACGATCTCTCTTAGCCGACGCTGGAAGCGCCCCATTTGGACAATCTGGCCTTCAATCGTCGGTCGCGTACCAAAGTACGTTTCCCTCCTCTTTCAAGCCACCTTGCCTCAAATGGGGCGTTTTCGCTGGCGCGAGTTTAACCGGCGGCGGTGCCATATTAGCTGCCCATACAAAGAAAAGGAGGCCTCCGCGGCGATGCGGAGGCCTCCTTTTTTGTGCACGGTGTACTTTTGAGTGTGCAAGTGGGGAGTTGTTACTCCTCGACGATCTCGGTGATCGCGCCAGCGGGGCAAGCGTCCTGGCAAGCGCCACAGGCGACGCAGGAATCCTCGTCAGCGACGGCAGCGACGTCCTGGAGCTCCAGAACGCCAGCGGGGCAGGTGTCGACGCAAACGCCACAAGCGATGCACTCGTCGGCATCAATTACGGGATGAGCCATGGTAGTTTCCTCTCTGTTGACCGACGCTACAGACGATGCGCGCCGGTTTGATTCGGGCAAAAACATACCACGGGAGCGACCGTTTGCAATACCCTCTGGCCGGCATCTTCATACCGTTCGCCGAGTATGCCAAGGTTTACTAAAAAACGTGCAGGTGGGGCCGTTGAGCTGCGCAAATGTTAGCTAAAGGTGACTTGAAATATTGAGCTATTGAGCGTGCTTGCGGAAACCGCATCCCGTAATCCACGTCCAAAACGGGACACAGTTTCAGGCTCACACCTCAGTCAACTCTACATAGATCTCAATAGATTTGCCGAGAACTCAATCAGCGCATCTACCTGCGCATTTAAGAACCTAAACTCTCAGAGATAAGAAATCTTATATGAATTGACTTAGATTTTGTATATTCCGTCCCATAAGGGGATACACTACATCCTGAAAGACAAGCCGAAGCGCCGCGCGAAAGACCGTCGAGGCGGCGCGAACGCACAAGAGAGAGGGAATTTCTAATGAGTAAGATTCTTGGTATCGACCTTGGTACTACTAACTCCGCAATGGCCGTTCTCGAGGGCGGTTCTCCGACCATTATCGTGAACGCCGAGGGCGACCGCACCACCCCGTCCGTTGTCGGTTTCCGTGCTGACGGCGACCGCGTCGTGGGTAAGGCCGCTAAGAACCAGGCTGTCACCAACCCCAAGAACACCGTGTTCTCCATCAAGCGCTTCATGGGCCGCAAGTACTCCGAGTGCACCTCCGAGATCAAGACCGTGCCGTATGAGGTCAAGGAGGGCCAGGGTGGCCGCGCCGTCGTCGACATCGAGGGCAAGGATTACACCGCCGAGCAGGTGAGCGCCATGACGCTCGCGAAGATGAAGGCCGATGCCGAGAAGTATCTGGGCGAGACCGTCACCGACGCCGTCATCACCGTCCCGGCCTACTTCAACGACGCCCAGCGTCAGGCCACCAAGGATGCCGGTAAGATCGCCGGCCTCAACGTCAAGCGTATCGTGAACGAGCCGACCGCTGCTGCTTTGGCCTATGGCCTGGACAAGCAGGGCACCGACCAGCGCATCCTGGTCTTCGACCTGGGCGGCGGCACCTTCGATGTCTCCATCCTCGACCTCGCCGACGGCGTGTTTGAGGTTCTGTCCACCTCGGGCGACAACCACCTGGGCGGCGACGACTGGGATCAGCGCGTCATCGACTGGATGGCCGATAAGTTCCAGCAGGAGAACGGTGTCGACCTGCGCCAGGACCCCATGGCTCTGCAGCGTCTGAAGGAGGCCGCCGAGAACGCCAAGAAGGAGCTCTCCGCCGCCCAGCAGACCACCATCAACCTGCCGTTCATCACCATGAACCAGTCCGGCCCGCTGCACCTCAACTACACGCTGACCCGCGCCGAGTTCGAGAAGATCACCCGTGACCTGCTCGAGCGCTGCAAGCAGCCTGTCACCAACGCTCTGCGCGACGCCAAGCTTAAGCTCTCCGATCTGACCGAGGTCATCCTCGTCGGCGGCTCCACCCGTATGCCCGCCGTCCAGGAGCTCGTCAAGACCATGACCGGCAAGCAGCCCAACATGTCCGTGAACCCCGACGAGGTCGTTGCCGACGGCGCTGCCGTCCAGGGCGGCGTGCTCACCGGCGATGTTGAGGGCATCCTGCTGCTCGACGTTACTCCGCTGTCGCTGGGCGTCGAGACCATGGGCGGCATCATGACCAAGATGATCGACCGCAACACCACGATCCCGACCTCCAAGACCGAGGTCTACTCCACCGCTGCCGACAACCAGACCAGCGTCGAGATCAACGTTCTCCAGGGCGAGCGCGAGCTTGCCCGCGACAACAAGTCGCTCGGTAAGTTCCAACTGACCGGTATCCCGGCTGCCCGCCGCGGCGTGCCGCAGATCGAGGTCACCTTCGACATCGACGCCAACGGCATCGTCAAGGTCTCCGCTAAGGACAAGGGCACCGGCAAGGAGCAGCAGATCACCATTTCCGGCTCCACCGCTCTGTCCGACGACGAAGTCGATCGTATGGTCAAGGACGCCGAGGCTCATGCCGAGGAGGACAAGAAGCAGAAGGAAGAGGTCGAGGTCCGCAACCAGACCGACAGCCTGTGCTACTCCACCGAGCAGACCCTCAACGAGCTGGGTGACAAGGTTTCCGCCGATGTGAAGTCCAAGGCCGAGGCCGCTATCGCCGACGCCAAGAAGGCACTCGAGGGCTCTGACGTCGAGGCCATCAAGGCCGCCGGCGAGTCCCTGCAGTCTGTGGCCTACGAGCTGGCCCAGGTTGTCTACGCCGACGCTCAGCAGCAGACCGACGGTGCCGCCGGTGCCCAGCCTGCCGACGATGACGTTGTCGACGCCGACTACGAGGTTGTGGACGACGAGGACAAGTAATCATGTCCGCCCGTAAAGCTCGCACGGAGGCGGCTGCCGCCGGCGCCGCCCCCGTTGACTCTGAGGAGAAGGACGTGAAGATTCCCGTAGAGGCCGTCGACGATGCCGAGGCCAACGAGGCCGAGGCCGCCGAGGCTGCCGAGAACCAGGTAGAGGATTCCAACAAGGAGGCGACGATGACCGAGGACGAGATGGTGGAAGCCGCTATCCGCGCCGGTGAGGAAGCCGCCGACAACGACTTTAAGCTCAAGTTCGAGCAGGCCCAAAAGGAGCTTGCCGACGTGCGCAACGAGCTCGATGCTGCGGCAGAGGCTCAGAAGGCCGCCGAGGACAAGGCAAAGGACGCTACCGAGCGCACCGCCCGCCTGCAGGCCGACTGGGAGAACTTCCGTCGCCGCACCGCCAACGAGCGCATCGCCGAGCGCGAGCGCGCGACCGAGAAGCTTGTCACCGCGCTGTTGCCGGTGATCGACGATATCGAGCGCGCGATCGACCATGCCCGCAGCCAAGAGCTTTCCGACGACTTTAAGCAGTTCGTCGATGGCGTTGACGCGGTTCATGCCAAGCTGCTCGATGTGTTTGCGCACGAGGGCGTTGAGCCCATCGACCCCAAGGGCGAGGCGTTCGATCCGCTCGAGCACCAGGCTGTGGGTCGCGTCGAGGACGCATCGCAGTACGATGAGACCGTCAACGATGTGTACCAGAAGGGCTACCGCATGGCGGATCGCATTCTGCGCTCCGCGATGGTGACGGTGACCTACGGTGGCGAGAAGCGCCCCGCACCGGAGCCCGAAGCGGCGCCCGAGGATGCTACGGCCGATACAGCCGAGAGCACCGAGGAGTAATTGAGAAGGGCCCCGGGGCAACACCCGGGGCCCTTTCTGGCCTAGTGCCATATGACAGTATGAGCCGCCGTCCGCAGGGGCGGCGGATATAACAGGAGAGGAGCTACGATGGCTGCAGGCAAAACCTTCTATGACATCCTGGGCGTATCCAAGAGCGCCTCCGACAAAGAGATTAAGAGTGCGTTTCGCAAGCTCGCGCAAAAATATCACCCCGATGCCGGCGGCGACGAGGCCAAGTTTAAGGAGATCAGCGAGGCCTACGAGACGCTTTCGGACGAGAAGAAGCGCAAAGAGTACGACCAGATGCTCATGTTTGGCGGCATGCCGGGCGCGGGCGGCGCGTATGGCGGCGGCTACGGTGCCGGTGCGGGCGCCAGCGGCTGGGGCGACATCTTCGACAGCATCTTTAGCGGCAACGGCGCCTGGGGCAGCGATTGGGGCTCGGGTTTCGCCGGGGCTGCGGGCGCTGCCGGTGCGGGCGCGGGTCGCAGCCGCGCTCGCAAGGGCGGCGACCTGTCGCTGACCGTCGATGTGACGGCCGAGGACGCGTTTCGCGGCGTGACGCACAAGGTCACCTACCGCATTCCCTCGACAGGCGAGCAACAGACCATTACGGTCTCGGTGCCCGCGGGTGCGGTCGACGGCGGCAAACTGCGCTACAAGCGTCGCGGCGAGTATGGCGTTGCCGGCGGCGAGCGCGGCGACCTGGTCGTGACCACGCACGTGGAGGAGCACCCGCTGTTTAAGCGTAAAGGTGCCGACGTGACCATGGAGGTACCGGTCTCGGTCTATGAGGCGGCGCTCGGCTGCACGGTGGACGTGCCGACGCCCGGCGGTGCGACGGTTCGTCTGAAGGTGCCCGCGGGTACCCAGACGGGCAAGAAGTTCCGCTTTAAGGAGATGGGCGCGCCCGACGTTAAGCACCGTGGCCGTACGGGCGCGCTGCTCGTCGAGATCAAGGTGCAGGTTCCCACGAACCTGTCTGATGACGAGCGCGATGCCATGACCAAGCTGCGCGAGGCCGACACGCGCGACTATCGCGAGAAGGTCAATCGTTACAAGGCGACGTACTAGGGCGGTCGCGGCGCACGACCACGCCCGCGGGCTTATGATGGACGATAACGAGACGGAAAGGGGTCAGGTAGCATGGCCGAGGACAATAGGAACAAACCGCTGTACATGATCAGCGTGGCGGCCGAGCTGACCGGCATGCATCCGCAGACTCTGCGCGTCTACGAGTCCAAGGGCCTGGTGAACCCCCAGCGCTCGGGCGGCAACACGCGTCTGTATTCGCGTGCCGATATCGAGCGCCTGGAGCTTATCAACCAGCTGACCGACGAGGGCATCAACCTTGCCGGCGTGGTGCGCATCCTCGATATGAAGGAGCGTGCCGAGGAGCGCGAGCGCGAGAACGAAAAACTCCGTGCCCGCGTGCGCCAGCTCGAGGACGAGCTGCACGAGTACAAGATGCAGAAGAAGATCACCGCCCTGGCCCCGCGCGACGGCTCAGTTAACCCCGAACAGGTCATGCGCAAACTTTTGGGCGCAGGCGGGGATCTGTAGGTTACGCCGTTCTGCCGAACGGCGTAACGGCTCGACGCTGCGCCTTTGGTTCCGCCGTTCTAACGAACGGCGGACCGGTCGACGCTGCAAGCCCGCCAGAGCGGCAATCTGCCTTTCAACTTCGGCGGCATGATCAGAAGATCAATGCCGCCTTGTTTCAAGGCACCTTGCTCGCTCTGGTGGGATTTCGCTGTCCGCGCCAAAACATCGGCGTTGTTATGGGTAGTCATTGGGGACGTTCTTAAATGACTAGTCGAAAGGGACGCTCTTGCACCAAATTTGCCGGACCGCACCGGGCTTGCCCTTTACTTTACCGAGATAAAGTGAACGTGCAGATTCGTAACCCACTCGCAACCGTTCTATGGCACGATATTGAACGAATGTATGCTATGCGCCCGAGCCTTTCGGGCAGAGTGGGAGACAGTATGGTTAAGCTGTACGAGGACGGCATCTACCTGTGCGGCGGCAGCGAGGTTGTGCCTGTGGCCGAGGCTGCCGAGCGCGGTATTACGCAGGCACCCGAGGATGCCAAGCGCGGCACCATCGCGTATTCGATCCTTCAGGCACACAACACGTCCGGAGACCCCGAGGCGCTCAAGATTCGCTTCGATGCCATGGCGAGCCACGACATCACCTTCGTCGGCATCATCCAGACGGCGCGCGCCTCGGGCATGGAGCAGTTCCCGCTGCCCTACGTGCTCACCAACTGCCACAACTCGCTGTGCGCCGTGGGCGGCACCATCAACGAGGACGACCACGTCTTTGGCCTTTCCGCGGCCAAGAAGTACGGCGGCATCTTCGTTCCGCCGCACATTGCCGTCATCCACTCCTTTATGCGCGAGAACTTCGCCGGCTGCGGCAAGATGATCCTGGGCTCCGACTCGCACACCCGCTACGGCGCCCTGGGCACCATGGCCGTGGGCGAGGGCGGCGGCGAGCTGGCAAAGCAGCTGCTGCGTGACACCTACGACGTTGCCTATCCCGGTGTCGTCGCCATTTACCTCACGGGCGCCCCGCGCCCCGGCGTCGGCCCGCACGATGTGGCGCTCGCCATCATCCGTGCCGTCTTTGCCAAGGGCTACGTTAAGAACAAGGTCATGGAGTTTGTGGGCCCCGGCATCGCGAGCATGACGACCGACTACCGCAACGGCGTCGATGTCATGACCACCGAGACCACCTGCCTGTCGAGCATCTGGGCCACCGACGAGGATACGCATGCGTTTTTGACCATGCACGGCCGTGGTGACGACTATCGCGAGCTCAAGCCCGCCGATGTTGCCTACTACGACGGATGCGTCGAGGTCGACCTGTCGAGCATCAAGCCCATGATCGCGCTGCCGTTCCATCCTTCCAACGGCTTTGAGATCGACGAGCTCAACGAGAACCTCGAGGACATCCTGCATGAGGTGGAGCTCGAGGCCGCCAAGATCGGCGAGGGCAAGACGCACTTTAGCCTGCTCGACAAGATTGTCGACGGCAAACTGCGCGTGCAGCAGGGCGTTATCGCCGGCTGCTCGGGCGGCAACTACGACTCCGTGGTTCAGGCTGCCCGCGTGCTCAAGGGCGCCAACACCGGCTGCGGCGAGTTCTCGCTGTCGGTCTATCCCACGAGCCAGCCCGTGGCGCTCGAACTTACGCGCCGTGGCTATATCTACGACCTCATGGAGGCCGGCGCGATCGTGCGCACGGCGTTCTGCGGCCCGTGCTTTGGCGCCGGCGACACGCCCGCCAACAACGGCCTGTCCATCCGCCACACCACGCGCAACTTCCCCAACCGCGAAGGCTCCAAGCCGGGCAATGGCCAGCTGAGCGCCGTGGCCCTGATGGACGCCCGCTCCATTGCGGCGACGGCGGCCAACGGCGGCGTTCTGACGCCGGCGACCGACCTGCCCGAGGAGACTTGGGACGAGGCCTGCGAGTACACCTTTGACGACGCGCCGTACAAAAAGCGCGTGTACTGGGGCTTTGGCAAGGCGGAGCCTGCCGACGAGCTGGTCGAAGGCCCCAACATCAAGCCGTGGCCCGCGATGGAGCCCCTCGGCGACGATATCCTGCTCAAGGTGTGCTCCAAGATCATGGACCCGGTCACCACGACCGACGAGCTCATTCCCTCGGGTGAGACGAGCTCCTTCCGCTCCAATCCGCTGGGCCTGGCCGAGTTTACGCTCAGCCGCCGCGATCCGGCCTACGTGGGTCGTTCCAAGGAAGTCGACGCCGTGGAGAAGCGCCGCGTGGCCGGCGAGTCCGCGGGTGACCTGGCGGCACTCGATGCCGAGCTTGCCGGCGTGTTTGAGGCGCTGGCTGGTGCGGGCGTCGCGGCAGATGCCAAGGCGACCGAGTACGGCTCCATGCTGTATGCCAAGAAGCCCGGTGACGGTTCTGCCCGCGAGCAGGCCGCGAGCTGCCAGCGCGTAATTGGCGGTCTGGCCAACATCGTCCACGAGTACGCCACCAAGCGTTATCGCTCCAACGTGATGAACTGGGGCATGGTGCCCTTCCAGATGGAGGCGGAGCCCAACTTTGAGGTGGGCGACTACGTCTTTGTGCCGGGTATCCGTGCCGCGCTCGATGGCGACCTGAAGGACATCGCCGCCTACGTGGTGCGCGCCGACGGTTCGGTTGAACAGATTGAGCTCTACATTGCCGACATGACGGCCGAGGAGCGTGCCATCGTCAAGGCCGGCTGCCTGATCAACTACAACAAGTTCAAGGCCTCTGCCGAGTAACGCGCTTAATTGTCCGCCCGGGGCTTACCCTTTCCCGCCCGCTCACGCGCTTCGCGAGGGTCGCGTTCGGGAAAGGATAAGCCCCGGGCTACATTTCTGCGTTCTCGTTGGGTCTTGAAGGACGCCAAAAATAGACTTGCTTGATGCCGCCTCTTTTTATTGGGGCGGCTTCTTTGTTGGACCACCACAATGGGGACGGGCACTTTTGTGGTGGTCCGAGGTTTATCTCGATCTGTAACAGGTAGACCCTTATTTGCCGAGTAGTTGTTACAGATTTAGATAAACGGGAGCTGCTGAACATTTCGTCTCGATCTGTAACATCTGAGGTCCAAAACGGCAGCTAGATGTTACAGATCGAGACAGTTGAGCGCCGGGGCCACGACCACCACAAAGGTGCCTGCCCCCTTTGTGGTGGTGGGGACGGCGTGCGGGGTACCATGGGGTTGTCTCATGATTCAACTTCAACGGCGGGAGAGCAATGGCTGGGCAACTGACAAAGCGCGCGTTGGAAGATTCTCTTAAGCGACTGCTGCTTCAAAAGCCACTGACTAAGATCACCATCGCGGACCTCACTGAGGACTGCGGGGTCAGCCGCATGACGTTCTACTATCACTTTCAGGACATCTATGACCTGGTTGAATGGGCATGTGAGGAAGACGCCGGTCGCGCGCTCGCCAACAACAAGACGGCCGATACCTGGCAGGTGGGCTTGGAAAACATCATGCTCGCGGTGCGCGACAACAAGCCCTTTATCATGAACGTCTATCACTGTGTGAGCGCCGAGCGTATCCAGCGTTTTCTGCAGCCCGTGACATTCGACCTGATCGAAGGCGTGGTCGAAGAGCACGCTGCAGGCAAGAACATCTCACAAGGCGACAAGGACTTTCTGTCCCGCTTTTTCGCACATGCATTCATCGGCATCATGCTCGACTGGATTGCCGCAGGCATGGCCGAGGACCCGAGCGCAGTAGCCGAGCGCGTTTCCAAAATATGCGAAGGCCAGATTGACGCAGCACTAGCGAGATTTTAATTGTTACAAGGCAAGGCGCACGACAGCCCGGCGTGACCTTGGGAGACCAAAGCCAAGCAGATTTGTACAATCCGCCCCCGTTGATTAAAAATCGTACAAGGTGACAATCTTGTACCGGTTAGTCCGCGCTAAGCAGGGCAAAAGCTTGTTAACGAACTTCGTTGGCAAGGAGGAGCCATGTACTATTCAAGCGGAAACTACGAAGCCTTTGCTCGTCCCAAGAAGCCTGCGGGCATCGACCACAAGAGTGCCTACATTATCGGCACCGGCCTGGGTGCGCTTACCGCAGCCTGCTATCTGGTGCGCGATGCGCAGATGCCCGGCAGTCACATCCACATTATCGAGAAGGACCCGGTTGCGGGCGGCGCTTGCGATGGCGCCGATATCCCCGGTGTTGGCTATGTCATGCGCGGCGGCCGCGAGATGGACAATCACTTTGAGGTCATGTGGGATCTCTTCCGCTCCATTCCCTCAATTGAGGATCCGGACATCACCGTGCTCGACGAGTACTACTGGCTTAACAAGGAAGACCCCAACTACTCGCTGTGCCGTTCGACCAAGAACCGCGGCCAAGATGGTGGCACCGACGGCAAATTTGGCCTGTCGGACAAGGCGGCGACCGAGATCATGGACCTGTTCTTTACGCCCGACGAGGAGCTGGCGAACCGTCCCATCACCGATTTCTTTGACGACGAGGTGCTCAACTCGAATTTCTGGATGTACTGGCGCACCATGTTCGCCTTTGAGAACTGGCACTCCGCGCTCGAGATGAAGCTCTATATCCGCCGCTACATCCACCACATCGCGGGTCTGCCCGACTTTAGCGCCCTGCGCTTCACCCGCTACAACCAGTACGAGTCGATGATTTTGCCCATGCAGCGCTATCTCGAGGCGCACGGCGTGCAGTTCCACTTTGACACCAAGGTCGAAAACGTGGTGTTCGAGGTGGGCGGCGGTGAGGGTCCGCGCCGCGCCGTCACTGGCACCGGCCAGGACACGATTCAGCGCATCCAGCAGGCCGCCTTTGCGCGCAACCCGTACAGCACGAACACCAAGAAGGTCGCGCGTCGCATCACCGCGACGCATGTAGGCGAGATTTCGAACATCGACCTCACTGAGGATGACCTGGTCTTTATCACCAACGGCGGCTGTGTGGAAAACTCGACGATCGGCGCGCAGGATAAGCCCGCCGCATGGGATCCGACGATTCGCCCTGGTGGCGGTTGGGACATGTGGCGTCGTATCGCAGCGCAAGATCCGAGCTTTGGTCATCCCGATAAGTTCTGCGGTGATCCCGAGAAGAGCAACTGGATGAGCGCCACGGTCACCACGCTCGACGGCGAGATCGTGCCCTATATCCAAAAGATCTGCCATCGCGACCCGTTTACCGGGCACGTCGTGACCGGCGGCATTGTGACCTGCGAGGATTCGGGCTGGCTTATGAGCTGGACAATCAACCGTCAGCAGCAGTTCCGCGACCAGTCAAAAGATCAGCTGTGCGTGTGGGTGTACGGCCTGTTTACCGACAAGCCCGGCAACTACGTCAAGAAGGCCATGCGCGACTGCACGGGCGAGGAGATTTGCCAGGAGTGGCTGTATCACCTGGGCGTTCCCGAGGATAAGATTGTTGAGCTGGCGGCAAATCACGCCAACACCGTGCCCGTCATGATGCCTTACATCACCGCCTTCTTTATGCCGCGTGAGGCGGGCGACCGCCCCGACGTGGTGCCCGATGGCGCCGTGAACTTCGCGTTCCTGGGTCAGTTTGCCGAGACGCCGCGCGACACGATCTTTACGACCGAGTACTCCATGCGTACCGGCATGGAAGCCGTCTACACACTCTGCGACGTCGACCGCGGCGTGCCGGAGGTCTGGGGTTCGGTCTTTGACGTGCGCGACTTGCTGATGAGCAGTGTTAAACTACGCGACGGTAAGCCCATCACCAGCATGAAGCTGCCTATGGTTGAGCGAATTGCACTCAAAGAAGTGCTCAAGAAGGTCGAGGGAACCGACATCGCCAAGCTTCTCAAAGAGTACGGCGCAATCTAGCCCACAAGAACCACCACAAAGGGGAACCTTTGTGGTGGTTTCTGTTTGTCTCAATCTGTAACAGGTAGAGCTCTATTTGCCGAGTAGATGTTACAGATCTAGATAAACGGGCACCGCTGAACAATTCATCTCGATCCGTAACATCTGGACCCAAAAACGGCCGCTAGATGTTACAGATTGAGATGGTGAACGCCGGGGCCGAAGATCACCACAAAGGCTCCTGTCCCCTTTGTGGTGGTGGGGGGGGCGAGCTCGATGTTGCCGTGCTCGTTGAACGACATTCTAATGAGCGTCCCTACAGGATTTCATCCGGGCTGGCGGGTTTGGTTGTTTTGGGGATGCCGAGTTTGGATGACGCGAAATCGTCAACATTGTCCTCAATTCCGTCTTTGGTGTAGACAGTGACCATATAGGTGCTATGTCCGAATTCGCCCTTGTCGCGTGTTGCCCAGGCATCCCAGTAGGCGGCCCCGTTTCGCCCTTTGATTTTTCCGACACGGCGGAGTTCTGTTCGCTTTAATTTCTGGTTGCTATAAATGGTTCGACCGGCTTCCGCGGTGAGCCCGCACTGTCCAAGCAGCTTGTCGAGGACTTGGTTCATGTGGCGCTCATCGGTGTTTGGTGCGTAGTCGTAGGCGAGGGTGATGAAGTCAAGGGGCTGGTCGTCGATCAGATAATTCATTGTCTGAGGTTCGAGGCAGAAATAAGGAGAGCATCCGTCGACCTTGCCGAGCAACGGTAACTTGGACTGCCAACTTCCGGTGGGAATTGCATATTCGTAGAACACGCCACGGCAGACAAAGGAGAGCGAGGTGGCACGCGAGCCGGCGTCGATCATCCCGCAAAGATCGAAGGGCGAGGCGATACCAAAAGAAAAGGGCGTGATGATGATAAGGAAGAGCATCACGATGGGTATGGCGAGAATGGCGATGACGTTGCGACCGGTGGAATGAGACGGCTTCATATGCGCTCCTCGAGACAAAGATCTGTTGAGGATAGGCAGAAATGGATATGTTCAGAGAACAATTCAAGTTTAATCTCATGGCGCGAGATGGTCAACCGTTAGCGTCGAAAACCATCACAAAGGTGCCTGTCCCCTTTGTGGTGGTGAGGAGCGCGCGGCTTCTTTTGGTAATAGTGTTAGCTGGCGATATCATTAGTGCAGGTGGCGAAGGTTTGCATTGTGGGGTGTTTTGCCGTGAGCCGTTCTGCCCGTATTGGATTGATTGTCTTGGCGCTTGCGATCGCTGTGGTTGGCGCGGGCGCTGTCGGTATGGCATTTCTACCTGCTGCGGTGACGGAGCCGGTGGTCAAGCCTGTGACTCAATCTGTCGAACTTCTGACCGGCGACGACAAGCCCGAGACCATTACCGTTGATTTTGATGAGCAGCCGGCTGTGCTGGGTATTAGCAATTATCCGCGTATTCAGCTTGGGGCCATGCGCTATACCACGGATACAAGCCTGATCGATAGGGCGTCCGAGCTACTCAAGGGCAAAACATTTAAGCGTTGGTACGGATATGCGTCCTATCGGGCAAAAGCGAACGACATGGTTGGCGGATGCCACTCTTCCATCGAGCTGGACACTGCAAACGGCGCAAAGTTATGTGATGTCTCGTACGATCCGGGCTACGAGGGCAATGAGGGTCCGGGCATCTACATCATGGACGGCGATGTCGCCTATGTCATGGAGGGCGACCAGACCGAGCTCAACGATTTTATGGGTCAGTGTATCCAAGATGCCTATAAACAGACCTGCTTGCCTGACCCGCAGACTGCACGCGATAGTGGGTCTGCCCGTACATGGCTGTTCGAGGATGAGATGCCCTGGACCGTCGAATCGGGAAGTACGGGTTCGGCGAAGGAGTAGAGACCGCGACCACCACAAAGGTGCCTGTCCTCTTTGTGGTGGTTTTCGGTCTGTCTCGATCTGTAACATCTTGGCCGCTAAAAGTGGGCCTGGTGTTACAGATTTAGATTTTTGATCCGGGTGTTTTCTGTTCGTCTCGATTTGTAACAGATAGAGCTCTATTTGCTGACTAGATGTTACAGATCGAGACAAACGGTTGCCGCTGGTCATTTTCTCTCGATCTGTAACATCTAGGATCAAAAATGGCTGCTAGATGTTACAGATCGAGACGGTAGTGCGCCTGGGCAGCGGCGGGCTGACATCTCAGTACCCTATCCATCAATCACTCAGAAAATCTTATATATAGAGACTTAGATTTGTGTATAAGATCGAGCAAAGCTGGCAACAATACTTCTCGAACAACGTGAAGCCGCCCCGTAGGGCGGCCGCCCCAAGAGAGGTGATTCCATGAGAATCGATAAGCTAGCAATGACGTCGCGCGAGGCGCTGCAGACCGCCATGAGCACGGCTGCCGACGCACAGGCCGGCGCGGTGGAGCCGATTCACCTGCTGTCTGCCCTGCTCGGTGCCGGCGAGCGCAATATCTCCGTGATCATCGAGCGCATCGGTGCCGACCCGGCTCAGCTCGCACGCTCCACGCAGGATGCCATCGACCATGCGCCTAAGGTTTCGGGCGAGGGCCAGCAGATGGGTCTTTCCAATGAGCTCGTCCGCGTCATCGAGAAGGCCGAGAAGAAGGCCACCAAGATGGGCGACAGCTTTGTGGTGACTGAGCATCTGCTGATGGCGCTTGCCGAGGACAAGGGCGAGGCCGGCCGCGTTCTGCGCGACGCCGGCGTGACCAAGGAGCGCATCGAGCAAGTCTACGAGGAACTGCGTGGCGATGACCGCGTGACGTCCGCCGAGGACAAGACGCAGTTTGAGGCGCTGGAGCAGTACGGACGCAACATCTGCGACCTTGCCCGCGCCGGCAAGCTCGACCCGGTCATCGGCCGTACCGACGAGATTCGCCGCACCATCCAGGTCTTGTCCCGTCGCACCAAGAACAACCCGGTGCTCATCGGCGAGCCGGGCGTCGGCAAGACGGCCATCGTCGAGGGCATCGCCCAGCGTATCGTGGCCGGCGACGTGCCGAGCACCCTGCGCGACCGCGACCTCATCGAGCTCGACATGAGCGCGCTGGTCGCCGGTGCCAAGTACCGCGGCGAGTTCGAGGACCGCTTGAAGGCCGTGCTCAAGGAGGTACAGAAGTCCGAGGGCAAGGTCATCTTGTTCATCGATGAGCTCCACACCATCGTGGGCGCGGGTGCCACTGAGGGCTCCATGGACGCCGGTAACATCCTCAAGCCGGCGCTCGCCCGTGGCGACCTGCATGCGATTGGCGCGACCACGCTCGACGAATACCGCAAGTACATCGAGAAGGACGCGGCGCTCGCACGTCGTTTCCAGACCGTGATGGTGAGCGAGCCCACCGTTGAGGACACTATTTCGATCTTGCGTGGCCTCAAGGAGAAGTACGAGATCTTCCACGGCGTGCACATCACCGACAGCGCGCTCGTGGCAGCTGCCGACCTCTCCGATCGCTATATCGCCGACCGTTTCCTGCCCGACAAGGCCATCGACCTGGTCGACGAGGCCGCAAGTCGCCTGCGCATGGAGCTCGACAGCATGCCGGTCGAGATCGACGCCACCACGCGTCAGCTCACCCAGCTGCAGATCGAGGAGCAGGCGCTCATGAAGGAGACCGACGATGCCTCCAAGGAGCGTCTGGAGGCTCTGCGCCAGGAGATTGCCGAGGTCCAGGAAAAACTCAACGTGCAAAAGGCCGGCTGGCTCAACCAAAAGAACGCCATCGACCACGTGCAGGAGCTCAAGGGACAGCTCGACGAGGCCAGGAGCGAAGAGGAGCGCGCGACGCGCAACGGCGATCTGGGCCGCGCGTCCGAGCTGCGCTATTCCGTGATCCCGGGTCTGCAGCAGCAGATTCAGGATTCCGAGGCTGCGCTCGAGGCACAAAAGCAGCAAGACGGCGAGGGCCTCAACGAGCAGGTGACCTCCGATGAGATCGCCGAGGTCGTGAGCGCCTGGACCGGCGTGCCCGTGTCCAAGATGATGCAGGGCGAGCTCGACAAGTTGAAGGGCTTGGAGGGTGAGCTGCATAAGCGCGTCATCGGCCAGGACGAGGCCGTCTCCGCCGTCGCCGCAGCTGTGCGCCGCAGCCGTGCGGGCCTCTCCGATCCGGACAAGCCCATCGGCAGCTTCTTCTTCCTGGGCCCCACCGGCGTAGGCAAGACCGAGCTCGCCAAGGCGCTTGCCGAGTGCCTGTTCGACGACGAGCGCGCGCTCGTGCGTATCGACATGTCCGAGTACATGGAGAAGTTCAGCGTCCAGCGTCTGATCGGTGCGCCCCCGGGATACGTGGGCTACGACGAGGGCGGTCAGCTCACCGAGGCCGTACGCCGTCGCCCCTACTCCGTAATCTTGCTCGACGAGATGGAGAAGGCCCATCCGGATGTCTTCAACGTGCTGCTGCAGGTGCTCGACGACGGCCGCCTGACCGATGGCCAGGGTCGCCAGGTGTCCTTCAAGAACACGATTATCATCATGACGTCCAACGTGGGCTCCAAGGCCATCGCCGATCTGTCCGGTAAGGACGAGGAGGAGATGCGCCATCAGGTCGATGCCGCCATGGCTCAGACCTTCCGCCCCGAGTTCCTCAACCGTATCGACGATATCGTGGTGTTCCATCCGCTCGGCATGGCGCAGATCGAGAAGATCGTCGACATCCAGCTTGCCGACGTCCGCGCGCGTCTGGCCAAGGAGCGCATGACGCTTGCCATCACCCCGGCGGCCAAGCAGATGCTCGCCGTGGGCGGCTTGGACCCGGTCTTTGGTGCCCGTCCGCTCAAGCGTCTGGTGCAGCGCGAAGTCGTGGACGCCATCGCGGCGGCCATCATTGACGGCACGGTGCGCGAGGGCGATCAGGTGACGGTCGATGTCGACAAGGACGGCGGCTTTACCGTCGTGTGCGACAACACGCCGGCGGCCACCTACGAGGTCCCCGACGCCGAGTAGATTTTGGGGCCGGCTTTAAATCGCCCCTCATCGCAAAACGCCAAGGGCGGCGGATCCAATTGGGTCCGCCGCCCTTTTTCGTGCGACAATCGATGATGTCGAACGTGAGTACATGGCAAGGAGCTATGCAGATGAAAGATGAGACCAAGACGAACAAGCCGGCGACCGATGCCGCGCCCGCCGCATCCAAACCTGCGCCTAAGCCGGCGCCAAAGCCGCGCGACCCTTTCATCCGTGCTGAGAACGAGGACGACGACGGCTACGATCCCTACAGCGATCGCCGCCCCGAGCGCGAGCCGATGTTCGAAGCCGACCCGTGGAACTAGGAAACGTCCTCTAGCTGACGGAGCCGCGCGTTTCTGTCGGCTAGAGGCGTTCGTGTTTGCCTCCTCAACCGCTCGACATCCTTCGGGACAGAAAGAGAAAAACTTACTTAATCATTAATCAAGTTAAACGAAATCTTGCTTTCCAGCTAATCAAGAAACAGTATAATCTTGATTAGCCAGAGAGCAAGATTGGAGAATCATGGCATTCAACGACTTGATCGCCCAGAAAATAAAGGACTTTGAACAGCAGGGGGTTCCGCAGGTCTTTGAGCGAGACCTTGATCTAGGAAACCCACAGGAGCCAAAGCGCGACAACATCGTAAATGTGATTGTGGGGGCCCGCCGTTGTGGAAAGACGTATCGCCTGTATCAGGAGATGCGGCGGCTTCAGAGCCGGGGCGTCGAGCTTGACCGGATGCTTTACTTCAATTTTGAGGATGAGCGCTTGCGCCCGTATGAGCCATCGCTGCTGGCGGACGTGATCGACACGTTCTATGCGCTGTATCCTGCTGCTCGAACCGAGGGCGCTTACATTTTCTTTGACGAGATCCAGGAAATTCCCGAATGGGGTGCGTTTCTGCGGCGTGTAGTCGATACGGAGAAAGCGACCGTCTATGTGACGGGATCTTCTTCCAAGATGCTGTCCTCAGAACTTAAGAGCGAGTTCAGGGGTCGTTCTCTTGTGCGAGAGCTTTTTCCGTTGAGTTTTTTGGAATACGTTCGATATAAGACGGGGAGCGTTCCCGAGCCAGATGCGACCTTTTCCCCGAGCGATGCAGCGCTGCTTCGGCATCATCTGATCGGGTATCTTGAACGAGGGGGATTCATCGCGACACTTGAGCAGACGCCTGCAGACGCGATTCAGCTGCTGCAGGAATATGCTTCGCGAACGGTCGCCATGGACGTCGTTGAACGTTACGACGTCAAGAACCCTCGCCTGGCATCGCTGTTCTTGACGCGGTGTATGGCATCTTCGGGACGAGAGCTGTCAGTGAACAAAGTGTACAACGAGTTCAAGAGCAGACAGATACCCGTCAGTCGTAATTCGCTCAGCGATTTACTTGAGTATTATGAGGACGCCTACCTGTTATTTTCTGTGCCGGAGTTCACGCGTTCACTGGCAAATAACATGCGGTCTGCGTCTAAGGTCTACGCTGTCGACCCTGCGATGTTCGGAGCATTCTCTCCCGCATCGGCATTGGACCAGGGCCAGAGGCTCGAGACCGCAGCGTTCAATGCGCTAAGAAGAAGGACTCCCGCGGTACGGGCCGGTTCGGTCTGTCGCCTGCTGATCAAAGAGAAGAATAAAAGCCACGAGGTGGATTTTGTGGCTGGGGACGCGCTTCTCATGCGGGCTTATAGCCTGATTCAGGTGAGTACGGATATGGCAAGTGAGAAAACGCGCGAGCGCGAAATTGCCGCGCTTGATGCCTCGATGGCCCAGTTTGATCTTGGCGAGTCGGCAATCGTTACCATGGATGAACAGACCGATATTCCATGCGAGCACGGTGTGGTACACGTTACGCCCGCATGGAAGTGGCTCCTTGCCTAATCATCTATGGACCTGTGGGGTCAGGACTTCCTGGCTCCTTCATCACGGTTGGGGAGCACCTTGCTGCGCCAGGCTAGTCCTGGGCTTTGATACTCGGCAGCAGGATTTGCGCGAGGTAGTCGGTCTCGAGTTTGGTCGCGGCGTCTGCCTTGCCGTCTTTGCCGACCAGTACGTTCTTGATCTGGCTATAGGTGTAGCGGTTACCGGTCGTGAGCTCGACAAGCTCAATGGCCGTGTCCATGGGGTAGGTTGACACGGGATTCTGCGTTCGTCCGTTGATGGTCTGGGGCACCACGTACGGATAGACGGGGCCGCTGGCGTAGACGGTATAACCGTTGCCTAGATTGGCCGCACCCAAAACCGTATCGCCCTCATCGGGTGTAAAGCTCTCGCCCTCGCGCACCGCGACGAGCGTCACGATCGGCGTATCGCTGTCGCCGGCAAGATAGATGCATAGCGTGCTGCCATTCTGCCAAGTCTCGACCTTGCCGTACCACTCGACGGGGATATCGAGCTGGTAAAGGTCGGTTGCCTTGTGACGGGCGTCGGCATCATGGGCCGCCTGTGCCTTTTGCGCGCTCACGGCATTGACGGCGGCGTCGCGCCGCGCGGTTGCTGCCTGCTGGAGCACTTTGGCAGCCGCGGCGGAGCTCGTGCCTCCCTCCTCGGCATACTTGGCGGCGGCATCGATCTGGTCGTCAGTCACCGTGTCGGCCGAAGGCACCTTGAGCCTAAAGGCGGCCTGGCTGCTTAGGTCCTGTCCGTCGCTCTTGATCGTGACCTGCGCCTTGGTGGTCGGCACGGTATAGACGGTGCCGTCGGACGCGATGGGGGAGGCGGCAATGGAGAGCGTGTAATCGCCGGGCAGCAGTTTGATGCCGCGGCCGTGCTCGTCAACATAGAGCGTTTCGCTCACGGAGGAGCCATCAGCGTCCTGACCGCTCACCTGTACGGGAATCTTGGAGCCGGTGGAACAGTCGAGGCCCGCGGCATGCATGCCAATCTGCACTGACATCATCGTGTGGGCATTGGCGGCGGCGATGGCAGCCTGCTCTTGCTGATATCCGTTCCAGGCAGCATAGCCTGCGCCGCCGGCGACGAGCGCGACGGCCACAACGCCAGCGACCATCAGATTGCGGCGCTTGGGCGACATCTTGCGATGACGAACCTCGGCCTCGCGTGCCGAGGGAACGGACGGCAGGGGAATATCGCCCATGGCGATGGTCTCGTCCACGGCAGGCGCGGAGCCTAAGCCAGGGAGCTCGCGGGTCAGCGAATCTTCGGCCGGCAAGCTGTCGAGCAAGATGGTTTCCTCGCTCGTGTCGGATTTGGGCTGGTCGTCGGCCTCGCATTCGGATTTCTCGTGCCTCGCCTCGTCTTCGGTGGGCGCGGCGCCATCGTCTTTTGCATCCTGATCATCGGGCTGCGCCTCGATTTCCGGCTCATCCTGCACATCAACGCTCGAATCGTCAAACGCAATCTCGGCCAGCGCGATCTGGTCTAGGCTCTCCAGGGCCTCGGCGCATGCTTCTGCATCTTGGGCCGCATCCTCTTGGCCCATCGTCTCATCATTCATATATCCCCCAAGCTCAATATCGGGACAACAATGTACCCAAAATTGGGGTCACATAGGGCTGTCAGGCGGTTGGAAATCTGATTTTATCTGTGCGAGAGGTTTTGAATGTGTGCGCGAATGGAATATGCGCGTGAATGCGCGCAACAACAAAAAGCCCCGGAAAGCGGGCGAATCGCTTTCCGGGGCTGCGCATGACGCGCGATTGCGGCATCGGCTAAGTTTGCCTACATCCAAATGTGGACGGGATAAATATGTTATTCGGCGTGCGCGTAATCGACCTTGGCGCGGCGGGCGGTTGCCTTCTCCCAATCGCTGGTGCCCTCAAAGACATCCTGCTTGTAGGGGTTGCGGCCGAGCTTCTTGGCGCGGTAGACGATGTAGATGATCGCGGCGACGTTGGCGATCAGCGCGGCGATCGAGACCGCGGTGGCCGCGGTGGGGTCGAGCGTGGAGTGGGTCACAAAGATGGACTCTTCCTGGAAGTACGGGAACACCTGGGCAAACATGCACCAAATGGCCAGCGTGAAGGCGCGGTTCTGGATCCAGCCGCCCTTGTTCCAGATAAAGGCGGCGACGGTGGGCGCCAGCAGCAGCGCAAAGCCGCAGAACCAGGAGTGAGTGGGCAGGCAGTTGTAGGTGTAGCAGAAGTTCCAGATGTCGTAGGCGATGATGTAGACCCAGGTCATATCGGGCCACAGCATGTCGGTCTTGTCCTCGGAGGCATAGACGCTCCACCAACCGGTCATGCAGAAGATGTTGATGATACCGGCGATGCCGTTGAACACGTTGTTCCAGCCGGCCAGCTGCGTGGCGCCCTCGGAGGTGACCCAAGTGGACTGGCCCAGGACAAAGAAGTGATAGGCGCTCTCGAAGTCGGACACTACGGCGATCATGATGTTGATGGCGACGATCACAAACGGCCATGCGCGGAACCAGTGCGCCTTGCCGATCTTGCCCCACTGATACTTAATGGCGATGAAGCCCCAGCAACCGGCCAGCGCCGCGTACACCTTGGCGTAGTGGAACCAGCTGTTCTGGTACACGTGGGTGGGGTTGGTGAGTGCCCACTCGGCGCCCTGCGAAACGCCGACGGCGATGGCGATGCAGTAGATGGTCATGGCAAGCGGAGCCACGCCAAAGATGATGGCCGCGCCCAGCTTGGTGCGGCGGCCGACCTCGTTGAGCACGATCAGGCCGATAAAGACCATGGCCCATCCGGCCCAGTGGATAAGGGTATCGCTACCCCAAACATCGAACAGCATGCTGCTCTCCTTTCACACGCCCGCGGCCCCTCTTCTGATCGCGGGCAGTTTGGCCAAATGTCGTCAGTTCTGGGGCTTGCGCTCCGGATACTTGGCGGTATAGCCCTCGATGTGGAGTGTCGAGGCGATGATTTCCTTGACCGTCTCGTCGGGCACATCGGGGTGCGTGCGGATATACATCAAAAGACCCATGATGAGGGTGTAGAACGTTTCGTAGACATGGTCGATGCGCAGCTCGTGGTGGGCGACAAAATCCACCACGGTGGTGTCGCAGATATACTGCGCCACGCGCTGGACCACGTTGTGCAAAAAGCCGCCGTAGAGCGCGCCGCTGTTGGAGGTCAGAGTGTGCGGCAGTTCGTGGCCGCTGGCGACCAGGCGCTTAAAGAGCGGGGCGACGGTGTCGAGCGCGCCCTCGATATCACCGACGGTGCGGTTGGCATTCCACTGCTCGAGCTCGGAGATAAAACCGTCGATTGTCTCGTCCATGACGGCGGTGACGGCGGCGTCCATGTCGGCGAAGTAGTGGTAGAACAATGAACGCGTGCAGCCGGCTCGCTTGGTCACGGCCGATACCGATAGGTGGGACACGCCCAGCTCGGAGCTTACGGTGCGCACGGCATCGAGGATCTCGCGACGGCGTTCGTCGCCCGTCAGGCGCTTTGCCGCGCTATCGGATGCGGGGACGGCATCGACCACAGAGGTACCTGCTGTGTTGTTGCCCATGTTTTGCCGCCTTTCATCCTCTTTTGCCTGACCGTTCGCCTAACAGTCTTGAATATTGTTGACGGTTCGTCAATACTATTTTTGACACAATGTCAACAATGGCGGGTGAACGGCATGGGGGCATGCCCGGCCTGCAAAAAAGAGGGGCGCCGCGGTCCCGCCGGGCTGTGGCAAGAGAAGGGACAACCATGATTCTCAACGGACCGGGGATTAGCTACACCGAGCCCGACATCGGTTCGGAGTTCGTGGCGCCGCTGCCGGAGCATCCGCGCGAGGCCATCGTCAAGCTGTGCGAGCACTGCACCAACCGTCTGCTGCATCGCGATGAGCTGCTGGGCTACGAGTACTGGTCGTTTGCCGAGGCCGCGACTGACGAGCAGGCCGAAGTGCTCTGCAAGATGAAGATGCGCCGTCCCTATACGCTGCCCGAGATGGTCAAGCTCACCGGCATGCCCGAAGCCGATATCGAGAAGATGCTCGACGACATGAGCTACACGGGTCTGCTCGAGTACAACTGGGAAAACCCCGAGCGCGCCAAGCAGTGGGTGCTGCCCATGCTGGTGCCGGGTTCCGCCGAGTTCCTCAACATGCGCGTGAGCCAGCTCGAGGAGCACCCGGTCTATGCCAAGTTCTTTGAGCAGGCGTCCAAGGGACCGCTGTCCAAGGCCACGCCGATGGTGCCGCCCGGAGGCGCCGGCATCGGCATGCACGTCATTCCGGTCGAGAAGGCCATCGACGCCGCGAGCACCTCGGTGCCGATCGAGCATATCGAGCACTGGCTCGACAAATACGAGGGTAAGTATGCCGCCAGCACCTGCAGCTGCCGCGCGAGCCGTCGCGTGATGGGTGAGGGCTGCGCCGATGACCCGGCCGATTGGTGCATCGCCGTGGGCGATATGGCCGATTACGTGGTTGAGACCGACCGCGGCCATTATGTAACGCGCGACGAGGTCTACGACATCCTGCGCCAGGCCGAGGACAACGGCTTTGTGCACCAGATCACCAATATCGACGGCGAGAACAAGATCTTCGCCATCTGCAACTGCAACGTCAACGTGTGCTACGCCCTGCGCACCTCGCAGCTGTTCAACACGCCCAACCTGTCGCGCTCGGCCTATGTCGCCAAGGTCGAGAAGGACAAGTGCGTGGCCTGCGGTCGCTGCGTTGAGGTGTGTCCGGCCGGCGCCGCCAAGCTGGGCCAGAAGCTCTGCAGCAAAAAGGCCGGCGGACAGGTGCCCGAGTATCCGCGCCAGGAGCTGCCCGATGCCACCAAGTGGGACCACACCAAGTGGTCGCCCAACTACCGCAACGACAACCGCATCGAGACGCATGAGTCCGGCACCGCTCCCTGCAAGACGGCCTGCCCAGCGCACGTTGCTGTTCAGGGCTATTTGAAGCTCGCGGCTCAGGGTCGCTATGACGAGGCCCTAGCACTCATTAAGCGCGAGAACCCGCTGCCCGCTATCTGCGGCCGTGTGTGCAACCGCCGCTGTGAGGATGCCTGCACCCGTGGCCGTGTGGACGCCGCCGTGGCTATCGACGAGGTCAAGAAGTTCATCGCCCAGCGCGATCTGGATGCCGCGACCCGTTATGTCCCGCCCGTGGTGACGCCGACGCGCGCTGGCGGCTTTGATCAGAAGATCGCTATCATCGGCGCCGGTCCGGCCGGTCTGTCCTGCGCCTTCTATCTGGCCGAGAAGGGCTATAAACCCGTCGTGTTCGAGAAAAACGAGCGCCCGGGTGGCATGCTCACCTACGGCATTCCCAGCTTTAAGCTGCAGAAGGATGTTATCGAGGCCGAGGTCGAGGTCATTCGCCTGATGGGTGCCGAGTTCCGCTATGGCGTGGAAGTCGGTCGTGACGTGACGCTCGACGAGCTGCGCGCGCAGGGCTTTAAGGCCTTCTACGTTGCCATTGGCTGTCAGGGCGGCCGCCTTGCCGGCATTCCGGGCGAGAGTGCCGAGGACGTGACCGTGGCCGTCGACTTCCTTCGCGAGGTTAACAGCGGCAAGATCGATACCCTGTCCGGTCGCACCATTGTGGTGGGCGGCGGCAACGTGGCCATCGACGTTGCCCGCAACGCCTGCCGTCTGGGCTCTGAGCACGTTGAGATGTTCTGCCTGGAGAGCGAGGCCCAGATGCCCGCCAGCGAGGAGGAGCGTCGCGAGGCCGTTGAGGACGGCGCCCACATCAGCTGCGGTTGGGGCCCCAAGGAAGTTCACCTGGACGAGGCCGGTCGTGTGTGCGGCATCACCTTCAAGCGCTGCACGCGTGTCTTTGACGACGAGGGCCGTTTTGCGCCCGAGTACGACGAGAACGATCTGCGCCGTGTCGATGCCGACCGTGTCGTCATGTCGATTGGCCAGTCCATTGTGTGGGGCGACCTGCTGGCTGGCTCCAAGGTGGAGCTCGGCCGCGGCCAGGGTGCACTTGCCGATCCCCAGACCTACCAGACCGCCGAGCCAGACATCTTTGTGGGCGGCGACGTCTACACCGGCCCCAGCTTTGCCATCGACGCTATCGCCGCCGGCCACGAGGCCGCGGTGTCCATTCATCGCTTTGTGCAGCCGGGCTCCACGCTCACCATCGGCCGCAATCAGCGCCGCTACACCGCGCTCGACCGCGACGACGTTGTGCTCGAGAGCTACGACAACGCGAGCCGCGAGGTTGCGCATGTGGACCGCGAACGCGAGAAGGCTGCGCCGTTTAGCGAGTACGTCGAGACCTTTACCGAGGAGCAGGTGCGCGCCGAGACCGCCCGCTGCCTGGGCTGCGGCGCTTCGATCGTCGACCCCAACAAGTGCATCGGCTGCGGCCTGTGCACCACCAAGTGCGCGTTTGACGCTATCCATCTGTATCGCGACCGCCCCGAGTGCTCCACGATGGTCAAATACGAGCAAAAGCTCCCAAGCCTGGGCAAGTATGCTTTGAAGCGCGCCATCAAGATCAAGTTCGGTCGCAAGTAATGAGGTTCCGCCGTTCTAACGAACGGCGGCACTGCCGACGCTGCGCGGCGCCCAAGCACCCCATCTTGCCCCTCAACTTCGGCGCCGCGGGCAAAAGCCCAGCGGACGCCTTGTTTCGGGGCAACCTGGGGCACCTGGATCGCCGCTCGCTGACGTTTGGCTGACATCGCATCAACCGTTGTTGAAAGGTTTCTACCTTGCATGAATTGGGAATCGTTTACCACATCATTCGCGATGTCGAGAATGTGGCGCGCGCTCATGGCGTGCGTCGCGTTTCGAGCGTGACGTTGCTGCTGGGCGAGGTCTCGGGCGTCGTTCCCGACTTGCTGCTCGACGCTTGGCGCTGGGCAGCAGATAAAAAGCCTATCGCGCAGGGCGCGGAGCTTATCGTGGAGCCCGTCGAGGCCGTGACACATTGCGAGGCGTGCGGCTGCGACTACGCGACGGTCGAGCACGGCAAGACCTGTCCCCATTGCGGTAGCGGCGAGACCTATTTGCTGCAGGGCCAAGAGGTAATGATCAAACAGATCGAGACTCCCGACGAGGACCCGGCAGACGCTGCCCCTGACGGCCTCTCCGACGCACCCGATGCCGTCGACGCCGCCAACCCACTCCACATCGCCTAACATCCAATGACTGCATGGGCTAGAGTTCTAAACATATTTGCTTCGGTTAGTCAAGTCATGTCTGTTTAAACAAAATGGCGGCACGCAGGCGCATTGGGATCCACCTAAAAGCGGTTTTAACGAACAGTGCGCCTGTATATGTCTTTGGAAACAATCGGCAAATCACGTTTTATCAGGCAATGAGCTGTAAACCAGCAATGTAATCAATTTGTAACAAACTTAGACGTTTAAACAAATAATCCAACTTTTGCGAATTTAGCTATAATTCCACAATCCAAACAGGTATACTCCTTTCATGTCGTGTAGGAAATACGTAGACAAAAAGGAGGTTATGTGATGGTAAGTATTGTTCTTGCTAGCCACGGGGACTTGGCAGCTGGAATCAAGCAGACGGGCTCGATGGTCTTTGGCGATCAGCCGTCTGTTGCCGTGGTCTCGCTCGAGCCGAGCATGGGCCCCGACGATTTCCGCGCCAAGGTCGAGGAAGCAGTCGCTTCCTTCGAGGACCAGGAGCAGGTGCTCTTCCTCGTTGATCTGTGGGGCGGCACGCCGTTCAACCAGATCAGCGGGCTCATCGAGGGCCACGATTCCTGGGCTATCGTCACCGGTGTCAACCTGCCTATGCTTATCGAGGCATATTCGCAGCGCTTTGACGCAAAGAACACTGCACATGCGATCGCAAAACATCTCGTGACTGAGGCTAAGGCTGGCGTGCGCGTCAAGCCCGAGTCTCTGGAGCCCGAGGAGAAGAAGCCGGCTGCGGCCGCCGCTGCTCCTGCAGGCGCCATCCCTCCGGGAACGGTCATCGGCGACGGGCACATCAAGATTGCCCACGTCCGTATCGACACCCGTCTGCTTCATGGTCAGGTGGCCACCACGTGGACCAAGCAGATCAACCCCAACCGCATCATCGTGGTTTCCGACGGCGTTGCTCACGACGAGCTCCGCAAGACCATGATCGAGCAGGCTGCCCCTCCGGGAGTCCATGCCAACGTCGTGCCCATCAAGAAGATGGCCGAGGTCGTCAAGGACACGCGCTTTGGTGACACCAAGGCCATGCTGCTCTTTGAGAACCCGCAGGATCTGCTCAAGGCCATCGAGGCCGGCGTCGACATCAAGGAAGTCAACATCGGTTCCATGGCTCACTCCAAGGGCAAGGTCGTCGTCACCAACGCCGTCGCTATGGGCGATGACGACGTCAAGACTCTCGAGGCCCTCAAGGCCAAGGGCGTCAAGTTCGAGGTCCGCAAGGTTCCTTCGGATTCCTCCGAGGATCTCGACGCCATGTTGAAGAAAGCTAAGGCCGAACTGGCCGCTCAAGCATAGTAAAGGAGGGTCCGATACATGTCTGCAATCACTATTCTGCTTGTTGCGATTGTCGCGTTGCTTGCCGGTATGGAAGGCATTCTGGATGAGTTCCAGTTCCATCAGCCGCTCGTGGCATGCACGCTTATCGGTCTCGTAACCGGTCACCTTCAGGAGGGCATCCTCCTGGGCGGTTCGCTCCAGATGATGGCCCTTGGCTGGGCTAACGTTGGCGCCGCTGTCGCGCCTGACGCCGCTCTGGCCTCGGTCGCTTCTTCGATCATCATGGTGCTCGCCCTCAACGGTGGCGCCACCGATTCGGCAAAGGCCGTTACCGCCGCCATCGCCGTCGCCGTCCCGCTGTCGGTCGCTGGTCTGTTCCTGACCATGATCTGCCGTACCCTGGCTACCGCTATCGCTCACGCCATGGACGGTTGCGCCGAGAAGGGCGACTTCTCCGGCATCGAGCGCTGGCAGTACGCTGCTATCCTCATGCAGGGCCTTCGTATCGCCATCCCGGCAGTACTTCTGTGCATCATCCCGGCCGAGGCTGTTACCAACGCGCTTAACGCTATGCCCGACTGGCTGTCCGGCGGTATGGCTGTCGGCGGCGGCATGGTCGCTTCCGTCGGTTACGCCATGGTCATCAACATGATGGCCACCAAGGAGACCTGGCCGTTCTTCATCCTCGGCTTTGTCCTTGCTGCCATCCCTCAGCTCACGCTGATCGCCCTTGGCCTCATCGGCATCTCCCTTGCCCTCATCTACCTTGGCCTTAAGGATCTGGCCAAGCAGGGTGGCGGCATGGGCGGCGGCTCCGGTGACCCGCTCGGCGACATTCTGAACGATTACGAGTAGGAGGGGAGTGATACATATGGCAGAGAACAAGATTCAGCTCACCAAGGCTGACCGCAAGAAGGTTTGCTTCCGTCATCAGTTCCTTCAGGGCTCGTGGAACTACGAGCGTATGCAGAACGGCGGCTGGTGCTTCGCAATGATCCCTGCGATCAAGAAGCTCTACACCAGCAAGGATGACCAGATTGCCGCTCTTAAGCGCCACCTGGAGTTCTATAACACCCACCCCTATGTTTCCGCCCCCGTCATTGGCGTTACCCTCGCTCTCGAGGAGGAGCGCGCCAACGGTGCCCCGATTGACGACGTCGCCATTCAGGGCGTCAAGGTCGGTATGATGGGCCCGCTCGCCGGTGTCGGCGACCCCGCCTTCTGGTTCACCCTTCGCCCGATTCTGGGTGCTCTGGGCGCTTCCCTGGCCCTGTCCGGCAGCATCGCCGGTCCGCTGCTGTTCTTCTTCGCGTGGAACATCATCCGTTACGCCTTCCTGTGGTACACGCAGGAGTTTGGCTACAAGGTCGGCTCCTCCATCGCCAAGGACCTCTCCGGCGGTCTGATGGGCAAGGTCACCGAGGGTGCTTCCATCCTGGGTATGTTCATCATCGGCGCCCTGGTCGAGCGCTGGGTGTCCATCTCCTTCACCCCGGTCGTCTCCAAGGTCACGCAGTCTGCTGGCGCCTTTATCGACTGGGCTAACCTGCCCTCCGGTTCTGAGGGTGTCAAGGAAGCACTGACGATGTATAACTCCATCGGTGCTAACGCCCTTGATCAGGTGAAGGTCACCACGCTTCAGGCCAACCTCGATCAGCTCATCCCTGGCCTTGCCGCCGTGTGCCTGACCCTGCTGGTCTGCAAGCTCCTCAAGAAGAAGGTCAGCCCGATCGTCATCATCCTGGCTCTCTTCGCCATCGGCATCATCGGTCGCGTCTGCGGCTTCATGTAAGCACGTTTCGGCTTAAGACCGAGAATTGCTAGGCAAGGGCTTTTGAGCCATTGAAACGGACCGCACCCGGTGGGTACACTGGATGCGGTCCGATTGTTTTATTTGGAGGGCGAGGCGCGCATGGCGCAATCTCAGAACAGCACGGTCGATCTGGCAACGCCGGCAACCTGCCTGATGGGGCTTACCAGCCACGGTAACGTGATGGTGGGCAATAAGGCGTTCGAGTATTACAACGAGCGTAATCCCGAGGATTATATTCAAATCCCGTGGGACGAGGTCGACTATATTGCCGCCGAGGTTTTGCGCGGCACCAAGAAGATCACGCGTTTTGCCATCTTCACCAAGGACAACGGTCACTTTACGTTTTCGACGCGCGACGACAAAGAGACGTTGCGCGCGGTCCGCAAGTACGTCGACGAGGACAAGCTCGTGCGTTCGCCCGACTTTATCGATGTGACGGCCAAGGGTGCCAAGAGCATCCCTTCCGTTATCAAAAACCTCTTCCACAAAGGCAACTAGTCATTAAAGAGCGCCCCCCAAGTGGGACGCAGTTTCCCATGGGGCTCGATCGGGAAAGTGCATCCCAGTTCGAGCGCCGATTCCGGGATGTAGTTTCCGGAACGGGGTCGTTTGGGAAACTGTGTCCCGTTTCGAGCCGAAATTCTGGGACACAGTTTCCAGCGAGGTCCCATTGGGAAAGTTTGACCCAGAATTTGCCTGGATAGTGGGACACACTTTCCGGAGGGCTGTTCCACTGCAACTTCGAAGAGTGGCTATACGCTGTATTACAACGGCGTAAATCTGCTACACTAGTACAACATGCCTCCGTAGCTCAGGGGATAGAGCACCGCTCTCCTAAAGCGGGTGTCGACGGTTCGAATCCGCCCGGGGGCACCAGGAAAATCGCAGGTCAGGAGTTATTTTTGCTTCTGACCTGTTCTGGTTTTGGGGTTAAGAACCGCTTCCGTTTGTAAATCTGGTAAGTAAATATTATGACTTCCCGAGTTTTCCACTGAAAACAGGAAATCACCATTTTGGGGATAAAAGTTTTCAACAGCTGTTAGTCGGTTCCATTTTGGTGACGCGCTTCCCTCTTTTGGGTAAAAAATATCACCATTTTGATGATTCGGCAGCTTTGAATTCTCTGATAAAAAGCCTGTTCAGAAGCTTGTTTCATACCCATTTTGGTGAAACCAATATATAGAGAAATAGATTAGAAAGAAATAGGGACGGCGATGCCGTCCCCTTCGCTCGCAAAGCTCGCTGCGCGGCCACGTGCCGTGTCCTTGCCGCCGGCTACGCCGTCGATTGATACGCTCACTGCGTTCGCTGATGATGGACTAATCCTTTTTATCAGTGACACCAGTCATAAGTGCAGCAATTGATATGTTGAATCCATTGGCAATTTTAGAGAGGTTAGAAAGACTGACATTTCTTCGCCCGACCTCTATCGAGGCGTAGTAAGACCTGTCCATGTCAATGCGGTTCGCAAATTGCTCTTGTGAGTAACCAGACTCTGATCTGAGTTCTTTGCAGCGTAGACCAAAGGATTGTTGTAGCGGCGAGATATCCATGACAAAAAGAGTCATGGATTGTTGTATTTATGCCAACGGACTATATACAACAATCCCAGTTAAGGCGCATAATTATCTCTATTGGAAAGCACTCTGATGCCCAGTCGGATAGGGCACGGAAAAGGAATGGAATAGCAATGACTCAGGGAAAGCATTTCGCTGTCGGCGGCGATCACTTCGCCGCACTGCCAAGCAAAAAGATTCACACTCCGAAGGGGATCGCGCGTCTGACCGTCACCGCGGCGACCATGGCCGCCATGACCGGATCGAGCCTCATCTCACCGTTCGCGGCATTCGCCCAGACCGGTGACGGGGGCACGCAGCACCCCGCCGTGATGTCGCCGATCGCCGCCCACGCCGGCGCGGCATCCGGTACCGGCGCGAAATCCGCCGCACAGACCATCGCGGACCTGCAGAAGGCAGTCGACGAGGCGAAGGCGAAGGAGGACGCCGCCAA
>JAXKEA010000055.1:0-3907 GCA_036551635.1 Collinsella sp.
AGGACATCTTCAAGTACATAGAGCTCTATTACAATAGGGTGCGCATGCATTCCACCCTGGGCTACATGTCTCCAGTGGAATACGAGCGGCAATACGCTTGAGGATCCTTAAAAGAAAGTCCAGTTTATCCTTCCCACTCCATTGATGGCTCCCTTGTTGGGGCTTTCTTTTTTATCTCGCTACAATGGACTTCAAGCGTTCTAGTGACTTGGAGTTTTAGTATGGCTGTTGTTAAGGTGCTGCCTTCGGATGGGAAGGTTATTGACGAGGGTCCTGTTGGTTGCTCTGTTGATGTTTGCAATGATGACTTCCGTTTTCTAGATGTTGGCTTGCCACCCGAGATTCTGCGTTTAAAGGACGCGGGGTATCTTTCGCAGGCTATTGAGGCTTGCGACCGCCTACTTGCCCAAGATCCCGATCCCTCGCTTGCTGCCTGCGTTCGTGCCGAGCGGTATCGCATGCTTGAGACGCCGCTTCATTTTTCGGTGTCGCGCGATCGAGCTATTGCGATGATTCGCGAGGAGTGGCCTGAGTTTACCGAGGAGCAGTTTGACGATCTGATTGACCGTAAGCGTATTGACTGGCGCTTTATCGATGGCGAGCTGTTCGTTCTCGACAACTTCCTCGATTCGCTTCGCGTATATCCCAAAGAGGTCCCCGGCATGCGTCCCGATTCTACGGACGGAATAGCACTGCGCGACGAGATGCTCAAGGAGATGGAGTCACAAAACGGATTGGCTCGCGTCATTACGCTTAAAGCGTCCGTGTCTGTCCCCGGCGCTCTGGAGGGGGAGACCGTTTGCGCTTGGCTTCCCGTCGCGGCTGCCTGCCGTCAGCAGTCTCGGGTCGAGATTCTCGACATGACGCCGGAGGGTGCTGTTGCTCCCGCGAACGCTTCGGCGCGTACCGCCTCGTGGTCTTCTTCGAGTGAGCGCTCATTCTCGGTGACTTATCGTTATCACATCGATGCCGCTTATTGTGATGTCTACGGTGGCACACTTCCGGTTCATCCGCGTATGGACGCGCCTCTGCCCGAGGATATTTCCGAGGACCGTCCGCACATTGCATTCACGCCGTATCTGCAGCAGCTGACGGCCGGTGTTGTTGACGGACTCGAGGATCCGCTCGATCGCGCTCGTGCTATCTATGATTATCTGACGCAGCATATCGACTATCGCTATCAGCCGCCGTACTTGCTTTTGGGATCTATTGCCGATGACTGCGCGCATTCGCTCCGCGGCGATTGCGGCGTTATGGCGCTCACGTTTATCACCATGTGCCGTATCGCGGGCGTGCCTGCCCGTTGGCAGAGCGGCCTGTACGTTGCGCCCGATTCGGTGGGGTCGCACGACTGGGCAGAGTTCTATACGCCGCAGACCGGTTGGCTCAACGCCGACGTGTCATTTGGATCTTCTGCTCACAGGATGGGGGAGGAGTGGCGCCGCCGTCACTACTTTGGCAATCTCGACCCATGGCGTATGGTGGCCAACAATCGATTCCAGGCAGAGTTTGATCCCTCTTTCGACGGCATGCGCGAGGACCCTTACGATAACCAGATGGGTGAGGCTTCGGTCGACGGTCGCGGATGCCGTCAGCGCGAGATGCTACGCACGGTCGAACTCATCGAAATGCTCGAAGTTCCATTTTCGGACTAATCGGTAGAAAGCTGTGATAAACTAACTCACGCATTACGTGCCCGAGTGGCGGAATTGGCAGACGCAGTGGACTCAAAATCCACCGTTGGCAACAACGTGCGAGTTCGAGTCTCGCCTCGGGCACCATACATGCAAGTGAGCGTTCAAGGGGGTTGCGGCCCCCTTTTTCGTGCCGAACTCGCGTGAGCGCGCGAAGCGTTAAGCAAACAGGCCTGCGGCCTGTTTGTAGCGGAGCGTGGCGAGGGCGCCGCGCGTCCGAAGCCCGGGGCTTCGCGAAGCGAAGGCCCTTCGAGTCTCGCCTCGGGCACCATACATGCAAGCGAGCGTTCAAGGGGGGGTCAAGGCCCCTTTTTCGTGTACGTAATGTGATAACGCGCTGTACGTGTTATTATTCGCAAGGCGTTGTTCCCGCAATGCCCTAAAGAGGAACCCGAGGGTTCCCACCTTTTGGCGCCAATGAGCAGCTGACTGGTCATACAACTTAGATTCCCTTCCTCAAATCGAGGAAGTCTATGTGTACGACCTGGTTGCTGAGAAGCGCCGGGTTATTTTTTATGAATGGAGGTAGGGAAAATAGCTAAGTCTGATGACACCCGCATCAACGACGAGATCACTGCATCTTCGTGCCGTTTGATTGGCGTCGATGGCTCTCAGCTCGGCCTGTTCGCCATCCGCGATGCCCAGCGCGTCGCCGACGATCAGGGTCTCGACCTGGTCGAGATCGCTCCCAACGCGGAGCCGCCGGTCTGCAAGGTCATGGACTACGGTAAGTTCAAGTACCAGCAGGCCATGAAGGCCAAGGCTGCTCGTAAGAACCAGTCCAAGGTCGAGGTCAAGGAAATGAAGTTCCGACCCAAGATCGACGTTGGTGACTACGAGACCAAGAAGGGCCACGTTCTGCGTTTCCTCAAGAAGGGCGCACGCGTTAAGATCACCATCATGTTCCGCGGCCGTGAGATGGCTCACCCGGAGCAGGGCCTTAACGTTCTCGAGCGTCTCGCCGAGGACCTCAAGCCTTACGCTACGGTCGAGTCCAAGCCTAAGATGGAAGGCCGTAACATGCTTATGCTGCTCGCCCCGATTAAGGGCGCCTTCGATGAGGATAAAGCGGCAAGCGATACCAAGTAACTAGTGTTCTGTAACCGATTAAGGAGTATTTCATGCCTAAGATGAAGTCCCACAGCGGCACCAAGAAGCGTTTCCGCAAGACTGGTACCGGCAAGCTTATGCGCGCCAAGGCTTTCAAGAGCCACATCCTGAGCAAGAAGTCCACCAAGCGTAAGCGTGGCTTCCGTCAGGAGACCGAGATCGCCGCTGCCGACCGCAAGGTCATCAAGTCGCGTCTCGCCTAAGTTCGCGTTCCCGTTTTTCGTTTTACCGTCTAGGAGTTGATAGAACATGGCACGTATTAAGCGCGCTGTTGCCGCCAAGAAGAAGCGCCGTACCGTTATGCACCGTGCGAAGGGTTACTACGGTGCCGCTTCGCGTACTTACAAGCATGCTAAAGAGCAGGTCCAGCACTCCCTGCAGTATCAGTATCGTGATCGCCGCAACAAGAAGCGCGAGATTCGTTCTCTCTGGATCACTCGTATCAACGCTGCTGCTCGCCTGAACGACATCTCTTACTCTCAGTTCATGCACGGCCTGAAGGTTGCCGGCATCGAGCTCGACCGCAAGGTCCTGGCTCAGATGGCTTACGAGGACATCGAGTCCTTCAACGAGCTGGCTACTATCGCCAAGAAGGCTCTCGAGGCCTAATAGATTCTCTTGAATCGCTAGGGGAGTGTCGCGTTGTGCGCGGCGCTCCCTCTTTTTATCTGAAGCGCGGTTTACATTGCTAAAAGCGCGGGTAGATAAACACATACAGGTGACCGATCTCTATATATTCCTGAACCAAAGGGTCATCATCTGATACGTGCGGAAGATCCGCACCAGTCTTTCTATTACCTATAGAAAGCAATATGTTGTGTAGGACTTGTGAAGAGTGGAATTGACGTCCCACAGAGCTTCGCGGTCTGGCAATATATCTCCTTGCCGCGCGGCCCGGTGGAACCGGATCAGCCGCGGGGCGTGCACCTTGAGAACCGGATACTGCGAGGATGGACACATCGAGTGTCGCATCCGGGCAGACATCGAACCATTTGAAATGGTCTAACTTGGATTTGTTTTTCGCAAGGCCGCCGAGAGGCGGCCCCGAGAAATTCCTTTTCCTATACTAGAACCATATGAATCGAACGGAACCGATCAGCTAA
>JAXKEA010000056.1:0-12578 GCA_036551635.1 Collinsella sp.
CGGAAACACCAAGCACGAACCGAGCGCCGTTTATCCGACCGGATTCTTGATCTCCATCGAGTCGAAGGCCCAGACCCACCAGCGAACCGTATCCGCCCGGTCTTGCCAAACCGACCTTTCGAGATACATGGCAGTCTTCCACCGGCCGAACCTCACCGTGTACGACTGGCTGCTGCTTCCGTTCAGCACCGGACCGGGAGGCGCGACCTCGAGGATCTCGTCGACGAGGAACTTCCTGCCGTCGGGCCAGAGGACCGCGAACGGGCGAACCTCGCCCGAACTCGATGTCCTCACCATGACGTCGACGTACTGTTTGTGGGCGCGACGGCTGTGATCAGGCCCAACCGACCGGGCGGTGTACTCGCCGGTGAAGACGTCCCTCATATGGCCGTCGCCGCCATACCGGAACCCTTGGCCACGAACCATCTGCCGCCCTCCCACCAGATGGTTTTGCGCTGCTTCGCGATGCAGACGCCGACCTCGACACAAAGGTTGCCGAAGATCGCGCGACCATATTCCCGCCTGTCATAAATAGATTCGACTGTCCACGACCGGCCGTCGGGCCAGTGAATCACCCGGGGATCCGCCGGCCCATGGTTGAAATTGACGGACCCCTTGGTATCAACGTCGATATAGATACGACGCTCCTCGACCGGTATCCCACACGTCCCGGCCAGCGAGTGCTTCTTGAACAATACGGCCCCCCATAGTACGAACGTATGTTCTATACTATAGACCAATATCCCTACCGTTGAGGAGCATTTTCATGACCGAGCTCGAACAGAATCGGATCTTCGATATCAGCTACGAGATGAGGGGGCTCGCGGCAACGCTCGTCGCCGCCTCACGTGGCGATATCCAAGACCCAGAGAGAGTCGTCGAATTCGCCGCAGGCCAAGTTGACCGCCTTGCCGGAAATCTTGTCGATTGCATCACGGATAACGACGCCAAAGCGACCGCACAAGGATAGACCTGGCTCCGATATTCATTTGCCGCTCGATAAGCCGGGAGTACATCCTTCCGCCCGTAACCTGGACGGGCGGAAGGATGTACTCCACAAGCGACCGGCCGCGCCGGCCCTCTTACCCAACCGTTACTCGACGTCCGCCAAAGACGGAACGCCGCGATAGGGCCTAAAAGGGGCTATCAATCAATCCCGCAGATGTCAGTCGTCGCCCTTCTTGAGATTGCAGTCACGGCAAAGCATCTGGCAGTTATCGGCGGTCGTCGTGCTGCCCTTGCTCCAGGGCACGATATGATCGGCATGCATTTCAGAGAGCTCAAAATGCTCCCCGCAATACGGACAGACTCCACCCTGCCGTTCATAGGCCGCACGCTTCATGCGGTCGTCGAACGCTCGGATGGAGAGGCAGCGCTCCATCCCGGTGAGTAGGTACTCGTAGACACCGGCCTTCTTGGTCACGTCCTCGTCGGCCATGAGGCGGGATACCTCGGCTTCAAGCGTCGCGGGATCGAGATCCGTGCGGTCCTTGTTATCGTTGTAGAAAAGACCCCACGGAAGGCCCTTCATTTCCTTGCGGTACCTGGGGAAGATCGCCTGGGCCCAATCAATGACGGAACGGAAGTAGTTCCACAGCGATACCGCACTCGGGTCGTGCTGATGCTGAGCCATGTAGCCCTCGATTGTCTTTCCCTCAGCAGCCGCAGCCCACGAGATGGCCGTTTCAAGGTAGTCCTGGCGTATTGAGGATCCCTTGAGGTAGTCGCCAGCAAGAGTCGATGCGGCACAGCCCGTCTTCGAGAAATAGCGCTTGGCGCTCGATGTCCAGGAACCAGCGTAGACGGCGTTCCTCAACTCCTGGTCGGTCAGTTGCTCGCCCGCGATATTGATGATGCGGAACCAATCAAGTTTCTCGGAGTCCGTGCCATCGCAAACGTAAACGAACAGTTGATAGTCGAGTATTTTTCTCTTCTGGTCCTCGGGCAGGTTATAGAAATACTTATCGTCAACCGAAAACGATCCGTCAACGTACTCGCACAGCGAAATGGTGCGCTGTTGGCCGTCCAGGACCTCATAGGAGTCCCCTCCGGTCTTGCACCAGTAAATGACGTTGAGAGGCAGTCCCTTCATGACGGTCCTAACGACCTCGTCTCGTTGCCTGTCCTTGTAAACAAACTCACGCTGGTAACAAGGACGGATGTCCAAGCGCTCGCCGTAGCCAACGACACCCTCTTCGGCATCGTTGAGGTAGCCGTCGCAGACCTCGCCGACGGTTACCTTTCGTTCCTCAATACGCACGGCTAGGCCTCCTTCGGCTGTTCGGGATGGAGGTTACGGATCACAATACGCGCATAAGGACGCTTGAACGCACCACTTGACGTCTGAACTTCAAGATCGCTTCTCCCCCTGTGATTCCTTGTCACGCCCATCTCTTTGGCGAGATCTCCTTCACCAAGGCCAACGATTTCAAACTGCTCAGGGTTGTGCTGATTCACAAAGGTAATGGGAACCCCCATGTTTCCGGGGTAGTCACACGGTATATCAGCGACCTTCGCAACGTCGATGCCATCGAAATTGGTGTATGCCGGGTAATCCTCTGGTTTGTACCTGCGGAAAAGAATCTGTTCCTCATGACGTTTGCGGATGTCTAAGTTGGTAACCCATACGCAGTTACGGAAGTGAACAAGCCCAGTCCTTTCGCTGTATACGCCCTGCGCGAAGTCCCTGGCACTCTCCTTTGGAATGCTGAAATAGGCATCACCCTTGTCGAAGCCATAGCCAAGCCACATCTTCCCATCCCTGATGAGGGGAAATGTCTCCTTGTACTTGGTGACACTCTGGGGACCAATGAGGATGAATTTCTTTTCGTGCGCGATAAGAGTGAGGACGTAATCGCGTATCAGGGAGAACGGTGGATTGGTGACAACGATGTCGGCCTCGTCAAGAAGCTTGAGGCACTCGGGGCTGTCGTAGCTACCGTTCCCCTCAAGCCGTTCGATTGTGTTCTCACCGTTCCTGAACAACTCGGCAACGTCCTCCATCTCTACGCCACCGTTACCGGTCGCGTCATGGACCGACGTGACGACGGCCTTGTAGGGGGTACGTCGCTCCTCCTCGGTGGCGTCGCCGAATAGCGAGAGCTGCGTCCCGGTGATGGGGGAACCTGAATAGCAGGTGGCCATGAGCTTCTTGAGACCAAGGCGGTTGAAGTTGAGCGCGAAATACTTGAAGAAGTTCGACTCGAAGGGGTCGTCACAATTGCACAAGACGGTCTTCCCCTGAAAATGCCTACGATAGTGCCGCAGCTCCTTTTCAATGTCTGTGAGCTGCGTGTAGAACTCGTCCTGCCTCGCGTCCTTCGCCTTGGCAAGGCTGCTATTTCCAGCCATTGTCACCCCTTAATGTATATACACTCTATATAGAATCTATATAGAGTGTATATACTTCTTATATAACTATCCTTGATTCATCCGCAACTCAAGCCCCTCGACAATAAGGCGTGAGACGGTCGTGTTGTGCTCGGCAGCGAAGGCCGAGATCTCGGCCTTCTGCTCGTCGGTGACCCAAAAGGTGATGCACTTATCCTTCCTGCGCGAGCTGGTTGAGTCGCCCTTGTACTGAAGGTCCTGGTTGCCCATGAGGGTCATGCTGGCCGTCTCCGCCGCGGGGGCGGTGCGGCGCTGCGGTCGCTTAGTTGGCACCGTAGGCCTCCTTGTCTTCCTTGATGCTCTGCTTGATTTGCTCGTAGACCTTCTCATAGCCGTACAGGTCATCGCCGAAGGAATTGCCAAAGAAGTTCTTCAAGCCCTCGCGGCTAGGAATCTGGTAGTCGAAGTAGCTGGTGTCGCGGTCCGCAAGCTCGCCGAGGGACTGTTTGAGGCTGAGGGTGCCGGGGAGCACGCGGGTGAGCAGAATAGCGAACAGAAAGCCCCTTGCTCCGAGGGTATCCGTCGTCTCAAACGTCTTCACCATGTCGGCTGGTCCAGTCGTGGTCGGGACGACGATGAGGTCGGAGCAGTCCGCCGCCTCGTCCATGACGCGCCCGTTGGGCGGGCAGTCAATGAAGAGCCATTTGTCCTCGGTGCTCTTGAGTCTGTGCCCCGCCATGCGGACGGTCGCGACGTTGGCGGGCGTAACGGGGAACGGCAGGGGGTCGCCGGCTTCCTCGGCCATCATCGCCCAGAGGCTCGCGCTCGACTGCGGGTCGCAGTCGTACAGTTCGACGTCCTTGCCGTCGCGAACGGCGGCGGTGGCGAGAGCTATGGCCGTGGTCGTCTTGCCGACGCCGCCCTTCAGGTTGATTGTCGAGATAATCATCGAGTTCCCTTCAATTTGCCTATATAGATAGTATATACACTCTATATAGAGTGTATATACATTTCCTTTACTGCGACAAGGTCTTCGGCGGTCGGCTGACGTCCCTCAGCCCTAATCTCTTGCAGATGCGCGAAGGCGGCAGGGATCTCGCTCCTCGCCCATTCAATCGATGACTGAACACCGCTCGCACGGGCAGTCATAAACTCATCGAACCTGCCCAAGACCCTGGCCGCGGTCATGGCGTCGAAGTAGTCGTCAGTCTCAGAGTTCCACGCGCGGAAACGCTCATCAAGCCCGAGCCTTGCCCTATCAAGCTCGGTCTTGTTTCTGCTTGCAATCTTCTCGACGGCAGCAGCATCGGGTAGGCCGAAAAACGCCGCCGTCTGGCCGAACGGCTCCCATGGATGCGAGGCGATGTGGCGAACGACCATTGCCTCGAACGCACCGCTGTCCTCAGCGTACCGCCTCTTGAATTGCTCCGCCTGCTCCTCGATGACTTTGTGCCGAGCCGGTCGCGGCGTGGGTCGAGATGTTTCATCCTTGCGCATCGCCGCGGCATACTCGGCCTCCCAGCCAGGCTTGAGCCACTTGTACACAGTCGGCCTAGAGACCTCGGCCTTACGGGCGAGGGCGGCGACGCTCAGGCCGGGATTCTCGGCTGCGGCTCGCCATACTTGCATGGCCTTCTTCGGTGCGCCGTCCTTGTTCCACCAGGTGGTGCCATTCATCTCCTGCTTGAGATCACGTTCGTACCTGGCCTTCTTGAGCGACAAGTCCTTCGGAAGCCGTTTTTCCGGCGGGTTGCTCCCGTGCCCCATCTTCTCACCGTACTCGACCGCTGCCTTGCGCTCGCAGAAATCTTGGGTGTACCGCCTTGCCCTTCCCGATGCCAAGCCGCCCTCGTAGGCTTCAAGGGCCGCTGCGACGTCGTTGGCGGTGAACCTGTTGTCAGGTTCGACTGACAGGGCATCGAACCGCTCAAGAAGACCGTAGGCGTCGTCCTCGAGCTCGTCTTGGGGCACGCCGCACTTGTTCGCCATTACGGCCAGATAGAAGATGCACCAATAGCGGTGACTCACCGAAACATGCTCCCTGATGACACTCAGCACGCGGTCATAGGCCGCACGGCCATACAGCCACCCGCCCAGAGGCTCGTCGTTGACGACGTGCTTCTCGTACCACTCCGGCCACTTCTCCTTGGCCTCGGCTATCGGGGTCGTCTTGCGAACCTCCTTCGTGAGGGCGCTGAGCGCGTCGAGACCTTCCATGTCCTCCTTGTCCCTTAGCCTCGGGATAAAGGAGAGCAAGTAAGGGATAGTGGCGGGCGGCGTCTCGTCGTGCGAGAAGCATTCGACAGCGTAGGGTTGCTTGTACTTGGGGTTACCAATATCGCCATTGAGCTTCGTCGCGGTGCCAACCATGCGGAACCCCTGGAATATGCCTTGGCTCTGCTTCTTGTCGGGGTCGCTATCGCTCGTGTTGGCGTTCCAGACCCTATCGGTCAGTTCGCGCTTCAAAACCTGTAGTCCGGTGACATAGCGGGTCATAAGTGGCACGGGACGATCGAGCTTGTACACGACGTGAAGCCCGGTTCCTGAGCTGACGAGATAGTTTGCATAGGGAATGACACCGCGCTCCATCTCGTGCAGCAGGTTCACCAGCTGCCTAGTCCCGACGTAATCGAGGTCGATCATGATTGCGTGCAGAAAACGAGCATTCTTACTGTTGCGGCTCTTGCCGTAGTAACTGACCGGGGCGAGAAACATGAAAGTGTTCTGTGAGATAGACACGTCTCTCAGATGCTCAAGTTCGTCGAGATCGTCGTGGACCGTGTAGCGGTGCATGACACGCTTGACGAGCTTGTTGCCCTTCGCGTCGGTGCCATGGTCAATCTCCTTACCCGTATCTTCAAGGACAATGAGGTTGGGCTTACCGTCTGAATCAGCACCCTTCTTCTGCAAGCTACCCTCCGGAAAGAGCGAGCGATAGAACGAGTCGGCATCACACCAATACCACCCCGGAGTATTGAACAGCATTTCGTTACGTTGCTGGTTCTTGTGGCGCTCATCCTCGTACCAGTAGCCGTCGTGTTTGCTCTGGGCCTTGTGACGCGAGACTGGCATAAAAACTCTCCTCTGGCTTGCATGAAACAGATGAAAAGAAACGGAGTGAGGTAAAGACCTTAGGAGCCACCCCGAGGGGAATGCCTATGGCATTACAGGACGTATGTTAAGGATAAAGTTATTTTACACTGCTCTAAGCGAAAAGTGTCTATATAGAAAGTATATACATTCTATATAGACACGTCGGAGGTTTCTCCTTAGATGCCGGATGCCCTCGCTCGCGCTTCCTCATCTTGAGCATCGATCACATATCGTTACCGTTCCCGTCGTCCATGGCGCGCTCGGCCATGCGGTACATGGCCATGCCGACGCCCAGGGCATGTTGGATACCGGCGATGCTGAACCCGCGACCGAGACGATGTCCGCGGATTGCGGAAACCCTTATACGGTTGCCGCGGCCGTCTCTGCGGTCGTAGGTCGAACGATACTCGAAGACCACGTCCCTAGCCTTCGCCTGCCCGTCTCGGCTCATTCGCATATGAACCCCTCTCTTCTCGAGCGCCTCGTTGAGCGCGCGCATCTTGTTGGGGGCTCCCGAGGCGGCAACCTCGCGAACGCTCTCGCGTACGACGCGGCGAACATGGTCAAGATCTGTCTCGAACCGCGGCGACGACGCGCGGCCGGCCTCGCGGGCCCTCCGCTCGCCGGGAGACTCCTGGCGAGCATGGGACCTGCTATTCCTCTGGCCGCGTTCGAGCTGCGAGAGACCCCATCTCTCGTCCATCTCGCGCATCCTCGACGCGTGGAGCACCTTCTGACGGCTTGCTCGGCCCTCATCGAGCCTGCGTCCGGTCTCGAGGTCGGTCCGGTTGATGGCGATATGCACGGCGTAACGGTCCGTTCCGTCCTTCGAGTGCTCGAGGTGGAGCGCCCAGGCGGCTTCCTGGTTCGGATAGTAGCGCTCCACCCACTCGCGGGCGAATCCCATGCACCCGGCCCTGGTGAGCCTACCACCGTTGACGTCGCATTCGTCTGGATTGAAGGCGATGATCTGGTGGTAGCAGTAGGTGCATTTCGAGCCCTTGCGGCCGGACTCGTTGTGCCCATAGGCATCGCGGGTGCGGTCCATCTCGCGAGCCCAGTTCTCCGGGTCGTTGAGATTCCGGGAGTCGAGGTCGAGTGCGTCATGCTTATTGCTCGACCTGTCGAGATAACCAGCAAGACTCTTCATATGCTGCGCACTGGTCACCGATACCTGTTTGATAGCCGTCATGTTTACCGCCCCCTCACTCGTCCCACGCGGCCCACTCGTCCTCGAACGTCGCGTTCTCCTCGTCAGCCTTGAACACGTCGTCGGGCGCGATCTCGTCATCATCGTCCGTCTCATCGCCAACGTTGAACTCGGGACACCACGGTTCCGGCACCTCATACACTTCGTTCTGCGCGGAGGCCTTGGCGCGGGCGTAGTAGGCGGAGCGCTTCTGGCGCTCCGCCTCCTCGTCGCCGAGCCCGAAGAAGGAGCCCGCCGGGGTGCGGTTGGCATAGTCGAGCGGAAGCTCGAACACGCCCTCGCGGCCCGGCTTCGAGTTCTCCCCGCCCTTGATGGCGATGAGCCCGTCGCGGATGGGGATGCGCTGCTGCCACTCCCATTCGTTAATCAGCGGAACGGCAGCCTCGCTGTAGCTCGTCCCGACTGAGGCGCGGCCCTGGCCCCTCTGGCTGGAAGTTCCCATCGAGCGCACCGTCCGTTTTCCAGCGAGTGCGGTAAAAAACTTGAAGTCCTCGGGTTCCGAGAGCGACAGGGCGACCTTGGTGCCGATGGAGCCTATCAGCTTGTCGCGCCCGGCCCCGCCGTCGCCTGGTTCGTTATATGCATTCAATTGTTTTAAATTTTGCACGAACAAATATTCATGGATCCTCATGCTGCGGCCGAGCGTCGCGATAGCCGGCAGGCACGCGACCTTGACGTTAAGGTTGCCGATCTCGTCGAGGACGAGCGCCGTCTCGTGCGGCATCCGGCCGCCGTTCTCCTTGCAGACCTGTTGCGCCACCTGCCACCACTGGTCGAGGAAGCACGTGTAGACGACGCCGTAGGGGTCGCCCTCGTCCAGCATCTCGATATAGACCGCTGTTTTCTTCTCGATGAGGTCGCGGATCGACACGCTGCTCTCGGACGTCACGGCGCGGAGCGCGCCGTCCGAGAAGATGCTCAGGGCCTCCTTGAGGGTCGAGACGACGTTTTTTCCGGCGGTCGTCGCGCCGCCGTCCCCGAGGAGGTCGGACGCCGGCGAGAACGCCGGGTGCGACGGGCCGAGGTTGCGAATGTAGTCCTTGAGGGGTGCGGATGGGTCCTTCGGGTCGTCTCCGGCGGTCCCGCGCTCGACGAGCGCGGCGACGCTCGCCATGTTCTTCCGCCTGCGCGGGATATCGGCGGTGCAGACGACGAGGATGCACGCAGCGAGCATGTTGCGCGCGGCCTTGGGGAAATAGGTGTTCTTCTCTCCGCCGATGGGGATGAGATCGACGGCGACCTGGCGGGCCGTCCTCACGGCCGCATCGGTGTCCCCAGCCTCGACGGCATCGACGACAAGGCCGATGGGGTTGTACCGACTTGCCCCCGGGTAGCCGGTCAGATCGAGGACAACAACCTTGTATCCCAGTCCCCACGCCCTGTCGGCCGTGAGTTCAAGGACCTCGGGCTTGCCGGTGGAAACGACGCTCCAACCAGCCGCAAACGTCAGGTGCATGGTCTCAAGCACCTGAAGCTGGGTCTTGCCTGAACCGGTCTTTCCGCAGGTCAGCGCATGGGGAACGGAAGAGTCGAACCAATAGCCCTTCGCGGTCGCGCCGAGGACGAGCCCAGCCCTCTCCGGTGTCCCGCGACCGTCCCAGAAATCGTTCCGGCGGACGAGCTCCGCCGCGCCGCGGATGACGCGGGCGTCGCCGTAGATACCGCTTTCGACCTCACGGGTGCGCTCCCCCTCCCTGGCGACCGAGTACCCGAACAGAATCAAGAACGCCAGCGCGAAGCCGGCGAGCATGAACGGCATGTGCCAGAGCCATTCACCGGACGTCCAGAACGCCTCCCAGAGGTCCAGGCCGATGGCGTCGAGCCACCCCAACCAGTCGAAAGCGGCCCCTGCGACCACGCACGCGATCGCAGGGGCCACGATTGGATAGAGAGCTATATCGATGACGGCGGCGAAGGCCGCTGCCAGGATAGCGGTGCTGCGGTATCGACCAAGATCCATGTCACTCGCCGCCTCGGCCGTCAGAGATGGACCACAGACACTCCTTCAGGTCCTCGCGCGCGCGGGCGGTCTCGGGCCACTCGTCGGCGAGGCCGACGACGTCCATGAGGGACCGATAGGTGTACGTGAACCCGCCCAAGACGGCCCAGTTGCGCAGGGCGATGTCGAAGAACGCCCTCGCCTCGACCATCTTGCAACCGGCATCGAGGGCGCGGGAGAGATCGCGGGCGACGCCCTCGTCGACGGCGGCCGACAGGGCCTCGCGGCTGTCCGGGTCGCTCTCGCAGACGTGGTGCAGACGGCTGCACACGGAGTCCCAGCAGGTCCTCAGATGGTAGATGGGGCGCGAGCCGTCGGCCTCCTCCTTCGACGCGTCGATCAGCGCTCCGAGCGACTGCTGGGCAGCAATCTCGACGAGCGGCCGAAGGTCGGAGGTTCCGGTCTCCCAGTCGTATACGGCGGCCGCATCGCTGAACGCGGCCGCAACCTCGTCGCGCACCCCAGTCTGCCCGTAATAGATGCGCGTCATGGCGCGCTCGGCGAGCCCACCGTCATGCGGAATGAGGGCGCCGATGAGGATACTCTCGATCTCCTGGCTCATGTTGGTGCGATTGACCTCACAGCGGTCCGCGAGGGCGGCCTCGAGGGCGCGCCTGGCGCTTTCGGATGAGTAGACGAATGTGCGTTTTGGCTTGATGGTCGGCATGGCAATCTCCGTTCGACGACCCTTATGTGTTGCCCCTATTATACCCCTGTTCTATCCCTATACCAACCCTTCACAATCGCACCCTACGGCCTCGCGGCCTCCATCGCGTCGGCGACCGCCTGGGCGGCGCGCTCCAGCTGGGCCACGGCGCGCGCGACATCGGCCGCCGGGGCCCCGCCGATGCCGTAGGCGTTGAGGGCGCGGGCGATCTGGTTGGCGTTGTTGCCGCACCGACGGAGCTCCGCGTATATCGGACGGAGCTCGCGGGCGTCGGCGACGGGCGCGGGAGCGCCACCGGCGAGCGCACACCGGCGGACGTAGGCCGACAGGCCGAGCCCGGCCGCCTGCGCGCGCTCGCGCATGAGCGCGGCGTCGCGCTCGCTGATCCGGAGGTGGATCTGGGTCTCTTTCTTCTCTTTGGCCAAAACGGCCCCCTTCCGGTTGTTTCGGCAAGGGGCCGGCGGGAGCGCCAACGGGCGCGGCTCGCCGTCCCCGCGCAGGGCGTAGGGGAGCGCCGGCAGGCGCGGTTCCGACCGCCCGGAGCCCCGGCGCGGAAGCGCCGGCAAGATGGAATGTGTACACATTCCCACATCTTGCATACCCATAGTAGGGAACCCACACGTTTTCCCGGATATGGGCAGGTGAGCGTAGGCGAAGTGATGGCGACCCATAGGGAGCCATCGAACGTAGCCGGAGCGAGAGCCGGCGGGGCGTGACACGGCGGGGCGATCGCGAGTTGAAGCCGAGTGATTGGCCCGCCGTTCGCGGCCCGCCGGCGGCCGTTCCGGGGTTCCAAGGGGCCTCGGCCCTTTGGCGCGCAGGGGTCCGGGGATGGCGCGGTCCATCCCCGGGAAACGCCGCGAGGGGCACGCCGTCGCCGGCATGCCCGTGCGGGTGGCGGCCGTGGCTATTCCGCCTCGGTCGCGTAGACCGTTCGGCCCGTCTCGCAGTCGATGGTCTCGGCATCCCCGAAACCGACCCGGACGGCCGCCCATCCGCCGGCGGCCGCCAACGCGTCGGCCTCGGACCTCGCGGCGGCGATGAGGCGCCCGAGCTCGGCCGAGCCCGCCGGCGCGGCCCCCACCTCGAACGCCCCGCCGTCGCCGCCCGACTCGTACTCGACGACGACCGTCGATCCGAGCGCCTCCTCGAGGGTCTCGGTCAGGCCGCCCATGCCGTCGAGGGCGCGCCCGGCGACCGTGGCCAGCGGGTAGCGGGCCATCCCGGACGCCGCCGAGCTGCCGACCGTGCGGAGCATGCCGGCGGCCTCGAGCGCCCCGAGGAGCGCCGCGGGGACCGCGGCGTCGATGGCGATGTTGCCGCGCCCGCGGCACCACTCGGCCGCCGCCGGCACGTTCGCCGTGAGCACGCCCCACTCGGCCATGTAGCCCTCGGAGCGCGGGTCCGTGGCGTCGAGGAGGAGGACGGCCAGGCCGCCGCCCACGTACTCCTCGGCCACGAGGGCGAGGCGGACCGCCTCGCCCATGGAGTCGAACTCGACCGTGACCATGCGGCTACCTCCTCCTGACGGCGCTAAGCGGCTTCGGGGAGAAGTGCTCGTCACGCTCGACGGCGGCGAACCCCATCTGGCGGTTCAGCTCCTCCATCTCCTTGATGCTAAAGTAGCCGAGCTCGTCGTCGTAGCCCTCGACGAGGCCGAACGCCTCGTCCGTGCCGTCGAACTCGAGCAGCCACCAGTCCCATCCGTTCACGCACGAGAAGTAGTGGGCGTAGACCGTGGGGTCCCCTGCCCCGTCCTGCTCGTAGAGCCTCGGCACCGTCTTGGCGATTTCCTCGGTCATCAGCCGCTGCATGTCTTCCTCCATTCCGGGCACCCTGCCCTCAACATCTCGCCCCTGCGGGCAAAGCCGAATGGCGACGCCGCGCGTCGTCGTCGGCTTTGCTCCCCGCAAAGCCGCACCGGAGCGAAGGCGGGTCAAGGGAGGTCCATGACGACCTCCACCAACCGGAGCGGAGCGGAGGTTTGTGCGGGGTCTCATGGGCCCCCTTGACGCGGCGTAGCGGAGGTGCCACCCGGCCGCGGAGCCGTGGCCATACGGCGGCGTATGCCGTGTCGCGGCAGCAAAAAGGCCCGTTGCCGGCGGGCCCGAAGAAAAGGAGTTGTTTTTCAGGTGCGCCGGAAACACCAAGCACGAACCGAGCGCCGTTTATCCGACCGGATTCTTGATCTCCATCGAGTCGAAGGCCCAGACCCACCAGCGAACCGTATCCGCCCGGTCTTGCCAAACCGACCTTTCGAGATACATGGCAGTCTTCCA
>JAXKEA010000057.1:0-3358 GCA_036551635.1 Collinsella sp.
CGAGCGGGGAGAGCGGGTGCCGCTGATCGACCCCGAGACCGGCAGGCAGAAGACCGACAAGCGGGGCCGCAGGCAGTGGAAGCGCACGAGCGTGTCCCTGAACCCGCTCGACCGGAAGGCCAAGCTCAAGGCCCTGCGCGAGTCCTGGGCGAACACCTGCAACGCGCGGCTGGACGAGACCGCGAGAATCGACCACAGGAGCCTCGAAGACCAGGGCAGCGACCTCGAACCCACCATCCACGAGGGATACGCCGCCAGGGCCATCGAACGGGCCGGAGGCGTCAGCGAGAGGTGCCAGACCAACCGTGAGATCAGGCGCAGCAACAGCCTGCTGACCGCCGTCCGCGCCGAACTCGGACGGATATTCGACCGCCTGGGCGAGCTGTTCGCCGCCAAGATCGGGCGGCTGCGCCGATGCCAGGCGCGGCCGGAACCGGCCGAGCCGAACTGGCGCTACTTCGAGGGCGACGCGCGCCGCCAGCTCGAAGCCGACAAGGCCGACCACACGGCCGCGATCCGCGGAAAACTCATGGACGCGAGGGCCGACGTGGGGAACCGGGAGGAGTGGTGGAGGAGCCACGGCACCGAGGAGTTTGAGGCCGCCAAGCAGATCATCGACGTGGCGCGGGCGGCCTCGCGCGAGGCCAGGGACGCGAACGTCTTCAAGCGCGGCAGGCTGCTGCGGAACGCCGAGCAGGTGGCCGGAGAGCAGTCCGAGAGGCTGCGCGGGGCGGTGCCGTGGCTCGAAGACGCCGACATCCCGGCCGACTGGGACCAGGCCAACAGGTTCCGCATGAGGGCCACCAAGGCCATCTACGACCACGACATGCAGCCGAGGACCAGGCTCGTGGCCGAACTGGAGAGGCGGCTCGAACAGGCCGAGCGGGCCGAGGGCGAGAAGCCAAGCCCCGAACAGGTGAAAGCCCTCGCACTGCGCATGGCCGAACAGCGTGAACGGGCGGAGGACCCGACGCAGGACATGAACCGACCCGAGCCGTCCGGCGACGAGCCGCTGGACCTGAGCGAACCCGAGGACCTGGGGGAGAGCGGCCCGTTCGAGGAGCGAAGCACCCCCAACAAGACCAAGGCCGACCTGCTCAGGGAGATCAGACAGCGCGCAGACAGGCGCACAGGCCAGCAGGAGGCCGAACAGCGGCAGATCGACCCATGGAGCGCACAACCGCCCCAGAGGCGCGGACACGGCCGCTAGAACAGCCTTCCCGCGTTCCGCGCATGATGTTCGCGGTTGCGCGCGTCAAACGCGCAGAAACGGCATTCCGATGCCTCCACGGTGCCGTCGAAGTGATCACGCGCGGCGGTCACGTCAAACAATTCCGTGGTGGTGTAGACCTCGCCGTAACCGGCGACGGCAGTCCAGTGGCCCTCCTCGGCCTCGCGCCGTCGCTCGGCCGACTTCTCCACCCTGCGCACCTGGGAGACCGTGGGCACTGACACCTCGGACGGCCACAAGGTCACGTAGTTCCTTCCGCAGGTGATTCGTGCCTGCGGATACACCTCAAGCACTGAATCAACAGCCTTCCTAAAGTTCTGACGGAATTTGAACATGTCCTTGGAGTCGCTGCCGAACTGGTTGTAGAGCTGCTTCCAGGTGATATCCACGCGGTCGTGCATCTTGTAGTAGCGTTTGGTCAGCCACCAGTAGACATCCAGGGCCATCGGGCTGGAGAGCTTCGCCACGGTGGGAAGATCGACCGGCACGGGCTTGTCCTTCAGGTAGTCGATGTACTCCTGGCTGAATCTCACCCAGTTGTGGGCGACCCCGCGGCCGATCGGGGCCTTATCGTCCAGCCATTCGATGTGAACCTTGGTGGCGATGGTGAACCCGGCCATCTCGGTTTCCCTTGATGTGTTGTTCGAGATCGCGATGGCGGTGGCGAAGTAGTTCTCAAGCTGCGGCTTTATCGTTCGAAGCTGACGGCCACCCACGGGAACGTTCAGCATTTTGAGGAAGTCGCGGAAGGACGAGCCGAGATCGAGAATCCTGGTGTCGGGGTGGAAGCTGGGGTCGCCGCGTTTGATCATCGTGCAGGCGTACATCTCCATGAGCCTTGGGTACTTGCCGTAGGGCAGCGCCTTGCCCGTGGCGACGTACTTCACGACGAGACTGCCCCGCTGCCTGACGATCTCCTTGGCTGTCTGGCGGCGGTAGGGCAGGGAGACCTGCGACATGATGTAGCTGATGAACGCCGTCGTGCCGAACGGCTCGCCGGGTACGTCCAGTTCCTTAGAATTACTCAACGTAATCACTCCTGTTCAGTGGTTGCCACGCCCCCGGAGGTGCCAGCCTCGCGGGGGTTTCCTCTAGTTTCCAACGATTTTAACCGTGTACTTTAGGTAGACTCTACCATGACCTACTTAAAGTACACGACTTGCGGTGTGTACTTTAGGTATGGTTGAGGTGCTTTAGGTAGGTTTTGAGGTGCTTTAGGTAGGTTTTGAGGTGCTTTAGGTAGGTTTATACCCTCTCAGCCCTTGTGGGAGTAGGGCTGAGAGAGGGTCCCCCGTATACGCATAGACGCTTACTAGAGAATCAATCGAAAACATGAGGTGCTTTTCCCACCTTTTGAGGTGCAAAAGTGTATGCAACTCCCCTTTTGTCCCCAGTTCGCTCCCCTTTTGTACTAAGTTCGCTCCCCTTTTGTACTAAGTACCGTCCGAAACCCGTTGGGAGAGTAGGGCTGCGGAGGGCCTAAAAGAATGTAAAAAGATTTTAAAAGATTTAAAAAGGGCGCACGGCGCCTTTTTTCGGACGTCAGATCAGGCCATCGGAGGGCGTCTGGGCGGTCCTGCGTTCGGGGTTGACCGGCTCGTATGAGGGCGGCTGGTATCCGTCCGGCCCGTGGTTCTCCCATGGGTCGTCGTCCTCGCCGTCCCTTTTGCGCCATTCCTCGCTCAGCGCCTCGTAGACGAGGTCCTGGAGGTTCCAGTTCATGCCATCGCTGGTCCTGACGTTGTGTTCCAGGGCCTTGGCGACGGTGGCCTTGAGGTCCTCGCGGCTCGTGTAGTTGCCCATCACGTCGGTAGAGCACATGGCTTCCACCAGGGAGCCGAGCTGCACGAGGCGGGCGATGTGTTCCTTGGCCCTCTCGTCGCCTCCCTCGAAGCCGGCGGCCGACTCGGCCATCGCGCCGACCTCGATCAGGCGCTTGGTGCGGGCCTTGCGTTCGCGTTCCCTGCGCCGCGCCCTGAGGTCGTCCTCGCGGGCCTTGAGCTGGGCCTGCCTCTCCTGCAGTGACTTGATCTGCTCATCCAGGCTCTTCACCATCGAAACGGCTCCTTACATGGTCTGCATCATCCGTATGGTGATATGATTCTACCAGCAAGGAAATCCCTAATC
>JAXKEA010000058.1:0-3314 GCA_036551635.1 Collinsella sp.
CGAGCGGGGAGAGCGGGTGCCGCTGATCGACCCCGAGACCGGCAGGCAGAAGACCGACAAGCGGGGCCGCAGGCAGTGGAAGCGCACGAGCGTGTCCCTGAACCCGCTCGACCGGAAGGCCAAGCTCAAGGCCCTGCGCGAATCCTGGGCGAAGACCTGTAACGCGCGGCTGGACGAGACCGCGAGAATCGACCACAGGAGCCTCGAGGACCAAGGCAGCGACCTCGAACCCACCATCCACGAGGGCTACGCGGCCAGGGCCATCGAACGGGCCGGGGGCGTCAGCGAGAGGTGCGAGGCCAACCGTGAGATCAGGCGCAGCAACGGCCTGCTGACCGCCATCCGCACCGAACTCGGCCGGATATTCGACCGCCTGGGCGAGCTGTTCGCCGCCAAGATCAGGCAGCTGCGCCAACGCCAGGCGAGGCCGGAACCGGCCAGGGAGCCGAACTGGCGCTACTTCGAGGGCGACGCGCGCCGCCAGCTCGAAGCCGACAGGGCCGACCACACGGCAGCGATCCGTGGAAAACTCATGGGAGCCAAGGCCGACGTGAGGAACCGCGAGGAGTGGTGGAGGAGCCACGGCACCGAGGAGTTTGAGGCCGCCAAGCAGATCATCGACGTGGCGCGAGCCGCCTCGCGCGAGGCCAGGGACGCGAACGTCTTCAAGCGCGGCAGGCTGCTGCGGAACGCCGAACAGGTGGCCGGGGAGCAGTCCGAGAAGCTGCGCGGGGCGGTGCCATGGCTCGAAGACACCGACATCCCGAGCGACTGGGACCAGGCCAACAGGTTCCGCATGAGGGCCACCAAGGCCATCCACGACCACGACATGCAGCCGAGGACCGGCCTCGTGGACGAACTGGAGAGGCGGCTCGAACAGGCCGAGCGGGCCGAGGGCGAGAAGCCAAGCCCCGAACAGGTGAAGGCCCTCGCACTGCGTATGGCCGAACAGCGTGAACGGGCGGCGGAGGACCCGACGCAGGACATGAACCGACCCGAGCCGTCCGGTGACGAGCCGTTGGACCTCAGCGAGCCCGAGGACCTGGGGGAGAGCGGCCCGTTCGAGGAGCGAAGCGCCCCCAGGACCAAGGCCGACCTGCTCAGGGAGATCAGGCAGCGCGCAGACAGGCGCACAGGCCAGCAGGAGGCCGAACAGCGGCAGATCGACCCATGGCAGGCGCAACCGCCCCAGAGGCGCGGACACGGCCGCTAGAACAGCCTTGAGGCGATCGCCATGAGCACGTCCAGGTGCACGGCGTCGAACTTCTTCAGCGCGACGTTGTTGAACTGGTTGCTGAACTTCACGATCTCATTGGACATGACTCCATCGCGTGCATCAGCATGCTCCCGCCGCGCCTGGCCCGTTCCTCGGCCACGGCCTTCAGGTTCTCCTCGCGCCGCCGCTCCGCCTCGGCCCTCTCGTCGGCCCTGGCGGCGTCTCTGAGGGACTTTCTGGCCGCGTCCGCCACCACACCCGGGGACAGCTCCACACGGGGCGCAGAGACGCCGCCAGGCACCTTCTCGGGGTCGAACTCGAACTCGAAGCCGACCAGCGAGCTGCGGCCACGGCCACCGCGTTTCGCGTACTTCTTGTGGATCCGCAGACCCAGCAGTTCTCCCAGCTCGGCTTGAATTGGCTTCAATACACGCTCGTTCAGGTCGCAGGTGCGATAGGACTTCGGCACGTCCAGCAGGCGACGGAACTCCTCAAGGCTCACCTTCCACACGCCGGTCTGTCGATACTGCTTCAGACGGCGATACGTCTCCTTCGCGTAGCTGGACTTCAAGGCCGTGAACTCGGCCAATTCGAAGCGCGTGAATTGGCTGGTCAGGTCGTTGAGCAGGAACGAGAAGCGCGGGTTGACCGCGACCAGCAGTTTCGCGGTCTTCCAATCGGTTTCGAAGCCGGAAAACAGCGTGAACTGCACCGTCCTGCTGTCATCCTGGAACCGGAACCGACAGGCGAGCAGACGATCGTTGACCTCAACGATTCGTGCCGCTAGCTCCTTGTCGGTGAGGTTCTTCTTGACGTGAGCCAACTGGCGGAGTTCCTCGAAAGTGAAAGTGACCTCATCGATTTCCTTATCGCGCACCCTTGCCGCGATGGCCATCAGCAGATCCAGGTCAAGCGCCGTGAAGCGGCGTAATGCCTGAGCGTTGAACTGGTTCGAATATTTCACGATCTCGTTTGCCATGGTTTCATCATACCATAAAAACGTCAAGATTTAAACAGGACGTCTTTATTCTTCCCAAAAAGTCGTCTTTATTCTTCCCAAAAAGTCGTCTTTATCTCCCAAAAAGTCGTCTTTAATGTCTCGATTCCCCTACTGCCAACTGCTTTCCCGGGAGTCTAAAAGAATATAAAAGTTTCTATAAAAGGGCGCAAGCGCCAAAAAAGAAAAAAATCACCTCAGATCAAGCACCAGAGGACAGCACAGAGACACCTCCATGACCGGACAAACCGAATCAGTCGAACAGCGGCACGTCCACGGCCCTGGCCGCGTCCGGACTAGTACAAAGTTTATTTATTTACTAGTTCGCTCCCTTTTTGTCCCCGGTTCGCTCCCTTTTTGTCCCCAGTTCGCTCCCTTTTTGTCCCCAGTTCGCTCCCTTTTTGTCCCCAGTAACATCCTCTGAGCCCAATGTTTCCAAGGGCTGCGGAGGGCCTAAAAGAATGTAAAAAGATTTTAAAAGATTTAAAAAGGGCGCACGGCGCCTTTTTTTGGACGTCAGATCAGGCCATCGGAGGGTGTTTGGGGAGTCCTGCGTTCGGGGTTGACCGGCTCGTATGAGGGTGGCTGGTATCCGCTTGGCCCGTCGTCCGCCCAGAGGTCGCTGATCTCGCCGTCCCTTCTGCCCCATTCCTCGCTCAGCGCCTCGTACACCAGGTCGTGCAGGTTCCAGTTCATGCCATCGCTGGTTCTGACGTTGTGTTCCAGGGCCTTGGTGACGGTGGTCTTGAGGTCCTCGCGGCTCGTGTAGTTGTCCATCACGTCGGTGGAGCACATGGCTTCCACCAGGGAGCCGAGCTGCACGAGGCGGGCTATGCGCTCCTTGGCCCTCTCGTCGCCGCCCTCGAAGCCCGCGGCCGACTCGGCCATCGCGCCGACCTCGATCAGGCGCTTGGTGCGGGCCCTGCGTTCGCGTTCCCTGCGCCGCGCCATGAGGTCGTTCTCGCGGGCCTTGAGCTGGGCCTGCCTCTCCTGCAGTGACTTGATCTGCTCATCCAGGCTCTTCACCATCGAAACGGCTCCTTACATGGTCTGCATCATCCGTATGGTGATATGATTCTACCAGCAAGGAAATCCCTAATC
>JAXKEA010000059.1:0-34299 GCA_036551635.1 Collinsella sp.
CAACCTCGTTGCGGCGCGGCTGCGCCTCTGGCACTTCAACAACATTGTCGCAGCCCCGACCCGCGGTCACGAGCGGGGGCTCCTGTCGTTTCCGTGCCCTCGGATTGGGTCATAGTGTCTGTCCGTCCTCTACCTGCGGCGTTGTCTTACTCCGGATGCGGCAGTTAGGGACGTTCCTTTTCTGCCGGCAGTTTGGGATGTTCCTTGGGGTAGTCATTGGGGACGTTCTTTAATGACTGGTCGTTTAAGAACGTCCCCAACGACTACCCAGAATGAGAGTGGATAATCTCCCGTTTTTGGCCTATACCAGCGCTAAAAGTGGGAGATTATCCACTCTCATCGAGCAAGTGTCCGAAAATCCGCCCTCATTCCTTCTTAGGACCCTCCGTCCCCGAGGATTCGAGGCTCGCCTGCCGAATGGTCGATGCGGCCGTCCTGCGTCCATGTCACACTCAGGGGTGGCCTGACCCAACTTGGAAGGAGCCCCCATGAGCCTTGACAACGTAACTCTGCGTGCCGCCACGCTCGATGACCTGGCCGGCATCGCCGCCATCTACAACCAGCTGTGGTGCAACACGCTGCGCAACCGAGGCGACGTCGAAGCCGCCGATTTCTGTGCGCGCTTTAACATCGCCATGCAGCTGCAGCGCTCCCCCATCGCGCTCGTTGCCGAAGCTGAAGGCCGCATCATCGCCGCTTGCTGCATCGGTATCTTCGAAGACGGAAAACCACGCACCAATCCCACGTGGGAGCCCTGCTACAACGAGATGTTCGTCCAGGCAACCGAGATGGCAAAGACCGCCGATGCCAAGCTCGAAGGCTCGCTCTTTGGCGATAGCCGCGAGAAGGCAACAGCCGACCGCTTTGCCGCCACGGGCAACGAATATGCCCAAGGCCAGCTCAACCTGATCATCATCGTGCCCGAATGGCAGGGCAAGGGGCTCGGCCGTGCGCTCATCGACCTTGCGCGCGCCGAACTCGCCAAAGCCGGGTGCACCAAATTCTTCCTGATGAGCGACTGCAACTCCGACTGGCAGTTCTACGAGCACCTCAACATGAAGCGCATCTTGGAGGATCACAGCCAGGACACCGGCGACGGATTTATCGTCTATATGTACGGAGGCGACACGCAGGATTAACTTGCATGTCGCCTCACGGGCTTTCTACAAGACGGCCCAAACCATCAACCAAGACGAGTCAACAAGGCGCGCTCTCCTCGGCAGCAAGGGCATTCGTGCTGTAACGAGTGGTGGAGATGGCCACGCTTGCACACAACTGTCTCGGATAGATAGCGGTCGAGCAGGCGCGCCCATGTGCGTGCGTCAAGACGCTCCTCCGCCCTGCCATACAGCGATCGACGGAGTGCCTCGCCCATAGTGCCGCTAAAATCATCGAGCTCAAGAGCGTACTTTGGGACAACGTATCCGACCAACGTCCCCACAAACGGGCTGTGCCCATTACACACGCAGCTGTTTATCAATGGTGCAGGCGGAATGTCATCGTCGTCCAGGTCAAATATGTCCAAGTCCAGCTCACCAGAAGCGTATGGGTGTATTCCGCGGTTAAGCATCTTAAAGATATGGACCGCGAGTCCAAAGTCATCCGTCTGTGGCGTAAACACGGGGGCATTCGTGGACGCTGCCAAGCTCTCGAAATCGCTGATGCCGGCTATCTCCATGAGTTGAAGCACCTCGGGGGCAATATAGCCGGGAGCGGCGCACGCAGTCCTATGTGTCACATCCGAAAGCGTAAAGCTATACGAGCGCCTTGATGGTATCCATGCCCGCATGCGCCGAAGCCTCGCAACCCTTCTGCCCGTTGAGCACGCACTCGAGCAGCGTATCGTATGCGCGCTGGGCTTCGGGGGCCAGGTACGCCCTGTTAAACATGCCCTCGGGTCGCACGTTTCCCTTCGAGTCGATCATATAAGGCCCCAATCTGTTTGGTTTCCCCAGATTGTGTGCCCGCACACCCAAGCCGCACGGCCCGCCGTTCAGCTGAAACCACCACACAAAAAGTCCGCCGACCATTGAAGTCGGCGGACTTTCGCGTGCGGACAATCAAGCACTGTTCACCATGGAACTGCTATTTACAGCGCGCCTTGGGCTGCTGCTGGGTGATGCAGTGGATGTTGCCGCCGCCGTAGATAACCTCGCGAGTCATGATACCGATGACTTCACGGTCCGGATAAGCAGCCTGGATATCCTTGAGCGCCTGGGCGTCATTGGGATCGCCGAACTGCGGTACAAGCACTGCGCCGTTGATGGGCAGGAAGTTGAGGTAGCTCGGCTCGAAAGCATCCTCGGGGGTACGCGGCAGCACGCCCTCGACGGGGTCAATCGTGCTGGCCTCCTCCTCGGTCATATATACCGAGGTCGCAGGCATAATCACCTTGTGGATCTTGAGCTTGCGGCCACGGGCATCCGTCGTCTCGGAAAGCGTCTTATACGCCTCTTGGCACTCCTTGTAGAACTTATGGTTGGGATCATCGGTCCACATGCAGCAGACCTCGCCGGGCGCACTAAAGCATGCGACGTCGTCCACGTGCCCGTTGGTCTCAAACGGGTCGATGCCATCCTTGATCCAAATGACCTTCTCGATGCCCAGGTACTCGGCAAGCTTCTCCTCGATCTGCTCCTTGGTGTACTGGGGGTTGCGGTCCTCATTGAGCAGGCACATCTCGGTGGTCACCACGGTGCCCTGGCCGTCGCAGTTAAACGAGCCACCCTCGAGGATATAATCCTCGGGACGATAGCGGTTAACCTGCTCGAGCTGTGCCACCTGCAGGCCAATGGAAGCGTCCTTGTCCCACGGGAAATACAGGCCGTCAATGAAACCGCCGTAAGCATTAAAGTGGAAGTGCGAGAGTGCCACGTCCCCCTTGTCGTTGACAAGAAACGCCGGGCCGGGGTCGCGAATCCAGCTGTCGTTGTACTCCATGTGGATAACGCGCACGTTCTCAACGCCGTCGAAGATCTCACACACCGCGGGGAAGTCTTCAGTGTTGACGCCCACAGTGATGGGCTGAAAACGTGCAACGGTCTTGATGATCTCGGTGAAGACCTTCTGCGCCGGCTTGGCGCCGCAGCGCCACACATCCGAGCGATGCGGCCACAGAATCCAGGTACGCTCCTGCTCCTCATACTCGCCGGGCATATAGAACCCGTCCTTCTTAGGTGTGGACTCACTCTCGTAGATGGTCTTCATTTCAAGCTCCTAAATCTCGGTGCTTTTGCTTGACGAGACCATGATGCGGCCGCACCGAGATGTTCTCAATGGTCCCTCGAGCCCCTTTCAGCGACCGACGGTATACCATTCGCTGACCTAAAGTTCTATTCAGGCCGAGAACATGACATACTGGGTTCCACAATGGAAAGGATGCCCTATGCCCCCATGCAATAAACAGCAGACTATTGAGTTGGACAGTACGACCTGGACTGCTCTCAACGAGCTCGCGCTTGCAATCCACGCATCACACGGTGTCGATAAGCTGCAAAAGGAGACCCTCGAGGGAGCGACAGGGCTCGTGCCCCATCGGATCGCCATGTTCGACCTGATCGAGGCGGCGGGCAGTGATGCCCCACGCTACGTCCACCCCGCAAGCAGCGGAATGGACGACCGCGCACTGAGCGACTACTACAACCGCTACGCCGCGATGGACTATACAACATGGAGCTTTGACTTACATAAGGTCGGCGTCTACCGCGACCTCGACCTCGTCGACGTCGAGCGACGCGATGCCACGCCCATCTATCGCAAATGGATGGAACCGCAGGGCGTCTACTTTGGCTGTACGGCCACGCTCGCGCACAACGACAGCCCGCTAGGAAGCATCACCCTGTTTCGTGAACGCACGGCCGGAGACTTCACCGACACCGAGCTCGCAATCCTGCTCGAAGTCGCTCGGCACGCGAGCCTCGCGCTCGCCAACCTCTATCCTCGGGGCATTAAACTCACCCAGACAGAAGACACAAACCAGCTAAATGCTTTCATTACAGAACACAATATCCAACCGCGCGAAGCCGAAGTCATGCGGCTCATGCTCGACGGCAAAACGAACAAACAGATGGCAAACGAGCTATTCATAAGCGAGTCAACCGTCAAGAAGCATGTCAACGCCATCTATCGCAAGCTCGGCGTCAGCAACCGCCTGGGCCTCATGACTGCCACGCAAAACATCCCGCGATAAAAAAGGGCGCCCTCCATGCAGAGAACGCCCTTTGATTTCGCCATTTGAATTAGTGTCGGCTCTGGCTCAAAGAGTAGACAGGTTTATTTTGGCAGGTTTTATCTGGGCAAATGTCAGCCGCCGCGAGGGAGCTGCCTTCCCTCGCGGCGGTCTTCTAGCAGAAAAACCAAGTGAGTAGGCTTTTTGCAGGAGGTCAAGCACGCCCCAAAACGCCACAGCTCTGACCTGCGGTTTTATTGAGTATTTGTTGCGATGTGCTCGGCATATCCAAATAAGTCTACTCACTTGCATCTAAGACGCACCAGATAGGCAAAAACCGCCGCAAAAAGGGGGCCGGTTCCCTTCGCGGCAGCCGTTAATACGCCGAGCTTGTTATCGTAAAAGCCAATCACGCGCCGAAACCACACTACAGTCTTTCGACTCATACGTTGAGTCCACGCGGGCCACAACATAGCGCGCATCTTTTGCAATGTCGATCTCATCGCATACAGTCTGTAGATGGCGGGCGTACTTATCGTGATACGTTCTGGATGATTTTATTTCGATAGCCTTGGGACTCCCTGAGTTTGTACAGTCGAGCAAATCGATTTCACGCTTGCTGTCGTCCCTATAGAAATACAGCTCGGGATTCTCGCCCACGTTGAGATGGCTCTTCGCCGTTTCGGAAACGATGAGGTTTTCGAAAACGGCCCCCAGATAAGGGCTCTCCAATAGTTGCTCCAGTGATCCAATTTTGAGCAAGTAGCAGAGCAGCCCCGTGTCGTAAAAATAGAGCTTGGGCGTTTTAGTTAGACGCTTCTTGGCATTTGCATAATAGGGCTGCAGCGAAAACGTCAGGTAGCTCTGCTCCAGAATGGACAACCAGCTTTTAATGGTCGATACGCTCACGCCCGTATCTCGAGAAAGCGAGGATATATTGATGAGGGCACCGACGCTCTGAGCAATTATGGACAGAAACTTATGAAACTCCGCCTTATTGCGCACATCAAGCAAGCCCACAACATCGCGCTCAACATAGGTATCGATATAGCTGGGGAAATAAACCGAGGACGGCATTCCGGCGGAACGCAGGCGAGGGTATCCCCCTTCGAGCGCGAACAAATCCACTTCCAGCTGCCCCTGCTGGCCCCTCTCCGCTTCTCGAAACGATAATGGCAGCAATTTTAAGATCCCGACTCGCCCGGCAAGAGACTGCCCGATGCTTTTCATCATCAAAAAGTTTTGCGAGCCTGTAAGGATGTATTGACCGGCGTCTCCCCGCTCATCCGAAACAACCTGGATCATTGAAAACAAATCCGGCGCGTATTGCGCCTCATCGATGATGAGTCCGCCCTTTCGGTTGCGGATAAAACTCACCGGATCATCCAAGGCCGCGCGCCTCGTTTGAGGATCCTCAAGCGTGACGTAGGAATAGTCGGGAAAGGCATGCCGAACCAGCGTAGACTTACCGCTCTGCCTAGGCCCTGTCAACGACACAACAGGAAACCAGCCTGCCATGCGAATGAGCAACTCATGCAAATCCCTGTTAATGAACTCAGCCATATCAACGCCCCTTATTACGCTGTTACCATAATCGAATAGTTTCATTCTCCATAATCTTATAGTAGCGTTTACCATAATCTTATAGTAACCCAGTTCAAAAGCATTATTTATAGAGCAGAAATCTCAGACCCTAAATAACAAAAGCCACCACAATGGGGACTGTCCCCATTGTGGTGGCTTGCAGGCGAGTTAACTTGTTCGACTATCGTACGCGAGCCATGTCCGAGCCTAGAGCGTGGCAAGGCGCTTGGACTCGTGCGCGGCGAGCGCAATGGAGATGATGCCAGTAATGGCATCGGCCACCACCAGGGCGATCCACACGCCCTCGACACCCATCATGTTGCCGAGGAGGTACATAAGCGGCACCGAGCAGATCACATAGCGAAGCAGGCCCGTAAACGTGGCGACACCCACCTTCTCGACCGCCTGGAAATACATCGACATGGTCATGGCAAGATAGCCCAGGGCAACAGCCAGGATGACAGTACGCGTGGCGTTGGCGGCAACTTCAACGAGCGCAGGATCGCTGCCGGCAAAGAAGGCGCACACCGGGGTGGCGGCAAGCCAGAGCGCGACGGTGACCAGCGCCAGCGTCACAACCTGGTACTTAAGCGTGCAGGAGAGCGTCTCCTTAAGGCGTGCCCAAGCCTTTGCGCCGGCGTTGAAGGCAGCGATGGGCTGTAGACCGTAGGAGAAGCACTGGGCAACCATCATGGTAATGTAGAGGATGTAGCCGTTGATCACGCCAAAGGCTGCGATGTAGAGCGAGCCCATATCGCCGCCGAGCGAACCCAAAAGCGAGTTGGCAACGGTATTAAAGATAAAGGTCGCACCCTGAACCAGGAAGAACGGGAAGCCGATCTTGAAGATCTGGCCGCAGATGGCGAGGTCGAGCTTAAGGTCGGCCAGGCTAATCTGGAGCTGGGACTTTTTGCCCCCGATGAACCAGAAGATACCGATGGCCCAGATACCGATGGAAAGCCCGTAGTACACGCCGGCGCCCATAACGCCAAACTTGAGCACAAACGTGGAAAGCGCGAGCCAACAGATGGCGACGATGGCCGAAACGGTCATGAGGTTGGCCTGGATCTGAACCTTCTCGTCCACACGCATCACAGCGGTGATCATCTGGCCAATGACCGTGAGCGGCAGTAGCACGGCGAAGGGGCGCACGCCGGCAACGGTATCGGCCATGATGTCGGGCGTGGCGCCAAAGAATGCGCAGATGGGCTCGGTAAACACTGCCATCACCACAGCAAGCAGCACACTCACGATCGTGGTAAGCCAAAAGCCCTGGCTAAAAGCCTTGCTTGCGCCCTTGATGTCGCCGGCACCCAAAAGGTTGCCCACCACGGCGGGCACGCCGGTGCCAAACAGGTTGCCAAAGGCCAGGTTGATGTACTCGACCGACATAATGATCGAGACACAGGCCAGGCCGTGGGCACCTAGGCCCCAACCCATCACGAGGCCCTCAAGGACCACCATGATGATCTGGGCGAGCATGCCCTGGCCGGTGACGATGGTGTACTTACGCACCAGACCGGGAATCGGTTGGGAGGCGAGCTCGCGCTCCTCCTCCACGGCAGCGGTTACTTCTTCTGCCATTGTTCTCCCCTTTCCTTGAGAGAGTAGTGCTGAATGGATGTCAGGCGGCTGACAACTGGCACCAAGCCGCCCAATCAAACGATGGTGCTATGCCTCAAAGACCACCTTGCCGGCGATCATCGTGAGGGCTGCGGTAGCCTCGAGCACCTCGGCCGGCTCGCAATCAAAGAGATTGCGGTCGAGCACGCAGATATCTGCCTGTTTGCCGCACGCGAGCGTGCCGATGCGGTCCTCGGCATGCATGGCGTAGGCGCTGCCATAGGTGTAGGCGCGCAGAGCCTCGGCCATGGTAATGCGCTCCTGGGGGAACCAGCCCTCAGGGTTGGAGCCGTCCTCGAGCATGCGGAAGACCGCGCCGTACACCTCCTCCATGGGCTCCAAGCCCACAACGGGGAAGTCACTGCCCAGGTGCACCACGGCTCCGCTGGCAAGCAGGCTATGCAGGGGCCACGAAAGCGCGGCACGCTCGGGACCCACGGCATCGTCCTTGGCGAGATCGGGCATATCGAGCAGCATGTGCCACGGCTGCATGCCGGGGCAGACGCCGAGCTCGGCATAACGCGGCATATCCTCGGGTTGAACCGTCTCGTTGTGCTCCATGGAATGGCGACAATCCCGCTTGCCATGCAAGCGCTCACCCTCCTCAAAGCAATCGAGCACAAAACGCACCGAGCGATCGCCGATTGCATGGATGCGCGTGTCAACGCCCCATTCCTGCGCCCTCAGGATGGCAGCACGGATGCGCTCCGGCTCCTCCGCGGGCTCACCACAGGTATCGGGCGCGTTGCTATAGGGCTCAAGCATCCAGGCGGTATGGTCGGAGCACACGCCATCAAGGAACTGCTTAAAGCCGTGCCACTCCACCTGCGTACCCGGGAAGGCATATTTCTCCTTGATCTGCTCGAGCGTCAAGGACTCGTTTTCGAACAGGTCGGTGTACAGGAACACGCGTAGCGGCAAGTCGCCCTTGGCATTAAGACCTGCCAACACCGCATACGGGTTTTCCATGCTCACAAACGTAGGATTGACCATGCCGACCGTAGTGATTCCCAGGGCATTGGCGCGCCGGGCGGTTTTTGCAAACGACGCGTCAACAACCTCGGGCGCTGGGTCGTAGACCTCGTCCATAAAGAAGGCGCCGGCGTTGTTGGAAAACACGCCCGTCAGATTGCCGTCGGCATCCTTAAGGATCTTGCCGCCTGCGGGATCGGGCGTCTGCGAAGTTACTCCCACCTTGTTGATGGCGCAGGTATTGGCACTAAAGGTATGCAAGTCAACCTGCTGCAGAAATACCGGGCGGTCGGAGATGTACTCATCGATCATCGCGGCCGTGGGCATCTCGGGGACATCCCACTGGAACTGGATAATCTGGCAGCCCAGAATCCACTCGTTATCGGGATGGTCGGCCGCAAACGCCACGACACGTTCCATCGCCATCTCAAAACTGGTGCAGTCGATGAGGTTGACGGCAAAATCGGGGTCGGTCATAAACGCGCCCTGGGCAAAATGCGTGTGCGAGTCGATCAGGCCGGGCATGACGAGCTGGTCGCCAAAGTCGCGCACCTCGGTATCGGGACCGATAAACGGTGCCAGGTGAGCATCGTCACCGCAGGCAACGATTTTATCGCCCCGCACGGCAACGCCGCCCTTAAACGGCTCGAGCCCATCGCCGGTAAAGACGGCGTCGCTCTTGATAACTACATCAGCCTTGTCCATGTGAGCCTCCTCGGGCATCTTTGGTTGCAACGCGGACGCACCGCCCGCGTGGGCACTCGGTTGGGAGCGTAGCGCTCCCGCATCGGCGCGTGCCTACAAGCCGTGCTCGGACGTCTGTCCCACGTCCGCGGCTTCGCGCTACACCCATTGATACACAGGGGCAAATCCGTGCCAAGGCCAGGGACCGCAAACGGTCAGTTTAAGCAGGTTTACACGCTTTACCTGCAGGTTTATTGTCTGAGATTATTACCGCTTCATTACGCCCAACGGTGTGGCCGCCCACACAGCAAGACCCGCATGCGAGGAAGAATGAGGCTAGGAACGCCAAAAGGTATCTATAAGGTCATCTCGGTTGGAGACGCCGCTTTTAACGTAGATGCGATGCAAGTGTGCCTTGACCGTGCCAGGGCTGATGACCAACTCGCTGGCGATGTTTTGGGCGTCGTTGCCCTTCAGCACCAGCGTGAGCACCTCCCGCTCGCGCCGTGACAGCTTATGGGCGTCGGCATAAATCACCACACGCGATGCGAGATCGTCCTCAGAGCTTGCGCTCTCGGCTGCCACGTCCTCATCGGCACGCGGATGACGGGCATACACACGCAGGATATGGCTAAACTGGCAAAAAAGCTGAGCCGCGCATACCACGAGCAGCACGTTTTCGGAGATATTGCGCTCGGACAGATACCACAAAAAGAGGCCGATGACGGGGTTTTGGGAGTCGGGGCGGCAGAACAAGATCATGTAGGTGTCCTCGGCGATCACGCAAAACACAAGAACGAAGGCCACCTTCCAAAAGAGCTTTGAGCGGTCGAGGTCGAGTTTCTCAACACGCGTTGCTCTGTACCGGTAATGCCAGGCGGCATAGGCAAGACATCCTACATTGCCCAGGTCACGCGTGAGCCAAAAGAGATACTGCTGCACCTCTCCGGCAGCGCCGCTGCGAGGCACCAGCAGCAATTGCAAGATTGAAAACGGCACGATAGCGAGTCCGAGCATGCGCGACGTCGGTCTTTTGCGCAAGCGCGCAAACATCCATAGCACCACGCAGGCATAGATGGCAATACCAAGCACGCAGCGCAGCAAGGGGTGCTGCAGCGGCTCGCTAAAGGTAACGGCGTAGTCGTATTTGAGCCGATTGTACTCGTCAAAAAAGATGACCGACATATCGAGCATATAGAGCAAAAAACCCGCCGCGGCCACGAGGCTGTCGCGACGGCGCGTCATGAGCCAAACCACCAATGCCACGGCACTGGTCACCAGAGCCACACCCATGATAATCGTGGTGTAGATATAGAACGCGAAACTCATGCCCGCCTCTCCTGTCTAGATGCTGTGAGGATGTTGACAGATTCTTTGCCGCAAGATTAGACTCACCGATTAAACGTACTGTATCGTTTAGATAAACAAGCTGTGTCTCACCGATGAAAGGAGATGCCATGACACCGATCGCTCCGCTCAAGATGCTCGTCGCGCCCGCCGCCAAGGCCATCACCCGACTCGGTTCTTCCATGACCTACGACAATGTCCCCTGCGCCGTTGAGGCGCGTTCGGACAGCTGCCCCTACCTGGGCCACGTCCCCTACTTTGCACCCAAGCTCGCATCTGATCCCGAGCAGCGTGAGCAGTAATCCAAGATGCATCTAGCACCGCACAACTCGCGGCGCTACTGTTTTGGTGCAAAGCGACCTGTCCCCCTTGCGCCAACGCCGGGATTGTCGATGCTGCGGCCGCGGCGCGATATGAGGCGCGAAACCTCGCCCAGCAACACGCCGATCACCACACCCATGAGGATCGGCAACTTTGACATCTCGGCGGGCGAGCTGTTAAGCAGCACGATTGTCGCAACAATCGAAAGCACGAGTTCTACCACCGGCACCGCAAGCGCTACCGCAAGCACCTTGCCCTCGAAGGGCGCGCGAAACACACGCGGGCGGTCGTCGTATTTACGCAGGCGCCAAAACGCCGGGAACATCGGGATATAGCTCATGAGCAGAAAGACGACGTTCATCGAGAAGAAGACCCAAAAGACGTCGGAACCTTCACCCAGCGGAATCTGAAGTAGCAGCACCAAGCTGGCAAAACAACCGTTAATGAGTGCCGAGCCGTTGGGCATGCCGGTCTTCTTGGACACCAGCGCAAAGGGACGCGGCATGTTGCCATGGCGCGCGGCATAGCTCGCCACGTTGTTGACGCCAAAGCTCCAACAGATCATGTTGGCAAACAGCGTTACCAGAAAGGCCACGCCCACGATCATCGTCAGCGGGTGAGCGCGCCCCACCATGGCGGCAACCGCGTCCACAATGCCCGAATCGAGTGAAAGCTGCTCGGTGGGAACCGCGGCTCCAATACCGATGCCACAGATAATGTAGATCGCCGCGATGGCAACGCCACCGGCGATAACCGCCTTGGGGATATCGCGCGATGGGTTCTTCATCGTGCTGGCAAAGGTCGCGACCACCTCAAAGCCCATAAAGTTGAATAGGATGATTGAAAGATACGTCAGTGAGTTAGTGTCTCCCAGATCGGGGACAAATGTCTTAAACGACATATCGTTGGCAAAGCCGTTGTTGCAGGCAAACCAGATGCCGATGATTCCCACCACGGCGGTAATGAGCACCTTGATGACGGCGCCGCCATCCATGACCCAATCGGCCTCGGCCACCGGCTGCATTGCCATGACCGTGACGCCCCACACAAAGGCAAGCTCGATGGCAATTCGGACCCCAAGCGAAAATTCGATGCCCCATACCGCATTGATGACACTGGGGAACATGCAGGCGATACTTGCCACCCACAGTGGAAAGTTGACCCAATAGCACCAGGAGCAGCGGGCGCCCCAACGGTCGCCCAAGCCCAGGCGAACCCAATCGTACAGGCCGCCCTCGGAATCGAACGCCGTACCGAGCTCGGCCACCACCAGGCCATAGGGAAGCAAAAACGTAATGATGAGGAAGATCCACCAGAAGAACTGCACGTTACCCATGGCAGATGCCGGAGCGGCCGCCTCGATGGTAAAGACAACGCAGATAACCGAGAGGATGACCTCGAACAGGGAGAACTTTTTACCTGCCACGACACGCTCCCCCTACAGCAAAAAGGATGGCATCTGTACCGAAGGCGCAGCCCAAGGTAGGGTTGCAGGCCGCGTCACCGGTGCAGGTGCCATCCCAAAGAGAAGAGAGGATACAATTGTTGGACCAACGCTCGCGGAACAGGCGCGTGTAGATAACGATACGCTGGTACATAGATACTCCGATCAAAACGGCCGCGATTGCGACCGGAATCTTTTGGCAATTGAAGACGCGTCTGACCTGGGATATTCAAGCGAACAATTGGCCTAACCCGCAATAAATCCCAGATCAGACGCGTACTCAATCAAAGAGGCGGGCACTCCGAAGTGGAGGCAACGGAGTGCCCAAAGAAAAACCCAGCCGACCAAGACATCGAATAAACCGACCATCAATGCCCCGAGATGGTCCGATTCACCGACCGTCCGATTGATCGGCTGGGTTCCCGAAGCATCACGGCTCAGGAAGCCAGACGATTAAGCGTCTGCGTGATTGGCTGGGTTTCCGAGGTGCGGCAGATTGCCCTGAAAGAGGAGGGCATAGACCTTAAGGGTCATGCCCGACGATTGAAGGGCAAGGTGCCGTGCCTCGGGAAGACAGACAATTACGCGGACGGCTCCTGCTGAGTAATGCAGTGGATGTTGCCGCCACCGAAGACGACCTGCTCGGACTGAACGCCGACGCACTTGTAGACGCCCTCGCCCCAGACCTCGTCGTAGATCTTCTGGAGCGTGTCGACGGCCAGCTGGTCGTTCTCGTCGCCGTACTGCGGGACGATAACGCCGTGGTTGGTCACGAGGTAGTTCATGTAGGAGGCGATCAGCGGCTCGTCGGGGACGCGCGGCTCGGCGTTCTCGTCGGCGTCGATGGTGTCGCAGGAAGCCTGGTCCATGAACAGCGGGTTCACGGGCATGCAGAGCTTGTAGACCTTCATCTTGCGGCCCTTGGCGTCGACGGCGTTGGAGAGGGTCTCGTAGGCAGCGTGGCACTGCTCGTAGAACGGATACTCGGGATCGTCGGTCCAAATGCAGGCCATGACGCCCGGCGCGATGAACGTGGCGACGTCGTCGATGTGGCCGTTGGTCTCCTCGGGGTCGATGCCCTCCTTGACCCAGATGACCTTCTCGACACCCAGGTAATCCTTGAGGTGCTCGTCCATGTAGGCGCGAAGCTCCTCGCTCCAGGGCTCAAACTTCTTGTGGTACTTGGGCCAGATGGACTCGGGATCCTCTTCCTCCTCCAGAACCGCAGAGCAGGTGCGGCCCGGGGAAAGCAGGCACTGGTCGGTCACGACAAGGGTGCCCTCGCCGTCGACGGTGATGGAGCCGCCCTCGAGGATCATGTCATCGGGACGATAGCGGCGGCAGCCGGAGAGCTCAGCCATCTTGAGGGCGATCTGCTCGTCCTTGTCCCACGGGAAGTACAGGCCGTCGACGAGGCCGCCGTAGGCGTTGAAGTGCCAGTGGTTGGCGCGCTTCTCGCCCTTGCCGTTGATGACGTAGGTGGCGGCGGTGTCGCGGAACCAGGCGTCGTCGGTGGTCATCTCGATGACGGTGACGTTCTCGTCGTTCTCGAAGACGGCCTTGCAGTTGGCGTAGTCGACCTGGTTGGCGCACATATAGACCGGGGTGAACTCGGAGATGGCGCGGGCGATGGCGGCATACTGCTTCTGGGCCGGCTTGGCGCCGTGGGCCCAGGTGTCGGTGCGGTGGGGCCAGCCCATCCACACGCGATCCTGCGGGGCGAACTCGGCGGGCATGAAGAAGCCGTCGGCCTTGGGGGTGGACTCGGACTCGGTGATCGTACGCATAAGATTTCCTCCAAATCGAACGATCGCTTGCTGCGGGCGGGTTACCCGCAGCCTAAAACCAAGAGATGGTAGGCGCCCGTTCCCCGGCAAAGGTCGGGGCGCCCGGCGCCGGTTTTCACGGAGTCGCACCGGCAAGCGACGACGTAACCAAGTGCGCGGAGACAAAACGCACGAAGGATACGGAAGAGAGATTGGGGTGGGCGGTGGTTACCGGAGCTATCGCTCACACCCACCCCGGGGAATGGTTAGCAAACCTGTCGCTTGGGCACGTCTCCGAAGAGGCTAGAGTGCCCGGAGTCGGGAGCGACAAGCCCGACGAAGCGCACGTTGGTACGCGAGGAGGGTTGGAGCCCCAGAACCGGGTGCTCTAGTTCTCCTCGGCCTCGGCGGCCTCCTCAGCGAGACGCTGAGCTGCCAGCTCGGGAGTGAGGCCCTTGTACTCGGTCTCGCGGCCCTTGGCGCTAACGACGCGGACAACCTCGCCGATGAGCAGAAGCACGATGAAGATAACGATCATCGGGAGCTTGTCGCCAATTTCAGCGGCAGAGAGCGGCACCAGCGTTGCAACGATGGCCAGGACCAGCTCGATGCAGGGGATGGCCAGCATGACCTTCATCATGGCGCCCTTAAACGGGAACGTGAAGATGCGCTCGCGGTTGGGGTCGTTCTTACGAAGGTTGAGGAACGCCGGGAACATCGGGATATAGGTGAGCAGCAGGAAGACGACGGAGGTGCCGAAGAGCATCCAGAAAACACCGTTGGAGATGGCGTCGATGGGAACGAGCTGCAGGCACAGCACCAGGGAGGCAACGATGGCGTTGACCAGGTTGGCGCCGTTGGGCATGTCGTCATCCGAGATCATCGAGGCGAAGACCTTGGGCATGTTGCCGTGCTCGGCAGCGTAGCGGGCGACGGAGTTGACGCCGAAGGACCAGGCGGCCATGTTGGCGAACAGGGTGATCAGGAAGGCGATGCAGATGACCTTGAAGATCATGGAGTCGCCCACCATGGTCTGGACTGCGACAATCATGCCATAGTCGGGGTCGATGGAATCGGCCGGCACAGCAGCGCCGATGCCAAAGCCAGCGAACAGGTAGATCACGGCGATGGACAGGCCACCGACGATGATAGCCTTGGGGATATCGCGAGCGGGATCGGCCATGTCGTCGGTCATGGTGCAGATGACCTCGAAGCCCATGAAGTTAAAGATGATGATCGACAGGTAGCCGAGAGCGTTGGTGTTGGTGAGCTCGGGCAGGAAGGTGGCAGCGGACATGTCGTTCGCAAAACCGTTCTCCATGGCATACCAAATGCCCAAAGCGCCAACGATAACGGCGACGGCGACCTTGATGATGGCGCCACCGTTAAGGACCCACTCGGAGTCGGCCGCCTTGGAGCGGCCCATGAGGTAGACGATCCACACAAAGGCAAGATCGATACCCATCTTGGCGATCAAGTTGAACTCGACGCCAAAGACCATGCCCAAAATGTCGGGGAACATGGTAGCCAGCGAGGCGATCCACAGCGGGTAGTTGACCCAGTAGTAGTACGAGATGCGGGCGCCCCATTTGTCGCCCAGGCCATCGCGAACCCAGTCGTAAATGCCGCCCTCGCCGTCATAGGTGGTACCGAGCTCGGCGACAACCATGCCGTAGGGAAGCAGGAAGGTCAGGATCAGGAAGATCCACCAGAAGAACTGCTGGTTGCCAATGGCAGCAGCAGGAGCGGCGGCCTCGCAAACGAAGACGACGCAGATGATGGTCGAAATGACCGTCAAGAAGGAAAGCTTTTTCTTTCCGTCGCTCATGATGAGCTCCTTCGCTCAGTCTTGGACAGATCCGAGGCCCTAAGGTATTAAGGCAATTGCTTGGGCCTCGGTGAGCGGGCGACAGGAGACGAGCATCCGCCGCCCGCAAACGTGCTTTTAGAAGCCTTGAGGCTTAGAGCTGCTCGAGAGCCTCGAGAGCGGCGTGGAGCTCAGCCTTGGCGGAGTACTCGACACCCTCGTCGTTGAGCGGGGTGCGCTTGCCCAGGGCGGCAAGGAGAGCACGGATGGAATGCTTGCGGTTCTCGGCCTCGACCCAGCACAGGGAGCGCTCGGGATCATCCATGACCTCGTCGACGACTTCCTCGTTGCGGGTGGCCGGCAGGCAGTGCATGAACTTGGAGTTGGGGCCGGCGAAGTTCATCATGTCCATGGTGACCTGATACTTGGGATAGAACACGTCCATGTAGTTCTCGCCCGAGACCTCCTCGTCGTACAGGCCATACCACACGTCGGTATAGATGAAGTCGGCACCCTTGATGCACTCGATGTCGTCGGAGATGACGACAGAGCCGCCGGAGACCTTGCAGTTCTCCTCGGCGATGGCCATCATCTGCTTGCCGAACTCGGCGCGCTCCTCGACGGTGCCAACGTGCAGGCCGCCGTCGGGGATCTGGTGGCCCTTAGGTCCAAACTGGACAAACTTCATGCCGACCTTGGAGGCGATGAACATGAGGGAGACGCAGACCTGGGTGGCGTCGCCGATGAAGGCCAGGGTGCAGTCCTCGATCTTCTTGCCCTCGGGGAGGTTCTCGAGCATGGTCATGAGGTCGCCCATCTCCTGCGTGGGATGGTTGAACTCGGACATGCCGTTGATGACGGGCACAGCGGAGCCCTCGGCGAGGCCGACGACGTCCTTGTGACGGTCAACGCGAGCCATCATGATGTCGAGCAGCGAGCCCATAACGCGAGCGGTGTCGCCCAGGGACTCGTGACCGCCGAGCTGGATGGTGCCAGGGCCATAGAACTGAGCATGGCCGCCGAGGTCGGTCATAGCAGTCTCGAAGGAAAGACGGGTGCGGGTGGAGACCTGCTGGAAAATCATGCCAAGGCTCTTGTTGCGAAGCAGGTGCGGATAATAACCGTCAACCTTGATGGCCTTCTTCATTGCCAGGCCAAGATCCTCGATAGCCAGGATCTGCTCTTTGGTGAAGTCGTTGGTGTCGATGAAATCCTTAGGCAGTGCCATGTCGATTTCCTTTCCGCCGGTCTTGCCGACTATTACTATGAGGCGCTCGAACATCACGCCTCGTGTTGACAAGACCATCATTCACCCGTATGCAATTTTTACCTAGTTTATTCGGGATTAAAGACCGTTCACGGAGTTACACCCCCTCTAAACCAATATAAACCCGCAGGTCAAGAGTTTACAGGGGGTTTACCATCTAGAACCGCGAACGGTATACGGCTATGCTGTATCTCGGCGCCTAATCCGCAATGAAACGAAGGGTTGAGACGCCTATATCCCACAAGGTATACAGGGCTCGACCATAGAATAAATGAGATGGGACGGTGACAGATGAACACCCTGATGTTCTTCTATACCCTAGCGATACTCGTGATCTGTATTGTGACGGCGGTGCTCTCGCTTGCCGCCTATGCCTCATCTCGTCGACGCTTCTTTATCTATGGCAGCGGCGTATTTATCTGCTATGCCATCGAGATGACCGAGATTTTCTTTTTTGAATACACGCTGCAAAACCAGAGTTTTCCAGCCAGCGACTATTACTCAATTACCATGCCTGTGTTGCGGACCTTTGTGGCGACCGCTTCGCAGGCTTTTATTTGGCTCATTGCCATGGATTTGCTCGACAAGCATTCAAAAAAGCAGTTTGTCATTCCCGTCGCAACGTTCTTGCTGAGCGAGCTGCTGATTATCGTCGCTGTCCCCTACGGCCCCATTCATCAATGGCTCTACTACACGATGCGTCAGGTATTCCTTGTTTTCGTGGGGCTATATATCTTTTGGACGGCACGCAAGAGCACACAAGTCGAGCTAAAGGCACGCGTTAACAACCAACGAAAGCACCTGATTATCGGCGCTATTCTGGTCGGTTGCATCGTTGCCGAGGATTTCTACAACATTCTGATTGTCCCCATGAGTCTGGCGCCCTCTTGGCTGCAACTATATCTGTCCGAGCGCAACTTTAGCGAAAACGTCTTTGCCTGCTACTTTGCGATTCTGCTGATCATCTACTCCTACCACGTGCTTTCAATCCGCATGCAGGAGGCGCCCGAGGAAAAGAACGTCAGCGATCTTGATCGACACATCGAAGAGCAGATGCCCTTCTATCGCAACGCCTACAAGCTCTCCAACCGTGAGACCGAAGTTATGCGTCTGGTCGTACTGGGCAAATCGAACCAAGAGATCGCTGACGAGCTATTCCTTGCCGTGGGCACCGTCAAGACCCACATCCACAACATCCTGGTCAAAACCGAACAGCAAAACCGCACGACGCTCATCCTCCACTTTTGGAAGCGATGAGGTTACGCGGTTTTACCAAACCGCGTAACGGCTCGACGCTGCAAGCGCCCCTAGGCGACAATCTGACGTTCAATCGTCGGTCGCGTACCAAAAGTACGCTTCCCTCCTCTTTCACGTCACCTTGCTCGCCTAGGGGCGCTTTCGCTGACTTATGCTCAACCTGCGATGATTGTGTTCTGCACCAGGTTGGCTACTCGCTGTAACGGGTGGCGATGGCAGCTTGTACCATGCCGGCGCTCATGAGGTACGTCACCAGGAAGTAGCCACCATAGGCTGCTAGGAAGATTGCGCAGGTGAGACCCACCGTGCCGCCGATGCTCATGTCGCCAAACGTACTCACCAGCTCGATAATCACCTTGAGCGCGATAAACGAGTGCGCCAGGCCCACTGCCAGCGGGAACAGGAAGAATACCGCTTGCTGCGCCATCACCGAATGGCGAATCTGGCGGTCGTCACAGCCGATCTGTGCCAGCACACGATAGCTGCGGCTGCCGTCGGCCACATTGGAGAGCTGCTGGATCGACAGTATCGCCGCGCACGCAACGACCAGTACAAAGCCAATATAGATGGCCAGATAGCTAATCATGCCGTTCATTTGCGCTGCCTGCGTGTACATCTCGGAGCGCGTGATGAAGACTCCCCACAACCCCGGCTCCTTGCCGTCAACGAGCAGATTGTCGAGCAAAGTATATTTAATGCTCTCGTCTGCCTCGGTCGTATCCATCCCCTGTTTGTAGTTAACGAGCAGGCTACTGGAATACGGCTGCAGATTAAGTTGGGACAACAGTTCGTCGGCAACGACGACGGTACCCGGATTACTGCCCATCGCCGAGTTGGTGATGGCCGCCGTGTCCTTGTCCGACTTATCGGTTGCGGGCTTGAGCTCATGCCCGCCCAAGGTGAGGGTATGGCCGCCGGCCATGTATTTGGTGTACAGGTCGCCCAGCTCACCGCCCATATCACACGTAAGCAAGTACTGGTCGTGCCCAATGCTCACCGGCTCCTCGCCCATCATCTGGCGCAGTTTGTTGTACTGGCTTGCCGGCGTCACAAACAGGCCCATCGCATCGGTAGTGCTGCCCTCAAGCGCCTTGGGAAGTTTTTCGCCCATGACCTTACACATCGCACCTGCAGTCACCGAAGGACTCGAACCGCCATACGGGTAGCTCAGATACGAATCGATCTGCACGTGCTCACCGGCGACGTCGGCGATATTGACCTTCTTGCCGGTCTCGTCGTTGTTGTCCACCGACTTGCCCTTAATACCGTCTGCAACGTTATCGGGATCGATACGATCGCCGTGCCAGGCGGAATACAGGTCGACGGTACTATCGGCCAGCACCATGCGGTCGGCCTCAGACGGATTGACATACTCCTTGTAGTAGTCGAGCGTATCGGGCGTGTAATAGACATACCTCTGCGACATATCGGCCGGCGTATAGCGCTCCAGGTTTTCGTTCATCACATTGGCAATCGACATACCGCACGTCACCGAGGTGATGGCCAAAAACAGGAGCATCGCGATGACGCCCATCGAAAAGCACACCGTGTTGACCTTGGCCGCAAGCTGGCGCACGGTAAACATGTTGAGGCCGCGCCAATACACGCCGCGCAGGCTCTGCAGCAGCTTAATGAGCATGCCCGAGAGTCCCCAGAACAGGGCAAAGGTGCCCACGGTAACCATAGCGGTCGTAATACCAAACTGGTTCATGGCCTCTTGCAGCTTGCTGTCCGTCGCGGTTAGCGGGAACCCATCACGTAGCAGACGGTAATAGGCCACGCCCACAAGCACCGCACCCACGGCAAAGATGGCAATCGCGATCCAGGGGTTGCGTGTCTTGATGCTCTCGTTGCGACGCTCGGCACCCATAAGCTCGATGAGTTTGGTACGACGCACGGCGCGGAGGTTCAGCAGTAGCGTAAGCACAAACATCACGAGCATGCAGGCAAGGGTCAGATTGAACGCATGCATCGAGAAAAAGAAGTGGAAATTGGCGATCTGTGTCTTAAAGAGCGAGGCCGTAAAGAACGTCATGAGCTGGGAGAGTCCCACACCCAGCACAATGCCGGCGACAAAGGCCACCACCGAGACAATCACCGTCTCGAGCGCCATGATCGTGGCGACGCGCCCGCGCCCCATGCCGAGCACCTGGTACAGGCCAAACTCCTTTTTGCGGCGTTTCATGATGAAGTTATTGGCATACACCATCAAAAAGGCCATGACACCGGCCAAAAAGTACGTCAGGTCGCCGAGTATGCTGCCCATAACCTGCGCCAAGCCCTCTTCATCGATTCCGGCGATGTCGACCTGCATCGAGATGGTGTTAAAGGCATAGAAGACCGTGACGCCCAGGGTGAGCGTCAAAAGGTAGACGAGGTAGTCGCGGCCGGCACGGCGGACGTTGCCCCAAGCGAGTTTACAGAGCATCGGAGCCCTCACCGCCCATCATGGCAACGACCTCCATAATGCGGTCGAAGAACTCTCGGCGGTCGGTGTCGCCGCGGCGCAGCTCGGTGAAGATCTTGCCGTCGCGAATAAACAGCACACGGCTCGTGTAGCTGGCGGCAAAGCTGTCGTGCGTGACCATGAGCACCGTGGCGCGCAGGCGGCGATTGAGGGCCTCCAGGCTCTCGAGCAGCAGGCGGGCACTCTTGGAATCGAGGGCGCCGGTGGGCTCGTCGGCCATGATCATGGTGGGGTCGGTGACGAGCGCGCGGGCCGCGGCAACGCGCTGCTGCTGACCGCCGGACATCTGGTAGGGATACTTGTCGAGCACCTGACTGATAGACAGACGCGCGGCCACATCCTGCACGCGGGTCGAGATCTCTGCCGAGTTTGTGCGGGCGATGGTGAGCGGCAGGGCGATGTTCTCGCGTGCCGTGAGCGTATCGAGCAGGTTGGAGTCCTGGAAGATAAAGCCGAGCTCCTCGCGGCGGAACTGCGAAAGCTTAGCCTGCTTCATGCGTGTTACGTCCTGCCCGTTGATGCGGATGGTGCCGCTCGTGGCGCTATCGATGGTCGACACGCAGTTGAGCAGGGTCGACTTGCCCGAGCCCGAAGCGCCCATGATGCCAACAAATTCGCCGCGGTTGACGGTAAAACTGACGTCGTTGAGCGCGCGGGTCACGTTGCCCAGCGCTCCGTATACCTTTTCGAGATGCGCGACCTCCAGTACCGGGGTCGCCATGTGCGTGGTTTGCATACCGAGTCCTTTCTTGCAATTAGTCTACGGCATCTATAGTCGCAAGGAGACGAGTCAGCTACCATCGATATGGCTTACGCTTGCCTTACCGTTGTGTAAGGTGGGGCAGCCAGCCTGCCACGTGTTGATATTGAGAGAGGACTCCTGTTGAAGACTGTTCATGTTGCCGCTGGGATCATTCGCAAGAATGGATCTGACGAGCTGCTTGCCGTGCAGCGCGGCTATGGCGACATGCAGGGACTTTGGGAGTTTCCCGGTGGCAAGCTCATGCGCGGCGAGACGCCCGAGGACGCCGTACGCCGCGAGCTCATGGAAGAGCTGCAGGTAAAAGTCACCAACCTGCGCGATTTCTATACCGTTGAGTATGACTACCCCGATTTTCATCTCTCAATGGAGTGTTACTACTGCTCGCTCGCCGATGAATCCGATGAGCCCCAGAAGCACGACCGCCAGCTCGATATCCGCTGGATTCCGCGCACCTCGCTTGCCACCGTTGAGTGGATGCCCGCCGACAAGGGGCTCATTGATGCTCTGATTGAGCTGAAGGAAGACCGACTCGAGACAAGCTCCGCCGATGACGCCGTGCCCAACACAGCCGACAAACCCGCCACCAAACCCAAGCGCGCACCTAAGCGCCGCAGCAAGAAGCGTCCCAAGCCCGGTCTGCTCGACGGCATCGATACCTCGGACCTCTCCGCTGACGAGCGCGAACTGGTCCGCCGTCGCGCCGCCATCAAAAAGTCCATGAAGGGCAACAAGCGCGCCAATACCAAGCCAGAGCTGCTCGTTCGCCAGCGCCTGCGCGCCGCGGGCCTCACGGGCTATCGTTTGGAATGGAAGGTTCCCGGCAAACCCGATATCGCCTTCCCCGGGCGCAAAATCGCCATCTTCGTCAACGGTTGCTTTTGGCACCGCTGCCCCAAGTGCAACCCGAGCCAGCCCAAGCGCAACGTTGAGTTTTGGGAGGCAAAGTTCCGTCGCAACGTCGAGCGCGACCGCGCTGCCGTGGCAGCACTCACTCAAATGGGCTGGACACCCATAACCATCTGGGAATGTGAGCTCAAGAAAGACCGCATCGACGCCACGATGGAAAAGGTCGTCGAGCAGGTGCGCGCCGCAGAGCCGCAGCGCTAGGAACGAGCCATCCACACGCCCCACACAGGCGAGCCACATCCGCGCCACAAACCTTAGAAAGCCCTTAAGCCCAAAACCTTTCAAAAGTGTTATTCGATACCTCTGAACTGCAGCTTCATCGTAACACCAAACCAGGTTAAGCCTTTCTTTAGCGCTTCTTTGAACGGTCCGCTGCATAATACTGCCAGCGCACGGGACCTAGCAGCATACCCCGAGCGCAATCTATTGGTGGACATCGAGGAGGCCGCATAAGCATGCATTCTTCCAATGACGCAGCACAGCAGCCATCCCTAAAACATGCAAACCTTTTCTCCTTCCCCCCGACACAGAGAAACGGTCTCCTCGACTCCCCCACCACAAAAACCAAGCGCTCAGCCGATCAGAGCCTCAACTTACGAGCATCCTTCGAAAAGCTCCAAGCATCCCTAGACAAGGCGTTCCCCGAACAGGCAAGAGCAATCTAAGCCCATTGCGCTTTATACTGATGCCATGCGAAACATGGATCACATAGAATTGCACCGCGGAGGACGCGAGGAAGCGTTTCCCGAGACCGCCGAAGACTGGCCCTATATTGCCGAACGCGCAGAATTCGCTCGCTATCCGGGCAATTCCGTCCCCTGGCACTGGCATTCCGAAGTCGAGCTTTTCTACATGGAGCAGGGAGCGATTGACTATCGAACGCGCGCGGCTCATGAACACGTGCGCTTTGAGGAAGGGTCCGCCGGCTTTATCAACGGCGGCGTTTTGCACAGCACGCTGCAATCACCCAATTCGGCACCGGCCATTCAAATGTTGCATATCTTTCAGCCGTCGATGCTCGGCGATCCCGCGGGACGCCTTCAAAAGCGCTATATCAATCCTTTGCTGCAATGTCGAGGCGTCGATGTGCTCAAATGGTCGCCCACCAACCCCGACGATATGCCCTTTATCGATTTGCTAAAGAGTTCCTTTAACCACGACCTTCAACGGCCGCAGAACGAGATGGCGCTTCGGAATAGCTTGTCAGAGCTCTGGATTCAGATTTACGCCAAGGCCGAACCGCTCTTTTCCTCCGACAACGCCTCTTGGATGACCAACCGCGACGTACAGTTCAAGGCAATCCTGGACTATATCCGCGCAAACTATGCAGCCGCTATAGATGTGCCCCAGATGGCATCTGCAGCCGGCGTAAGCGAAAGAGAGTGTTACCGCATTATCGAAGCTTGCGCAGGAACGACCCCGGCGGCATATCTGCGCGCATACCGCGTAAACCGTGCTTGCGAACTTTTGGCACACACCACGCGAACGGTCCAGACAGTCGCGCGCCAATGCGGCTTTGCGACAGCAAGCCATCTTGGCCAGGTATTTAAAGAACAAATGGGGTGCACTCCTTCGAGCTATCGAGCAGCGAGGCAGAATCTCGATAGCACCAGGCAGAAATCCCGCTAGCCTTTCTTCTGTCACCGCATCAAACTTGCAGGCAAACAACAGAGAGGAGCAACCATATGAAGCACTTTGACCATATCGTATTTGACGTTGATGGGACATTGGCAGATACAGAAGAAAGCGTGCTGTCATCGCTTGGCCAGATTATCCAAGAAGAAACCGGCAAAACGCTCCCCCGACACGAGCTTGAATTTGCCCTCGGCATACCCGGCAAGGATGCCCTTGAGAAACTTGGAATCTACTCGCAGGCAACGTTGAATCGCTGGTGCCAAGTTGCTGCCAGCTTTAAAAGCACCATCAGCGTGTTTCCAGGCTTGCTTGAAGTCATCGCAACACTCGCCAACAACGGCTGCAAACTTGGCATCGTCTCCTCACGTGCGCGCGACGAATACACAGACGAAATTGCACCCCTTGGCTTCGATAAGTTTTTTGAACACATCATCCTTGTCGAAGACACAACCGAACATAAACCCGCACCCGCTCCCATGCTCGAATATCTCCGGCGTACGGGCGCGAATCCTGGCAACGTCGTCTACGTTGGCGACACCGTCTACGACGAACAATGCGCAACTTCGGCAGGGGTCAGTTTTGCCAGAGCAGCATGGGGATCACACCAAGATATCCCAAACGCCGCCTACAACCTCAAAACCCCCAACGACCTGCTAACCCTAACAACCAAGTAACCCTCCCATCCCAAATTCGCAGTCCTAACGCCACAAGGGCGACGACCTCGAGAAGGTCAACTTGGGAGGGACGAGGGCTTAGTTCCCCAATCTTTCCGCAGGGGGCAAAAAGCCTCGCCGCACGAAGTGCGCAGCGAGGCTTTTTGCATGCCCGAGGACGATTGGGGAACTAAGCCCTCATCCCTCCCCGGGATATGTAGCGAGTCGGAGTACCCTTGCTGTTACTCTGCTTTACCCACAGAGTTGAGGTTGGTCATGCGGATCTTAACCAGCTCGGTGATCTCACGCATACCCTCCTTAGCCGGCTTCTTGGGGTCGAAGCAGGCGGGGTTCTCGGCCATGTAGGCCATGAAGCCCTTGGTGTAGGCCTGACGCAGCTCGGTGGCGTAGTTAACCTTGCAGATACCGTTCTTCACAGCCTCGGCAACCTGCTCATCGGGCACACCGGAGGTGCCGTGCAGAACCAGCGGCACGTCGACGGCGTCGCGGATGGCCTTGACCACGGACTGCTCGATGTGCGGATCGCTCGTGTACACGCCGTGGCTGGTACCAACGCCAATGGCCAGCGAGGTGCAGCCAGTGCGCTCGACGAACTCCTTGGCCTCGGCAGGATCGGTGTAGGGGCTCTCGCCCTCAACCGCGGGACCGTCGTCCTCCTTGCCGCCAACCTTACCGAGCTCGGCCTCGACGGGCACGCCCATGGCGCGGCCAGCGTCGGCGACGGACTTGGTCAGGGCGATGTTGTCCTCGAAGGACTCGTGCGAACCGTCGATCATGACAGAGGTGTAGCCCGTGCGGAAAGCCTGCATGCAGCGGTCATAGCCATCGCCGTGATCGAGGTGCAGAGCGACGGGCACGGAAGCGCGCTCGGCGGCAGCCTTGACCATGCCGTAGAAGTAGTCCAGACCAGCGGTCTTGATGGTGCCCGGGGTGGTCTGCATGATGACGGGGGACTTGGTCTCCTCGGCAGCGGCCAGAACGGCCATAACAAACTCGAGGTTCTCGACGTTGAAAGCACCAACAGCGTAGTGGCCGGCCTGAGCGTCCTTGAGCATCTTTTCGGTGGTAACAAGTGCCATGAGCGTTTGCTCCTCTCCCTCGCCCGCATCTGGACATCGGGCGTAGTTGTTCACAAGGCGTTTACCTTGCGTTTTGCTGCGCTCATTGTATGAAATTCAGTGGCTTTACACGCGCGAGATATTGAGCCCATGCAGGTCAATACAGTCGTTTTTGAAAAGTAAACGGAAGGAATTGGAGCCGAGTGGGCGTGTTCGATATTGAATTTTGGGCGTTGAGCGTCTTTCTTTTATAGAAAAGATAAGTAATCGAAAGGTGTTTTCTTACTCAAAAAGAAAATGAACGAAAATAGAGTCAACACAATTCCTGCAAATTTAGCCGAGAATGGAGCAAGCATGGCCCAAGCCACCAACCGTGCCTTTGCCGACGAACGCCGTACCGCCATTTTGGAAATGCTCGATCATAATGCCTCGGTGCAGGTAGCAGAAATCGCCCAGACCTTTGGCGTGTCCTCCGTCACCGCCCGCGCCGACCTTGACGCGCTCGCCGAAGCAGGCAAGCTGCGCCGCACACATGGTGGTGCCGTATCGCTCCACAAACGCCTAACCGTTTCCACGCAGGATCGCCGCATCAATGTCAACGTCGCCGCCAAGCAGGCCATCGCGCAAAGCGCCATCGAGCTCGTCAATGACGGCGACACGCTGCTCGTCGACTCGGGCACCACGGCGCTCGAGTTTGTCCGGCTCCTCGACCAGCGCGATGGCATCACCGTCATCACGGCCGACATTACCATTGCCGATTACATCGACGAGAGCATGCCCTCGGTCGATGTCGTCATGCTGGGCGGGGCGCTGCGCAAAGGCCATCGCTATCTGTACGGCCCACTTACCATGCAGGCGCTCCAAATGGTCCATGCCGATCTGGCCGTCATGTGCCCCGGCGCCTTTGTCCCCAGCTGCGGCTTTACGACCGACTTTCCCCAGATGGCCGAGACCAAAACGGCTATGATCGCCGCGGCCCATCAAAGCGTCGCCCTCATGGACGCCAGCAAGGTTAACGGACGCGGCATGTACCGCTTTGCCGAGCTTGCCGATGTCGACTCCATCGTGATGGACCGTGACCCCGACCATGCCGTCGCCACCTCGATCGCCGAGGCCACTGACAGCTCACGTCCAGCCCTCATCGTCGCCGGCACTTAAACAAAAACCACCACAAAGGTCTCCTTTGTGGTGGTTGAGCATCAGAAGTGAATGTGTCGCTACTTGGACAGCTCGTCGGCGAGAACCTCGATCTGAGCGCGCGAGGCGTCGTTGAGCGAGCCCAGCACGGTCACCTTGTTCTGCGCCAGGGTGATGTCCTTCATGCCCTCGAGCTCCTTGGTCATAACCTTGGCAGCGGTGGGCGCCCAGGAGCCGGCCTCAACGAGCGCCACCGTACGGCTCTGATAGGCGTGCTCGGCAAGCGTGTGGATAAAGGTGCTCATGAACGGGAAGATCTCGCCCTGATAGGTGATGGAGGCGAGCACCAGACGGTCATAGCGGAACGCATCCTCAACGGCCTCGGCCATATCATCGCGAGCCAGGTCAAAGACGGAGACCTTCTGGCCGCGGGCCTCGAGAGCAGATGCGAGCTCCTCAACGGCCGTCTTCAGATGGCCATACACGCTCGCATAGGCAATCGTGATGCCCTCGTCCTCGGGCTGATAGCTCGACCAGGTGTTATAGGTGTCGAGGTAATAGCCCAGGTTCTCGGTCAGTACGGGGCCGTGGAGCGGACAGATGATCTGGATATCCAGATCGGCGGCCTTCTTGAGCACGGTCTGAACGAATTTGCCGAACTTACCGACGATGCCAAAGTAGTAGCGGCGCGCTTCGCAAGCCCAGCCTTCCGGGTCCTCGATGTCGTTGGCGCCGAACTTGCCAAAGCCGTCGGCACTAAAGAGCACCTTGTCGGTGGACTCGTAGGAGAAGATCACCTCGGGCCAGTGCACGTTGGGGGCGCCGACAAACGTTAGGCTGTGGCCACCCAGGTCGAGCACGTCGCCCTCTTTGACGACCATCTTGCGATCGGGGTAGTCGGTGCCAAAGTAGTTGACCATCATGCGGAAGGCGCCCATGCTGGCCACAATCTGTGCCTGGGGATAGCGCTCCATAAAGGCGGCGATACCGGCGGAGTGATCGGGCTCCATGTGATGGACGACCAGGTAGTCGGGCGTACGGCCGTCGAGCGCGGCCTCGAGGTTGCCGAGCCATTCGTCGACAAAACCACCGTCGACCGAATCGGCGACAGCGATTTTATCGCCCAAGATAACATAGCTGTTGTATGCCATGCCGTTCTCGGACACGTCGTACTGGCCCTCGAACAGGTCAATGTCGTGATCGTCGACACCGATGTAGCGGATATCCTTGGTGATCTCCATCAGGCAAAGCCTCCTAGATAGACAAAAGAACCCGTCTATCATAGCACTCGCCTTCATAGCCACGGCTATCTGTCAGCATCCTTACCGATTGTTATTGAAATACGATAAATCGCCGTTTACCTGCGCAAACTATGAGCGTGGTATCGCCGTGCTATGTCGAATAATGAGCTGGCCGGGAATACGAATGGCAACGGTTTTGCCCGCCGTACCCGCCTCGGGAACCGCATGCTCGAATACCTCGCGTCCGCGCTGATGCAAATCGAATCGAACGGTCGTGAGCTCGTTATGCGCGACAAAATCATCGAGCGAATCGTCGACACCCACCACGCTCACGTCCTCGGGCACGCGCAGGCCGCTATCGCGCAGCGCTGCAATCGCGCCATTTGCCATCTGGTCGTTTGCCGCGTAAATCGCCGTCATGGTGCGATCGTGCTCGGCCAGGTACCTGCCGGCCTCGTAGCCGCTGTTGGCAGACCAGTCGCCCTCGAGCGGCTCTGCCGGCTCGATGTGTTTACGCTCGAGCGCATCCTGCCAACCGGCTCGACGAAATTGCTCGTCGACCGAGAACGACGGGCCGCCAATATAGCGAATCTGCCCGTGCCCCAGCTCAAACAGGTGATCCATAAGCAAGAGCGAGCAGCCGTAATGGTCGGAATCGACCGTAGTCACGCGCGGATGCGCGTACATGGTAACGATGACCGTTCCAATGCCCGGCAGTGGATCAAACGTCTCAAAATCGGGCGCCATGCGGCTCATGCCGATGATGATGCCGTCCACCGGCAATGCGGCCATACGACGCGTGGCCTCGGCAAGCGAGAATTCCTCGGTCTTGGACATCTCGACCAGCGTGATGGCGCAATTATGCTCGCGAGCAGCACTGGCGATGCCGTCGATCATTGAGAGGTTGCCAAACTTGGTGACATCGTTGATGCATAGGCCGACCGAATGGTAACGGCCGTCGCGCAGCGAGCGACCGGCATAACTCGGACGAAAGCCGAGCTCTTGCATAGCGGCCTGCACGCGCTGGCGCGTCTGCTCGTTAACGTTGGGCAAGCCGTTGGCGACGCGCGAAACCGTCTGCTGCGAAACGCCGGCAGCGCGGGCGACGTCAGCCATGGAGACCGGACGCGAACTGGTATCGTTGGACGGGCGCCTTGCCACAGGATCACCTTCACCCTTGCGAGATCTGAATAGCGTGAATGCCGGCCCGGGCAGTAATACATCCCGCGCCGAGGCCCGCTATCGTCGGACGCATGTTAACGTACTCTACTTTTTCTATCTGCATCTCTTCTGCTTTATAAGTCCATACGGCAGTACCGTTCACGGCTGTATTTCTACCGATTACCAGATTCTCAAAAAGTAACAAGCGATGTGTTATGAGTACGTTAACATAGCCCGTAACGTGCGGTATCGCAAACACTTGGTTCATGCCGCTTCAAGTTGTTAACGTACTCATAACGACGCAAAACTCCCCGTGCGCGCCAAGGAAAGGACTCCCATGACCACCCCCGACGAAAAGACATTCGCCACGCTCACCAAGCTGTTTGAGGAGGAGTTTGGCCCCATCGGCGACCGCCAGGTGCTCTACGTGCACGCGCCCGGCCGTTCCGAGATCAGCGGCAACCACACCGACCACGAGGGCGGCCACGTTATCGCCGGCTCGCTCGATGTCGCCGTCGACGGCATCGCCGTGGCAACCGATTCCAACAAGGTTCGCGTAGCCGACGAGGGCTATCCCACGTTTGAAATCGCGCTCGACACGCTAGACGTTCAGGAGTCTGAGAAGGGCACCTCCGCAAGCCTCGTCCGCGGCATGGCCCACGAGATCGCAGCCCTTGGCGTTGAGCCCCACGGCTTCGACTTCGCCTTCACCTGCTCCGTCCCCTCGGGCGGCGGCCTTTCCAGCTCCGCTGCTGTCGAGGCGGCATACGGTCGCGCCATGGAGACGCTCTGGGACGCACCCGCCATCGAGCCCGTCGCGCTCGCCCAGATGAGCCAGCGCACCGAGAACAACTACTACGGCAAGCCCTGCGGTCTGATGGACCAGGCCGCCGTGTGCCTGGGCGGCCTCGCCTACATGGACTTTGAGGACCAGGCTCAGCCTAAGACCCAGAAGCTCGAGCTCAACTTTGAGGATCACGGCTATGCGCTCGTGCTCGTTAAAGTTGGCGCCGACCATGTGGCAGCTACCGACGACTACGCCGCCGTTCCGCGCGAGATGCAGGACGTCGCCGCCGAGTTTGGCAAGGCACGCCTGTGCGAGGTAAACGTTGCCGACTTTGACGCCAAGCTCCCCGAGCTGCGTGCCAAGCTGGGCGACCGTGCCTGCCTGCGCGCCGTTCACTACTGGTACGAGAACGGCCTGGTCGACAAGCGCTGGGCAGCTCTGAACGCCGGCGACATCGACCAGTTCCTGGTCCTGACGCGCGAGTCCGGCGCCAGCTCTGCCATGTACCTGCAGAATGTTGTTGCCAAGCTGGGTTCCGAGCAGCCTTCCATGTATGCCCTGGCACTGGCCGAGCACGTGCTCGACGGCCGCGGCGCCGTCCGTATCCACGGCGGCGGCTTTGGTGGCACCATCCAGGCCTTCGTGCCGCTCGACCTGGTCGACACCTTCATTGCCAAGATGAACGGCTGGCTGGGCGAGGGCTCTGCCCGTCACTACGCCATCTCTGACAAGGGGGCTTACGCGGCATGGCTGTAATGACTGACGTGCGCGAGGCCGCGCAGAACCTGATCGAGTACGCCATCCACCGATCGATGATCGGCCAAGACGATCGCATCTGGGCATACAACACCATTTTGGAGTGCATCGGCGCCACGGGCCCCGCACTCGACATGGCTTGGGCGCTCAAGACCGAGAAGATTTCACTCTTGCACCCCGATACCCTGCCCGATTTTGACCTGGAGGGCACGCTTGCCGCGCTTTCCGAGGCCGCCGTTGCCAACGGTGCCGCCGAGGACACGGCATCGGGCCGCGACCGCATCGCCATGCGCATCATGGGCGCGCTCATGCCGAGACCTTCAGCCGTAAACGAGGAGTTCAACGGACGTATGGGCGTCAACGAGCCCCGCGCCGCGACCGACTGGTTCTACGGTCTGTGCTGCGACGCCGGCTACGTGCGTCGTGCCGCCATCGCGCGCAATATCAAATGGAGCACCCCCACCAACTGGGGCGACCTGGAGATCACCATCAACCTGTCAAAGCCCGAAAAGGATCCGCGCGACATTGCCGCGGCCGGTGCCGCAAAGAACACGGGCGAGAAGTATCCCGCCTGTCAGCTCTGCATTGAAAACGAGGGCTACCCCGGACGCTCCGCCGCAGCCGACGGTGGCGCTCACCCCGCCCGCCAGAATCTGCGCGTTATCCCCATCCAGCTCGACGGCGAGCGCTGGGGTTTCCAGTACAGCCCGTATGCGTATTTTAACGAGCACTGCATTGCCATGAGCTCCGAGCATCGTCCGATGCACGTCGACCGCAAGGGTCTGACCTGCCTGCTCGACTTTGTCGACCTGTTCCCGCACTACTTTATTGGCTCCAACGCCGACCTGCCTATCGTGGGCGGCTCGATCTTGTCGCACGACCACTTCCAGGGCGGCGCGCACGAGTTCCCCATGATGCATGCCGCCGAGGTCTCGCAGTTTAGCGTGCCCGGTTTTGACCAGGTCAGCGGTACCGTGCTGCAGTGGCCGCTCTCGGTGCTGCGCCTGCGCTCGCATGACCGCGCCCAGCTGCTCGACGCTGCCGAGAAGATTATCCTCGCCTGGCGCGAATGGACCGATGAGTCTGTGGGCGTCATCGCGTACACAGCCGATGGCGTGGCGCACAACACCGTGACGCCCGTCATCCGCCGCGTCGACTCTCGCGGAAATGCCGGCGGCGAAATCTACGAGGCCTACCTGGCGCTTCGCTGCAATATCACGACCGACGAGCATCCGCTGGGCGTTTTCCATCCGCATGCCGAGTACCACCACATTAAGAAGGAGAACATCGGCCTGATCGAGGTCATGGGCCTGGCCATTCTGCCGCCGCGCCTGGTTCCCGAGCTTGGCGCTGTCCGTGAGCATCTACTGGCAGCCAAGGTCGATGCCAGCTACGATCTTGCCGGTGCGCTCGAGGGCGATGATCTTTGTCGCAGCCATGCCGCGTGGGCCGAGGACGTCTTTGCTCGCCGCGCCGACGAGCTTACGGCGGATAACGCCATCGATATCCTGCACGAGGAGGTCGGCGTGGTGTTTGGCCACGTGCTCGACAACGCCGGCGTCTTTAAGTGGGACGAAGCCGGCCGCGCCGCCCAGCAGCGCTTTATCGACTCGCTGTAGCACGCGAGCTCGAACGCACGCACTTAACAAATAGCGCCTACACGACCACGGCGCCCGCCGGCAACATCGCCGACGGGCGCCGTTTTCTGATGCAAGGGTAGCTAATTTGCACCAAAACAAGGAGTGTTCCAAACTGCCGGCAGAGAAGGAACGTCCCCAGGTGCCGACCTAAACTCCCACATTATTCGATGGAAAAACGTGGTTGCCTCACACATTATTCGATGGAAAAACGTGGTTTACTCCCACATTTTTCGATGAAAAGACCGAAACGGTCTTATACTAACCATGATCGTTAGGAGGCAGTATGCAGCGACAGCTAATGGACGAACTCATCGCTTGGAAATCTAGGGCAAACCGCAAGCCCCTCCTGCTTAAGGGGGCCCGCCAGACGGGAAAAACCTGGCTTCTTAACGAATTCGCAGGCCAGCAGTATCAAAACGTCATCCGCTTTGACTTTATGCTCGAACCGGGCGCACGTTCGCTGTTCGACGGAAGCCTTGACCCCAAACGCATCATCTCCCAGATAGAGCTCCTGCGCGGCCAGACCATAACGCCGACAGACACGCTCATCATCTTCGACGAAATCCAAGAGGCACCGCGTGGCATCACCTCGCTCAAATACTTCAACGAGCTGGCGCCGGAATACCATATCATGGCAGCCGGCTCCTATATGGGGCTCGCGCTCCGACGCGAAAACGAGTCGTTCCCCGTCGGCAAGATCGACCAGCTTACCATGCGCCCCATGGGGTTTGTCGAGTTCGTTCGTGCCGTCGATGGCGATCCGCTCGCAGATGCCATCCTTGCCGCAGACATGGACCTGCTGGTGAATGTTTCCGAAAAGCTCGAGCGCCTGCTCAAGGAATACCTCGTTGTCGGTGGCATGCCAGAAGTTGTCTCCGCTTTCGCCGCCTCCCACGATTTCATCGAGGCCCGCAGGCTTCAGCAGCAAATCATCGAAGCTTACGAATCCGATTTTGGCAAGCATGCGCCAGCCCGCATCGTCGAGCGCATGAGGCTGGTTTGGAAATCCCTTCCCGGCCAGCTCGCAAAGGAAAACAAGAAGTTCGTCTACGGTGCGCTCCGTCCCGGGGCGCGCGCACGCGATTTTGAGGAAAGCCTCCAGTGGCTCATGGACTATGGAATCGTTCATAAGGTACCACGTGTTTCCGCCCTAAGAGCACCGCTCACAAGCTACGAGGATCTCTCGGGCTTCAAGCTGTTCTGCATCGACACCGGCATCCTCTGAGCACTCTCCGGCCTCTCGCCAGCCATTGTTCTGAACGGGCCCGCTGTTTTTACGGAGTTCAAAGGCTCGCTGACCGAGCAATACGTCGCACAGGAGCTTTTGCTCCAAGGCAAAACTCCCGCGTATTGGTCATCCTCCTCCGGCAATGCAGAGACTGACTTTGCCATCGACCATGCGGGGACCGTGCTTCCGCTCGAGGTCAAGGCGGCAGAGAACCTCAAAGCAAAGAGCCTGAAGATTGCCTGCGAGAAGTTCAAGCTCGAGCGCTGCGTGAGAACATCGTTAGCGGCATATAGAGACGAGGGCACGCTCGTCAACATTCCGCTCTGGGAGATTGGGCAAATCGACAAGCTAGCATAGGCGCTGTGGAGGGGGTGCCCCGTAAGGAGTGTCCCAAACTGCCGGCAAAAAAGGAACGTCCCTATCTGCCGCATTCCCGAAGCAAGGCAACGCCGATGTCTTGGAAACGACAGACACTATGACCCAATCCGAGGGCACGGAAACGACAGGAGCCCCCGCTCGTGACCGCGGGTCGGGGCTGCGACAATGTTGTTGAAGTGCCAGAGGCGCAGCCGCGCCGCAACGAGGTTGGGAGGCTCCCGTGCCTAG
>JAXKEA010000060.1:0-20302 GCA_036551635.1 Collinsella sp.
CAACCTCGTTGCGGCGCGGCTGCGCCTCTGGCACTTCAACAACATTGTCGCAGCCCCGACCCGCGGTCACGAGCGGGGGCTCCTGTCGTTTCCGTGCCCTCGGATTGGGTCATAGTGTCTGTCCGTCCTCTACCTGCGGCGCTGCCTTGCTCCGGATGCGGTATGCTCAACCTGCGGCGCCTTAGAGGTAGTCATTGGGGACGTTCTTAAATGACTAGGTTGGGCACATTGCTTTGAGATGTTATTCAATCGGCTTTGATGGCCATGAAGCCGGCTACCTGCTCAAAGAAATTAGCGGCATTTATCTGCTATTGAAAATAATGCTCAAAAAATCGTTCAAGAAGTCGCAGTGCATTTTTTGATGCGTCGCACGTCAAGTGATTTGGCAAGTTCTTGGTTAGATATTGGTCAGTTTTGGGTCAACCTTGCCAAAAGCTTGACGAATGCAGATTTTGACGTCGACGAATGAGCACTTCAGGCAGGTTCCAAGCAAAAATCTGGGCTGATTCTCGATAATCGCCTTCAATCGTCCCTTGCCAAGCGCTGGCCTCGCGTACAATCTGCTCCGACATTCGCGCGCCGTCCGGCGCTTAAGAGGGGAGGGCCCCATGGCAAACGAGATTTGGACCATCAAGCGTTGTCTCGAGTGGACCAAGGAGTACCTGGCCGAGCGCGGCGAGGAGCACCCCCGTCTTTCTGCCGAGTGGCTGCTGTGTGCCGCCACGGGCCTGGCGCGCATTGACCTATATATGCGTATGGGCGAGACGCTTAACGCGGCCCAGCTCGAGACCATGCATGCGGCCGTTGTCCGCCGCGCTAAGGGCGAGCCGCTGCAATACATCACCGGCAGCACGCAGTTTCGCATGATCGACGTCGCGTGCGCCCCCGGTGTGCTCATTCCGCGCCCCGAGACCGAGATGCTCGTCGAGGAAGTCCTCAATTATCTGGATGCCGAGGTGCTGAGCCCCGAGGCTGCTGCCCGTCAGCGTGTTGAGCTGCCTTGGAACGATGAGGTCGAAGAGGCCCGCAAAGCCGAGGCGGCGCTGGCCGACGAGCGCGCGACTGCCGAGCGCCGTGCCGCTAACCTGACGGCTGCCGATGAGGCGGCGTTAGGCGGCGACGTACTGGGCAGCCGTGCCTATGCCGAGGAACTGGCCGACCGCGAGGCCGAGGAAGCCGCCGCGCAGGCAGCAGAAGCCGAAGCCGCGGAAGCCGCCGAGCCCGAGCTCGACGAATACGGCATCGCCATCGAGGGTGCCGACCAGGAGACGGCTTCAGCTCAGGATGCCGCTTCGCCTGCCCCAGCCGAGCCCCGCATCGCCCGCGTTCTCGAGGTCGGCTGCGGCACGGGCTGCATTTCGCTCTCCCTTGCCTGGGAGCGCCGCGGCCACATTACCTGCACCGCCACCGATATCGAGCCGCGCGCTATCGATTTGGCCACCAAAAACCGCGATGCGCTTGGCCTCACGTCCGACGAGGTCGCCTTTAGTCTCACCAACCTGGTGAGTTCTATTCCCCGCGAAGAGTGGGGCACCTTCGACGTGCTTGTCTCCAACCCACCTTACATCCCGACCGGCGTCATGCGCTCGCTGCCGCACGAGGTCAAGGATTTTGAGCCCGACCTGGCGCTCGAGGGCGGCGCCGACGGCCTCGATATCTTCCGCCGCCTGCTCAATGCGGCGCCTTACATGCTGCGCGCCGGCGGCCTGTTTGCCTGCGAGCTCTACGAGGGTGCCCTCGATGCCGCGGCCGAGCTCTGTCGCCAGGCAGGCCTTTCGGACGTGCGTATCGTCCATGACCTCACCGATCGCCCCCGCATCGTCCGAGCCATCGTCACCGAGCCCAAACAGCGCCAGTAATATTTATTAACTGGTTAGCAAAAATTATAAAGTAGTTTATAATTAGGACGGCTGAAAGAGGTCGGCCCATGCAACCTCCTACCTTTCGGGAAATCATTGCCCTACTCAAGCACGATGGATTCGTGAAGGTCGCGCAAGTCGGTAGTCATGCTAAGTATGTTTCTGGTGACCGTGTTGTCACCGTGAACGGCTCTGGTGGTGATCGACCAAAGAAGGGCACGTGGGCAAGTATTCGTCGCCAAGCTGAATGGTAGTTGGAGGCAAAATGAGGCAGCGATTTACCTATGACTGCGTTCTCATAAAAGAAGACGACGGTTACTGCGCCAGTTTCCCGCAGATTCCCGGCGCCTTTGCCGATGGCGATACGCGCGAAGAAGCGATTGCCCATGCCACCGAGGCACTGATGGCGTTTTTGGCCGACGACCTCAACAACGGTTTGACTCCGGCAGGGTACGAACGCTCGGCCGAGGTCGTGGCCCTTTCAGTCGAAATCGACCACGAGGACGCTCGGGAAGCGGCGTGCCGAACATTTAAAGACGCAGCGCTGGACCTCAAAGTCTCCGCTCCGCGGATTACCGCGCTGGTCAAAGCCGGAAAGCTCGATGTTGAACTTGTCGACGGCCGTCGGATGATAACGATAGACAGCATCGAGCGCTACGCCGCCCAAGAACGCCACGCCGGCAGGCCAAAGAAGTTCGTCGCAGTCCAATAACCCCCTCACTTTCACCGACTACTAGAGCCGCTCACCAAACCAACATGCGCTCTGGGCAAATAGGTTGAACGTTTCGTGCGAGAATGCCCCACAGTAAACAAACTTGCACCAGAGCGTAAGGGGCTGGCATACACATGCAGACGGTCTATCGGGTATATGAGGGAACGCGCGAGCCGCATCGGCTTGCCGTCGAGCGCGCGGCCGAGGTGCTCGGCCGCGGCGGCCTGGCGCTGATCCCGACCGAGACGGTTTACGGTGTCGCCGTGGCGGTCAACGCCTTCTCGGACGCCGTGCCCCAAGATACAGGCGAATTCCCATCGTGGCCGCGCGATCCGCAGGCTGCCGTCAATGGCGCCGCGGTCCCTGCGCTCGGTACCGGCTACCGCCGTATCTTCACTCTCAAGCAACGTGAACTCACGCAAACCGTCGCTTGGCTGGTCGATGGTGTCGAGGCGCTCGACCGCTATGGCGTGGATATCCCGGAAGATGCCCGCGTACTTGCGCGACGATGCTGGCCGGGAGCCCTGACTATCGTGGTCAAGGCGGCTCCCTGCGTGCCGACCTTTATGCGTGCTGCCGACGACACCGTGGCCCTGCGCGCTTCGGCCTCTCCCGTGGTCCAAGCGCTCATCCGCGCCTGCGGCAGTCCCCTTGCCTGCACGAGCGCCAACACACACGGCGCGCCCTCGCCGGCAAGCTATGCCGCCGTCGAAGGTCGCATCCTGGAGGGGGTCGATGTTGCCGTCGACGCCGGCGAGACCCCGTGTCGCGACGCCTCGACCATCGTGTCGTTCCAGCACGGCGGGCTCCAGATCCTGCGCCAAGGTGCACTTCCCGCATCAGAGATCGAACGGGTCCTGTCCGACCCGATGCAATAGAAAGGTGTAAGCGATGTCGTTGAATCTGGGCAGCCTGGGCATGGAAGATGCCTCGTTTAACTTTGGCGGTTCCTACATCATGGCGCTCGACTGCGGCACCACCTCGGTACTTGCGACCATCGTCGACGAGTACGGCTGCATCGTCGCGCAGGCACGTCGTAGCGTCAAAACCAGCTTCCCGCGTCCCGGTTGGATAGAGCAAGACCCCATGGAGGTGCTTGCCAGCCAGATCGGCGTGATGATGGAGGTCCAGTTTAAGAGCGGCATCCATTCTGACCGCATCGCCGCCATCGGTATCTCCAACCAGCGCGAGACCACGGTGGTGTGGGACCGCATAAGCGGCCAACCCATCTATAACGCCATCGTGTGGCAATGCCGTCGCACCGCACCTCTGATCGACGAGCTGGTCGAGCGAGGCGCAGAAGAGCTGGTGCGCTCCCGCACGGGACTCACGCTCGATCCGTATTTCTCGGCTTCCAAGGTGCAGTGGATCCTCGACAACGTCGACGGTGCGCGTGAGAGCGCGGCGGCGGGCGACCTCATGTTCGGCACCATCGACACCTGGCTCATCTACAACCTCACCGGCAGTCAGGTCTTTGCCACCGACTACACCAATGCCAGCCGCACGGCGCTCTTTAATATCCATACGCTCGATTGGGACGACGACCTGCTGGCGCTCTTTGACGTTCCACGTTCCATGATGCCCGAGGTTCGTTGGAGCTCGGGCGACTACGGCCGCGTCGCGAGCGACATCATGACCAACATGCCGCCCATCATGGGCGTGGCGGGCGATCAGCAGGCGTCGCTGTTCGGCCACTGCTGCTTCCATCCCGGCCAGACCAAAAACACCTATGGCACGGGTTGCTTTATGCTCATGAACACCGGCGACGAGGTCGTCGAATCCAAGAACGGTCTGGTCTCCACGATCGGTATCGCCGCGGACGGCAAGATCAGCTATGCGCTCGAGGGTTCTATCTTTGCCGCCGGCTCAACCATGAACTGGCTGCGCAACAACATGGGCATCATCTCGAGTGTGAGCGAGTCCGCGCAACTCGCCGTTTCAATCAACGACAACGAGGGCTGCTACTTCGTTCCCGCCTTTGCGGGTTTGGGCGCTCCCTGGTGGGATCCGCATGCCCGCGGTATCGTGTGCGGCCTGACCGGTGCCTCGAGTCGCGCGACCATTGTGCGTGCGGCCTGCGAGTCCATGGCCTACCAGAGTTATGACGTGCTGCGCGCCATGGAGCAGGACGTGGGACTTTCGATTGAGCGCCTGTCCGTCGATGGCGGCGCCTCACGCAACGAGTTCATCATGCAATTCCAGGCCGACCTGCTGGATATCCCCGTGCTGCAATGCGAGACGGTGGAGACCACGGCAATCGGTGCCGCGTACTTGGCGGGTCTTGCCGTCGGCTATTGGGAAGACCTTGAAGAGCTGGAGCAAAATGCCCAGATCGTTAGGACCTTCCTTCCCCATATGTCCGCCGAGCGTCGCGAGCAAAACCTTGCGGGCTGGCGTGATGCAGTCAAGCGCTCGCTCAGTACCGCACAGTAGGGCTGCGATGGGCTGCTCGATACAACAAACCGCTAAACTTATGCATGGCGTGCGGCGGCAACATTGCTGCGCGCCTTGTCAGCAAGGCCGTTTTGCGGCCGCAACGAAAGGGGCAATCAACCCATGACCGTCACCTACGATGCGTCCCGTGTGACGCTTGTCGATCATCCGCTCGTCCAGCACAAGCTGTCGATCCTGCGCGACAAAAACACCGGCACCAACCAGTTCCGCCAGCTCGTGCGCGAACTCGCGCTTTTTGACGGCTACGAGGCCATGCGCGACCTGCCTATGGAAGACGTCGAAGTCGAGACCCCCATCACTACCGCCACGTTCAAACAGCTCGCCGGCAAGAAACTCGCCATCGTGCCCATCCTGCGTGCGGGCCTTGGCATGGTCGACGGCATTCTCGACCTGGTGCCCTCCGCTCGCGTAGGCCACATCGGTATGGAACGCGACGAGGTTACCCATGAGCCGCATGAGTATTACTGCAAGATGCCCAAGGATATCGACCAGCGCATCTGCCTGGTCGTCGACCCCATGCTCGCCACGGGCGGTTCGGCCGAGATGGCCATCAGCTACCTGCGCGAGCGCGGTGTCAAGGACATCCGCATGCTGTGCATCGTCGCTGCCCCCGAGGGCCTCAAGTCGCTGACCGAGAAGGACCCAGATGTGCATATCTATACCTGCGCTATCGACGACCATCTCAACGAGGCTGCCTACATCGTTCCCGGCCTGGGCGACGCCGGCGACCGCATCTACGGCACGCTGTAATCTCTGGGCCATACCGGCTAACGTCGAAAATACGAAGAAATGGTGCGCGCGGGCGAGCAAAAGACGTCCACGCGCACTCCTGTTAACGGACGTTTTGCCCTGCAGGGTTCGAGAAAAACGTATTACCGTACCTGCGGCATAAAGAAGGTCTTAAGAAAACGAACAGGTGCGTATTAACCGATGCTTTTTCGGTTGTACTTTAGCGATTGGCTCGTACAATAGTCACCAATGTTTGGCGGGAACTGTTCTGTGAGGCGTTAAAAAAGGAAAGTGAGGACGCCAATGTTTCAGATAGCCGATCTGCTCGCTATCGTTGCAGGCGCCATCGCGGGCGCGGTCGCCTTTCTTCCCTTTGTCTTTACGCTCAAGCCGGTTCTTGACGATAAGCAGAATGCGGACATGCTCAAGGGTATGGTGAGTCTGGCGGTCTCGGCGATCGCCCTGCTCGTCTTTACCTTGGTTGTGTTTGTGTTGTTCGGAGAGGCATTTCGCATGTTCCTCCTGGGCGAGGCGATCGGCTTCGTGGCCTTTATGGCCGCCTGCACGGTTCGTGTCGCCAAGGCGCTGCGAGATCCTCATGAGGTCGAAAGGTAAGTCGTGGAAATTTTTGAAAAGCTGCCTGATGAGATTAATCATCTGGTCAGCGAGTTCAGCTCCACCCCTGTCGTGGGCGATCTGAGCTGCGGCATCACGCAGTACTCGTTTTGGCTGATCGTCTCCACGATCGTGCTCCTGATCGTCCTGGCCGTGTTCAAGAAGAAGCAGACCCTGGTTCCCAAGGGCTTCTTCGTCAACGGTTTCGAGTACATCATCGAGTACGTCGAGAACGATATCGGCAAGGGCGTCGTGGGCGAGAACTGGAAGAAGCACTTCCCGTTCCTGTGCTCGCTTTTCCTGTTCATCCTGATCAATAACATGATCGGCCTGATCCCGGGAATGAAGCCCGGCACCGGCGCAATCGGCTCCACTGCCGCGCTCGCCATCTTCGCCTTCGTGTACTTCATCTACTACGGATGCAAGGCTCACGGCGTGATTGGCTACATCAAGAGCCTCGCCCCGCAGGGCGTGAGCTTCCCGATGAACGTGCTCGTGTGGGTCGTCGAGCTCTTCTCGACCTTCCTGCGCCTCATCACGCTCGCCGTCCGTCTGTTCTGCAACATGTTCGCAGGACACGTGGTCATGGGCTCGTTCGCCATCATGGCGAGCATGTTCATGCAGCCGCTGCTTCAGCAGGTTTCCGCGGCCCACGCCGTCGGCGCCCTGCCTTCGCTGGCCTGGCTTGCCATCCTCATCCTGATCTATGCGATCGAGCTTGTGGTCGGCGCCATCCAGGCTTACGTCTTCACGGTCCTTACCGCCGTGTATGTCTCCGAGGCAGAGGAGGTCGCGGAGGAGGAGTAGCCTTCCGTTCGCGCCTTAAAGGTAAGGCAATTCGTTAAACCGCCGGTGCCCGTACCCATGGAGCCCGGCAGTTATAAAAAGGTTATCCTGCGTGAAATAAGACACGCACGACAAAGGAGGAATCGTGGGAGTTATCGGTTACGGTCTCGGTGTTATCGGCGCTGGTCTTGCTATCGGCCTGTCTGCTCTGGGTGCTACGGGTGCTATGGCCCGTCAGCCTGAGGTCCAGGGCCGCGTGTTCACCGTCTTCATCATGGGCTCCGCCTTCGGCGAGGCTCTGGCTCTGATCGGCTTCGTTGTCGCGCTGATCGTTAAATAGCACGGAGCGTCAAGTATGAATCTTTCATCCCAGAAGAGCGCGATCGCACTCTCCGCGTCCGCGGCCGCGCTGCTCATGCCGGTTTCCGCGTTCGCTGAGGACGGCGCTGCCGGTGCGGACATCCTCATCCCTAAGATGGCGGAGTTCATCCCGGCGCTTATCGCCTTCCTGTTTATCTGGATCGTGCTGGCCAAGGTTGCCCTGCCGGGCATCATGAAAACCATGGAGGAGCGCGGCAAGAAGATCGAGGAGAGCCTCGACGAGGCCGAGAAGACCAAGCAGGAGGCTATCGCCAAGCGCGCTGAGTCCGACTCGATCGTCACCGACGCCCGTCGTCAGGCTGCCGACATCGTTCTCGAGGCCCGTAAGGACGCCGAGTCCGAGCGCGCCCGTATCATCGAGGCTGCTCACAAGGAGGCCGAGGAGATCATCGCCAAGGCCCATACGACCGTCGAGGACGAGCGCAAGTCCATCTACGCCGGTGCCGCGAGCTCTATCGCCGACCTGTCCGTCGCCGTCGCCACCAAGATCGTGGGCGAGGCACTCGAGGACGAGGCCGAGCAGAAGAAGCTCATCGAGCGCTACATCCAGGAAGCAGGTAGCCTGAATGCCGACTAGCCGCTATCAGGACAAGGTGCTCGAGACCTACGCGCGCTCCCTTCTGGAAGCCGCCAAGGCCGAGAACCATGTGTTCGAGGACCTCGAGATGATCGAGCGCCTGGCTAGCGCCAGCCCCGAGATCATCGCCGTGCTCGACACCATGTCCAAGCGCGACCAGCTCGACCTTCTTCCCAAGGTGGCAGCTGCCTTTAAGTATGTTGCCGAGGAAGACGAGGATGTAGTGGGCGTGACCGTCACCACGGCGATCCCGCTCGACGACGAGCTGCGTCAAACCATCACTAAGAAATGCGAGCAGGACTTCGGCCGCAAGGTATTCCTTATCGAGCAGGTCGACCCGTCTATCGTGGGCGGCCTGGTGCTCGAGGCCCGCGGCGAGCGTCGTGACATTTCCGTCAAGACGCAGCTGCGCATCGCGCAGGAGACCCTCGCAAACTCTGCTAATTCGTACGGAGGTGAAGCCTAATGTCCGAAACCCTCAATGCCCAGGATATCGCCAAGAAACTGCAGGAGCAGCTCACGAGCCTCTCCGCGACGGTCGATACGCATGAGGTTTCAACGGTCGACGAGGTAGGCGACGGCATCGCGCGCGTCTCCGGCCTCAAGAGCGCCATGGCAGGCGAGCTTCTGGAGTTCAAGAGCTCCGATACCGGTGAGACCGTCTTCGGCCTTGCCCAGAACCTTGACCGTGACGAGGTCGGCGCCGTTCTGTTTGGTGCCGTCGACTCCATCAAGGAAGGCGACGAGTGCCGCACCACGGGCCGCATTATGGATATCCCCGTGAGCCGCGCCATGCTCGGCCGCGTCGTCAATCCGCTCGGCCAGCCCATCGACGGCCTGGGCGACATCGTCGCCACGCACCGTCGCCCCATCGAGTTCAAGGCTCCCGGCGTCATCGATCGTACCCCGGTGTGCGAGCCGGTTCAGACCGGTCTGCTCGCTATCGACTCCATGGTGCCTATTGGCCGCGGTCAGCGTGAGCTCATCATCGGCGACCGTAAGACCGGTAAGACCGCCATCGCCATCGACGCTATCCTCAACCAGCGCGGCAAGGGCATGGTCTGCATCTATGTCGCCATCGGCCAGAAGGCCTCCACGGTTGCCAACATCCGCGAGACCCTCGCTCAGCACGGTGCGCTCGACTACACCATCATCGTTTCGGCCACCGCTGCCGATTCCGCCCCTATGCAGTACATCGCGCCTATGGCCGGTGCCGCTATCGGCGAGTTCTTCATGTACAACGGCGAGGACGGCAAGCCCGCCAGCGAGACCAACCCCGGCGGCCACGTGCTCGTCATCTACGACGACCTGTCCAAGCAGGCTGTGGCCTACCGTCAGATGTCGCTGACGCTGCATCGTCCGCCCGGACGCGAGGCCTATCCTGGCGACATCTTCTACCTGCACTCTCGTCTGCTCGAGCGTGCCGTCAAGATGTCCAAGAAGAACGGTTACGGCTCCATGACGGCTCTTCCGATCATCGAGACCCAGGACGGCGACGTCTCGGCCTACATTCCGACCAACGTCATTTCCATTACCGATGGTCAGATCTACCTGCAGTCCGAGCTCTTCTTCCAGGGTCAGCGCCCGGCAGTCGACGTGGGCATCTCCGTGTCCCGCGTCGGTGGCGACGCGCAGACCAAGGCTATGAAGCAGGTCGCCGGCAACCTCCGTCTGGACCTCGCTTCGTACCAGGAGCTCGCCGGCTTTACGCAGTTCGGCTCCGACCTCGACGAGGCTACTCAGAAGCAGCTGACCCATGGTGCCCGCATGACCGAGCTCCTGAAACAGCCGCGTTACAAGCCGTTTGAGGTTGGCGAGCAGATCGTTACGCTGTTCGCTGGCAACGAGGGCTTCCTGGATGACCTGGAGATCGCCGACGTGCTGCCCTTCCGTGCCGAGCTCATCGAGTACATGGACAATGGCTTTGGCTCGCTGCTCGACAAGGTTCGCGCCAAGAAGATCGATGATGACACCAAGGCTGAGCTCTTGCGCGTCATCGGCGACTTCAAGCAGCAGTTCATGGCCAAGCACCATTCGGATGTTTCTGGATCAGAGGAGAACTAAGCCCCATGGCCAACCTTCGCGACATTAAGAAGCGAATCTCCTCGGTTACCACGACCAAGCAGATCACGCGCACGATGGAGATGGTCTCTACGGCCAAGATCCGTCGTGCCCTCGATCGCTCCAAGCAGGCCGAGCCCTATAAGGAGGCGCTGACCGACGTCATGTTGACGGTCGCCGGCGACGCCTCCTGTTCGGGCACCGATCCCATGCTGCAGAAGCATGAGAGCGTCAAGCATGGCCTGATTGTCGTTATTGCCTCGGACCGCGGCCTTGCCGGCGGTTTCAATACGACGGTGGAGCGCACGGCCGAAAAGCTCGCCGCTTCTTGGGCGAACGACGGCATCGAGTGCGAGATCATCGCGTGCGGGCGTAAGCCGGCCACGTATTTCCGTGACCGCGCAAACGTCATCATGCACTTTGAGGGCAACTCCTCTGAGCCCGATTTCAATCAGGCCCGCATGATCTCCTCTCATATCTGCGATGCGTATCGTGCCGGTGAGCTTGACCGTGTCGAGCTTGTCTACCACCACGCCAAGAACCGCGTGGATCAGGAGCTTCGCGTCGAGCATCTGTTGCCGCTCGACCCCGAGATGATCGCTATGGCCCACGGTCCGCGTAAGAACGAGACCGACGCCCCTAAGCGCATCTCGTCCACGTTCGAGTTCGTGCCCTCTCCCGAGCATGTTCTCGGCAAGCTTGTACCGTCTTATATCCTGACGGTCATCTACCAGGCCCTGATCGATTCGGCGGCTGCCGAGCAGGGTGCACGCCGCAAGGCCATGCACTCCGCGACGGAAAACGCTACCGCGATCATCTCGACCCTTACCCGCACGTATAGTCGCGTGCGCCAGGCTTCGATCACGACCGAGATTAACGAGATCGTCGGCGGAGCCTCAGCATTGGAGGAACAGTAATGGCTAATAACACCGTAAAGCTTGCGGTCGAGGAAGCCACCAAGAAGACGACTGCCGGTGATGGTCGCATCGTGCGAATCATCGGCCCTGTCGTCGACGTCAAGTTTGACGGCGCGGTGCCCCCGATCTACAACGCGCTCACGGTCGAGGCCGAGACCCCGATCGGTCATCTGAGCACGATCCTCGAGGTCGAGAGCCAGCTTCCGGGCGGCGTCGTCCGCACGGTCGCCATGTCCTCGACCGACGGCCTGCAGCGCGGCCTCATCGCCACCGATACCGGTGAGCCCATGAAGATGCCCGTTGGTCCCAAGACGCTCGGTCGCATTTGGAACGTCATGGGCAAGCCTGTCGACGGCAAGCCCATGCCCGAGGTGGAGGAGTTCTACCCCATCCACCATGCAGCGCCCCGTTTCGACGAGCTCACCACCAAGACCGAGATCTTCGAGACCGGCATCAAGGCCGTTGACCTGCTCGAGCCCTACATCCGTGGCGGCAAGACGGGCCTGTTCGGCGGCGCCGGCGTCGGCAAGACCGTTCTGATTCAGGAGCTCATCAACAACCTCGCCCAGGAGCACGGCGGTACCTCGGTGTTCACCGGCGTCGGCGAGCGTACCCGCGAGGGCACCGACCTGTTCCTCGAGATGAGCGAGTCTGGCGTTATCGACAAGACCTGCTTGGTCTATGGTCAGATGAACGAGCCGCCCGGAGCGCGTCTGCGCATCGGTCTGGCCGGCCTTACCACCGCTGAGTATTTCCGTGATCGTGGCCAGGACGTTCTGCTGTTCATCGACAACATCTTCCGCTTCTCCCAGGCAGGTTCCGAGGTTTCCGCACTGCTGGGCCGTATGCCGTCCGCCGTTGGTTACCAGCCCACGCTGGCAACCGAGATGGGCGACCTCCAGGAGCGCATTACCTCGACCAAGACGGGCTCCATTACCTCCGTCCAGGCTGTCTACGTCCCCGCAGACGACCTGACCGACCCGGCGCCTGCCACGACGTTTACGCACCTCGACGCCACCACGGTTCTTTCGCGTAGCATTTCGTCGCTCGGCCTGTTCCCGGCTATCGACCCGCTCGCGTCTTCCTCCGACGCTCTCGATCCCTCGATCGTCGGCGAGGAGCACTACCGTGTCGCCGTCAAGGTCCAGGAGCTCCTGCAGGAGTACTCCGACCTTCAGGACATCATCGCCATTCTGGGTATGGACGAGCTGTCCGAGGAGCAGCGCCTTACGGTCAACCGTGCCCGTAAGATTCAGCAGTTCCTCTCGCAGTCCTTCCACGTCGCCGAGAAGTTCACCGGCAACCCCGGTGTCTACGTCCGCGTCGAGGATACCGTCCGCTCTTTCGCCGAGATTGTCGACGGCAAGGCCGATGACCTGCCCGAGCAGGCTTTCCGCTATGCTTCCACGATTGAGGACGTGCGCGAGCGCGCCCGCAAGATGGGGGAGAAGTAGGTTATGCGTATCCGCATCGTGTGCCCCGTGAGCTGCGCCTATGAGGGCGACGCTGCGTTTGTGTCGATTCCGTCCACGGATGGCGAGTTTGGCGTCCTGCCTGCTCACTCCAGCGAGATCTGCACGATCGACCGCGGCTACGTTCGCGTTTCCGATAAGGCCATGGGCACTGTCGACCACACGTTTGCCGTGGCCGGCGGCTATGCCCAGGTTGCGGACGATGTCGTGACCGTTCTCGCCGAGCGCGCTTGCGATTTGGCGACCGTCGATGCCGACAAGCTTAAAGCTGATATTCAAGGTTTTGAAGAGAAGCTGGGTAATTTGTCGGAGGATGATGCACGCCGCGCCTACCTCTATAATGAAATCGCATGGTGTAAGCTCAAGCTTGCCCAATAGTCAAACGATTTAGCGTTCGACCATTTGCGAACACATCATGCCCGGGATGGCCCAGCCACCCCGGGCATGCTTTTTGAAAGGGTAGACCTTGGATATTATCCGCGTTGAGGGTGGCCACGCCATCGGAGGCTCCGTGCCCGTCTCGGGCGCCAAGAACTCCGCGCTCAAACTCATGGCGGCAACGCTTCTGGCGCCGGGCAAGACGACGCTGCAGAACGTGCCCGATATTTCCGATGTCCACGTGATGGGCAAGGTGCTCAAGGGCATGGGCGCTACGATCGATGTTCTCGACGAGCACACGCTCGAGATTGATACCTCTCAGGTCGATTCATGGGAGGCCCCCTACGAGCTCGTTGCCAAGATGCGCGCTTCCACCGCCGTCATGGGACCCCTGCTGGGCCGCTTCCATCGCGCCAAAATTGCCATGCCGGGCGGCTGCAACCTGGGTGCTCGCAAGATCGATATGCACATTCTTGGTCTTGAGGCCCTGGGCGTTGAGTTCGATACCGCCCACGGTTACATCAACGCTAATGCGCCCCAAGGTCTGCGCGGTACCACCGTCACGCTCGAGTTTGCCAGCGTCGGTGCGACCGAGAACCTCATCATGGCCTCTGTGCGCGCACAGGGCACCACGGTTATCGACAATGCCGCCCGCGAGCCCGAGATCGTCGATCTCGCTAACATGCTCAACGAGATGGGCGCCAAGATTGTTGGCGCCGGTACGCCCGTCGTGACTATCGAAGGCGTGGAAGAGCTCCATCCCGTTACCCATCGCGTGGTGGGCGACCGCATCGAGGCCGGTACCTTTATCGTTGCCGGTGCGTTGATGGCCGACGATCGCGGTGTCGATGTCACGGGCTTTTGCCCCATTCACTTGGGCATGGTGCTCAAGAAGATGGAGCTCATGGGTATCGACTGCGAGCGTACCGACGACGGCGTCCATGTGAACCGTGCCGAGCGTATCAAGCCGGTCGACATCCAGACGCTTCCGTTCCCCGGTTTCCCGACCGACATGCAGGCGCAGATTATGGTGCTCTCCGCCCTTGCCGACGGCAGTTCTGTTATTACCGAAAACATCTTCGAGAATCGCTTTATGTTTGCCTCTGAGCTGGTGCGCATGGGTGCCGACATTCGTATCGAGAGCCATCATGCCATGATTCATGGCGTCAAGGGCTTCTCGGGTGCACAGGTTACCTCGCCCGATCTGCGCGGCGGAGCGGCCCTCGTCGTAGCGGGCTTGATCGCCGACGGGACGACCGAGGTTTCGGCCATCCATCACATCAAGCGCGGCTACGAGCAGTTTGTCGAAAAGCTGCAGGCGCTCGGCGCGCATGTCGAGCATGCTACCGTCCCCGATCCCGTCATCTACTAATACAGGTTGCCTATGTTTAATAAAAAGCCCCTCGCGGATACCACCGCCCGAAGACCCTCAACTGGTGCGCAGGCCAAGATCTACAGTCGCGATAACGTGGCTCGCTATTCCGAGCGCGCTCGTCAACGTCGTCGTAGCCACACGATTCGTCACGTCGCGCTCATTGTCGTGCTTGGCGTGCTGCTGAGTGCCACTACCGCTGCCGGCCTGTGGTTTGCCACCATTATGGGCAAGCTCGGCGATTCTAATGTCATTACCGACAATCTGCGTCGGGTTCTGGTTGACACCGATGAGGCAAAGGATCCGTTCTACGTGCTGCTTCTTGGCACCGACGGCCGTCCGGGCGAGGATACGTATCGTGCCGACTCGATTATCCTGGCACGCATCGACCCCACGCAAAAGCAGGCGACGCTCATTTCCGTTCCGCGCGACACCAAGGTCGAGTACAAGGGCGAGACCATGAAGATCAACGCCTGCCATACCGTTGGCGGCGCCGAGGCCATGGTCGAGGCGGTCAACGAGCTGTGCGGTGTTCAGATTTCCCACTATGCCGAGGTCAGCTTCGACGGTATGCAGGCGCTGATTGATTCGGTTGGCGGTATCGACATTAACGCAACCGATGATGTTGACGACCCCGAGCACCTGGATATTAAGATTACCGCTGGCCAGCAGCATATGGACGGTGCCACCGCCCTTACCTATGCCCGCTGCCGCTACACCTATGCCGACGGCGATTACACGCGCATGCGCCACCAGCGTCAGGTGCTTGGCGCCCTTGCCAACCAGATTCTCAATAACTTCGATGCCACGAAGATTTTTGGCCTGGTTAATTCGCTGTCCGATATGCTCGTAACCGATATGAGCGTTCAGGATATCGTGGCTACGGTCAACGTCATGCGCGGTATGGATGTCGACGGTATCTACTCGGCCAACCTGCCCTCGTACGCCGACGACAGCACCATGATCGACGGTGTGAGCTACGTCTTTGTCTACGAGGACGAGCTCAAGGAAATGATGGAGCGCGTCGATGCCGGCAAGGATCCCAAGGGTCCCAACACCATGGGTCTTTCCGACGGTTCCAGCTCTACGATCGGCGACCTGAACAACAACACGTCTGACGACTACGCAAACGGTACCGCAACCTCATCGGTCAGCTCTGACGATTCCGATGACTCAAGCGATTCGAGCGATTCGGACTACTACGAAGAGCCCACCGGCGACGGCAACGGCTACGAAGCCAACTATTAGTTCCGCCGTTCTACCGAACGGCGGACCGGCCGACGCTGCGCACCGCCCAGGGCGACAATTTGTCATTCAAAAGGCAGGGCATGACCAGAAGGTCTATGCCTTGCCTTTTTCATGCCAACTTGTTCGCTCTGAACGTCGCTCGCTGACGTTGGCTCAACCTGCGATGCTGACTACTCCCTTTGCACCAAAAATCGCCTCGTTCTCGGTTTTGAGAACGGGGCGATTTTATTGAACTGGATTGTTCGAGTTCTTTACGCGAAGCGGGCGACGAGCTCCTGGAGGACGTCGGTCATCTTGACGAGCGAACTGACCGGGACGAACTCGTTGACGCCGTGGTAGCAATAGCCGCCGGTGGAAAGGTTGGGGCAGGGCAGACCGCGGAACGACAGCTGCGCGCCGTCGGTGCCGCCGCGAATCGGCAGCACTTGGGGTTCAACGCCACAGGCAAGGTAGGCTTCCTTGGCAACATCAATAAGCTCGGGATAGTCACGAACGATCTCGGCCATATTTCGATACTGCTGCTTAATCTCGACTGTCACGCGCTCCTCACCCAGACGCTGGTTGAGCATCGAGGCGGCGGCATCAATAAGGTCGAGTTTCTGCTGGAACTTGGCGGCGTCATGGTCGCGGACGATATAGCGCGCTGTGGCGTGATCGACGGTCGCAGATACACCCTCAAGGTGATAAAAGCCCTCGTAGCCTTCCGTATACTCCGGGCGCTGCACGTAGGGGAGCAACGCGTTGAAGTCGGAGAACAGATTGCCTGCGTTGACCATACGGCCCTTGGCGTCGCCCGGGTGGATGGACTGGCCCTCAAAGCGGACGGTCGCCTCGGCGGCGTTAAAGCACTCCCACTCCAGCTCGCCGATGGGGCCGCCGTCGACCGTGTAGGCGTACTTGCAGCCAAAGGTATCGATATCCAACAGCTCGGCTCCGTGGCCGATCTCCTCGTCAGGGCAGAAGCAAATGCCGAGTGCGGGATGGGGCAGAGAAGGGTCCTGAGCGATACGCGCGACAAGCGACATGATCTCGGCGACGCCTGCCTTGTCATCCGCGCCCAGCAGCGTGGTGCCATCGCTGCAGACCAGGTCCTCACCCGCGAGGTCGTTCAGGGCGGGAAGCTTGGCGGTGCTCATGGCAACGGGCTTACCGTCAACCGTGCCGCAGACCAGGTCGCCGCCCTCGTAGTGTACGATGTGCGGCTTCACGCCGGCGCCCGGTGCAACTTCGGTGGTGTCGAGATGGGCGATCAGGCCCAGGGCGGGCTTGTCCTCAGCGCCCGCACTTGCGGGGATATGCGCGCAGACATAGGCATGCTCGGTCACGTGGGCATCTTCCGCACCAAGCTCGCGCAGCTCTTCAGCCAGCACGTTGGCAAGGTCAAACTGAACGGCGCTCGAGGGTACCTGGTCGCAGTTTGCATCCTCGGACTGCGTGTTGATCTGGACGTAGCGCAAAAAGCGCTCGAGGACATCGGGGTTCGTGGTGGTGTTTTCCATAAAGACCGCTCCAATCTTGGTCGTCGTGTGCAACAAGAACTCTAGCACGGTATGCCACGGCATACCGCGACGCTTGGATGGGGTAGAATCAGCCATTGAATGCAGAAGGGACGGAAGATCATGGATACGACAAATAGCTCGCGCGAACTACATCTGACGGTGGCGAACGAAGACTACTTGGAGTGCATGGTTCGCATTGAAAGCGAAGAGGGGGAAACCAACGGCGTGCGATCGGTCGACATCGCGCAGCGCCTTGGCGTCTCCAAGGCATCGGTCAATAAAGCGGTTTCGGCGCTCAAGGCATCCGAGCTTGTCGAGCAATCGCACTATGGCAAGGTAATCCTGACCGATCGCGGCCGCGAGGTTGGCACGGCTATCTGGTACCGTCATCGCCTCATCCGCACGTTTTTGGTTCAGGAGCTCGGTGTCGAATTTGAGCGAGCCGATTCCGAGGCCTGCATGATGGAGCATGCGCTATCCGAGGACACGATGAGCCGCTGGCTCGCCTATCTCGAAAAGCAGGGAATCAGCGTCGAGGAATAGCGGGATATATATGGATACGAGTTATTACAACCGCTTTGGTGCCGAGGAACTTACGCGCCGCTTGTCGAGCGAGACCTTGTTGGCGCAGGGCCCCATGGGCAGTGTTCTGTTGAGTGAGTACGATGCCGCCGATATTCCACCGGCGTTTTGGAATCTGGCAGAGCCGCAGACCGTTTCTCGTATCCATCGCTTGTATGTCGCCGCCGGCGCGCAGGTACTCATTACCAATACCTTTCAGGCATCAAGCTATGCCCTCAAGCACGACCAGATTGCGCCGTCCGTGGCGGAGGTCAATCGCGGGGCCGTCGACGATGCCCGCCAGGCGCACCCTCAGCTGCTGCTGGGCTCGATGGGTCCGATCGGTATTGAGTGGTTTGCCGAGGACTCTGCCGAGTTTCGTGAGATCCGAGGCATTGCGCGCGAACAGGCGCACGCCTTGCTCAATGCCGGCGTTGACGGTCTGCTGATCGAGACGGTGACGTCTATCCGTAATTTGCAGCCCATGCTTGCCGGCGCTCGAGATGCCGCCGACGGCATGCCTGTTCTGGTGAGTTTTGTCGTTGACGATAAAGGCGACCTGTTGGGCGATGGCCTCAACATCGAGGCAGCCGTTTTGTACGCCGAAAAACACGGCGCAAACTCGGTTGGTGTTAATTGCTGTTCGCTTGCGGCCGCGAATGCGGCGGTGCCCAGGATGGTTGCATCGGCGACTACTCCCGTCACGGTGCGTCCCAACGTGGGCGATCCGGTCCAGACTCAGGATGGCCCCGTATGGCACGAGAACCCCGAAGCTTTCGCGCGCGCATGCATCGAATGGAGGCATGCCGGTGCCGCAATGGTGGGCAGTTGCTGTGGAACCACGGCAATCACTACGGCAGCGATGGCCGAGGCGCTCGATATATAAAGGGCAAAACCGCTCCATACGGGGCGGTTTTTTATTGCCTGCATGTCCTCGGCAGCATTTGCCCAAATGGTGAATGCTGGTGCCGGCAGGTTGCCGAGTGCATGTTGCGGGTATACCCCATGCGTACCATGATCCAAACACTGTGAGGTGTCTGCGCGTGTGCGCGATAATTCATTTTGGAACTGACGGTTGGCGCGCTCGCGTCGATGAGGACTTCACTGCCGATAACGTTGCCCGTATCGCCGATGCCGTCGGCGAGTTGTGGCAAAAGACCAATCCGGGCAAAACGGTATATATAGGGTTCGACACCCGGCCCCTGGCGCGCGAGTTCGCTGAGCTTGCGGCGGGCGTGCTAGCAGCGCACGAGCTGGACGCCGTGCTCGCTTCGCGACCTGTTCCGACCCCTGCCCTTACGTGGGCGGCGGCTTATGACGGTGAGGCGTGCGGCGCGCTCATGGTGACGGGGTCCCATCATCCGCAGGGTTATCTGTGCCTCAAGATTCGCATGGGTGACGGCTCGACCGCCAACCAGGATGTCATCGAAGAGCTCGAAGAGGCCATGGCTCCCGAGCCAATGGGGATCGAGGGGCAATATCGCACCGCGGATATCATTCCTGACTATATGCAGGCGGTGGCATCATTTGTCGATGCCGAAGCCATCCGCGCCGCGCACCTGCGCGTGGTTGTTGATCCCATGGGCGGCGCAGCCCAGGGCTATCTAGCTGACTTGCTGCGCGAGCTTGGCATTGAGGTGCACGAGATTCACGCCGGGCAGGCGTCTGACCAAGAAGATATCTGCCCCGACCCCGTTGAGCCTTGGGTGGACGCTTGCGAACGCGCGGTTATCGAGGACGGAGCTTGCGCTGGCCTGGTGACCGACGGCGACGCCGACCGTATCGGCGCGGTTGACGAGCGCGGCAGATATATACATCCGCATCAGATCATGGCGCTCGTTTTGGGCGACTTAGTTCAATTTCGTAACTTGGAGGGGCGCGTCGTCGTCAACCTTTCATGCTCGACGCTCGTGCGTCGCATTGCCGAGGCGCTTGGCTGCCGCGTGACCGTCAAACCAGTCGGTTTCAAATATATAGCGGCGGAGATGAAGAAGGGCGGCGTCCTCATAGGCGGCGAAGAAGCCGGTGGTATCGGCATCGCCGCGCATATGCCCGAGCGCGATGGAATCCTCGCCTGTCTGATTCTGTGTGAGCTTATGGCAAAGACGGACGCGCCTTTGGGCGTTCTGGTCGACCAACTCGAGGACAGTTTTGGTAAGACGAGTTACGGTCGACGCGATTTACGCCTTGAGGCCGAAGATGCCGAAACGTTACGAACCCTGCTGCCGGGCGTAAACCCCAAGTCGATTTGTGGCAAGGTGCCGCAAAACGTTAGTCATATGGATGGATTGCGTTTGGCATTCGAGGATGACACATGGCTGCTGGTCCGTCCTAGCGGGACCGAACCAGTGGTGCGCGTCTACGCCGAGGGGTTCTCGGTGGAAGAACGTGATGAGTTGCTCGATGCTGGCTGTGCTTTAGCTAGGGGGACGTATCCGCTTTAACCATGAGACTGCCTTATATAAAGAGATGCTCGGCGAGCGGTAGGTAACGGCTGGCAAACGTTAGTCGGATCCCAAGATGTGTAGGAAATGTGTACTCCCAGATTCCCGCCCCCGGGGCCCCTCCGGTCTGGCAATATATCTCCTTGCCGCGCGGCCCGGTCGGACCGGATGAGCCGCAAAGCGTGCACCTTGAGAACCGGATACTGCGAGGATGGACACTTCAAGTGTCGCATCCGG
>JAXKEA010000061.1:0-11317 GCA_036551635.1 Collinsella sp.
GGCGTCGTGGCCCGGGACGATCCTGTCCAGCAGCTCGGCGTCGCAGATGTCGCCCACGACGAGCTCAACGCGGTCGGAGGGCAGCCCGGCGATGTTCTCGGGGTTGCCGGCGTAGGTCAGCTTGTCCAGGACGGTGACGTGTACCTCGGGGTGGTTGTCGACCACGTAGTGCACGAAGTTGCTGCCGATGAAGCCGCAGCCGCCCGTGACGATGATGTTCTTGGGTTCAAAAATCTCAGACATGAGGGGTTCCTCCTAGTACTCGCGCGGGCTGTTGACGATCTCGCCGGCGGCGACCTTCTTGAGGTGCTGTCCGTAGACCGACTTCCCGTAGGCCTCGGCGGCCTCCTCCAGCTCCGCGGTGGTGATCCAGCCGTTCTCCCAGGCGATCTCCTCGGGGACCGAGACCGGCAGGTCCTGGGAGTGCTCCACGGCGCGGACGAACTCCGCCGCCTCGTGCAGGCTCCCCATGGTGCCGGTGTCCAGCCACGCGTAGCCGCGGCCGAGGGTCACCACGGACAGCGTCCCCTCCTCCAGGTACATCCGGTTGAGGTCGGTGATCTCCAGCTCGCCGCGCGCGGACGGCTTGACCTCATGTGCCTTGGCGGCCACGTCGCCCGGGTAGAAGTACAGGCCGGTGACGGCGTAGGAGCTCTTGGGGCGCTCGGGCTTCTCCTCGATGGAGACGGCCCTCCCCTCGCCGTCGAACTCGACGACGCCGAAGCGCTCGGGGTCGTCCACGTGGTAGCCAAACACCGTGGCGCGGCCCGACTGCGCGTTCTCGACGGCCTTCTTCAGGTGTCGGCTGAGGCCGTTGCCGTAGAAGATGTTGTCGCCCAGCACCAGGGCGCACGGCTCGCCGGCGATGAAGTCCTCGCCGATGGTGAAGGCCTGCGCCAGGCCGTCGGGGCTCGGCTGCTCGGCGTAGGAGAGGCTCACGCCGTAGCGCGAGCCGTCCCCGAGCAGGCGCTCGAAGTTGGGCAGGTCCGTCGGCGTGGAGATGACCAGGATGTCCCGGATGCCCGCCAGCATGAGGGTGGACAGCGGGTAGTAGATCATGGGCTTGTCGTAGACCGGCAGCAGCTGCTTGGAGGTCACGAGCGTGAGCGGGTACAGGCGCGTGCCGGACCCGCCGGCGAGGATGATGCCTTTCATATCCTAATCCAATCTAGATGAATGACATTTACTAATGCTTAAGCCTGCTCAAACGCGAGGCAACGTTTTTCAATTCAGAATGATTAAGTAAAAGATAGCCAATATAAACTATCGAATACAGGAGTGCCGCCACTCCACCGGGCATGAGCTCGGTAAATAAGACGAAGGCAACTGTAAGCAAAATCTCCTGAAACGGCCTGGACGAACCCGGAGCACTTAACCTTTCATTTAAATATAGTTCGGACCACAGTGACCTTCCGATAATGCAGATTACAGCGCCACACAGGACAGCATCGAGTGAATCGAGAGCGAGAACACCGAATACCGAAAAGACGGTGCTGCAAATAACGGCAACGATATTCAACTTCAGGAGCAGCTGTTCTTTACGAAGAACCTTGAAATAGGTAGTACAGCAAAGGCTCATCTTCGTATTGAAGACGCATATCGGAAGTAAGAGCGCAAAGTATCTAAGACTCTCGGCATATTGAGGAAGCCACGCCCCCAAAAACCAAACCATAGGGAAATAGAACAAAAAGATTGCAGGAAAAATGAGTTCGATGGCATTTCTTATGCCAATGTAAAAACGAACTCTCTCCTCATCAGAACCTGTCCTAAGAGCAGGAAATAAGACCATGCTCGCCTGCGAGACAAAAGTGATAAAGAAATTGACAAGAGAGAGGGAGAACGAAATTTTTGCAAAGGCGACGATACCCCAAAAATGATCGATAAGAAACCTAGATACCCCGAGGATCAGTGTGTCGGCGATGTTCGCAATCATCAGCTTTACGCCGACGATGATACTGCGGATACCGTCCTTAAGCGAGTTGCCAAAAGACACTGATTTAGCACATAGGATATCCCTGCCCATCCAAGAGCAATATATGAGCGCAATAATCTTCGAAACGAGATACGCGTAGACATAGGGATGGTAGTCCGAAACCTTAAATCCAATTAAAACAAGGAGCGGAGCCAGAAACACCAGCCTGTCTAGCATTGTAGAAAACGAAAATAGCTTAGTTTCGTTCATAGCCTGAAAGACAAAGCCCAAATAACTTGTCAGGTTATAGACGACGGTGTAAAGCGCAAAAGACGCGATAACAAATACTCGATTTGCGTCATCGACAAGAGGCAGCGAAACAAAAGTGATGCCGAGGCAAATCACTGCCTGGAAACAAGCACCGAAGATATACTGGGATTTTATTGAGCTCTTATCGATTTCATCACGAGAGAGACCCCCGTTAATCAAGTAGACACCATCATTCAGGCCAAGGTGAAAAAAGCCGGAATAGGTCGTATAAAACATGAACAGCTGCCAGTATCCATAATCAGCAACACCAACGATTTTCGGCACGAGCAGCGACATGACAACACTGACCGATAGAGAAATAAACTGTGCAGCAAACGCAATCATAGTGTTGCGTGCAATAGACGAATAATTCATTCAACCTCGTTTGTTTAAACTAACATCCTTGATTTATTCAGAAATCAAGGATGGGCCTGACTCGCACAAATCTGAATACCGAGCACTCGTTCTACCCAGAACGAGTCCACAGGAAGCAAACAAGATAACCGTTGGCACCCACCAACCAAGCTCACAATAAAATATGAGCTCCGCACAGCATATACAGGAGACGGTAAATAGTACTTGATCGAGTTCGCAACCCGACCTGAACGAACCGATGCCAGCGGAAATTATCAAGAATACAAAGCTACAAATTCCAAGAAAACCATATTCATACAGCATTGCAAGGAAACCATTATCCACCGTTGAAAAACCGCTAATTTCAACCGTCGTGCCCAGCATAGTCACGCGACTACTGCCAAAACCATTTCCAGTAAGCCAAAACAGCGGCCTGCTTAAAAAGCTATGAATAATATAGGCAATGGCTCCGGAACGCTGGCTATATGAAACATCAGTTTCAAGCTCACCAAATCGAGAAGCCACAAAGTTAAACAGTCCAAACTTGTAGAGAATAAAAACGAGTAGCAATACAGCTGGAATTAAAAGGGCAATTAAATTCCATTTAGAATACTCGGGGTTCTTTAGGCGAAAGACCAGGTACACCGATGCTAAAGCAATGAGAATAATCCACGCGCTACGACTCTTTGTCAGAAGCAGAGCGACCAAAAGAACTACAGAGCATAAGAGACGTTTCATCCTGCCCGTCTCCAATTTATAGTTAATTACCACAGCAATAACTATCATTTGGCCAAATACGATTGCATGACCGAAAAAACTACGCAGTCGATACAAGGATGGATTATCAATCGTTACAGTTTGCAGAAAAGAAAAGGAACCATTTGTAACTAGTCGTTGACCTAAAACAATTTCAAGGACAAAGCTAAATAGGCAGGCGAACACCATAACGTTGCGAAGCATAAGCAATGCAGACTCAACCCAGTCATCATTCTTTGCTTTACCGTAAATATAACCAAGAAGAATGCAAAAGAAATACGTGCAGACCGTAAGGAGGGATTCGTTAATGCTTCGGGACGTAAACGCAATAGCAGAAAAGAAAACTATCGCGCCCATAACGACAATGGGAATGGCGTTATTTAAAAACACTTTGTAGAGACGCCCAGAAAGAACTTCTTTGAAAACGAGCAATCCTAGAACAGAAAAAAATAGTCCTTTAACGGGAGAAATGACACTTAAGATTGCGGCGAAAATCAAAATAGTGAATTCATTAGTAAATAGCTCAAGCATTCTAAACACCTACTTACTGTCACAGGAACTGATTAAGGCCTTAAAGTCACCAAGCAGGGAACGATTTGACAGTTCATACTTACGGTATTTTAGAATGGTGCCTAAATCACTTATTTTTAGGCCACCTACGAGCAAGTGCAAACGGGCATTTAAAACAGAACCGTAATGCTCTATATGCGCAGAAGATATACGATAATCGCCAGGATTACTACTGCAGTATTCTTCTAAAACCTTAGAAAATCTCAAGCACATCCCTATCTCAGCAACACGAGATTTCCTGTCAATATGTCGCATCTCAGTTGCATTAGAGTCATGCCTACGGAACCGAATCAAGGGCTGATTTAGAAGTCTGAGGGTCCCCTTCAGTAATGAGAAGCGCCATAACATACCGTCATGAGCAAAATCATCCTGCCAATATGGCATGATTTCCCTTATAAAACTCGATTTTACGGCATACGAACATCCAGGGCGCCGTACCGACATAAACTTGCTATCGAAAACCGGGGCCTCCAAATCGTCCAGAGGTTTGGAATCATCGACAGCACCATAGACTGTTACTTTTTTACCGCCGCTCTCATAAAACGGCTCGACGGCGCAGCTGAGAACGTCGATAGAGGGGTCCTTCTCGAGGATTGAGGACATCACAGCGATTTTATCGGGTTCCCAGATATCATCCTGGTCGCACGGGAAGACGATTCCATCGTCTATAGATGCAAGGTCGAGAAGCCGCTTAAAGCTCTTGCGCCAGCCGAAATTAGAGCGATTCTTGTTGATGGTCCAATTACCGAGTCCGTGTTCCTCGATATATTTGACAATGAGATCGAACGACCCGTCTGTCGAGCAATCATCCGCAATCAGCACTCGGTCCGGAGACACTGTCTGAAGTCTTAAGCTATCTAGCTGCTCAGTAAGATATCGCGTGCCGTTGTAAACTGACATCACAACCGTAACCATTAAAAACCTTCATCCAATTAAAGCTTAGCCATTAGCTGATCGTAAATACCGATAAGACGTTCTACATACGCGGTCTTTTCGAGGCAGCTGAAGTCCGCCTTCTCAACCGCCCCCCTGTAACGCGAGTAAACATCGGGATCGAGCATATTGACCATTGCGGCGGATAGCGACTCGGCATTGCCCGCGCTGAAGACCTCGCCGAGACCTTTCGACCTCACAAAGGAGGCAGCGTCGCCGACATCAGAGACGATGCACGGCAGACCGGCAGCGATCATGGCCTCATAGGCGACAAGCCCGAACGTCTCTCGCAAAACCGAGGGCATAACGATTGCACGTGACCGCGTCATGACGGAAAGCACCTTGTCATGGGGCAGCGCGCCCATGAATTTGATATCCGGATAACTGTCCGACAGCCTCTTCAATTCGGTACCGTCACCGATGACGATAGCGTCCACACCGGCCCTACTGGCGGCTTCGCAAAATAAATCGCAGCCCTTTTCAGGGCTCAGGCGACCAACGAATAGGTAAGCCTCGCAATCTGCATCAAACCCATGCTGGAATTTGTCCGCATCGACGTAATTTAAACAGTCGAATCGCTCGGCATCCCATGTTAGATAGGGCTCAATCAACCGACGACTGGAATCTGAAACGAAGGCGACAGCCGGGCGCAGCGCTCTCAAAACATATCCCTGCACGGAAAAGCGAACGGATCGATACAGTTTTTGGATATATGAGCGCTTGTCACAGTTGTGCAGCAGGCACTTCGGAGAACCGGGGGCAATTCCGCAGTTGCAATGATTAACATAATCGTAGAGTCCACCGTTGGAACAAACGAGGAAGTACTCATGGGCTGTGATCAGGCACTTGAACCCCCGTCGCCCTATGGCCGTGAATATCGAGGGAGAAAGGGAGTGCGTCCAAGAGTGAACGTGGACGACCGTCGTCTTCGGATCGAGCTGCTTCAGTAGATCATCCAGCGCCGTTTCCGAGCGCCTGTTCCAGATACCCTGAGCAGCGCCGGAGACGCCCCCGTTCAGGACGTCGTTCTGCCCGCAATTGACACAAACAACGCCCGATTCGATTAAGGAGGGATCGGGGTCACCCAACGCTGAAAAGAAATAGCTGTTGACACCTATCCTCGCCAGAGCAGCTGCTGTTTCGATTGCGATTATTGAAGCTCCGCCCCCGATATGGGGACGGTCGCAAATCGTTATCACTGTGGTGAAGTTACTCATGCACGGTCCTAGGTTTAATAGATCGGACAAACCGCTTTACACGCAGGCGCATCGACGGGGGGAGCAGCATTTTCAGACGGTCGAAAAGAGTCGCATTCGGCGCCAGGACGGAATCAAAGACTTGTAATCCTGTAGCCTCGAACTGCTCGATAACGGCATCGCGCCTCTCCACAAGATCAGAGCGCTTATTAGGATCTTCATGCAGCAGCACATCATCCGGAGCAAGGCCGTTGTTAGAGTAGGCGACGTAATCGCCTATTTCATCGATCAATTTTGCCCCGCGCTCGGTCTTCACGATAACGGCCGAAACACCCTTCTCGGGATGTCCGCAGTCTTGGACAGACTCAGAACGCCAGGAATCACCGAGGATGATGTCGGCAGGACTGTCGCACCCTCTGAAAGGACAGCCGTAGCAAGACGATCTGCTGATCAGGCCTTTGATGTAGGAACCATAAAAGGGATCGAATGCAGCGGGCCTCTTTATAATCCTGCCGTCGGATAACTCGATTTTTATGTTATGGCCCCATCCGAATTTCGATTTATCTCTAAAAGTCAGTGCGGTGACATCGGACTTCTCCCGAAGCTCGAGCCAGCCAACATAGGAACGAAACATGGAAGAGCTTGGTACACCGTGGCAAACAACGCTGACGGTTGTCAGCCCATCCATCGGTTTACCCAAATAGAGACGCAGCGCGGAAACCTGACAAGGAGTACCGCTGAAGAGGACTCGCTTGCCGGATTTGAGATCGCTGAGCACTTCGGGATACGATTCGCTAGCATCGCTCTGGACATATTTGGACTTTTGCAGGAGCGCGATTTCGGCAAGCTCGGATATACCGATATGCCTGACGTGATCGACGCCATCCCAGGCGGCGCCGTAAACGCGCCCGCCGTCCGATAGTATACGTTTCGCAAGAAGGGAGAAGACGCCGCCGGACGAACTTTGCGCGAGCTCGTCCGGGTCATCGCTCTGCAAGACAGCGGCGCGAATGGCCTCCGAGTCCGCGTCGACTTGGTTTTCCGCCGGACAGGTACGCAGGCAAAGACCGCAGGAGGTGCATCTCGCTGCGTCCACCACGGGATATTCGAAACCGTCGGGCGAGGTACGCATAGTAATAGCGGAAAAAGGGCATTTGCCCGCGCAAGCTCCGCAACCAAAGCAGGCCCGGTGAGAAACTGTGTCGATGTTCTTGCTCAAGCTAACTTTCCCCCTATTGCTCAAGAGCATCCAAGAGCCATTTTTTCGAAAACGTGATGAGCGACTCCACGTCGGACAGTCGCTTCTCATAGCCCTCGATTTCCGTAGCGTTCATGTGACTGTCATAGCCATCTAGCAGACGATCCTCGGTATTCGAAAGCCTCGAGAGGCTCTCGACTCGAGAGTTTTGAGAGCGCTTGTCGGTCTCCTCAAATCTCTTGAAGCAGTAATAGTCTTTGCGGAAAATTTGAGAAAACAGCGTACCGTGCAGCGAATCGGTTAACACGAACCGCGCGCTCGCCAGATAAGCGAGCCATTCATCGGGACCAAGCCCGTAACGCGGATTGAGCTGCTCGTCGACAGCATTTTTACCTGAACCGACAAGCGTCACGACCTCGCAGCCGAGCTCTTTTGAAATCGAATCGACAGCTTTCCTGTAAAACGGCCTATTCCCAAGGAAATAGCAGACGATTTTCCCGGGCTCAGGACATTTACCGTTGATGAGCGGGGCCCAGTCCTCTTTCGACAGGAGCAGGACAGGGTCCACAACCTGTGAAGGGCGCTCGAGACCGAGGGATTCGACAAAATCCGCGCCCGCATCTTCACGAACAGACACAGAGCTGAACGTTTTAATCAGATCGGTAATGATCTTTTTCTTCCTCTGCGTGGTGCTCGTGACACCGAAGCTGGGTGCATACGCGATTCTCTTATCGCTGTCGCTTAGAAAGGAGAGATAGAAATTCCTATTCAAAAGATAAGGGGACCAGATTTGATCAGATCCGCAGACGTATGCATCGTATTTTCCCCGTAAATCGACCAGTCCGTCTGTATCGACAATCCGATCAGTGGTCTCGATGTTCTGGCTCAAAAAGCGATTGAATACGTCAGCCGTCGAGGATCCGAAGTCATCATGTTCCTTCTTGCGATTGAATAGCTCGCGTGCTTTGCCAGCAAATAAATCGAAGGAGTTCCGGTTGATCGCCCAGTTCAGTAGCTTTTCTTTAACGCAGGGAAGATAGTCGGCGTCGACAACGTCATGCCCTTCTGCCTTCAAAAACTGCTGTAGGGCATAAGCCTGAAGCAACGTACCGAAATTTTGATTATGGAGCCACGTTAAAATACAAATTTTCATTAATTCACCGTTTCAAATAACTTCAGATAGTACTCTTCGAGCTTGGGCGCTGCCCTAAAGATGTCATAAGATTCAAGCCCCAGAGATGCTTGGGGATCGGAACGATTAACGACATCTGTGCGTGTGGTAAGGATCGCATTGGACCAGCCCTCAATGCCCGCACTCAACGGAACGAAGCTGCACCGACCGGATAGCGCGACCTCGTTGGGGACCCTCTCAGAGCAGATGCACGGGAGACCGGAGACCTGGGCCTCAATCGCGACCATTCCGAGGCCCTCGTACAGACTAGGGAGAACGAATAAATCAAGCGCCTGATAGACGTCCTGTACATTGGAAATCTGACCGAGAAAACGCACCGCTGACGCAATTCCCAGCGAGCGCGCCTTTTCCTCCGCCTGCGGTCTCAACTTTCCATCGCCGCAGATAACAAGGATGGAATCAGGATTCTGAGCATAAACCGCCTTGAAAACATCAAGCAAAAACAGCTGATTCTTCTGGGGGATGAACCTACCGATATTCCCCAATACCAGCGTATCGTCCTGCGCTCCAAGCCCAGCACGTTGCTCATCCCTAATCGATCGATTGAAAGAAAAACTGCTCAAATCGATAGCATTATTAAAGACGGTAAAATGGGATGAGCCGAACAGCCATTTACCGGCATACTCAGTACAGGCCGCCAAATCAGTTGGATACCTTGTCGAAAACAGTTTCAAAAAGCCTTTAAGGGCATTTTTTGCAAACTCGCCTTTGCCGCTCGTCGAGTGGCTGTGGGCGATACGCACGGGTACCCCTGCCTTCTTCGCGGCGCGAAGCGGAAAGACGGAAAGCGCGTTGATATGGCTGTGCACTATCTTCCAGCCCTCTTGCGTAAAGAGGCTTTGAAGCTCTCGCTGATATTCAATCGCATGCTGGTAGGGCGGAATCTCAAAGATTCGACCACCAAGCGATTCGATCTCTTCACGTGGCACGAGCGTCGAATCTGAATCGACAAGAAAATCGAACTGGACTTTACTTCGGTCAATATGGCGATAATAGTTCATGACAACGGCCTCGACGCCGCCGCCAACCATCTTGCCAACAATCTGGGCTACCCTAATCGGTTCAGTCATCTAGCAAGCACCGCCACCGGTAAAGACCTCAACGACTGTGAGGAGAACAATCTTTAAATCGGTGACCACGCCGCGTTTGGCGATGTACTCCAGGTCGCGTCGGACCATGCCGTCGAAATCGGTGTCGTTGCGGTCCGTCACCTGCCACCAGCCGGTGATCCCGGGCTTCACGGCCAGGCGCTGCAGGTCGAATTCTGTGTACTCGGCCACCTCGTTGGGCAGCGGCGGGCGCGGGCCCACGACGGACATCTGGCCCAGGAACACGTTGAGGAACTGCGGGAACTCGTCGATGGAGTGCTTGCGGATGAACTTGCCGATCTTGGTGACGCGGGGGTCGTCCTTCATCTTGAACATGGCACCGGCGATCTCGTTCTGTTCCTTGAGCTCGGCGAGGCGCTCGTCGGCGTCTTTGTACATGGAGCGAAACTTCCACATGCGGAAGGTGGAAAGGCTGCCGTCACGGTGGGTCTGGCCCACGCGGATCTGGCTGTAGAACGGGTTGCCCTCGCTCTCCAGGCGGATGGCCGAGGCGAGCACCAAGCTCGGAATGGCAATGACGGCCAGCACGCAGCCGCTGAACACGATGTCGAAGGCGCGCTTGACGGCGCGGTATGCCAGGCGCGTGCGGCCCCAGTCCTTCACGGCCTGCATGGCCTTGTAGCGCATCCTCGCGTCGCCGCCATTCATGGCCTGCGCAACAAGCGCTGCCCCCACCGGCGCGTTTTGCTCTGTCACTTCTTTACTAGTCAAGTTCAAATCCACGTCTCTGTCCTCAGGGATCCCCTAATCGATGAATTCAAATTGCGAATGAATTTCCAGTGCGACGTCTCCTTACGTCTTACTGGGCACGTCCAACGGAAGCAGCTCCCTAAATGCGGAGTCGCCTTCGCCTACGTCCACCAGGCACCAGCGCTTTTGACGGTCGATCTTCTTTACTCGGGCCTCTTGCCCCACCAAGGGCCCTTGCTCTATATGCAGCACGCCGTCTTCTATGCGGGCCACGCTGTTGCGAACCACGCCGTCGTCGTCAAGCACGCTGCGGTACCAGTCCTGCGCATCGTCCGGCATGGGCGCATAGGCCCGCTCCCTGCTGCCGGCAATGCGGCAGCCAAAACTCAACTGGGCCAAAGCCTTGTCGAGCAGGGCGGCATCGCGCGTGGCGACGAAGAAGTATTCCTTGTACATGGGTTTGGTTTGGAGCGACCAGGCGCCGTCCCGCTTAAACCAGAACTCCTTTTGCATCACAAAAGCGTCCTGCATCAGCTCGTGCGGGATAATGCGGCGGACCTTTTCGCAGGTCTCGCGCTCTTTACCGTTGGGGGTGTGGACCAGATACCAGTGGACGCGGCCATGCTGGCTGTTGGTAGTAGCGCCACTAAAGGCGCCGGGCAGCTGCTCTTGGCGCCGCATTGTCTGTTCCATCTCTCGCCCCCTTAACTTGCTCCGCGACGCACGCGGATGCAGGGGCATTAAGAACAGACTTCTCGCTCGCAGCTAGGCGCAGTCGCAAAAGTACAGGTTTTTGTATCTTTCGACGTTGCTCATTATACGAGTAAACTGCTCGCGTTTTCCCAGATTGCACAAAATGCGCCGCGAATGGGTGCATCTCCATACCCCTCTACAAAAACCTGTACCTTTTTGCACAACAAAAAAGCCGCTCTAACCAGCGGCTTTTCTTCTATAGACAATCAAAACCACCCTTAAAAAGGGTGGTTTGCTCTTAGGGTATAACCCACGGGCCCCGGGCTCGCGTCTAAAGGCGCGGGCCCGGACTTCGTCCAGGCCTAGTGCATCTTGACCCGTGGCGCGCCGGTCGAACCGGCGGGA
>JAXKEA010000062.1:0-14068 GCA_036551635.1 Collinsella sp.
GAAGGTGAGGGGGATCCAGCCCGAGGGGATGTAGGAATGCGATAGGAAAGTCATAGATGCGGGCGTGTTGGCTAAAATGGGTCGGCCGGGATTGGTCAATCTCGGCCGACTATATTTGGCTAAATTATTCCGGCGCTAACATTTGTGGTGGAAATGACGTTTGCCCAGCTAAAACCTGCCAAAATAAACCTGTCCCTTTTTGGCAGGTTTTAGGCCAGATGGTCTTGGATGAGATCGCAGATGGCTCGGGCGTCGTTGATGTTGATAGCTCGGGTCGCAAAGCCGGCGTCGAAGGCCTGACGTGCCAGGGCTTCGTTGCAGGCAAGGGCCAGCGTGTGACCGTCGACTAGGTCAAGCGAGCTCTTGCCGCGCAGACGGTCGACACCCGATCGCGCGACCACGATGTTGTCGAAGCCCTCGGTCTTGTAGCCCTCGATGATCACCACGTCGACATCGTTGTAACGCGACAGCAGCTCGCGCGCGGGCATCTCGTCCTCCTCGCGCGTGTCGGCGTACTCCGCCCAGCGCGTGGCGCAGATGAGGCCCACGTGCTTGGATCCGGCCTGATGATGGCGCCAGGTGTCCTTAGCGGGTACATCGATATCAAAGCCGTGATGCCCATGATGCTTGAGCGAGCCCACGCGCAGGCCGCGGCGGGTGAGCTCGGCGATAACCTTCTCGACGAGCGTGGTCTTGCCCGAGTTTTGGTAGCCGATAAACGCGATCGCGGGGACGGCCGGAGTGGGAGCTGCGGACTCGACGGCGACGGGTGCGCTTGCGGGCGCGGCACCGTCAGCGGCCACGGCCTCAACGGCAGCGGCCTGACGCTCTACACGATCCCACACGCCCGAGCGGCCGCCCTCCTTGTGCAGCAGGCGCACGTCGACGATCTCCATGCCGCGATCGACCGCCTTGCACATGTCGTAGATCGTTAGGCATGCAGCGCTCGCGCCGGTCAGGGCCTCCATCTCGATACCCGTCTTGCCCGTCACGCCCGCCGTAACCAGCACGTGGAAGCCAACCTGCCCGTCCGCGCGCGCCGGCGCCCAGCCCTCGGGCACGTCCTCGGCCGGCGTCCCCGCCGCAGCGATGGGCGTAATGTCGCACTTGCTCTTGGTAATGAGCAACGGATGGCACATGGGAATGATGTCGCTTGTGCGCTTGATGGCCATAATGCCCGCCACACGCGCGCAGGCGAGCACATCGCCCTTTTTGGCGCGGTCCTGCAGCACCATGGTCTGCGTCTCGGGGTGCATGAGGATGGTGCCCTCGGCGATGGCGATGCGATGGGTCTCGGCCTTGTCGGACACGTCGACCATGCGCACCTCGCCCTTGGCGTCCACGTGCGTCAGCTCGTCGCGACGGGCGTCACGGGCGGGCTCGGTGGCAGCACTGGCAGTCGGCTGCGCGCCCGTGACGGCATCGCTGGCCGCAGCCGTGGCTTTGTGGGCAGACATCGCGGCCCTGCGAGCGGCCTTGGTGGCATCGGCGTACCTGCTCTTGGCCATATGATCATCCTCCGATTTGGGACATAAATCGTTGCGTGCCCTCAATTATCGCGTGTTCCTGCGGTTTGTGGGCCACGGCATCGCGCCAAATCGAAAGTACCTGCATATCATCACCACGGCGCAGCGCCTCACGCACCGAATACTCGGCATCGCTGAACAGGCACGGACGCACGTTGCCATCGGCCGTCAGGCGCAGACGGTTGCAGCTCGCGCAAAAATGATTGGACATGGCGCTAATGAAGCCAACCGTTCCCGCCGCGCCCGGAAAGTGCCAGTAGCGTGCAGGGCCCGCGCCGGCAGGAGCGTCGTTGATGTCGAGCGGCTCGAGCTCGCCCAGTCCCGTCGCGGCGGCCCCGGCATTGATGCGCGCCCGCAGCTCGTCGCTCGGCACGGTATCGCTCGCGTCCCACAGCTCGGGATTGAGTGTGGGCGCGTGAGGGTCTACGGCACAATGCGAGCTCGTGTGCTCGTCGCCAATGGGCATGTATTCGATAAAGCGCAGGTGGATGGGGCGGTCGACGGTCAGCCGTGCGAGGGCCGCCACGTCCTGGTTGAGCCGGCGCACCACAACGCAGTTGACCTTAACGGGCTCAAAGCCCCAAGCCAGCGCCGCGTCGATGCCAGCCATGGTCTGCTCGAGTCGGCCCAGGCGCGTGATCTTTCCAAAGAGCGTAGGGTCGAGCGTGTCGAGCGAGATGTTGACGCGATTAAGCCCGGCATCTTTGAGCTGCGGCGCCAGCTTGGGCAGCAGAGCGCCATTGGTGGTGAGTGAGATGTCCTCGATCTGCGGGATCGCGCGGATGTCACGGATGAGCGGGATGATACGGCGGCTGACCAGCGGCTCGCCACCCGTCAGGCGCACGCGGCGAATGCCCTCCCCCGCCACCAAGCGCACAAAGCGGGCGATTTCCTCGGCGCTGAGCAGCTCGTCGTGTGCACGGGGCGCCACGCCATCGGCCGGCATGCAGTAAATGCAGCGGAAATTGCACTTGTCGGTAACGGCAATGCGCAGGTAGTTGATATCGCGGCCAAAACCGTCATGTTGCACGTGCCCGTCCACGCAGCCCTCCCCTCACGCGGCGTTTTATTCTTCGGAAAACATAATACCCCACGGGGGAATCATGCCGACACCCGTACGACAGGACAGGTCGCTTCGAGCAAGACCGGCTTCCCAAGCCCATCCTCAGCAGACAAACCATCACAACATTCGATGCTTTTCCCGATTTTGGCAAAAAACGTTGAATGTTGTGATGGTTTGTCTGCCCGCAGCGCCCCGCAGAAGGGCCAAGGCGCCCCTAAAGGCTGCCGTCCCAGTGCCGAATCACGAACTCTCGCAGGTCGTTTTGACGTTTCTGGAATGCCTCGCTCCGGTCGCACTTAAGGCCCATAGCGAGCGCGATAGCGTTCATCGCCCGATGCAATTGCAGCTGATGGGCAAACTGAGTCCCGGTGAGGACGATCATCCTAAAGCCCAGCGCGCTCAGCACGGTCATACGCTCCGCATCCGACGCGCTGCGCTGTTTATCAAGATGGTCCGAGCCGTTGTATTCAACCCCCGTACCGCTCGCAGGCGCATATACGTCGATCTCGAAATACCCGGCCTTTGCGAGATACTTGAACTCGTTGGGAACATTGACCCGATGGTTGAGCTCGACCTTGGCGTATCCCAGCCCTCCCTGGGAACGCTTTGCTACGACCATGATTGCGGTGGCCGTCTCCATGGGCGACCGCGCGCCATCGTGCACGCGCCTGAGCACGGCAGCCGCGCGTATAGCCCCCTGACGAGATCGGTTCTCATTGCAATAGGCAATCAAGTCGGCAACGGTATACCTCTGCCCCATCTCGATATAATCGCCTGTTGACAGATGATTCAAATGGTATCGGGCGCAGATTTCATACCCATATTCCAGCTGCTCGGGCTCACTCATCCACGAACCCGCCTGGACAAAGCACATGGCCTCATCAACCACCAGAAGGCCCTCTGCCACCTCGATAAGATGGCCCGGAGGTACCGGCGACCCAAACACGTGGCACCTAAATCCAGCCGGCGTCGAGCGCTCAAAATCGAAGTTGACGAGCGTGTCGACATGATCGAGCTCTTCTCGTGGAATACCGAGCGAAACCAGATAGTCGGTAACAATCCCAACTGCCGTTGAAGCCCTCAGCCCCTTGGTATCGAGTCCCAATTTGGGCAGGCTCGCAGTCGGCTCCGCCTCGTTAGCAAGCGAGTCCTCATCGTATAGGCTGCTTGCTCGCGAGAGCGGCTCGGACGGGCGCGCCACGTTGTGGTACAGCCAGGCAGTCTTATGGGACAGGACGATCGGCAGGTCCATGAGCCCTCCAATGGAGTCGGATAACCAACCTTATTCCCCTGCTCACGGGTTCGCACACCTTCGTGCGCAAGAAAGCGATTCCACCCGGTCGAGTGGCAGAAAAACCATCACAACATTCGATGCTTTTCCCGATTTTGGCAAAAAGTGTCGAATGTTGTGATGGTTTGAAGCGAGGTGAGGGGCACGGAGGGGTCAAAGCATCGTGCTCGGACAGGTTAATCCAACTCTTTTAAGCCATGCGCCAGCTGCCAGTACTCGCCGTGCTGGGCGAGCAGCTCTTCGTGCGTGCCGCGCTCGATGATGCGGCCGTGTTCGAGGACCATGATGGCGTCGGCGTCGCGGACGGTGGACAGGCGATGCGCGATCATAAACGTGGTGCGTCCGCGCATGATGCGGTCCATACCGCGCTCGATGAGCTTTTCGGTACGCGTGTCAATGGAGCTCGTGGCCTCGTCCAGGATGAGCACCGGCGGATCGGCGACGGCCACGCGCGCGATGGCGAGCAGCTGACGCTGACCCTGCGACAGGTTGGCGCCGTCGGCCGTGACCGGTGTGTCGTAGCCCCGCGGCAGGCGGCGGATAAACGAGTCGGCGCAGGCGGCCTCGGCAGCGGCGCGCACCTCCTCGTCGGTCGCGTCGAGCTTGCCAAAGCGGATGTTCTGCGCAATGGTGCCGCTAAACAGGTGCGTGTCCTGCAGCACAATGCCGAGCGACCCGCGCAGGCTGGCCTTGGCAATGTGCTTGACGTCGATGCCGTCGTACGTGATCTCGCCGTCATCGACCTCGTAGAAGCGGTTGATGAGGTTGGTGATGGTCGTCTTGCCGGCACCCGTGGAGCCCACAAACGCGATCTTTTGCCCCGGCTTGGCAAACAGGTTGAGGTCCGTGAGCACGCGGGTGCCCGGCACGTAGGAAAAGTCCACGGCATGGAAGCGCACGTCGCCGGCAAGCGGGACCAAGCCGCACGTGAGCTCGGTGCCGTCGGCGGCCACCGCGCGGCCCGACTCATCAACGGCTGCCACGTCATGCAGATGCCCGTACGCGCCCACGCCCTGGCCCTCGGGAATCTTCCACGCCCACGCGGCGTCGCCCGTCTGCACCAGCTCCACGCAGCCCTCGTCCACCTCGGGCTCAAGGTCCATAGCCGCAAACAGGCGCTCGGCACCGGCCAACGCGTTGAGCAAGAAGTTGCCAAGCTGCGTAAACTGGTTGATGGGCATGGCGGCCTGGCGCACAAAGACCAGGTAGCTTGCAAGTGCGCCCACATCGGCGAGCCCTTTGATGCAGAGCATGCCGCCCGCCACGGCGACGATGGCATAGTTGACGTAGCCAATCACGACGGTCATGGGCACCATGGAGTTGGCATAGCTCACGGCGGCGGTGCCGGTGCGGCGAAGCTCGTCGTTGCGGCAGGTGAAGCCGGCAACATTCGCCGCCTCGCGGTTAAAGACCTTGATGACCTTTTGGCCCGAGACCATCTCTTCGATATATCCGTCCAGGTCGCCAAGCGATGCCTGCTGGGCAGCAAAGAAACGCTTAGAGCGCGCGCCCGAGTAGCGCGCATACAGCACAATGGCCGCATCGCACACGAGTGTGATAATCGTGAGCTGCCAGTTAAGGATGATGAGCATAGCCGTGGTGCCCACAACCTGAATGGCGGCCTGAATCACGTTGGCAAAGCTGTTGTTGAGCGCCTCGGAGACGGTGTCGACGTCGTTGGTGAAAAAACTCATGATGTCGCCCGAGCGCGTGCTGTCAAAATAACTGAGCGGCAGCGTCTGGATGTGCGCGAACAGGTCGCGGCGAATATCGGACACCACGTGTTGGGCCGCGCGCACCATGATCTGTGAGTAGCCCAGGGCCGAGAGCACGCCCGCGGCGTAGATGATCGCCGTCAGGATGACCTGCTTGGCGAGCAGTTCCTCCCCGCCCGTAGCCAAACCGTTAACGGTGGGGCGCACCATGTAGGTGCCGGCGAGGCTCGCGATGGCGGCAACGGAGGCGAGCACGCCCACCGCGAGCAACGAGAACTTGGCATGCCCCATGTAGGAGAGCAAGCGGCGCACAGTGCGCTTGAGGTCGGCCGGGCGTGCTTGGGCTGCGGTCTTAGGCATGACGCTCACCCCCTTCCAAGGGCGATCCGCATGCGACGGAGGAAAACGGATCATTCGCGCAACCATCGTCGCTGCCGTCGCCGGCGTCCGCGTTCCTCGCAAACTCCATCTGCGAGGCATAAATCTCCTGGTATATGTTGTCGCCCGCTAGCAGTTCCTCGTGCGTGCCCACGCCGTGGACACGACCGTCGTCCAATACCACAATGCGATCGGCATCCATGACGCTCGCGATGCGCTGGGCGATGATGAGCACGGTCGTATCGGGAATCCGAGCGATGTGCTCGCGAATCTTTGCGTCGGTCGCCATATCGACCGCGCTGGTGGAGTCATCAAAAATGAGCACGCGCGGATGCTTGAGCAGCGTGCGCGCGATGCACAGGCGTTGCTTCTGGCCACCCGAGACACCGGCGCCGCCTTGGCCCAACTCGCCGTCCAGCCCGCCGATGCGATCAAGGAACTCGTCCACGCACGCCGCGCGGCAAGCCGCGAGGAGCTCATCGTCCGACGCCTGCGGATTGCCCCACTGCAGATTCTCGCGCACGGTGCCCGTAAACAGCACGTTCTTTTGCAGCACAATGCCCACGGCGTCGCGTAGGGTCGCGAGGTCGTAGTCACGCACGTCACGTCCGCCCACAAGCACGGTGCCCTCAGTGGCGTCGTACAGGCGCGCAATCAGCTGCACAAGCGAACTCTTGCCCGAGCCCGTGCCGCCGAGGATGCCCACCGTCGAGCCGCTCTCGATGCGAAGGTCGATATGCTCGAGCACATCCTCGGCAGCATCCGCGCGGTATTTAAACGACACGTCGCGAAACTCGATACTGCCGTCCGTTGGCGCCGCAGTCGCGAGGTCCCCCGCAAGATTGGCGATAAAGGGCTCTTCATCGAGCACCTCTGCGATACGGCCCACGCTCGTGAGAGCGCGTGTAAGCAGCAAAAACACGTTGGAAATCATCATGAGCGAGTTCATGATCAGCAGCACGTAGCTCATAAAGCCCGTGAGCGAGCCCACGCCCAGCTTGCCGGCGAGAATCATGCGGCCGCCAATCCACAGGATGGAGAGCGCAGCCACGTACATCGACAGCTGAAACACCGGCAGGTTGAGCACCGCGTTGCCAAAGGTCTTCGTCGCAGTGCGCGCGAGCTCGGTATTGACGGTGTCGAACTTGGCCTCCTCGTGCTCGGTACGAACGTAGGCCTTGACGGCACGCACGGCGGTGAGGTCCTCCTGTACCACGCCGTTGAGGTGGTCCATCGAGGTCTGGAGTTGGCGGTAGAGCGGACTCACGCGATAGGTGATGACGCCCAGCACGATTGCCAGCACGGGCAAGATGATCGCAAAGACGGTGGCGAGCGGGCGCGACAGCATCAGCGCGTAGATAAGGCCGACGATAAGCGTCACCGGGCCGCGCACCATAGGGCGAAAGCCGTTGCCCACAGCATTTTGGATAACGGTGATGTCCGTGGTCATGCGGGTGACGAGCGAGCTGGCGTCGTAGTTGTCCAGGTTGCCAAAGGCGAGCGTTTGAATCTTTTTGTACTCGGCCTCGCGCAGGTTGGCGCCTAGGCCCGAGGCAACGCGGGCGGACGTGCGGGCATAACCCAAGCCCAGTACCAGCGAAAGCGCAGCGCACACCAACATGTACGCACCCTGTAGCAGCATGTAGTTGATATCACACGCAGGCACGCCCACATCGATGATGTTGGCCATGATGACCGGGATAAACAGCTCGAGCACCGTCTCGACCGACACAAAGAACACGCCGAGGATGGCATCGCGACGGTATGCCCCTAGATAGGAAAACAGTATTTTGAGATTGCGCACGCAGGTTCAACCCCCATCAAACGTTGTTCGCAAACGCACGTATTATTGCGCGCCGAATAATGGTGTCAAGTATTCCGAAATCGTTTTCTGCAAGGTTAGCGCCGGCGGCGAGTTCTCGTGATGTGTGTCCATATTCACTCGGAATAATGGTGCGCGAGACTTTTTTCGCTCCGGCGTCAACACAAACCTTGACTCTACAATCGTTGTAGGGTTTTCACTACACTGGTAGCTAAACGAACCAAGCCAGAAAGCCCCGCCCATGGAACACGACCTCACACGCGGCAATGTCCTTAAGACCATCGCGGTCTTTGCCCTGCCCTATATGCTCTCGTACTTTTTGCAGATGCTCTACGGCATGGCCGACCTGTACATGATGGGGCAGTTTAGCGGCGCCGCCGGCATCACCGCCGTGGGTAATGGCGCGCAGACGCTCTATATCATTACCGTGACGCTCGTGGGCCTGGCCATGGGAACGACGGTCATCGTCGGCCACGCCGTGGGCTCGCGTCGCTTCGACCGCGCCGAGACCGCCATCGGCAACACCATCACGCTCTTTATGGGCGTCTCGGTGGTGCTGGCCGCTATCCTGCTCGCACTGTGCCCGCAAATCGTGGCGCTCATTGGCACGCCGGCCGAGGCAGTCGAAGGAACCGCCGCCTACCTGCGTATCTGCTTTGTCGGCATTCCGTTTATCGCCGCATACAACATTCTTTCGGCCATCTTTCGCGGGCTGGGCGATTCGCGCTCGCCCATGTACGTGATCGGCGTGGCGTGCATCATTAACATCGCGCTCGATTTTCTGTTTATCGGGCACATGGGGCTCGGCCCCGTGGGCGCGGCGCTCGGCACGGTAACCGCCCAGACGGCCAGCGTTGCCCTCGCACTCGTGTGGCTCAAGAGCCGCCGCACGAACATCCACGTTAAGCGCAGCGACCTGCGCCCCCAGCCCGAGGTGCTCGGCAGCATTCTTAAGATCGGCGTGCCCGTGGCCGTGCAGGACGGCTGCATCCAGGTGGCGTTTATGTTCATCACCGTCATTGCCAACCACCGAGGGCTCGTCGACGCCGCCGCCGTGGGCCTGGTCGAGAAGATGATCAGCTTTTTGTTCATTGTGCCGAGTTCCATGGGTGCCACCGTCAGCGCGCTCACGGCGCAAAACGCCGGCGCGGGCAAGGGCGACCGCGCATGTCAGGTGCTTAAAGACGCCATGACGATCTCGGTGGTGTACGGCTGCCTGATCACGGTGCTGATGTGGCTGGTGGCGCCGGCGTTTATCGGCTTTTTTGCCAAGGACTCTGCGGTGGTCGCGGCCGGCACCGGCTATATGCGCAGCTATATTTTCGACGCGATTTTTGCCGGCATCCACATTTGCTTTAGCGGCTTTTTCGCTGCGTATGGCAAGAGCTACATCGGCTTTGCGCACAACGTGCTGGCCGTGGCGCTCATTCGCGTGCCGGGCGCGTGGCTGCTGTCGAACGCCTATTCCGACACGCTGTTTCCCATGGGCATCGCTTCGCCGTGCGGGTCGATTCTGTCGGCAGTCATCTGTGTTGTCGCGTTTACCGTGCTCAACCGACGCGGGGCTTTTGACAAGTTGGCAGCGTAGCGGGGCAACGCGAAATCGCCCTTATCGACGACATCATCAGCGACGACCCGGCGACCCAAGTGACGCGGATCGCGGTGCCGGTTGCCCCAGCAAAGTAAGAACCGCCCGGAAGGCATCATGCTTCCGGGCGGTTCTTACTAATCATCATCCAGCAACTCGAATCGATTTCTAGATATCACCAATGCAGCATAATCTTGGCTTTGGTGAAAAACATGGGCAATCACAACGTCCTCGTTATCGTAGTAATAAAGCATTACATAAGAATTAACGAGGCAAGCATGGTAACCAAGCACTGCAAGCTCGGGTAACTTCGATAAGCCGTAGTCAACTACACCACTTTGAAGAAGCTGGAGCTGGCTACGGTATTTATCAAGAAAGTGCCGGGCAGTAAAAATACCATGCCCCAATAGATAATCAACGATATCGTCAACTTCTTGTTCAGCTGTAGGCAGAATCTTGACGTTATAGGCCATATTTTGCCTCAAGGTCATCGAGAGCCTCAAAGGCATCACGCGCCGTGCCAGCAGCACGCTCCCGCTCGGCCACAGCTATACGAGCCATCAGACGAGCCTTAGCCTGTTCCTGAACCATGAGGTCGTAGTCCTCGGATCGAAGTACAACAAATTTGCTATAGCCGTTTTTTGTAACAGTCACTGGACCAGTAGTAGTTTCAACGAGCTCCGAGAATTTCGCGGTGTCCCGCATATCTTTAATTGGAACGCAAACAGGCATGGCACACTCCTAACATAATTGTGTACATAATTATGAAGTATAGCTCAGCTAACGAGCGTCGGCTACAGGATAACCGCCATGCCGGGGACAGTCCCCGATATGGCGGTTTTACTCCTCCGGAATCGGAAACGCACGGATGAACTCTGCAGGCGAGAAGGTCTTGATGGTCGAGCGCACAAAAGCAGCGCGGTCACGCGTGATGATAAAGTCCACGCCGGCACGCTCGGCCATCGCACGGATACAGCCGTCCTCAAAGTCCGGCTCATCGGAATAGGCGGAGGTAAAACAAGCTTCTTGGTCGAGAGGCTCTACCGAATAGCTCTTAAGACAGTCGCGCACTACCTCGCGGGCGCGCGCCTCGCCTGCCTGTTTAGTGAGAATGTAGTACGCGTCCTTGAGAGAACAGGCCGAAACAACGCCCTCGATAAGCCCCACGTCGACGAGCCCCTTGATCGTTTGCGCCGCTGCGTGCTCCGGCCGGCCCGGCAGCACACAATCGAGCAGAAAATTGGTATCGAGAAATGCCCTCATAGGTAGCGCTCCCTCGCGACGCGCTTTTCATCTTCAACCGTCATCGTATCGAGCGGCGTTCCCTTTGGCATGTTAGCCACGATATCGAGATACTCCTGGTAGTCCTCATTCTCCGCGAGCATCTCACGGATCTCCTTCCAGGTGATCTTGGGATGCCACATCGTACCCATGTCACGCTTGGGCTTGTCCGAGCCGCACGTCGGTTTTGTGCCCCCACGCTCCTGGGCAGCATCATATTCCACTGCAACCGGGCCTTGATAGTCGAGCGGCACGATTTTGAACAACGGCTTGCTCCGCTTGAAGACCACAACCTCCTCGCCATCATTGGCAACCCTTTCGGCCACCTGCGTAAGGTTTTGGCGCAGCTCCGAAAACGCGACGGTAACCATAACTGCTCCTCTCAACATATATCTTTACTGCTAAGTATACACGTTAATGTTAATGTTAAAGTGTATAAAACTCATTACAATGGGGCAGCCCCGTTGTGGGACCTCACTGCGAGGCCCCTTTGCTTTGTATGAATCTTCTATCGCTCCGGAACGACACCGCTCCGCAGGGTCACCCTCGGCAACCTACATGACGCAGATCATGCTGCCCGCCACCACGCCCAAATAAAAACCTCCCGGAAAGTATCAACCTTTCCGGGAGGTTTTCTAATTTGATTATCGATGTCCTAAGCCTGGGGCACCTCGCCAGTAGCCAGGATCTGCTCGAGTGCGTCCTCGTCCAGCACAGGCACACCCAGCTGCTCGGCTTTGGTGAGCTTGGAGCCCGCTTTGGGGCCGGCAACCAGGTAGCTCGTCTTCTTTGACACACTGCCCGAAACCTTGGCGCCGAGCACCTTGAGCGCCGCGCCTGCCTCGTCGCGCGTGCGGTTGATGAGCGTGCCGGTGAGCACGAAGGTCAGACCCGCGAGCGGCTGTGCGTCGGCGAGCTCGCCTGCCACGCCAGCGTCGGCTGCGGCTTGCGCATGAGCGGCGCCCAAGTCGACCTCGAGAGACAGGCCCGCTTGGCGCAGACGCTCCAGCACGGCAAGATTTTCGGGCACGGCCAGGAACTGCTTGACGCTCGCCGCAATCTTGGGGCCAATGCCCTCGCACTCGGCAATATCCTCTTCGCTCGCCAAGATGAGCTTGTCAATCGACAGGAATCGCTCGGCGATGACCTCGCCCACGCTCTTGCCCACGTGGCGGATACCCAGGGCAAACAGCACACGACCGAGCGGCTGGCTCTTGGACTTGTTGAGCTCGGCGATGATTTTCTCAGCCGTCTTGAGGCCCACCGGAATGGGGTCGCCCTTCTTGACGCCCTTTTTGCTGTTGGAGCTGGCATAGGTGCGCCCCGTGTCCAGGCCGGCGATATCGTCGACCGTGAGCTGGTAGAAGTCTGCGACGTCGTGAATCAGCCCGGCGGCGATCATCTTGTTGACAATCTCGTCGCCTAGGCCGTCGACGTCCATGCAGCCGCGGCTCACCCAGTGGAGCAGGCGCTCCTTGAGCTGCGCGGGACAGTCGATGGAGACGCAGCGGTAAGCCACCTCGCCGTCCTCGTGGACAACGGGGCTGCCGCACACGGGGCAGACCTCGGGCATGTGCCAGTCGACCGAATCGACCGGGCGCTTGTCGAGCACCGGGCCCACAACCTCGGGGATTACGTCGCCCGCCTTGTGCACGATGATAGTGTCGCCCTCGCGCACGTTTTTGCGGCGGATCTCGTCGATGTTGTGCAGCGTGGCGCGCGCGATGGTGGAGCCGGCGACCGTCACCGGGTCGAACTCGGCGACCGGTGTGAGCACACCGGTGCGGCCCACCTGGATGCGAATTTCGCGCAGGACGGTCTGCTTTTCCTCGGGCGGAAACTTAAAGGCAATGGCCCAGCGCGGCGCGCGGGCGGTAAAGCCCAGGTCGAGCTGCTGCTGGAAGCTGTCGACCTTTACGACCACGCCGTCGATGTCGTAGTCCAAGTCGCCGCGGTGCTCGAGGGCCTGGGCGCAGAACTCGTGGACCTCGGCCGGCGTGGCGCAGCGTGCCACGTTGGGGTTGACGCTAAAGCCGGCGCTACGCAGCCAATCGAGAAACTCACGCTGGCTGTGGACGTGCAACGGGTCGGTATCGGCGATGGCATAGATAAAGGTGGCCAGGTCGCGGCGCGCCGTGACCTTGGGGTCCTTTTGGCGCAGGCTGCCGGCGGCGGCGTTGCGCGGGTTGGCGAAGGGGTCGCGGCCCTCGGCATCGGCCTCTTCATTCAGACGCACAAAGCTGCCCTTGGGCATATAGACCTCGCCGCGTACCTCAATGGTGCGCTCGCGGTCGGCGCCCATGTGGGCGAGCGCCGGCTCGGACAGGTGCATGGGCACATCCTTGATAGTACGGACGTTGAGCGACACGTCCTCGCCCGTGGTGCCATCGCCACGTGTGGCTGCGCGTACGAAGGTGCCGTTTTGGTAAGTAAGGGCCACGCCCAGGCCGTCGATCTTAAGCTCGCAGGTATAGGTGACGCTACCGGCACCGAGGGCATCCTCAGTGCGCTGGAGCCACGCGTCGAGTTCGTCCAGGTCCATGGCATCGTCCATGGAATACATGCGCGCCATATGCGTGACCGGCGTAAACTGCTCGCTCACGTAGCCGCCCACGCGCTGGGTATAGCTATCGGGCGTCACCAGGTCGGGGTAGGTGGCCTCGATTTCCTGCAGTTCAACGAGCATTTTGTCGAAGGCGGCGTCCGTGATCTCGGGCGCATCGAGCATGTAGTAGCGATAGGCGTGGTAGTCGAGCTCGTGGCGCAGTTCGGCCGCGCGCGCTGCCGCCTGGGCACGGGCATCGGTCGGTGCGGTGGCTTCCGCGGTCGCGGGCGTTTCGGTATCGATGTCCACGCCGTCACCAAACAGGCTCGATTGCTCCATAGCGGCACTCCTTCGCTCGATTTCAAACGGATACAAGAGTACCACCGGTCGCAACGGGGTCGAATAGCGGTCTCAAACCGCACCGAATCGGCAGCCGCCAGACTGGGGTGGACAGTTAGTTCAGATACGTATAAATCCTAGAGCTGGATTAGGCACGAACACCCCTGTTTCAACTAATTTGGGCTCCCTGAGACCATGTAAACGTCCCGCTCGCCCTCCCAAACACCCATTCAAACCCCATCCCAATCAAAAATTGCTCAAAACGCATCCCAAGCTGCCCCAGATTTATACGTATCTGAACTAACTGTCCAGACCATTACGAACCAGGCCTCTTGCCAGCCACAAGTGATCCGTTTTCCTCCGTCCCCAACGGATCAATAATCAAAACCACCCTTAAAAAGGGTGGTTTGCTCTTAGGGTATAACCCACGGGCCCCGGGCTCGCGTCTAAAGGCGCGGGCCCGGACTTCGTCCAGGCCTAGTGCATCTTGACCCGTGGCGCGCCGGTCGAACCGGCGGGA